>NZ_FJUR01000001.1:1421875-2096250 GCF_900067135.1 Rhizobium sp. 9140 | reverse complement strand
GAGGACGTGTTCTCGATCGGCCTCAACCGCGCCGTCTCGGTGCTGGCGGACAAGGCATCCAAGGGGCCAGCGGGTCGCGGGGCGGCTGTTGCCGCGCTGAAGGAACTCGGGGAGCATCCGGATGGTGGCGCCATTACCGTTCGCGATGGGCGCTATGGACCCTATGTCAACTGGGGCAAGGTGAACGCGACCCTGCCCAAGGGCAAGGATCCGACATCGGTGACGCTCGAAGAAGCCCTGCCGCTGCTGGCAGAACGCGCCGGTAAGGCGAAGCCCGTGAAGGCCAAGGCTGTCAAGGCGAAGGCTGCAAAGCCTGCCAAAGCCAAGGCTGCGACGGACGGCGACGGCACTGAGAAGGTTGCGAAGCCAAGAGCCGCCGCCAAGGCCAAGCTTGCGGCGAAGACGACGACAAAGACGAAGGCTGCTGCAAAACCCAAGACTGCGGCTGCCGCCAAGGCACAGAAGGGATAGACCGTGAGCAAATCGCCCCGCATCGGCATGAGACGGACCGCAAAACCTTCGGTCCGGCTGGCCCGTGCGGGCACGGCCCTGCCGCCTGCCGATGACACACCGATCATCCACGGCGCCGTGCCACCGCGTGACGTGCTCATGCGTTTCATCGCGGAAAATCCGGACAAAGCCTCCAAGCGCGAAATCTCAAGGGCGTTCGGCCTGAAGGGCGAAGCGCGCATCGAGCTCAAGGCGGCTCTGCGGGATCTCGAAGACGACGGTCTCGTGGAGAAGAAGCGCAACGCGCTCGTCCGGCCGGGCGCCCTGCCCCCTGTCACCGTTCTCGACATCACCACGCGCGACAAGGACGGCGAGCTTGTCGCCCGTCCGGCCGAGTGGCCCGACGATTCCGGTGTCGCACCGGCCGTTCTCATCCGCCAGTCGAGCGTTGCCAAAGCCAAGGGCAAGATGCCCGTCGGCGGCATCGGCGACCGCGTGCTGGCCAAGATCTTCCCCTCCAAGGAGCCGACCGGCCCCGCCTATACCGGCCGCATCGTCAAGGTGCTCGATCGCCGCCGCAGCGCCAATGCGGCACTCGGCGTCTTCCGTGAGATGCCGGCCGGCACCGGCCGCATCATGCCCATTGACAAGCGCGGCGAGGAGATGGACGTCGAAGCGAGCGGCGTCGGCGAGGCCAGGGACGGCGATCTGGTTGAGGTCGAAATCGTCCGCTCCGGCCGGTTCGGGCTTGCCAAGGCCGAAGTGAAGTCGATCATCGGTTCGGTCTCTTCGGAAAAGGCGATCTCCATGATCGCCATTCACGCACACGGCATTCCCTATATCTTCCCCGACAGTGTCATTCGCGAAGCGGAGGCCGCCGGTCCTGCGACGATGTCGCACCGTGAGGACTGGCGCTCGCTGCCGCTGATCACCATCGACCCGGCCGACGCCAAGGACCATGACGACGCCGTGCACGCGGAACCGGACACATCACCGGAGAACGCGGGCGGCGTGATCGTCACCGTCGCGATCGCCGATGTCTCCTGGTATGTGCGGCCGAAATCGGCGCTGGACAACGAGGCGCTGAAGCGCGGCAACTCCGTCTACTTCCCGGACCGTGTCGTCCCCATGCTGCCCGAGCGTATCTCGAACGAACTGTGCTCGCTGAAGGAGACAGTGGACCGGCCGGCGCTTGCGGTGCGCATGCGCTTTACAAGCGAAGGCCGGAAGATCGGACACACCTTTCATCGCATCATGATGAAGAGTGCGGCCAAGCTCTCCTACAACCAAGCCCAGGCGGCGATCGACGGCGCGCCCGATGACAAGACCGGCCCTCTGCTGGAGCCCATCCTCAAGCCGCTCTGGGACGCCTATCGCATCCTCACCATCGGGCGGAACCGACGCCAGCCGCTCGAACTCAATATGCCCGAGCGCAAGATCCTTCTCAAGCCGGATGGCACGGTCGATCGCGTCTTCGTGCCGGACAGGCTCGATGCGCACAAGCTGATCGAGGAGATGATGATCCAGGCGAACGTGGCGGCCGCCGAAACGCTGGAGATCAAACGCCAGCCGCTCGTCTATCGCGTCCACGATGCGCCGTCACTCGCCAAGCAGGAGACGCTGCGCGAATTTCTGGCGACGCTCGACCTGACGCTGGTCAAGGGCGGCAACATGCGCGCCAACCACTTCAATGGCATTCTTGCGAAGGCCGAGGACCAGCCCTACGAGACCATCGTCAACCAGATGGTGCTTCGCTCGCAGAGCCAGGCGGTCTACAGTCCCGAGAATATCGGCCATTTCGGCCTGAACCTGATGAAGTACGCTCACTTCACCTCGCCCATCCGGCGCTATGCCGACCTTATCGTGCATCGCGCGCTGGTAGGATCGCTGGGGCTCGGCGAAGGCGCCATCACACCGGCAGAAGAAGGCGCGCTAGAGGATATCGCTGCGGAGATCTCGACTTTCGAGCGGCGCGCGATGGCGGCCGAGCGTGACACGATCGACCGACTGATCGCCCATCATCTGAGCGGCCGCGTGAACGAGGAGTTCGATGGCCGCGTGTCCGGCGTCACGAAGTCAGGCCTGTTCATCTCCCTGCCGCAATATGGCGCTGACGGTTTCGTGCCGATCTCGACGCTCGGGCGTGACTATTTCATCTTCGACGAGGCGCATATGGCGCTGGTCGGCGACAAGACCGGTCTCGGCTACCGCCTCGGCGACGAGGTGCGGGTAAAGCTCGTGGATGCCGTGCCGTTGGCCGGCGCCCTGCGTTTTGAAATGCTGGACGAGGGCCGCAAGATGCCGACGGCGACGCGCTCCTTCCACAAGGCAGGACGCCGGGACAAGGCCGCTGCCCGCAAGGCGCCCGGCACCCGGCCACCGCGTGGGCGGCGCTGATTCCGATGACGAATGGTGGTGACATGAGTGAGAGTGGCGCACGACCGGGGGCAGAAACGCTACATCTCGGCGATGCCCCTATGACCGACCGTCCTGTCGGGCGCTCGATCCGGCGCGGGCTTCTCAACCGGTGTCCGAACTGCGGCCAAGGGCGCATGTTCGGTCGGTTCCTCAAGGTCAACGACACCTGTTCCGCCTGTGGAGAAGCGCTGCATCATCATCGTGCCGACGATTTTCCGCCGTATATCGTCGTCACGATCGTCGGCCACCTGGTGCTCGGAGGCTTCATGATGACGGAAATGCTGGTGACGCTGTCGAACTGGCAGCACCTCGCCATCTGGGTGCCGATCACGATTGCCGGCTCGATAGCCCTCATGCAGCCGGTCAAGGGCGGTGTCGTCGGGCTGCAATGGGCGTTGCGCATGCACGGCTTCGGCGGACACGAGGATCGGCCGGAAGACGAATTGCCGTCGCAGGACCGCACCTGATGCGCAGCGATGATGCCGCAACCGGCGGCACGTCCGAGGCGGTCATCCCGGCGACAAAAGCTCTGCGGCCGCGGCTTGCGGCCTCCCTCCTCCTTCTCGACCGGAGCGGCGATACCGTCCGCGTGCTGGTGGGCCGGCGCAACACGAAGCATGTTTTCATGCCCGACCTTCATGTCTTTCCCGGCGGGCGACGGGATCCGGGCGATCACAGGATCGCCTTTGCGAGCGACCTCCCGGCACCGCTGATCGATCGCCTTGTCGGCATCTATCGCGGACGCATGTCCGTATCCGCCGTCCGTGCGCTCGCGCTTGCCGCCATGCGGGAGTTGCACGAGGAGACGAGCCTTGCCGTGGGGCCGCCCTGTTCCGGCATCCTTCCCTTCCGCCCCGAACTCGACCGCCTGCGCTATGTCGCCCGCGCACTGACGCCGCCGGGGCATGTCAGGCGATTCGACACCCATTTCTTCGCGCTCTTCACCGACGAGGTCGAACTCGATCTCAGCGGACTGCAGGACAGCCGAGAGCTTGAGGACCTGCGCTGGGTTCCCGTCGGCGACCCCTCGGAGGTTTCCATCCCAGATATTACCGCGCGTATTCTCCAAGCCTTGCACACGAGGCTTGACGCCGACCCTCTGCTCGGCTTTGACGGCACCGTGCCGTATTTCCACGTCCGGAATGGACGACCCATCCGCGATCTTCTGTGAGGACACCGAATGTCTCAGACGACCCCTGGCTCGTCTCGGCCGGTTGAGGATATCCATTGGCTGTCGCTGATCGCGGCCCTTGCCGCCGTCACCACGGTCGGCATCGCCATCGGCCTTGGCGTGCCTCTCCTCAGCTTCATCATGGAACGGCGCGGCGTCTCCTCGACGCTGATCGGCCTGAACTCCACTGTGGCGGGCCTCGCCTCCATGGTCGCCGCCTCCTTCACGACACGGCTGGCACACCGGTTCGGCGTGGCGCAGGTCATGGTGGCTGCCGTGGTGCTGGCAGCTGCGCCCGCGCTCGGCTTCTATTTCGTCGAGAATTTCTGGCTGTGGTTCCCGCTGCGAATCGTCTTCCAGAGCGGCATTACCATTCTCTTCGTCCTCTCCGAGTTCTGGATCAACGCCACGGCCCCCTCGCACCGCCGTGGGCTGGTGTTCGGCATCTACGGCACCGTCCTGTCGCTCGGCTTCGCCGCCGGGCCTCTGCTCTTCTCCCTGCTCGGCAGCGAAGGCATCCTGCCCTTCGCCGTCGGTGCCGGCATTATCCTGCTCGGCGCGATCCCGATCATCATCGCCCGCAAGGAAAGTCCCGATATCGACGAGATGCCGGAGATGCATTTCCTTCGCTACGTTTACATGGTGCCGATGGCGACGGCTGCCGTCTTCGTGTTCGGCGCGGTGGAATATGGAGGCCTGTCGCTCTTTCCGGTCTACGGCACCCGCGTCGGCTTCTCCGAATCACAGGCGGCTCTGCTTCTCACCATCATGGGCGTGGGAAACCTCATCTTCCAGATCCCGCTTGGCCTCCTGTCGGATCGCATGAAGGACCGCCGCAAGCTTCTCGTGGCGCTCACCGTCATCGGCTTTGCCGGCGCGCTGAGCCTGCCCACCCTGTCGACCAACTGGTACGCGCTGGCGGCGATCCTGCTTCTGTGGGGCGGCATCATCTCCGGCCTCTATACGATCGGGCTCAGCCATCTCGGTTCGCGGCTGCACGGGCCGGAGCTGGCCGCCGCCAATGCCGCCTTCGTGTTCTGCTATGCGCTGGGCACCGTGGCCGGGCCGCAGGTCATCGGCGCCTCGATGGATGTCTTCGGCAATGACGGCTTTGCGTGGTCGATCGCCGGATTCTTCGGCCTTTACATCGTGCTTTCCCTGGTTCGCCTGGTTTATAAGCCGAAACAGGGTTGACTTTTCGGGCGCGATTTGTAGTTTCGCGCCAAGCTCGCCGGGACCTTTTTTGTGAAGTCCGGCTTTGTTATTTTAGAAGGCAGGACGACCATGGCGAAAGCTGCAAAAATCAAGATCAAGCTGCTGTCGACGGCCGACACGGGTTTCTTCTACGTGACCTCGAAGAACAGCCGCACCAAGACAGACAAGTTCAGCATGACGAAGTACGACCCGGTCGTACGCAAGCATGTCGAGTTCAAGGAAACCAAGATCAAGTAAGATCTTGTTTCTCTCAATTCAAAAAGGGCGCCGACGGCTTCGTCAGGCGCCTTTTTTGCGTCTGGGGACTTTGCTGAAAGCAGACGCTTCCTGTGCAGCCGCGACGGACATCGACATGCGCAAACGAAAAACGCCGCTCCTGAAAACAGAAGCGGCGTTGAACGGATGCCGGCCGGCACGCAGAGCGGCACGAGGAACCGCTGATACGTACCGGCCGACGACCCCACGACCCAGGAGATGCGGCGGACCTGACATCATGGGGTAACTGATCGGCTTGGGAGCGTAAGACCTCCCCTGAATAAGAACATCGGCGAGATGCAGAAGAAAATCAATGAAATCTTAAAGCTTGGTTCGCTTTGATACAGTCATGGTTAACAAGATCCACGACGTGAAGACCGATTCGGGAGAAATTGCGGCGCTTTTCTGCCGTAATTTGCCAGATGCCGCTGCAGGACCGCACAAGCGCGTGATGACGTGACGTAGCACTGTGCCACGCCTCGATGTCAATTCCGCGACGACCGACGTCCTCGATCTGCGATTCGCCGAAAGGCGGCCTCAGGCCGCGGCACCCACCACCTGGTTTCGCCCGTTGCGCTTGGCCTGGTAGAGCGCCGTATCCGCACGTTTGAGGAAACTATCGGCTGTTTCGCCGGCAGGGTCGAGCGTAGCAATTCCCATGGATGCCGTGATCGTCAGCTCTTTGCTGCGATCCTGCAACTGGAAGGGCGTCGTCTCGATGCTCGCGCGAAGGCGCTCGGCAATGGCGCTTGCGGTGCCCGCATCCGTGTCCGGCATGACCAGCACGAACTCCTCGCCGCCGAATCGGCAGGCGAGATCGGCGCCGCGGACGGTGCTGCGAAGGCGTCGGGCAAATTCGCGCAGCACCTCGTCTCCCGCATCATGCCCATGTGTGTCGTTGACGATCTTGAAGCGGTCGATATCCGTGACGCAGATCGACAGGCTGCGGCCACGCTTCGTGGCGCGCTCGATCAGAAGCTTGAGATGGTTATCGAGATAGCGGCGGTTGTGAAGCCCTGTCAGGCCATCGGTGATGGCCAGTTCGATGGTCTGGTGGACACTGAGGCGCAGGCGATCGTTGCATTGTTTGCGGCGGATCTGCGTGAGCGAGCGCGCGATCAGCTCGTTCGGATCGATCGGCCGCATGATGTAATCGGTTACGCCGAGATCGAGCGCGCGCACCACGAGATCCTCCGCCCCCTGCTCGGCCACCAGGAGAATGGGGATGTAGCGCGTCCGTTCCAGCGAACGCAGCTGCGAGCAGAGCCGCAACGGATCGTAGTCGTCGAAGTTCGCATTGACGATGACAAGGTCGAAGGGCTGCTCCGCCGCTTCGAACAGGGCTGCCTGCGGGTCGCTCATGATCGTCAGGCCGGCCAAGGGCTTGAGGGCGCGGGCGATGCGGTCCTGCGAGCTGGCACGGGCATCCACGAGCAGGACATTTCCCGGCTCGTCCGGACGTTCGGCGTTCGAAAGATCCTCGAAGCCGACGCTCTTTGCCGTTTCGGCGCGCAGGCGCAGCTCGTCGCTGACGTTCTTCAAGCGGACAAGACTTTTGACTCGCGACATCAGCTGGAGATCGTTGACAGGCTTGGTCAGGAAGTCGTCTGCGCCGGCCTTCAGGCCGCGCACCCGGTCGGACGGCTGGTCGAGCGCGGTGACCATGACGACCGGGATATGTGCCGTCTTCGGGTTCGCCTTCAGCCGCTCGCAGACCTCGAAGCCGTCGATGCCCGGCATCATGATATCGAGAAGGATGATATCGACCGGGCGGCTATCGCAGATGGCGAGCGCCTGATAGCCGTCGGAAGCCGTGAGGACGTCGAAATATTCCGCGACGAGCCTCGCCTCCAGCAGTTTAACGTTTGCCGGTATGTCGTCGACGACGAGAATGCGTGCGGTCATGCGGTCCGTCCTGTCCTATCGCCCTTCGTCCTGCTGGGCCAGAATCGGCCGGTGCGAGGGGTTACATGATCACTCGAGCGCACCATCATGGCGGCTGCGTCGCGGCAATCGCAAATGTCGGTCAACCATCGCCAAGGTAGGTCTTGATGGTCTCGATGAATTTCGGCACGGAAATCGGCTTGGAGACATAGGCCTCGCAGCCACCCTGCCGGATCCGCTCTTCGTCACCCTTCATGGCGAAGGCCGTGACGGCGATGACGGGGATGACGTGGAGTTCATCGTCTTCCTTCAGCCATTTGGTCACCTCAAGGCCGGACACTTCCGGCAGCTGGATGTCCATGAGGATCAGGTCGGGCCGGTGCTTGCGCGCTAGGTCCAGTGCCTCCAGTCCGTTTCGGGTCTGGATGGTCGTGTAGCCCGATGCCTCGATCAGGTCGCGGAAGAGCTTCATGTTCAGCTCGTTGTCCTCGACGATCATTACCTGTTTCGGCATATCAGAACCTTCCCGCGTGTACGGCCGTGGCCGGGGGTCATTCCGCCAGCTGCAAGACCAGCATTCGCGCATGACTGGTGAACAGTTAGGCCTATTTGGTTGAAAAAAAGGTAATCATAGGCCAGAAAAGCCGACGTGTTGCGGAATAGGGTGAAAACAGTGACGACAGCGGATGAGACCGCCATTGCCGTGCTCGGCTGGCTTGCGAGCGAACCCGAGCTTCTCGGCCGCTTTCTGGCGCTGACGGGTACCGATCCGACCGGTCTTCGCGGCGCCGTCGGCGATCCGGGCTTCATGGCCGGGCTGCTCGATTTCGTCATGGATCACGAGCCGACGCTGATGCAGTTCTGCGAAGCCACGGGAACCAAGCCGGAAACGGTGGCGCGCGCGCATGCCACCCTCTCCGGCTTTCGCGGCGATACGGGCAGCGCATGACCACTGAGACCCTTGATCCGCTGGCCCCCCTCTGCTTCGACCACATAGAGTTGACCGACCGACCGCTGATCGTCTGCGATATCGACGAGGTGGTCCTCGAATTCGTGACGCCGTTTCAGAGCTTCCTGAAATCCGGCGGACGGGAGCTTTTGCCCCGGTCGTTCCGCCTGCATGGCAACATCATACACTTGGAGACAGGCGAACCCGTGCCGGACGCGATGGTGCCGACGTTGCTGGAGGACTTCTTCCTGACGCAGGACACGTGGCAGACGCCCGCTTCGCAGGTGGCAGAGACGCTCGCCGATCTCTCGAGCGAAGCAGACATCGTCTTCCTCACAGCCATGCCGCCCCGCCACACGGAGGTGCGCCGGCGGCTGCTCGACCGGCACGGGCTGTCGGCCTATCCGCTGCTGGCGACCGAGGCGCCCAAGGGTCCCGTCGTCAAGCAGCTTCATGACGCGCGCGATGTCCCCGTGGCCTTCATCGACGACATTCTGCGCAATCTGGAATCCGTGCGCGAGCATGCCCCAGATTGCCTTTTGATCCGGCTGATGGCCAATGCGGAATTTCTGGCGATGGCCCCCGCACCCACCCAAGGAATCGAGAGTGCCGAGAACTGGGACGACGCCGCCCGGCTCATCCGGCAGCATTTCCTGCGCTGACGGATGTGCGACAAACTTCAGGCGGGATGGCCGTCCGACCGTTTTCCACAGACTTCACCTATTGGTGATTGAAATAGCACGCTTCGCGTTTCATTCCCCACCAGACGGCAAAGCTTCCTTAAATCTCTTTCCGTAGCCTTCACCCTGTTCGAATGATCCGGATGGTGTCGATGGTTTTGCGTTCTACTCTCGGACTCGGGCTTCTGTTGCTCGCTCTCGCCAGCACGACGGCGGTCGCCGCCGATGGAACCTCGCCGCTACAGATCGTGGTATCCAAGGACAAACAGTCCTTGGTCGTCTATGACGGCGACACGGTGGTCGCCACCTCGAAGGTCTCCTCCGGCAAGCGCGGCCATGAGACGCCGACGGGCATCTTCTCCATCCTCGAGAAGCGCCGCTATCATGAATCGAATATCTATTCCAACGCACCCATGCCGTTCATGCAGCGGCTGACATGGTCCGGCATCGCGCTTCATGCCTCCAACAGCGTGCCCTCCTACCCCGCGTCCCATGGCTGCGTGCGGCTGCCGAATGCCTTTGCAAAGTCGCTCTACAAGATGACGGAGCGCGGATTGCACGTCGTGATTTCCGATCGCCAGATCGCACCACAGCCGGTGTCGCACAGCTTCCTCTTCCAGCCGTCCGAGCCGGAACCACAGCTGCTCTCGGATGCTACGCTGCGTCCCGCCATGTCGCAGATCCCGAGCGGCAATGTGGAAGTGGCGATGAGCGAGCCGGCCGTCACAGCCCCAACGTCACCCGTCGCACGCGCCGATGACGATCGAGAGCCGATCCGCATCCTGATCACCCGCCGCGGTGCGCGCGAGCTCAACCTCGATGTGCAAGCGGCGCTGAACAGTCTCGGCTTTGATGCCGGTGTGCCGGATGGTGCGCTGGGTAGCCGGTCGATCGCTGCCATCCGCGCATTCGAACTGGCAGAAGGTCGCGAGCCCAAGGGTCGGGTAACGCCGGAGCTGGTGGACGCGCTCTTCAAGAAAGCCAATCTGCCGCCACCTGCCAACGGGCAACTTCTGGTTCGCCGCGATTTCACGCCGCTCTTCGAAGCGCCGGTGACGATCACGGAGCCGGAGATCGCGCTCGGTGCGCATTTCTACCAGTTCCAGGATATCGATGCGACGACGGGAAAGGGCAACTGGTTCTCGCTATCTCTCGACAACGTCGTCCCCAAGTCGATGAAGACGCGGCTCGGGATCGCCCTGGACGATGATGCGCTCGCCTATAACGCAGCGACACGCGTGCTCGATCGCATCCAGATGACGGCAGAGCTGCGCGAGCAGGTTGAGGACGTCCTTGCGCCCGGCTCGTCCCTCACCGTCTCCGACATGGGCCTCGGCCCGGAAACCGGCCGCGGCACGGACTTCGTGACAATCACACATCCCGCGAAGGGGTAAAGCGAACGTCCCCTCCCGATACCCGACACGGTGTAAAGGCAGGCCTGCTTCCCCGAGCGAACCCGTCAGGTCGAGAAGCCCCTACGAGATCAGTTCGACATCGATCACGCCGGGGGCTGTCTTCAAGGCGGCGGCAATCTCGGCGGAGATGCGATATTTGTCGCCCAGTTCCACCTCGATCTCGCGCTGACCATTGTCCTTGACGATGATGAAGGACACCTGTCCGTCGCCTTTCGTGTTCAGATGCGTGGCAACGGAGCGGAGCGGGCCGCTGTCGCGGACATAGACGCGCAGTGCCTTCTGCATCTGGAACGAGCGCTCCTCCAGGGATTGCAGCGTCTGGATCCGCAGGCCGATCCCCTCCGGACGCTCCTCTGCCTGCACGGTCAGCACCAGCGACTTCCCCGGCTCCAGCAAATCGCGATATTGCTGCAGCATTTCGGAAAACAGAACGGCTTCGAACTGGCCGGACGAATCGGAAAAGGTGACGATGCCCATCTTGTTGCCGGTGCGCGTCTTGCGCTCCTGCTTCGATGTGACGGTGCCCGCAAGACGTCCAGCGGTATTGCCCTTTTTCACCGACAGAGCGAAGTCGGAAAAGGTCTGGCACCGGATCTTCGCCAGAAGCTCATTATAGGTATCGAGCGGATGAGCCGAGAGGTAGAAACCGAGCACCTGGAATTCCCGCTGGAGCTTCTCCGACGCCAGCCATGGCGTGAAATCCGGCAGGCCGATCTTTTCGGGTCCTGTGGCGGCGCCCGCGCCAAACATATCGTGCTGACCCTTGAGCCTGTTCTCGTTGGCAAACTGGGCAAAACCCAGGATCCGATCCAGACCCGTGACCAGCGCGGCCCGGTCATAGCCGAAACCATCGAAGGCGCCGGCGCAGATTAAGCTCTCGAACACGCGGCGGTTCAACAGCTTCGGGTCGATGCGCAGGCAGAAATCCTCAAGGCTTGCAAAGGGCGTTTCGCCCCGCATTGCCACGATATGCTCGACGGCCGCCTCGCCGACACCCTTAAGCGCCGAGAGCGAATAGAAGATACGGTTGTCGCCCGTCTCGAAGCGGCGGAACGAGGTCTGCACCGAGGGTGGCACTACGGTGATGCCGAGCCGGCCGGCATCCTGGCGGAAATCGACCAGCTTCTCGGTGTTCGCCATGTCGAGCGTCATGGACGCTGCGAGGAACTCGACCGGATAATGTGCCTTGAGGTAAGCCGTCTGATAGGAGACGATGGCGTAGGCCGCCGCGTGGCTCTTGTTGAAGCCGTAATTGGCAAATTTCGCGAGCAGATCGAAGATCATGTCGGCCTGAGGCTTCGCCACGCCATTCTTCACGGCGCCATCCACGAAGCGCGCCCGCTGCATGTCCATCTCGGCCTTGATCTTCTTGCCCATCGCGCGGCGCAGCAGATCGGCCTCGCCGAGAGAGTAGCCGGAGAGGACCTGGGCGATCTGCATCACCTGTTCCTGATAGACGATGACGCCCTGCGTCTCCTTCAGAAGGTAGTCGATGGTCGGGTGGATCGATTCGATCTCCTCCTCGCCATGCTTTCGCGCATTGTAGACGGGGATGTTTTCCATCGGACCCGGGCGATAGAGCGCGACGAGGGCGATGATATCCTCGATGCAATCCGGCCGCATGCCGATCAGCGCCTTGCGCATGCCGGCACTTTCCACCTGGAACACGCCGACCGTGTCACCCTTCGACAGCATCTCGTAGGTCTTGGCGTCGTCCAGCGGCAGCGCTTCCAGAGCGACATGGATGCCGCGCTTGGCGATGAAATCGACCGCCGTTTTCAGCACCGTCAGCGTCTTCAGGCCGAGGAAGTCGAACTTCACGAGGCCGGCCTGCTCGACCCACTTCATGTTGAACTGCGTCACCGGCATGTCGGATCGCGGATCGCGGTACATGGGCACGAGCTTCGACAGCGGCCGATCGCCGATCACGATGCCGGCGGCGTGGGTGGATGCGTGGCGGTAAAGGCCTTCGATCTTCTGGGCGATATCGAGCAGGCGGCCGATGACCGGCTCCTTGTCGACCTCTTCCTGAAAGCGTGGTTCGTCCTCGATCGCCTTGGCGAGCGTGACGGGGTTTGCCGGATTGTTCGGCACCATCTTGCAGATCTTGTCGACCTGCCCGTAGGGCATTTCCAGCACACGGCCGACGTCGCGAAGGGCAGCGCGCGCCTGTAGCGATCCGAACGTGATGATCTGTGCCACCTGCTCGCGACCATACTTGGCCTGCACGTACCGGATGACCTCTTCGCGACGGTCCTGGCAGAAGTCGATATCGAAGTCGGGCATCGACACGCGTTCCGGGTTGAGAAAGCGTTCGAACAGCAGCGAGAAGCGCAAGGGATCGACGTCGGTGATCGTCAGCGCATAGGCGACGAGCGAGCCCGCGCCCGAGCCGCGGCCCGGACCGACCGGGATGTCCTGCAACTTTGCCCACTTGATGAAGTCGGCAACGATGAGGAAGTAGCCCGGAAACTTCATGCGCTCGATGACGCCGAGTTCGAAATCCAGCCGCTCGCGATAGTCCGTCTCACTATAGCCCGGCGACAGGCCGAGTGTCTGCATCCGCTCCTCCAGTCCCTCAATGGCCTGGCGGCGAAGTTCGCGCGATTCGGCCCGTTCTGCCTCCGCCGGATCGTCGGACGCGCCGGTGAAGCGCGGCAGGATCGGCGCGCGGGTCTTCAGCACGAAGGTGCATCGCCGCGCAACCTCGATCGTGTTGTCGAGCGCTTCCGGCAGATCGGCGAACAGCTTCGCCATCTCCTGGCGGCTCTTCAGATAGTGGTCGGGCGTCAGGCGGAAGCGCGTGTCGTCGGAGACCATGGCGTTGTGCGCCACCGCCATCAGGGCGTCATGCGCATCGTAGTCGCCCGGCGTCGGGAAGAAAGGTTCGTTGGTCGCCACCAGCGGCAGTTCCAGCCGGTAGGCGAGATCGATCATCCGGTTCTCGTGCCGCTTGTCGTAGCGCCCGTGACGCTGCAACTCGACATAGAGCCGATCGCCGAACAGCTCCATCAGGCAGCGCGCCCGCGCCTCGCCGAGCGCCGTGTGCCCTGAGCGGATCGCGATGTCGATCGGCCCGCCGGATGCCCCCGTCAGAGCGATGAGGCCGTCTGTCCCGATCTCCTTCAGCCAGGACAGGCAGATGCGGACGCTCTGGTTGCCCTCCCCGCCGAGATAGGCGCGGCTGACGAGATCGACGAGATTGACATAGCCTGCATCCGTCGCTGCAATCAGCACGATGGCCGGAAGCTTCGCGAGGTGCTGAGCATGCCCGCGCTTCTCGCCTTCGACCTCATCCTCCATATCGAGCGACAGCTGGCAGCCAATCAACGGCTGGATGCCGTCGTCCATGCATTTCAAAGAGAATTCCAGCGCCGCGAACAGATTGTTCGTGTCGGCGATGCCGATGGCCGGCTGCGCGTCGGAGACCGCCTTGCCGATGATCTTCTTGATCGGAAGAGCGCCTTCCAGCAGCGAGAACGCTGAGTGGGTTCTTAGATGGACGAACTGCGGCCCCGGCTTGTCGCCATTGCCCGTCCCACCCGCAAAGCTCACGCCCGCATCCGCCATAGGTCACTCCGACTCTTGCATGAGATGAAAGCATACGCTCTTCAGGCTGACGAAGCGACAACGGCGTCGCGTTTCTCCCCCGGAACTTGCCGAGAGAGACCTGTGCCGTCTCAGAGACCGAGCAGAAGAATGGAAAAACTGGCAACGAACATGGCGACAGAGGTCAGTGCGGCGAGATCACGGAGGAAGTCAGACATGGCATGCTCCTTTTGGTTATGTTCTTTTTATGTACTCTTTTTGTTCCTTGATCAAGAGAGCATTTTCGGCAATGGTTAAGAAAATGCGGCGGACTCGAGGCAGCATTCCAAACCTGAAACGGAGACTATCATGCTCGACCATATCGGCTTTCCCGTTCGCGATTTCGTACGCGCTGCGGCCTTCTACGACGCGGCGCTGGCACCGCTCGGCATTGCGCGGCAGTTGGAGGTTACCGTGGAGATGAGCGGCAAGGAGGCACATCTCGGCTACGGAACGCCCGGCAGTCCATTCTTCTGGATCAGCAGCGGCAAGGCGATGTCCGGCGGGCTGCACGTGGCCTTTGCGGCGCAGAATCGCGGCCTCGTAGATGCCTTCCACGCCGCAGCCATCGCGGCCGGCGGGCGCGACAATGGCGCGCCCGGTCTACGGCCGCATTATCATGCGGATTATTACGGCGCGTTCGTGCTCGATCCGGATGGATATAATATCGAGGCCGTGTGCCACGGGGCGGCATAAGGCCGCGCGGCGCACCTCAGTCCAGTTCGACGACCTTGCCGTCCTGCAGCGTGATGCGGCGGTCCATCTTGGACGCCAGGTCGTAATTGTGGGTGGCAATCATCGCGGCAAGGCCGGATTGCTTGACGAGGGCTTTCAGCGCCTCGAAGACGTAGCCGGCCGTCTCCGGATCGAGATTGCCGGTGGGCTCGTCGGCCAGGAGCACGAAGGGCGCATTGGCGACGGCGCGGGCAATCGCCACGCGCTGCTGCTCGCCGCCCGAGAGCTCCGACGGCCGATGGTCGGCACGGTGGCCGATGCGCATGTAGTCGAGCAGAGCCGAGGCGCGTTCGCGCGCTTCCTTCTTGGAGAGGCCGGCGATCAGCTGCGGCATCATGATGTTTTCGACGGCCGTGAATTCCGGCAGCAGATGGTGGAACTGGTAGACGAAGCCGATCTCGTTACGGCGGATGGCGGTTCGCTCGGTATCGCCGAGCGAACCGCATGCGCGACCATTGATCGAGACCTCACCGGCATCGGGCCGCTCCAGCAGGCCGGCCAGATGCAGCAGCGTCGATTTGCCGGTGCCCGATGGCGCGACGAGCGCGACGGTCTGCCCGCCGAGAAGGCGAAAGTCGGCGCCCTTCAGGATCGAGAGCGCCTGTTCGCCCTGGCTGTAATGGCGCTCGACGCCGGAAAGCTCTAGTGCCACGCGAGGGGCCATCATATCGTTCCTGTCACTCGTAACGCAGCGCCTGGACCGGATCCAGTCGCGAGGCCCGCCAAGCGGGGAAGATGGTTGCCAGGAACGACAGTCCGATGGCCATGCCGACGACCGCGACGGTCTCGCCGAGGTTCATATCGGCGGGCAGCTGACTGAGGAAGTAGAGTTCCGGATTGAAGATCGTCGTGCCGGAGATCCATGAGAAGAACTGCCGGATGGATTCGATATTCAGGCACACGACGACGCCGAGCGCCACACCCGCCAGCGTTCCGACGATGCCGATGGCCGCGCCCGTCATGAAGAAGATGCGCATGACCGCGCCCGAGGACGCCCCCATGGTCCGCAGGATGGCGATGTCGCTGCCTTTGTCCTTCACCAGCATGATCAGGCCCGACACGATGTTGAGTGCGGCGACCAGAACGATCAGGGTCAGGATCATGAACATGACGTTGCGCTCGACCTGCAAGGCTGAGAAAAAGGTCTTGTTCCGGTCACGCCAGTCGCTGATCAGCACCTGCCTCTGGGCCGCGTCTTCCACCGGCTGGCGCAGGCTGTCGACGAGGTCCGGCTTCTCCACGAAAAGCTCGATGGATTGCGCGATTCCCTCTGCATTGAAGTAGAGCTGCGCCTCCTCCAGCGGCATGAAGATGATCGACGCGTCATATTCCGACATGCCGATCTCGAAGATCGCGGAGACGGTATAGGACTTCACGCGCGGATTGACGCCCATGGGCGTCACATCGCCTTCAGGCGCCACCAGCGTGATGGTACTGCCAGCCTGGAGACCAAGCTGATCGGCCATGCGAGAGCCGATGGCGACGCCGCCGCCCGTCGCATAGCCGGTGAGGTCACCCGATTTCAGATGATCGGAGATCGACTTCATCTTCACGAGATCGTCGGCGCGTACGCCGCGCACGAGTGCGCCCGTCCCTGCCCCGCCGGGGCCGGAGGCCAGCGTCTGCCCCTCGATCATCGGGATCGCCATGGTGACGCCCTTGATGCCGGAAAAGCGCGTGGCCAGATCCGCGTAATTGTCCAGCGGGCCATCCAGCGGCTGCACGATCATGTGGCCGTTGATACCGAGAATGCGGGAGATGAGCTCCGTGCGAAACCCGTTCATGACAGCCATGACGATGATGAGCGTGGCCACGCCGAGCATGATACCGATGAAGGAGAAGCCGGCGATGACGGAGATGAACGCTTCCTTGCGGCGCGAGCGCAGATAGCGCCAGGCGACCAGCCGCTCGAAGGTCGAGAACGGACGGCTGGATGCAGCCTTCGACGGTTTGTCACCGGACGGCGTTTCCCTCGGCGGCGCGCCCTTCGAGGCTGTCTTCAGTCCAGCCTTGGGCGGCGTTGCCGATGCCTTTGCCGGTCTCGGGTCCGTGGAAGGGGCGCTCATGCCTTGTCCTTATTTCGCAGCGGTCAGCTTGTTGATCGCAGCTTCGATGGTCATGGTCTCGCGCGCACCGGTCTTGCGGTCCTTCAGCTCGACCTCGCCAGCCGCAACCGCGCGGGGTCCCGCGATGATCTGCGTGGGCACGCCGATGAGATCGGCCGTCGCGAACTTGGTGCCCGCCCGGTCGTCGGTGTCGTCGTAAAGCGTGTCGATGCCGGCCTTGGCAAGGGCCGCGTAGATCGTCTCGCAGGCAGCATCGCAGGCTGCATCGCCAGCCTTCATGTTGATGATAATGGCATCGAACGGCGCGACGGAGGCCGGCCAGATGATGCCATTCTCGTCATGCGACGCCTCGATGATCGCCGGCACAAGGCGCGTCGGCCCGATGCCGTAGGAGCCCATATGGACCAGATGTTCCTTGCCATCGGGGCCTTGAACCTTGGCGCCCATGGGCTCGGAGTATTTCGTACCGAAGTAGAAGATGTGGCCGACCTCGATGCCGCGGGCCGAAAGGCGCTCGCTTTCGGGAATGGCATCGAAGGCTGCCTCGTCGTGCATTTCCGACGTTGCGGCATAGACGGAAGTCCACTGGTCGAAGACAGCCTGCAGAGCAGAGACGTCATCGAAGTCCGTCGTTTCCGCCGGGATATCGAAGTTCACGAAATCGCGGTGGCTGTACACCTCGGACTCGCCGGTATCGGCAAGAATGATGAACTCATGGCTGAGATCGCCGCCGATCGGGCCGGTATCCGCCCGCATCGGGATGGCGCGCAGGCCGAGCCGCGAAAAGGTGCGCAGGTAGGCGGTGAACATCTTGCGATAGGAATGCTCGGCACCTTCCTTGGTGAGGTCGAAGGAGTAGGCGTCCTTCATCAGGAACTCGCGCGAGCGCATGGTGCCGAAGCGCGGACGGATCTCGTCGCGGAACTTCAGCTGGATGTGATAGAGGTTCAGCGGCAGGTTCTTGTAGGACTTGACCGACGAGCGGAAGATGTCGGTGATCATCTCCTCGTTGGTCGGGCCGTAGAGCATGGGGCGCTCCTGCCGGTCCTTGATGCGCAGCATTTCCTTGCCATAATCGTCGTAGCGCCCGCTTTCCTGCCAGAGTTCTGCCGACTGGAGCGTCGGCATGGAGAGCTCGATGGCGCCGGCGCGGTTCTGCTCCTGGCGGATGATGCCATTGACCTTGTCGAGCACGCGCTTACCGAGCGGCAGCCAGGAATAGATGCCTTGGCTCTGCTGGCGGATCATGCCGGCGCGCAGCATCAGGCGATGCGAGACGATCTCCGCTTCCTTGGGGTTTTCCTTCAGGATCGGCATGAAATAGCGGGACAGACGCATGAACAGGTTCCGGAGTGGCGCCTTCCGTCTAAGCACGGATTCGGGCGAAATGAGGTTTGCTTACGACCTGTGCCTTGTGCGGGGCCGTATGGACGAACAGCGGACGATGCGATCCGATCTTCGAATCCCGCAACACCCACGCTGCAGGTCTTAAACGCTTCGCGGCGGGATGAAAACCCGTGTGGGGCCGAGTGGCGCGCAGAGCCTGCGGCATAGGCAACCTGCCCGCTTTCTGCGACAGATCGAAGCAGGAAAAGGGAGCGCGAGTAACGGCAAATGACCTCTTCATGTCAATGAATATTTTTTGCTGGACTGTAGCATAAATGCAAAAAAATCAGATGACACTCGGCGGGATTTGAGTTAGTTTCAGCCCACAAAACAGGCAGGAAGATTAAATTCTTGTCGACGTCGCGGAAAAAGTCTTGGGAGGATCAGATCTTAGGCGCGGTCATACGCAGCCACCGGCAACGGTTACGGGTCACGCGATTGCTTAAAGAACAAGGCTTTTAGCCTTGTTTTTTTTTGCTTTTCGACATCTGCTTAGGGAATGATGGGCAGCGATCATCCGCCGTATGCCGACACAAGCGCCCCCTTTGCATCCGCCCGAGTATCTGCCAAACTATTGGGCAAATGCTTGGACGCGAAAAAGATCATTCAATCAGCACAAGGTTACTCGCCCTCGCCCGTTGGCTGCTTCCTCAATAGAACTTCGGTGCGAATTGCGGGATCGCGTCGATCCCGTATCCGTAGCGAACGGACAGCACATACCAGACGATATGAATCACGGCAGCCAAGATCGTCGTTAGTCCGAAAATGCGCAATGCGCGAAACCGTGCGGGAGCGCTTTCCACACTTCCAGGCACCACATCGCTCTCGTCTGCCTGCGTGCGCAAACCGATCGGCAGAACGATGAAGAGCGTCATCCACCAGATGATGAAGTAGATGGCGAAGACGGAAAAGATCGGCATGACGACATCCCGGTTAAGAACCTGACCGCTCTTATACGCCGTGGCGGGCCACGCCGGAAGTCGGACGTACATGAAAAGGCCTCCGGTGCTGCCGCGCCGGAGGCCTTTTCTGATTCACGCAGAACAGCTTGGCGTTAGGACATGCGGTTAATGAAGACGGTGACGACCGGCTTCTTGCCCCAGACATCGTTCGCCGTGCCGCGAATGGCGCGACGAACCGCTTCCTGCACCATGGCGAGATCCTTGCGACGCGCGCGCGGAATGCTCTCGACTGCGCCGAGGACCGCGTCGTACAGCGTATCGTTCATGTCCTCGCCCTCGTCGTCGAACTCGGGCAGACCGATCGGCACGACGATCGGGTCGGAGGCGAAGTCGTAGCGCGCATCGAGCACGACATTCACAGCCACGTGGCCGGCAAAAGACAGCTTGCGGCGGTCGCCGATGCCCATCTCCTGGAAGTCGCCGATCAGCCCGCCATCCTTGAAGATGCGGCCGTGCGGTGCTTCGCCGATGACCTGCGCCATGCCGGGTGCGAGCCGCAGGATGTCACCGTTGCGGACACGCGGCACATTCGCGATGCCGGACTGGAGCGCAAGCTCCATCTGCCCGACGAGGTGTGCCGCTTCGCCGTGCACCGGCACCAGCAGCTTCGGGCGGATCCACTGGTACATCTGCTTCAATTCGTTGCGGCGGGGGTGGCCCGACACGTGCACGAGCGCATCGCTATCGGTAACGATCAGGATGCCCTGTTCGATCAAGCCGTTCTTTATCTCGTTGATGGCCTTTTCGTTGCCGGGGATGGCGCGCGAGGAAAAGACGACGGTGTCGCCGGCGGTGAAGGCCACATTGCGCATCTCGTCTCGGGCGATCTTGGCCAGCGCGGCGCGGGGCTCGCCCTGGCTGCCGGTGAGGATGACCACGACCCGGTCGCGCGGGATGAAGCCAAACTCGTCTTCGCTGATGAACGGCGGAATGCCTTCCATCAACCCGACGTCCCGGGCGACCTGCACCACGCGCTTCATGGACGAGCCCATCAGCAGCACTTCGCGGCCGGCCCCCGCCGCGGCCTTGGCGATCGAACGGATACGGCCGACATTGGACGAGAACGTCGTGATCGCCACACGGCCTTCCGCTGCGCGGATGACCTTTTCGAGGCTGACGGACACTTCCTCTTCAGAGGGCGAGACGCCGTCGCGCAGCGCGTTGGTCGAATCGCACATCAGCGCCAACACGCCTTCGTCGCCCACAGCCGTGAACCGGTCACCATCCGTCAAAGGTCCGAGCGACGGCGCGTGGTCGATCTTCCAGTCGCCCGTGTGGACAAGATTGCCGAGCGGCGTGCGGATGACAAGCGCCATCGGCTCGGGGATCGAGTGATTGACGCCAACGGCCTCGACCTCGAACGGGCCGATCTGAAGGCGGTCGCCCTGCTTGAAGATGGTGATCGGCACCTCGTTGCGGCTGCGCTCGTATTGGCGCTTCGCCTCCAGCATGCCGGCCGTGAAGGGCGAGGCATAGACGGGAACATTGAGGCCCGGCCAGAGGTCGGACAGGGCGCCGTAGTGATCCTCATGCGCATGCGTGATGACAATGCCCTTGAGGCTCTTGAGCTTGTCGGCAAGGAAGCGGATGTCAGGCAGGACGAGGTCCACACCCGGAAGGTCCGGCCCCGGGAAGGTCACGCCGCAATCGACCATGATCCATTCGCGGTTGGCCGCGGGGCCGTAACCATAAAGTGCGAGGTTCATGCCGATTTCGCCTACGCCGCCGAGCGGCAGGAAAACCAGTTCGTTTTTCTCAGTCATCAGAGAATTATGCCTTGTTTCATCCGAAAAAGACATCGCCGGCGGCTATGTGCCGGCGCATGCCATTTTCATCCGTGAGAATTAATTGGCCGGAGCCGTCGATATCGTCAAAACGTCCATGGATGGACCGATCCGGAAGGTTGACCGTGATGGGACGACCGATGCCCACGGCATGCTGCCGCCAGCGCGCGATGATGTCGCCGATCCCGAGACCGCCATTCCAGATGCCGAGCGTTTCGGCCATGGTCATGAAAAGATGTGCGAAGAGTTCCTGCGGCGAGGCGGAAGACCCTTCGCTGCGCAGATAGGTCAGCGGATAAAGACCGTGGTCCGGCGCGCTGACGACGTTGATGCCGCAGCCGATCACCAGAGCATATCGCCCATCCGTAAGACGTTCGCCTTCGAGCAGAATGCCGCAGGTCTTCTGCCCGCCGATCAGGATGTCGTTCGGCCACTTGATCTCCGCAGCCCGTGCGCCTGCTGGCAGGACGGCCTGCATCGCATTGCGAACGGCCACGGCGACCGCAAGCGGTAGCGACTGGATCATCTCCAGCGGCGCGGGGTCGATCAGGAGCAGTGAGGAATAGAGATTGCCGGGTTCCGAACTCCAGGCACGACCACGCCGGCCGCGACCATCGGTCTGCCGGCCGGCTGTGATCCAGAGGTTCCCCGGATCGCCTGCGCGCGCACGCGCAAGGCACTCGGTGTTGGTGGAGCCCACCTCGTTCAGGGCGACGTGGCGGAAGTCGTCAACGGACATGCGGGTGAGCCGGCTCTGGCCGCTCAAAAGAATGTCCGGGCAGCAGCCTCGGCCGCTGCACCGATCGGTCCGCCGACGATAACATAGCCGACGATGAAGAGTCCGGAGAGGCCATAGACCAGCTTCAGCGAACCGGACGGGCGGGCGAACTCGCCGGCCGGCTCATCGAACCACATCAGCTTGATGACGCGCAGATAGTAGTAGGCACCAACGACGGAGGCGAGAACGCCGATGACGGCAAGCGCATAGAGCTTGGCTTCGATCGCCGCCATGAACACGAAGTATTTGGCGAAGAAACCGGCCAACGGCGGAATGCCGGCGAGCGAAAACATCAGGATCGTCAGCACAACGGCCATGAAGGGGTTCGTCTGCGACAGGCCAGCGAGATCGTCAACCTGCTCGACGTGGTGACCTTCCTTGCGGCGCATGGCGAGGATGCACGCGAAGGTGCCGAGCGTCATGACCATGTAGATCAGCATATAGAGAACGACACCGCGCACGCCCGCCATGGAACCGGCGGACAGGCCGACCAGCGCATAGCCCATGTGGCCGATGGAGGAATAAGCCATCAGGCGCTTCAGGTTCTTCTGGCCGATGGCGGCAAACGAGCCGAGCACCATGGAGGCGATGGAGATGAAGACGATGATCTGCTGCCAGTCGAGCTGGATGGGCTCGAACGCGGTGATGACGACGCGCACCAGCATAGCGATCGCGGCAATCTTCGGGGCGCCGGCGAAGAAGGCGGTAACCGGCGTCGGCGCACCTTCGTAGACGTCCGGCGTCCACATGTGGAACGGCACGGCCGAGATCTTGAAGGCGACACCGGCAAGCACGAACACAAGGCCGAAGACAAGGCCGAGCGAGCGGCCATCCGCCGTCAGTGCCGTTGCGATTTCCACGAAGCCGGTGTGGCCGGTGAAGCCGTAGACCAGCGACATGCCGTAGAGCAGCATGCCGGAGGAGAGCGCACCGAGGACGAAGTATTTTAGGCCGGCTTCGGTCGAACGCAGATCGTCCCGGTTCATGGCAGCGACGACATAGGCTGCGAGCGACTGTAGTTCCAACGCCATGTAGAGCGACATCATGTCGTTGGCCGAAATCATCAGCAACATGCCGAGAGTCGCGAGAACCACGAGAACCGGATATTCGAACCGGTCGAGACCGAAGATCTTCGCCTGCCCTGCCGACAGGAAGAGCGCGACGATGGATGCGAACAGGGTCAGCATCTTCATGAAGCGGGCGAAGGGATCGGCGACGAAGGCGCCGTTATAGGCGACGCCGTCGCCCGTGTTCGCCAGCAGAACGCCCGCAACGACCAAGAGCGCGATCGCTAGCCAGGTAACGAGACCGGAGGACCGTTCCCCCGTGAAGACGCCGATCATCAGGAGCGCGAGCGCACCGATGGCGAGCGTCACTTCCGGAAGCGACAGATGGAGACTAGCGATCAGAATATCAGCGTTCATGTTTCTCTCGCCCCGTCGTCAGTTTGCCGAGAGCGCAAGGGACTGCGCTGCCTGAACGGCGGTCGTGTAGTTATTGACCAGCACATCGACGGAAGCCGCCGTGGCATCGAAGACAGGCGCCGGATAGACGCCGAAGAAGATAGTGAGCACCGCGAGCGGGTAGAGGATCACCTTTTCGCGCGGCGACAGGTCGAGCAGAGCCTTCAGCTTTTCCTTCTCAAGCGCACCGAACATCACGCGGCGATAAAGCCACAGCGCGTAGCAGGCCGAGAGAATGACGCCGGTCGTGGCGAAGAAAGCGACCCAGGTGTTTGCCTGGAAGGCGCCGAGCAGGGTCGTGATTTCCCCGACAAAGCCGGAGGTGCCGGGAAGGCCGACATTCGCCATGGTGAAGATCATGAAGATCACGGCGTATTTCGGCATGTTGTTGACGAGCCCACCATAGGCCGAGATCTCGCGGGTATGTAGACGATCGTAGACTACGCCGACGCAGAGGAAGAGCGCGGAGGAAACGATGCCGTGCGACAGCATCTGAAAGATCGCACCTTGCACGCCCTGCACATTGGCCGCAAAGATGCCCATCGTCACATAGCCCATATGGGCGACCGAGGAGTAAGCAATCAGCTTCTTGATGTCCTGCTGCATCATCGCGACCAGCGAAGTGTAGATGATGGCGACGACGGACAGGGTGAAGACCAGCGGCGCAAACTGATCGGATGCGAGCGGGAACATGCCGAGCGAGATGCGGACCATGCCATAGCCGCCGAGTTTCAACATGACACCGGCAAGGATAACGGAACCAGCCGTCGGCGCCTGAACGTGCGCATCCGGCAACCAGGTGTGCACGGGCCACATCGGCATCTTCACGGCGAAGGCCGCAAAGCAGGCGAGCCAGAGCCAGGTCTGCATACCAGCGGGGAAGCCGGCCTTCAGAAGTTCGACCATGTCAGTTGTGCCGGTCTGCCAGTACATCGCCATGATGGCGAGCATCATCAGCACCGAGCCGAACAACGTGTAGAGGAAGAACTTGTAGCTCGCATAAACGCGCTCCTTGCCGCCCCAGACGCCGATAATGACGAACATCGGGATCAGGGTCGCTTCGAAGAACACGTAGAAGAGAACGATATCCAGCGAGACGAACACGCCGGTCATGACGACCTGCAGCAACAGGAAGGCAATCATGTAGGACTTGATGCGCTTTTCCACCGAATGCCAGCTGGCCAGCACGCAGAAGGGCATCAGGAAGGTCGTGAGGATGACGAACAGCATGGAGATGCCGTCGACGCCCAGATGGTAGGAAATGCCGGTGCCGAGCCAGGCGTGCCGCTCGACCATCTGGAAACCGGGGTTCGCATTGTCGAACCCGGCCCAGATGAACAGGGACAGCAGAAAGGTGACGACCGTCGTTGCGAGCGAGATGTTGAGCACGTTGCGGCGACCGGCGGCGCTGTCGTCGCGCATCAGAAGCAAGAGCACAACGCCGACCAGCGGCAGGAAGGTGACCGCCGAGAGAATGGGCCAATCGGTCATCAGAAGGAGCTCCCGAGCATCATCCAGGTAACGAGTGCGGCAATGCCGATCAGCATCACGAACGCATAGTGATAGAGGTAACCGGTCTGCAGACGCACGACACCGCGCGTGACGTCCATGACCCGGGCGGCAACGCCGTTCGGACCGAAGCCGTCGATGACCCGACCGTCACCTTCCTTCCACAGGAAGGTGCCGAGGCGCTTGGCGGGGCGCACGAACAGGACGTCGTACAGCTCGTCGAAGTACCACTTGTTCAAGAGGAACTGATAGAGGCTGCGATGCTGGCGCGCCAGCGCCTTCGGCGTTTCCGGCGACTTGATGTAGAAGTACCAGGCCGTGACGAACCCGAGCACCATGGCGATGAACGGGCTGAGAGCAACCAGAGCCGGAACATGGTGGAATTCCTCCAGCAGTTCGTTCTCAGGCGAGGTAAACAACGCACCCTGCCAGAACTCAGCATATTCGTGGCCGTAGAAATAGCCTTCGCCGAGGACACCCGCGACGACGGCGCCGAAGCCGAGCACGAACAGCGGCAGCAGCATGACCATCGGCGATTCATGCACATGATGCATGACCTCGTGGCTAGCGCGCGGCTTGCCGAAGAAGGTCATGAACATCAGGCGCCAGGAATAGAAGCTCGTGAACAGCGCGGCGATGACCAGCAGCGTGAAGGCGAAGCCCGACAGCGGCGAGTGCGATGCGTAGGTCGCCTCGATGATCACGTCCTTGGAGAAGAAGCCGGCAAAGCCGACCGGTGTGAAGGGAATGCCGACGCCAGTGATGGCGAGGGTTCCGATCAGCATCATCGCAAACGTGATTTTGATGTGCGGGCGGAGGCCGCCCATGTGACGCATGTCCTGCTCACCATCGACGGCATGAATAACCGAGCCGGCGCACAGGAACAAAAGCGCCTTGAAGAAAGCATGCGTGAAGAGGTGGAACACGGCCGCGCCATAGGCACCGACGCCGAGTGCGACGAACATGTAGCCCAGTTGCGAACAGGTCGAATAGGCGATGACGCGCTTGATGTCGTTCTGCACCAGACCGACGGTGGCTGCGAAGAAGGCGGTGATCGCACCGATCAGTGTCACGACCGTCAGGGCGGTCGGCGACAGTTCGAACACTGGCGACATGCGGGCGACGAGGAAAACGCCGGCGGTGACCATGGTCGCGGCATGAATGAGCGCGGAGACCGGGGTCGGGCCTTCCATGGCGTCCGGTAGCCATGTGTGCAGCAGAAACTGTGCTGATTTACCCATGGCGCCCATGAAGAGCAATAGTGCAACGCCGGTGACGGCATCGGCGCGATCGAGATGCATGCCGAACAGGGTGATGACCGGCTCGGCGGCGTTGGCCGCACCTTCGGCCGGCAGGTAGGTCGCGGCCGTTGCGAAGATCGTTTCGAACGAGATCGAGCCGAAGAGAACGAAGACGCCGAAGATGCCGAGCGCGAAGCCGAAGTCGCCGACGCGGTTGACGATGAACGCCTTCATGGCCGCAGCACTTGCCGATGGCTTCTTGTACCAGAAGCCGATCAGCAGGTAGGACGCGAGACCCACGCCTTCCCAGCCGAAGAACATTTGCAGCAGATTGTCGGACGTCACCAGCATCAGCATGGCGAAGGTGAAGAGCGAGAGGTAGGCGAAGAACCGCGGGCGGTGCGGATCGTGGTGCATGTAGCCGATCGAGTACAGGTGCACGAGGAACGACACCGTGTTGACGACCATGAACATGACCGCCGTCAGCGTGTCGACGCGGAACGCCCATTCCGCATCAAAGCTGCCGGTCTGGATCCAGCGCATGACGAAGACTTTGATCATCTCCGTTTCGCCAAGACCGACGTGGAAGAAGACGACCCAGGAAAGGACGGCAACGATGGCCATGAGGCCGGTGGTCACGTACTCCGAAGCCTTGGCGCCGATCTTCGTTCCGAAGAGCCCCGCGATCAGGAAGCCGATGAGCGGCAGGAAGACGACCGCTTTGATGATGGTATCCATGGCCGATCAGCCCTTCATCATGTTGACGTCTTCGACCGCGATGGAACCGCGGTTACGATAGAAGACGACGAGAATTGCAAGTCCGATGGCAGCTTCCGCCGCGGCAACCGTCAGAATGAACAGCGCGAACACCTGGCCGGTAATATCGTTGAGGAACGACGAGAAGGCGACCATGTTGATGTTGACGGCGAGCAGGATGAGCTCCACCGACATCAGGATGACGATGATGTTCTTGCGGTTGAGGAAGATGCCGAAGACGCCCAGCGTGAACAGGATGGCGCTGACGGTCAGATAGTGGGAAATACCGATTTCCATGATGTGATGTCCTTGACCTTCAGTACCGGCTCAGAGCCCCTGCCCCGGCTTGACCTTCACCACCTCGACGGCGGTGGCGGGCACGCGGGCGACCTGTTCGGAAATGTTCTGGCGCTTGATGTTCGGGCGATGGCGCAGCGTGAGCACGATCGCGCCGATCATGGCGACGAACAGCACGAGACCGGCAATCTGGAAGTAGTAGATGTAGTGGGTATAGATGACGTCGCCGAGGGCGGCGGTATTGGTACGGTCGGTCACGGCCGGGATCGGCATTGACACGGTCTTGGCGATCTCCGGCGAGAAGGTGCTGCCCGCAACGACGATGATCAGCTCGGCCGCAAGGATCAGACCGACGAGCGCGCCCACCGGAGCATAATCGAGCACGCCCGAACGCAGTTGATTGAAGTCGATGTCGAGCATCATCACGACGAAGAGGAAGAGGACCGCGACGGCGCCGATGTAGACGACGAGCAGGATCATCGCGAGGAACTCGGCCCCTGTCAGCAGGAACAGACCTGCCGAGTTGAAGAAGCACAGGATGAGGAACAGGACCGAATAGACGGGGTTCCTGGCCGAAATCACCATGAACGCCGATGCGACGGCGATGAAGGCGAAGAGATAGAAGAATAGAGTCTGCAGACCCATGACCGGTGCCTTTTTCGTCTTCCCCGGAACGGCGTACCTTTGCGCAATCCGTTCCCGGCCGACCGGAGAGGTCCGGTCGACACCCAAATTTTCAGTGTCTCGCCGCCCGGGCGGGCGACGCTTCGCCGAGATGGCGCCGTAGCCTCAGCGGTACGGCGAGTCCATGCCGATGTTGCGGGCGATTTCGCGCTCCCAACGGTCGCCGTTCGAAAGAAGGCGGTCCTTGTCGTAGTACAACTCTTCGCGCGTCTCGGTGGCGAATTCGAAGTTCGGCCCTTCGACGATGGCGTCGACCGGGCAGGCTTCCTGGCAGAAGCCGCAATAGATGCACTTCACCATGTCGATGTCGTAACGCACCGTGCGGCGGGTGCCGTCATTGCGGCGCGGGCCGGCCTCGATGGTGATGGCCTGGGCGGGACAGATCGCCTCGCACAGCTTGCAGGCGATGCAACGCTCTTCCCCGTTGGGGTAGCGACGCAGAGCATGCTCCCCGCGGAAACGCGGGCTGATGGGACCCTTTTCGAACGGGTAGTTCAGCGTCGCCTTCGGTGCGAAGAAATAGCGCATCGACAGGAAGAACGCGCCAACGAACTCCTTGAGGAACAGCGATCTGACGGCTTGCGAAATGGCGGCCATCATTTACCTCCGAATGAGCTGGCCCGGGAGACGCCAGCGACTGTCGCGAAGCTGCGGACGGGCATCAGGCCCATCCGCCGAGCTTCAGCGTAATTGCAACGATAAAGACCATGACGAGCGACAGGGGCAGGAACACCTTCCAGCCGAGACGCATCAGTTGGTCGTAGCGGTAGCGCGGCACGAATGCCTTGACCATCGCGAACATGAAGAACACCAGAGAGGCCTTCAGCACGAACCAGATGATGCCAGGTACCCAGTTGAGGAACCAGACGTCCACCGGAGGCAGCCAGCCGCCGAGGAAGAGGATCGTGGTGAGGGCGCACATCAGGCAGATGGCAGCGTACTCGCCGAGCATGAACATCATGTAGGGGGTCGAGCCGTACTCGACCATGAAGCCGGCGACGAGTTCGGACTCGGCTTCCACCAGGTCGAATGGCGGGCGGTTCGTCTCGGCCAGCGCCGAGATGAAGAACACGATGAACATCGGGAACAGCGGCAGCCAGTACCAGTCGAGGAAAGAGCCCGGCAGGCCCATCATCGTACCCAGGCCGTCACGCTGCGAATTGACGATGTCGGTCAGGTTCAGCGAGCCGACGCAGAGCAGCACGGTGACGATGACGAAGCCGATCGAAACCTCATAGGACACCATCTGTGCCGCCGACCGAAGTGCCGACAGGAACGGGTATTTGGAGTTCGACGCCCAGCCACCCATGATGACGCCGTAGACTTCGAGCGAGGAGATGGCGAGCACGTAGAGGATGCCGACATTGATGTTCGCCATCACCCAGTTGTCGTTCAGCGGAACGACGGCCCAGGCGGCGAGCGCGAGCGTCACTGATACCAGCGGCGCCAGAAGGAAGAGAACCTTGTTGGCGCCGGCGGGAATCACCGGCTCCTTGACGACGAACTTCAAAAGATCGGCGAAGGACTGGAAAAGGCCGAAGGGACCCACCACGTTGGGACCACGGCGCAGCTGCACCGCTGCCCAGATCTTGCGGTCCGCCAGGAGGATATAGGCGATGAAGATCAGGAGAGCGACCAGCAGCAGAAGCGACTGGCCGATCATGATGGCCGCCGGCCAGACATAGGTCGAAAGAAAACCGTCCATGGTGCCTTATTCTCCCGCGCTCATTCCGCTGCCGCTTTGAAATTATTGCGAGCCAGCGCCGAACATTCGGCCATGACCGCAGAAGCGCGCGCTATCGGGTTCGTCAAATAGAAGTCTTTCACCGGAGACGCAAACGCGGATTTGGTCATCTCACCGGCTTTTTGTGCGAGTGCGGCAATTTCGCCGTCAACGGCCTCGGCAATCGCGTCGACGTCGCCGAAATGCGGGAATTCTGAAACCAGCTTGCGACGCAGCTCAGTGAGCGAATCGAAAGGCAGCTTTTTACCCAGCACGTCGGAGAGAGCGCGCAGGATCGCCCAGTCTTCGCGGGCCTCGCCAGGTGCAAAGCCGGCACGGTTGCCCATCTGGACGCGACCCTCGGTGTTGACCCAAAGGCCCGACTTTTCGGTATATGTCGCGCCGGGAAGAATAACGTCGGCACCATGGGCGCCATTGTCGCCGTGCGAGCCGATATAGACCGTAAAGCCGCTGGCGCGCGCTGCCAGATCGATCTCGTCGGCGCCGAGCAGGAAGAGCACGTCCGTGCCGGTCACCATCTCATGCGCCGTCTTGCCGTTTGCGCCGGGTACGAAACCGAGATCGAGGCCGCCGACGCGGGCTGCCGCCGTATGCAGCACGGCAAACCCGTTCCACCCTTCGGAAACAGCGCCGATCGCACCGGCAAGCTTTGCAGCGGACGCGAGAACGGACGCGCCGCCTTCGCCAATCAGGGCGCCCTGCCCGATGATGATCATCGGACGCTCGGCCTTCGTCAGAACTTCATAGAAGCTGCCACGGCCGGCCAGCAGTTCGCCGAGCGAATCCGTGCCGGCGCCGAGATACTCGTAGGAATAGCGCAGTTCTGCCGCTTCGCCGATGACGCCGATCGGGAACGTGCTCATGCGGAAGCGCTTGCGAATGCGCGCGTTCAGCACAGAGGCTTCGAAGCGCGGATTTGCACCGATGATCAACAGAGCGTCAGCGTTTTCAATGCCTTGAATGGTGGGATTAAACAGATAGCTCGAACGGCCGAGCGCCGGGTCGAGCGCTGCACCGTCCTGACGGCAATCGATATTCGCGGAACCGAGCGCCGTCATCAGGCCCTTCAGCGCATACATTTCCTCGACGGATGCGAGGTCGCCGGCAATCGCGCCGATACGGTCGCCGCTGGTCTTTGCCACGGCAGCCTTGATGGCGGCGAAGGCCTCGCCCCAGTTCGCGGGCTGAAGACGACCGTCCTTCTTCACGTAAGGTCGATCGAGACGCTGCGTCTTCAGGCCATCCCAGATGAAGCGGGTCTTGTCGGAGATCCACTCTTCGTTGATCTCCTCGTTGATCCGCGGCATGACGCGCATGACCTCACGGCCGCGCGTATCGACACGGATGGCCGATCCCACGGCGTCCATGACGTCGATCGATTCGGTCTTGCCGAGCTCCCATGGACGCGCGTTGAACGCATAGGGCTTGGAGGTCAAGGCGCCCACTGGGCAGAGATCGACCACGTTGCCCTGAAGCTCCGACGTCATCGCCTGCTCGAGATAGGTCGTGATTTCCGCGTCTTCGCCACGGCCGATAAGGCCGAGTTCGGCGATGCCGGCGACTTCGGTGGTGAAGCGGACGCAGCGCGTGCAGTGAATGCAGCGGTTCATCACCGTCTTGACCAGCGGGCCGATATACTTGTCTTCGACGGCGCGTTTGTTCTCGTTGTAGCGGGTCGAGTCGACACCGAAGGCCATGGCCTGGTCCTGCAGGTCGCACTCGCCGCCCTGGTCGCAGATCGGGCAATCCAGCGGATGGTTGATCAGCAGAAATTCCATGACGCCTTCGCGGGCCTTCTTGACCATTGGGGTGGTCGTGAAGACTTCCGGGGTCTCGCCATTCGGGCCGGGGCGCAGGTCGCGCACGCCCATGGCGCAGGACGCCGCCGGCTTCGGCGGACCGCCCTTCACCTCGATCAGACACATGCGACAATTGCCGGCAACCGACAGCCGCTCGTGAAAACAGAAGCGCGGAACCTCGGCGCCGGCTTCCTCGCATGCCTGAAGCAGCGTGAAATGATCCGGGACTTCGATCTCTTTTCCGTCGACTTTCAGCTTTGCCATCTTCGCACTCAATCCTGTCCTCTTCCGCCGGTCTTCAAGCGACGGATCGATCGTCAAAGGGCCTTATCGGCCCAATCTGTCCCGAGGCCATCGGCCTCGATCATCCCTGTGGGCCACGGCCCCTAAAGCTTTGGCCGCCGTCGCCGAAACATGTCGGTTCGGCATCGGCTCTCAACTCTTTGCGAGCACCTTGGCCTGTTCGATCCACCGATCCCTAACGATACGGCCGCTCGCGCTCAACTCTCGGTCGAACCGGGCAATATCGCTCTCGTCCCAAGCCGCAATTTCGCTGAACCGCGTGACATCGAGACTTTTCAGAACCTGCTCCAGCTTCGGGCCGATGCCGGAAATCTTTTTCAGATCGTCTGCGGCCTTGCCGCGGCGGGCACGCGCAGACTTTGCAGCCGGGCTTGCCCCCTTCGCGGCCCGCGGCGAAGCCTTGGCGACGGCGGCAGAGGCTCGTGCCACCACGGCAGCCGTCGCTTCCGCAGCATCAGCCACGAGATCGGCGACCGGCTTTTCCGCAGCCTCGGCATCCGCTTTCGGCTTCTCCACCTCGGCCACGTCACCGGCAGGTTCCGTCGTCTCGGTTGCGGCAGATGCCACCCCCTGCCCTGCCTGCCGCTCTGCCTCGGCGGCTGCCTTTTGCGCCGCCTCCATGAACCCCTGCATAGCACCGAGCATAAAGCCGGCGAAGTGGCTTGCCATTCCGAAGCCCATCGCCGCTGCCGCCGCAACCGAAGCCGTGGGGTGTTGCATCAGAGGCGGCAAGGGCGGCCCGCCCTCTTTCGTCCAGCCGGCAAAGCCCGCGGGATCGCCCTTTGACGACGAAGAAGAGCCCTGCGCGTCCGCGGGACCGGCCTGCTCATCGTCATAAGGCGATGTTGACATCCTGTTACTCCGCGGCTTGCAGAACAGCGCCATGCGTGGAGGCGTTGCGGGTGTATTCATCGATCCGCGCTTCCATCTCGGGACGGAAGTTGCGAATCAGGCCTTGGATCGGCCACGCCGCTGCGTCGCCGAGCGCGCAGATCGTATGACCTTCGACCTGTTTCGTCACGTCGAACAGCATGTCGATTTCGCGCTTCTGCGCGCGACCCTGAACCATGCGTTCCATAACGCGCATCATCCAGCCGGTGCCTTCACGGCATGGTGTGCACTGGCCGCAGCTCTCATGCTTGTAGAAGGCTGCCAAGCGCCAGATGGCCTTGATGATGTCGGTCGAGCGATCCATGACGATGATCGCAGCGGTACCAAAGGACGACTTGACGTCGCGCATTCCGTCGAAATCCATCGGTGCATCGATGATATGTTCGGCTTTTACCACAGGACAAGACGAGCCGCCCGGAATGACCGCCAGCAGATTGTCCCAGCCGCCGCGGACGCCGCCGCAATGGCGCTCGATCATCTCGCGGAACGGCGTTCCCATCGCGTCCTCGAAGGTGCACGGCTTGTTGACATGGCCGGAGACCATGAACAGCTTCGTGCCGACATTGTTCGGACGGCCGATAGACGAGAACCAGCCCGCGCCGCGACGAAGGATCGTGGGTGCAACCGCGATCGATTCGACGTTGTTGACCGTCGTGGGGCAACCGTAGAGACCCATGTTCGCCGGGAACGGCGGCTTCAGACGCGGCTGGCCTTTCTTGCCCTCCAGGCTTTCGAGCAGAGCCGTTTCCTCGCCGCAGATATAGGCGCCGGCGCCATGGTGAACGAAGATCTCCATGTCCCAGCCGAGCTTGTTGTTGGCGCCGAGGAGGCCCGCATCGTAGCATTCGTCGATCGCGGCCTGCAGCGCTTCGCGTTCACGCATATATTCGCCGCGCACATAGATGTAGGCAGCATGTGCACCCATGGCGAAGCTGGCGATGACACAGCCTTCGATCAGCGTGTGCGGATCGTGACGCATGATGTCCCGGTCCTTGCAAGTGCCGGGCTCGGATTCGTCGGCATTGACGACGAGGTAATGCGGGCGTCCGTCGCTTTCCTTCGGCATGAACGACCATTTGAGACCTGTCGGAAAGCCGGCGCCGCCGCGACCGCGCAGACCGGAGGCCTTCATCTCGTTGATGATCCAGTCACGACCTTTTTCCAGGATCTGCTTGGTGCCGTCCCAGTGGCCGCGCGACATCGCGCCCTTCAACGACTTGTCGTGAAGGCCGTAGAGATTGGTGAAGATGCGATCTTTATCGTCAAGCATGGCTCAGTCCGCCGATTCTTCGAGAATATGGATCCGCCGTCAAAGCGGGTCAGTCCTTGCGTCCATTGGTCAGGCTGCCGTCGTCCGCCTCTTGGCACCGGTCGTCGGCGGCTGCCGATCCTTCCGGTGTACAAGGCTTCGCAGCCCGTGGCCAGAGCCACCGTGCGCCGGACCCGGCGCGAGGTGCCCAGCCGTTATATCATTTTGCCTCGGGCGCCGGCTTGCCGGCACCGGCCGTCAGGTCGGTCTTCTCGCCGCCTTCGGGCGTGTCCACGGATGCAGCATCCTTGGTCTCGCCACCTTCCTTCTTGGAATTGGCGGCCGACTCACTCTTGGCGGTGGCCGGCGTCTTCATCGTCGGATTTGTTTCGGCATCCGTGCTCTTCGGGCGGCCGGCTTCCGACGGGGGAACCGAAGCCCCCTCCTGCGGCGCGGGCGGTGCCGGGGGCTCGGTCACCTGATTGCGCTGCGGCGTCGGCTCTTCGGTCAGCGTCGTCAGGCCGTCGATCGGAGCGGAAAAGATGCGGTCGATCTGCGGGCCAGGGACGATCTCCGCGCCACGGCCGGCGTCGAACGTATCGATGATCTCTTCCAGACGCTCGACCGTGAGGTCTTCGTAGCTGTCCTTGAAGATCATCACCATCGGCGCATTGACGCAGGCGCCCTGACACTCGACCTCTTCCCAAGAGAGCGTGCCGCTCTCGTTCTGGGTCAGCGGCTGGCCGTGGATCTTGCGCTTGCAGAGCGCGATCAGCTCTTCCGAACCGCGCAGCATGCAGGGCGTGGTGCCGCACACCTGGATATGCGCCCGGGTGCCGATCGGCTTTAGCTGGAACTGGGTATAGAAGGTCGCGACTTCGAGAACGCGGATGTAGGGCATGTCAAGCATGTCGGCGATACTCTCGATCGCGGCCTTGGTGACCCAGCCGTCCTGCTCCTGCGCCCGCATCAGAAGCGGGATGACAGCGGACTGCTGGCGGCCTTCCGGGTACTTCCGGATCGTGGTCTGCGCCCAAGCAGCATTCGCATCGCTGAACGCGAACTGCTGCGGCTGGACGGCTACATCGGCTAGTCGACGAACGGACATTGTTACCGCACCCTATTTCAGTTTCTCGATCCGGCGAACATGCTGTTGAACAGCGGCTCGGGTCCGGAGGAATTTTGTTCGCGGCGATCGGCCGCAGCGGAAGACTGCCCGTTCGTGGCCGACTGGGCCAGGAGACGGTCGAGCGTCTGGATGACGAAGCGGCGGGCGGCGACGGAGCGGTCCAGCATCAGCGATCCACCTCCCCGAACACGATATCCAGCGAGCCGAGGATGGCCGAAACGTCGGCAAGCTGGTGGCCACGACAGATATAATCCATCGCCTGCAGATGGGCGTAACCCGGCGCACGGATCTTGCAGCGATATGGCTTGTTGGTCCCGTCCGACACGAGATAGACGCCGAACTCGCCCTTCGGCGCTTCGACAGCGGCGTAAACTTCGCCGGCCGGCACATGGTAGCCTTCGGTATAAAGCTTGAAGTGGTGGATCAACGCTTCCATCGACCGCTTCATCTCGCCCCGCTTCGGCGGAACGACCTTGCCGTCGAGCGAGGAGACCGGGCCGACCTTCGCGTCGCCCAGAAGACGATCCACGCACTGGCGCATGATCTTTGCCGACTCGCGCATCTCGATCATGCGGATGAGATAGCGATCGTAGCAGTCGCCGTTCTTGCCGATCGGAATGTCGAAATCCATGTCGGCGTAGCACTCATAAGGCTGCGACTTGCGCAGATCCCATGCGGCGCCCGAACCACGGACCATGACGCCCGAGAAACCCCAGGCCCAGCAGTCCTCGAGGCTGACGACACCGATATCGACGTTGCGCTGCTTGAAGATGCGGTTGCCGGTCAGGAGTTCGTCGATATCATCGACGGTCTTCAGGAACGGATCGATCCACTTGCCGATATCCTCGACCAGTTCGTGCGGCAGATCCTGATGCACGCCGCCCGGTCGGATGTAGGCCGCATGCATGCGCGAGCCGGAGGCGCGCTCATAGAATACCATCAGCTTCTCGCGCTCTTCGAAGCCCCAGAGCGGCGGCGTCAATGCGCCAACGTCCATGGCCTGCGTGGTCACGTTCAGCAGATGCGACAGGATGCGGCCAATTTCGGAATAGAGCACGCGGATCAACTGCCCACGGATCGGCACCACCGTGCCGGTCAGCTTTTCCACGGCGAGCGAGAACCCGTGTTCCTGGTTCATCGGCGCCACGTAGTCGAGGCGGTCGAAATATGGCAGAGCCTGAAGATAGGTCTTGGCCTCGATCAGCTTCTCGGTGCCGCGGTGCAGCAGGCCGATATGCGGATCGACCCGCTCGACGATCTCCCCGTCAAGCTCCAGCACCAGGCGCAAAACGCCATGCGCCGCCGGGTGCTGTGGCCCGAAGTTGATATTGAAGTTGCGGATGTTGTGTTCGTTCATTCGCTTCGCGCTCCGCAGTGATCAGTAAGCCGTAAGTCGTAAGCAGAGAAGTGTCGTTTCATCGAAATCACTGCTCGTTCTCCTTGCGCTGAACCGCGCGAATGAGACCACTGATCATTTTACCATTCTCTTCGCACTGTTTCAGCATTTCCTCTGAAGCATAGGCATCCATCAATCCAACGCGTTGGCAGATGATCAGATGCGTCTCGAGCTCCTTAAGAGATCCTTGTGCAACCTTCAGAAACTGAACAAAAGAACCACGGCTGTTTCGGCCATACCCTTCTGCGATATTCGCTGCGACCGAGACCGACGACCGCCTCATCTGGCTGGCCATACCGTAAATTTCCGACTTCGGAAAATCGTTGGTCAGCGTGTAACATTCGACACTGAGGTCTATAGCGGCTTGCCACACCCTGAGATCGCGGTAGGATTTGATCTCTTGGCTCTCCACGGCGGCAATTCACCCTCGTATCAAACGATCCTACTCACAACTTACGGCTCACCGAACATCACTTCGCCTTCTCATCCCCCGGCAACACATAATCCGTCCCCTCCCAGGGAGACAAAAAATCGAAGTTGCGAAATTCCTGCTTGAGTTCGACCGGCTCGTAGACCACGCGCTTGGCTTCGTCGTTGTAGCGCACTTCGACATAGCCCGTTAGCGGGAAATCCTTGCGCAGCGGGTAACCCTCGAAGCCGTAGTCAGTGAGGATACGGCGAAGGTCCGGGTGGCCGGTGAAAAGGATACCATACATGTCGTAGGCTTCGCGCTCGAACCAGTCGGCGCCGGGAAAGACGCTGCAAATCGAGGGAACGGGCTCTTCTTCCGACGTTGCGACCTTGACGCGAATGCGGAGGTTCTGTTTCGGCGACAGGAGGTGGTAGACCACATCGAAGCGCTCGGCACGCGCGGGATAATCCACGCCGCAGACGTCGATGATGTTGACGAAACCGCAGCGGGCGTCGTCGCGCAGGAAGGTCAGAAGCGCGACGATGTTCTCGCCGGTCGTCGCCAGCGTCAGATCGCCGAAAGCGATCGTCGCTTCAGCGAAAAGGGCGCCCTTGGTTTCCCGAAGGTAGGTCGCGAGGCTGTTCAGAGCTTCACTCATTTCGTGTCCTTATCCGGATGACCATCGAGACTCAGCCCCATGTGGCCTAGAATCCCCTGATCGAAGACCCCGAGGGCCTAGCGTTCGATCGTGCCCGTGCGGCGGATCTTCTTCTGCAGCAGGAGCACGCCGTAAAGCAGCGCTTCTGCCGTGGGAGGACAGCCCGGCACGTAGATATCGACAGGCACGACGCGATCGCATCCGCGCACCACCGAGTAGGAATAATGATAGTAGCCGCCGCCATTGGCGCAGGAGCCCATCGAAATCACGTAACGCGGTTCCGGCATCTGATCATAGACCTTGCGGAGCGCCGGCGCCATCTTGTTGGTCAGCGTTCCCGCGACGATCATCACATCGGACTGGCGCGGCGAGGCGCGCGGCGCAAAGCCGAAGCGCTCGGCGTCGTAACGCGGCATGGACATCTGCATCATTTCGACGGCGCAACAGGCCAGACCGAACGTCATCCACATCAGCGAACCGGTTCTGGCCCAGTTGATCAGCTCGTCGGTCGAGGTGACGAGAAAGCCCTTGTCGGCAAGTTCATTGTTGATTTCGCCGAAAAACGGATCGTTCGCGCCGACCGGCTTGCCGGTCGCGGGATCGATGATGCCCTTGGGGGCCTCGGCCACCATGGTGTTCGTGGTTGCTACTCCCATTCGAGTGCTCCCTTCTTCCATTCATAGATGAAGCCGATGGTCAGCACGCCGAGGAAGGCCATCATGGACCAGAAACCGAACCAGCCCATGCCCTTGAACGCGACGGCCCAGGGGAACAGGAAGGCGACCTCCAGATCGAAGATGATGAACAGGATCGACACGAGATAGAAACGAATATCGAACTTCATGCGCGCGTCGTCGAACGCATTGAAGCCGCACTCGTAGGCCGAAAGCTTTTCGTCGTCCGGCGCCTTGAAGGCGACTGCGAACGGCGCAGCAAGAAGCGCCAGCCCAATGACCAGCGAGATGCCGATGAAGATGGCGATCGGGATATAAGAACCGAGAAGGTCTGTCATTGTTTTGTCCCTGCCCGCGGCCGCGCCGGTGAGGCGCGGTTGGCGTCTGCCTGCAGGCCGAAAAATGTTGCAACGCCAAAGTCGTTAGCGCAGCCCGCGCCATGGCGCAAGCCTCGCATCTTGTTTTCATCCGCTCGTCCAAGCGAATGAAGAGTCTGCATATTCTGCGGTTCCGATCCACCCGTACGGCTCGCATCCGAAGCAATAGCGAGTTGCAACCTACATAGCGGTTTTCGTGGAAATTACCAGTCTTGGAGAACCCTCGAAGGGTGGAAGGGCAAAATGTCGCGGCCCTCTTTCGAGGACCGCTGATCGACATTTTCATTTTACTCTGAGAGTAAAATGGCGCGAGTGACGGGGCTCGAACCCGCGACCTCCGGCGTGACAGGCCGGCACTCTAACCAACTGAGCTACACCCGCGCATTGTTTGGAAAACCGTTCTTTTCAGTCCGTCTTCCGTGACCGTTCAGCGTTGCGCCGTTCGATGAGCGGCTGTTTACGGGGGGTTTCGGGGAGTGTCAAGCACGTTGAAATACAAAATCATGACAAACGCGAATTTCTTATCGACAACCGGTCAGTGTCTGCTCGCCTCTCCCTTCCCAAACGCCTGAAAATCAGGGCTTAGCGGCAAAAAACCTCTCTTTTTCCAAGTCTTAGAAAAAGATGCGGCTTTTCCACTATACGGGTCTCTCTCCGTAACGACCGGCAGAGAGACGCGAAAACAGGCGCTTCAACATGGTGAAAACGCGCAGAATCCCTGAAAATAGGCGCATCGGGACCAAGCCGGCAAAAAAGTTCGAAAAACCGCACCTGCGGCCTTGCGGTTTCCAGCAGTTCCGAATACATCACGCCCACCAACACGGCGGGCGATTAGCTCAGTTGGTAGAGCGCCTCGTTTACACCGAGGATGTCGGCGGTTCGAGTCCGTCATCGCCCACCATTCTTCCCCGCTTTTTTACCTCTCTTGTTTTGGCGTTATGAGCGCGGCATCGGTGCACGGCTCGCGAACGCGCGTATGCGCGTCGGTCTTGTCACATCACACCGCCGTGTAGGCGGCGCTGAGCAGGGTTTGCGTATAGGCCTGACGTGGCGCCGCAAACAGGGCGTCGGTCTCTCCTTCCTCCACAATCTCACCGTCCTTCATGACGATGACATAGTCCGCCATGGCCTTGATGACCGCGAGGTCGTGGCTGATGAAGATGTAGGAAAGCCCATGGGCATCCTGAAGGCTCCGCAGGAGGTCGATGACCTGTCCCTGCACCGAGCGATCGAGCGCCGAGGTTGGCTCGTCCAGAATGACGAGGCGCGGTTTGAGAATCATGGCCCGGGCGATTGCGATGCGCTGCCGCTGGCCGCCGGAAAACTCGTGCGGATAGCGGTTGCGGGCCTGCGGATCGAGACCGACCTCCTTCAGCGCTGCTATGGCGCGCTTGTCGCGATCGGCGCGGCTGAGAGCTGGTTCGTGGACGTAAAGCCCTTCGGTGATGATCTCGCCGACCGTCTGGCGTGGTGAGAGCGAACCGAACGGGTCCTGGAAGACCAGCTGCATCTCCCGCCGGAGCGGGCGCATCGCCTTTCGGTCGAAGCCGGCGATATCCTGCCCGTCGAAGCGGATGATGCCGGAAGCGGGAACGAGTTGCAGCAGCGCCCGCCCGAGCGTCGATTTTCCCGAACCCGATTCGCCCACGACGCCGATGGTCTGCCCTTCCCGCAGGCGGATGCTGACCTTGTCCACGGCACGAAACGTTCCGGAGCGGCTGGAGAAGAGGCCGCCACCCGTCGCGTAATCGACGGAGACACGCTGTCCGTCGAGGAGGATGGGCGCCGAGGCCTCAACCGGCGGCTTTTCGCCACGCGGTTCCGCGTCCAGCAGCATCTTCGTGTAGTCGGCCTGCGGGCGCTCGAAGATATCTGTCGTCAGCCCCTGCTCCACCACCTCGCCCCGCCGCATGACGACCACCCGATCGGCGACGTGACGTACCACGGCGAGATCATGGGTGATGAGAACCACCGCCATGCCGAATCGTGTCTGCAGCGACTGGAGGAGATCGAGGATTTGTGCCTGGATCGTCACATCGAGAGCGGTCGTCGGCTCGTCCGCAATCAGGATGTCGGGATCGTTGGCGAGCGCCATCGCGATCATGGCGCGCTGACGCTGCCCGCCGGAGAGTTCGTGCGGATAGCTGTCGATGCGCCGCCGCGGGTCGGGAATGCCGACGAGTTCGAGCAGTTCGAGGACGCGTGTCCGCGCCTGCCGGAAGCTGCCGCCGCGATGGTGGACGATCGGCTCGGAGATCTGCCGGCCGATGGTGTAGAGCGGATCGAGCGAACTCATCGGCTCCTGAAAGATCATGGTGATCTTCGCGCCGCGCACCGTATTCAGCGCCTTTATCGGCAGGCCGATCAGGTCCTGCCCACGATAGGACGCCTTTCCCGTCACCCGGCCGTTTGCGGCCAGCAGCCCCATGATGCCCATCATCGTCTGGCTCTTGCCGGAGCCGCTCTCGCCGACCACGGCGAGCGTTTCGCCGGCGCGCACGTCGAGATCGATCCCCTTGACCGCCTCGACCGGCCCATCCGGCGTATCGAACGTCACCTTGAGATCGCGGACGTCGAGAATGATGTCTTTTGGTTCCGGCATGTCAGCGGTCCCTCGGATCAAGTGCGTCGCGCAACCCGTCGCCCACAAAGTTCAGCGAGAACAGGGTGAGGACGAAGAAGATGGCGGGGAAGATGAGCAACCAGGGCGCCGACTGGATGTTGTTCGCCCCTTCCGAGATCAGCGCGCCCCAGCTCGTCAGCGGCGCCTGCACGCCGAGGCCGAGGAAGGAGAGGAAGCTTTCGAGCAGGATGACCTTGGGAACGACGACGGTGACGAAAACGACGACCGGGCCGATGGTGTTGGGGACCACGTGCCGGCGGATGATCTGCCAGTCGGTCAGCCCCAGCGCCTGCGCGGCCGCCACGAACTCCCGGCGCTTCAGCGCCAGCGTCTGACCGCGCACGATTCGCGCCATATCGAGCCACTCCACCGCGCCGATGACGAGGAAGATGAGAATGAAGGACCGGCCGAAGAAGACCACGAGCACGACGACGAGGAACACGAAGGGCAGCGAGTAGAGGATCTCGACGAAGCGCATCATGATGTTGTCGACCCTGCCGCCGAGATAGCCCGACGTCGCCCCGTAGAGGACGCCAATGCCGAGCGAGACGAGACTGGCGAGCAGGCCGACGGCCAGCGAGATCTGGCCGCCCAGCATGACGCGTGCAACGAGGTCGCGACCGTTCGAATCGGTGCCGAACAGGAAATATTCGCGTGACACGCGGCCCTCGACCACGATCGTCCGGCCGTCGTCCCGCGTTTCCGTGACCGTCGTGTCGTCGAACTCGTTGGCGCGGTCGATGTAGCGGGTCGTGCGGGGATCGATGGCCGCGTCGGAGGTGAAGGTCGCAGTGAACGTCTGCCCCTCGACCTCGAAGGCCTGAAGCGTGACGCGCGCCCGCGTCGCTGCCGATGAGATCGCGCCCTGCAGGCTGTCGGCACCCGGCCGCGGCTCGAGGCTCGGCGGCACCGAGACGTAGGAGGGAAACACCTGATCGTAGCTGTGGCTGATGAACAGCGGCCCGACAAACGAGAACAGCGCGACCAGTACCAGCACGACGCTGCCGGCCATGGCCGCGCGGTTGCGCCGGAAGCGCATCGCGGCAAGCTGGAACAGGCTGCGGCTGGCCGCTTCCGGCTGAACCGCCGGCTGTACGTTCGGCATTCGGGCAAGATCACTCATGGCGAACCCTCGGATCGAGCAGGCCGTAGAGAATATCGACCACAAGGTTGAAGACGATGACGAAGACCGCGATCAGCACGACCGTGCCCATGACCAGCGTGTAATCGCGGTTGATGGCGCCGAGCACGAAGAAGCGGCCGACACCGGGAATGGTGAACAGCGTTTCGATGACGGCCGATCCGGTGAGAAGGGCTGCGGCGCAGGGCGCGAGATAGGAGACGACCGGCAGCATGGCGGCCCGCATCGCATGCGTCACCACCACCGTTCGCGCCGGCAGGCCGTAGGCGCGTGCGGTGCGGATGTGGTCGGTGTGCAGCGCCTCGATCATGGCGCCGCGCGTCAGACGCGCAAAGACGGCCAACTGCGGCAGGGCGAGCGCGATCATCGGCAGGATCAGGTATCGCAGCGAGCCATCGCCCCAGCCACCGGCCGGCAACCAGGACAGGGTAACGGCGAAGACCAGTGTCAGCACGGGGCCGACGACGAAGTTCGGCACCGTCACGCCCACCGTCGAGAGCGTCATGATGGCGACGTCAATAAAGCTGTTCTGCCGCAGAGCCGCGAATGTGCCGGCGGCAACGCCGCCCACCAGTGCAACGCCCAACGCCCAGAGGCCGAGCTCGATCGAATAGGGCAACCCCATCCCGATCAGCTGATCGACCGTATTGTCGCGGTAGATGTAGCTCGGGCCGAAATCGCCGCGCACGACGTTGCCGAGATAGCGCAGATATTGCTGCCACAGCGGCAGATCCAGCCCATAGGCTTTGTTGAGATTGGCCATGGTCTGTGGCGAGAGCGGCCGTTCGAGGTTGAATGGGCCGCCAGGGGCAAAGCGCATGAGGAAGAACGAGATCGTGACGACGATGAAAAGGGTCGGCACAGCGCTCGCCAGTCGGCGAAAAACGAAGGATAACATGGCCTTCTCCGATGGGAGGCATCTGGTTGAAGGAACCAACCGGACCGCAAGTCTTCTCCCGCCTGTGGGGGAGAAGACCCGGGGCTTCGTCGGCATTCCCTAAAAGAGCACCTCGGGAAGCTGGCGCAATTATTCCGCAATACTCAGGTATCGGCTCGGGTGTTCGTTATTGGCGTTGTCGACCCAGCCCTTGACCTTCTTGGAAACGAGCCAAAGCTCGTTCTGGTAAAGGAGCGGCGCAACGGGCTGTTCTTGCATGAGGATCGTCTCGGCCTCGTGCAGCAGCTTGGCGCGGGCTGCCGGGTCCTTCTCGTCGTTCGACTTCGCCATCAGCGCGTCGTAGTCGGCATTGCTCCACTTGGCATAGTTGAAGGTGACGTTGCTTGTGGTGTTCATGGCGAGGAAGTTTTCCGGATCGCCGTAATCTGCCGTCCAGCCGGCACGCGCAACGGAGAACTTGCCGCCCTCCTGAAGGTAGGCGTAGTGCGAGGAGACGTCGAGATTGACCATCGTCACCTTGGCGTTGAACGCCGTCTTCCACATATCCGCGACGGCGGTCGCGACCCGCTCGTGGTTGGGGTTGGTGTTGTAGCGGATCTCGATGTCGAGCGGCTTGCCGCCCTCGCCATAGCCAGCCTCCTTCAGGAGCGCCAGAGCGTCGTCCTCGCGGTCGAGCTGGCTCTTCGTCGCGAAGTCGGCAACCGACGGCGTACCATAATCCGGCAGGCCCGGAGGAACGAAGCCATAGGCCGGCTGCTGTGAGCCGCTGTAGATTTCCTTTGCGAGGAAGTCGCGATCAATGCCCATGGAGAGCGCGCGGCGCACACGGACGTCGTCCATCGGTGCGGTGCGTGTGTCGAACACATAATAATAGGTGGCGAGCGCCGGCGAGATATGCACCTCGTCGCCGACCAGGGTCTTCAGCCGCGCGATCTGATCGGCGGAGAAATTATAGTTCACATGAAGCTCGCCCGCCTCGTAGCGACGCACGGCAGCGGCCTGATCCTCGAGCGGGTAGAAAACGACCTTGTCGAGCTTGATGTTGGCGGCGTCCCAGTGTTGCTCGTTCTTGCTCAGCGTCAGGTGATCGTTGGCAACGTGCTCGGTCAGCTTGAAGCCGCCGTTCGACACCATGATGCCCGGCTTGACGAAGTCCGTGCCGTTCTTCTCGAAGCTTGCCTTGGAAACCGGCAGAGCCGTCTGATGAGCGAGGAGTTCCAGGAAGTAAGGCGTCGCGCGCTCGAGCGTGATCTCCAACGTCTTCGCGTCGATGGCCTTCACGCCCAGCTGATCAAGAGCCAGGCCACTCTTGTTAATCTTCTCGGCATTCTTGATGGGGTAAAGGATGTTGGCATAGCCGGCCGCTGTCTTCGGATCCTCGATGCGCGACAGCGAGAAGACGAAGTCTTCCGCCGTCACCGGCGATCCGTCCGACCATTTGCCGTTTTCACGCAGCTTGAAGGTGTAAACCGTCCCGTCGTCCGAAACCGTCCAGCTCTCGGCCGCACCCGGCACGATCTCGCCCTTGGCATCATGTGTTGTCAGGCCTTCGTAAAGGTCCTTGAGGATGAACGCCTCGATGTTGATCGACGTATGGGCCTGATCGAGCGTCTGTGGCTCGCCGGCATTGCCGCGGTTCAGTACGGCCTCGGCAAGCGCAGGGCTTGCACCGAGCAAAAGCGAGCTGATCAGGGCAGCGCGTCGCAGGTGTCGTGTCACGGCAGTCAGGGGTGCGGTCATCGGTGATCTCCTTGCCCGTTTGCGCCATCAAGCTGGCGCCAAAGCGACAACAAAGGCGAAAAAATGCATAAAGGCAACCCTCTTGCAGCGCTGGATCTCCATGGACGCCGGAAGCGAAATCTCGGGTTTACAGTCCAAGCGGTTGCAGGATCGTCTTCAGGGGATATCCTCATCGTTTCCATGCTCTACGCCACGAACCGCACGAAGGCACGCTTGCACCTTACGTCAAAAGCCGTCTCTCCCTTCGCACTGATGAGACGGACGGATCTCGCTTCGCGCAGACACAGAAATGCGACAGCCGGTGGTTGCTGCCGCGTTCCTTCCGGCTTTTCGCCGACCTGAGACGTCGGACCGACGACGTGTAGGCAAACGCTGTCCGACAAAACTCACACCGACAGCGGCGGTGCGTCGTTTTCATCTGGATTGGGATTCGGCGTTTCGTCGGGCAGCCGATCGGGTTCCGGTTCCGTGATCGGCGGCATGGGTGTCGGAATCGGCGGATTGCCGGGGTTCGGCGTGGGAATGGGATCAGGCACGTTAGACATGATGTCTCCTGTCAAAATGGGTTTTGCAGCCGGTTGGACGGGCTATCGTTGGATTTCGGCCTGCCGCATCGGCATGCTGTCGATTTCGGCGAAAAGCACATCGGGATCGACCACGTCGTCAAAGCGGCTTTTCACGTGGCCGTCCTTGCCCACCAGTACCAGGGCGAAGGTACCGGGAGCGCAGGCCAGTTCCTTGCGCAACGTATGAGCCTGCGGAACGACGTCTGAGCCGAACTCGGGACGAACGTCGTTGCCATCCACCGTAAAGATCGCCAGATCGCGGTGGCGAAGCGCATCCTTGTCCCCCATCAGGACATGAAGCTGGGTATCCGACTTGAAGCCGGCAGGGTCCGCGAAGATCACGAGCACGCGTTTTTCCCACTGCAGATCGTGCAGGTTGCCGGATGTTTCTTCCGGATGAGGGCCGACGCCAAAAATCTCGGTCATCAGGGATTTCAGCATGGTCGTCTCCTTTGCTTTCACGTGTCAGTCGAACGAAGCACCGCGAGCGCCCAGCAGTTCACGCGCCAATTGACGGATCGCTTCCTCCGCCACGTCGCGATGCCAGCCTGATGCCTCAGCCTGTTTGATCAACTCCTGAAGTTCGCCCGGGATTTCAGCGCCAGCAGCCGAACCCATGCTCACTTCGCCGCTCGTCGTCACCGCGTGGAAGGCATCGCCAAGTGTTGCCTTGCAGGCCTCGACGTCCCTGTTACCCTCCATCGTTCCATGCCCGAATGTCCTCGGTTCCACATTGCTGCTCATGACCTTTAACCTCCCGCGCGCATCGGCGCACCACGCGCGCCTGCGTTACCTCTGCAACACTTGGATCGACACGATTGTTCCGGATGGCACCCGGATGGCGCCAAGAGTTGTCATGACAGCATCTTGCCAGATGACGCCGGATTGCTATTTCGTCATACCAATGAGACGAGCGCCGGTGCTGCCGCCGTCTCACCAAAAGACGGACGGACAAACGGTGGTGGGAATGGCCGAGAACAATCGGGCCGACGGGGCTGGAGCCATAAGTGGTGCAGAAGCTCCACAAGACGCATTCGCCTTCCTGGGAAAAGGCGGAGAGATCCGGCAGTTGATCCGCGAATTCGACTGGAGCGCCACGCCGCTCGGACGGGTCGAGACGTGGCCAGGAAGCCTTCGCACCGCGACCGCCCTCCTTCTTCAGTCCCCGGTGCCGATCGTCATGCTCTGGGGCGAGCACGGCATCATGATCTACAACGACGCCTACTCGGGCTTTGCTGGCAAGCGTCACCCGCAGCTTCTGGGTTCCCGGGTGCGCGAAGGCTGGGCCGAGATCGCCGATTTCAACGACAATGTGATGAAAGTCGGGCTTGCAGGGGGGACACTGGCCTATCGCGATCAGGAACTGACGCTGCATCGGCGCGGCGTACCGGAACAGGTCTGGATGAACCTCGATTATTCTCCTGTGCTCGACGAGACGGGAACGCCTGCGGGCGTCATCGCCATCGTGGTGGAAACGACGCGAGAGGTTCTGGCGCGCCAACGAATCGCCCGCGAGCACGAGCGGCTGCTCCAACTCTTCGCGCAGGCGCCGACCTTCATGGCCATGCTGCGGGGAGAGAACCACGTGTTCGAGCTGGTCAACCCGAACTACCAGGCGCTGATCGGCAACCGGGACGTGATCGGCAAGCCGGTCAGCGAAGCACTGCCGGAGCTTGCCGACCAGCGTTTTGGCGATCTCCTTGATGAGGCCTATCGCTCCGGCGAGCCTGTCAGTCGCTGGTCCGAGCGAATCGTTCTCGTCCGCTCACGGGAAGCGGGACCGGAAGAGCGCTTTGTAGATTTCGTCTATCAACCCATCACGGTCGACAGCGGCGAGGTTACGCATATCTTCGTGCAGGGATCCGACGTGACCGAGCGGGTGATTGCCGAGCATCGGCAGCGCCTGCTGGTCAACGAACTCAATCACCGTGTGAAGAACACGCTCGCCTCCGTGCAGGCGATCACGTCGCAGACGCTTCGCGGCGCCATGTCGCTGAAAGAGGCATCCGATTCCATCAACGGGCGCATTCTCGCGCTCTCGCGTGCCCACAACATGCTGACCGCGCAGAACTGGACCGGAGCCGATCTCAACGAAGTGCTGGAGACAGCGCTTGCGACGCATGACGATCCGGACCATCCCCAGCTCGACGTAACCTCCCCACCCTTGCGGCTGGAGCCACATGCAGCGCTTTCCCTGGCGCTGGCGCTCCACGAGCTCGCCATCAACGCGGCGAAGTTCGGCGCGCTATCCCGCACGGAGGGTCGCGTGGAGATCATTTGCGAGACGAGCGTGGTAGAGGACCGGGACGTCTTCCGAATGACATGGCGCGAGATCGGCGGACCGCCGGTGCACGCGCCGCAGCGGCGCGGTTTCGGGTCCCATCTCCTCGAGCGTGCCCTGCCTGCCGAGCTTTCCGGACAGGTACACATCCATCACAGGCCGGATGGCCTCGTCTTCGAACTGGCCGCTCCGCTTTCCGCCATCCGCGAAGGCGTCGGCCTTGGATAAGCTTGCCGGAAAACGCGTGCTGATCGTGGAGGACGAGATGCTGGTCGCGCTCCTTATCGAGGACTTCATTCTCCAGCTCGGCTGCGAGATCGCCGGAATGGCCATGCGGCTGGAGCCGGCCCTAGACCTTGCCCGCACGATCGATCTCGATGTGGCCATCCTCGACATCAACCTCGCGGGGAAACCGTCCTTCCCCATTGCCGAAACGCTGTTGGGGCGCGGCATACCGTTCGTCTTTGCGAGCGGCTATGGCGCGGCGGGCCTTGATGGCTCCGGCATCTCGGCACCGGTTCTGCAAAAGCCGTTCGATGTCGGCGATGTCAGACGCCTGCTGACGGCGGCACTCTGACGCCCTTCCTGTGCCGCGCTTCCGGCCCACCTGCAATGTCACGAAACGGTCATTTCCGCGTCATTGCCGTCACGTATTATCTTTCAGAACGCTTCGAAAAATTCATCGGCTCTATGATGATTGATAGGCCAGTTCTTGGAATCGCCAAGGGCGATCTGTCCTGTACAATCGCATGCCAGTCAAACCTGTGGAGATCATCATGACCACAAGGGATTTCGGTCTTGGTGCCGACAGATGCCCGGATGCTCGGCATGCCCCTCGCGGCGGTCATGCGCTGCAGCGCGTCTTTGAGGACCATTGCACGGCCGGCGCCGAAACGGGCGACGTCGCGGCGGCGCGCAGAATCCACGTCTTCCAATGCGGCATGATCAGCGAAGCCGCGCTGCAGGACCTCCTGCAGGATAGCGACCGCCGCAAACAGCGGCGATGAAATGACATGCCGCCCGACGATAGGCGCGGGCCGCGTCCTCTTCAGGTATCGACCTTTTCCTTTTCCCGCTTCGGCGCAGCGCGCTTCGGCTCTTCGGGAGCGGGCGGCGAATACGGCGTTTCGCCCTTCGGCGTCGGCGCCAATAGGTTCTTCAGCGACGAAAGGCGATCTTTGAGCAGAGGGCGGAACCGCGTTGCGCGGTAGGGCATGTCGGCTGCGCCGTAGCCTTCCGGGCCGTCGTCATTGCCACGGTTGATTTCCTCCAGCTTCACGCCGATGAATTCACCGTCGATGTAATGGCTATACGGGCCGACCCAGCGGATCGTGTAGATCTCGCCCTTGCGGATCAGCTGGTCGATCGAGACGTTCTTGAACTTGTCGTCGATGCAGACGACCTTCTGGCCGACATGGAAATTGTTCATCGCTGCCTCCGGCCCGAATGGCCACGCTCGAATGAGAAAAGCCTGCCACGCATGCGTGCTCCGGCTTCTCCTTGCAGTCACCGCCTCGTCGCAAATGCCGCAAGCGATAGCATTGAGGCAGGACTATCGTCCACGGCAGCCATGGAGATGAAAGCCGGTACGGTGCATCCGTATAGTGCCTGATGGCATCCGCCCGCAAGTCCGGCGCAGGACGTGACCTGCCGCCGGCGTCTGCATGCCCTCATAGCCGGTGCAACACCACATCCGGGCAGGCCTTGCGGGCGATCTCACAGAGGTGTTCGTGATGAGTCAGGTAGATGACCTGGCCGACGCCCGCCATATCCGCCATGAGCCGGAAGGCGTGGAAGGCGCGGGCGTCGTCGAAGGTCTCCATGATATCGTCGGCAATGAAGGGCAAGGCCTCGCGCTGGGCGCTGATCTCGTGGAAACCGGCCATGCGCAGCGCGAGATAGAGCTGGAAGCGCGTGCCTTTAGAAAGGTCTTTCGCAAGCTTGGTTGCACCCGAAGCGGAGCGGACCAAAAGGAACTCCGCCCCTTTCTCCATCTCGGTCGAGAGACCCTCATATTCCCCGCCGCTGATGGTGGCGAAGGCCGTGGACGCCCGCTGCATCATGGCGCTGCGGTGCCGCTCCCGATAGAGGCGCAACGCCATGTCGGCGGCGAGCAGGCCGGAACGCAGCCGGAGATAGGCAAGCGCCTGCTCCTCGATATCGGCGAGCACCGTGCGCCGACGCTCCTCGATATGAGCGGCCGCATCGTCGCCCGCGGCCTTTTCCAGGCCGCGCTCCGCATCGCGCAGTTCGGCATGGCGATCCTGCACCATCCGGTCGGCCTCCTCATGGCGCGCGGCGAGTTCGGCCGCCTCGCGGCGAAGCCCGTCCTCGTCCAGAGCGACGAGAACCATCTCGGCCTCATCCGCCGTGCCGACGCGCAAACGGGCGGCAAGGTCGGCCTCGGTTTCCACAATGCGTTCGCGCAGGCGCGTCCGCGCCTTTGCGCTTTCAAGGTGGGCGGCGACATCGCCGAGTTCCGTGCAGCCGAAAAAGGCAAGCATGTCGCGCTTTCCGGCCTCATGCCGCTCCAGCTTTTCGGCCAACGCCCGCGCCTCGCGTTCCCGCTCCTCCAGCTCCGTCGACAGACGGTCGAACAGCGCCTCCACATGCTCGGCGCTTGCCATCCGCCGCTGTAGCGCGGTGAAGATCGCAAGCGGATCGTCGCCGGAGGTATCGTCGATAGATGGCGAACCCAGCCGCGCGCAGCAGCTGGCGATGACGTTCGCGAATGCTGTCTGGTCGCGGCCCATCGCCTGAATGCGGTGGTCGAAATCGTTGCGCCGCTGAACCAGACGGTCGATCTCGGCAAGCACCGCAAGCGTCGGCATCACTTCGGCCAGGCTCGGCACCTCGCCGTGCGGCGCAAGCCAGAGGCCGGAGAGACGCTCGCCCCAGGCATCCGCCCATGCCGCCATCGCCGCATCGGCCGCGTCCGCATCGCCGCGGCGCGATGCAAGCGCCGCCTCCGTTCGCTTCAGGTTGTCCGAAAGGGTCCGCCCCTCGGCCGCCTCGGCCTGCGCCGCCATTAATACCCGCTCGCCAAAAGCCAGCGCCGTCTCGAAATCATCCGGCAGCGAAGCCCCATAAGCGAAAGCCGCGGCGAGCCGGGCCATGGCTCGCGCCTCGTCGGCATCCGCCTGGGCCGATTTCTGGCGCATGGCACGCAATGCGGCGCGTGTTTCCAGCGTCTTCAGCCGGCGTTGCAGCCAATCCTCCAGCCGCGCCAGCGACACATCCGCAGGGAGATTGCAGGCGGTGGCCGCAGTATTGATGGTGGCCTCCAGCACGCTACGCTCCGCGAGCAGGTCCGCGCGCTGCCGGTCGTACGCCGCCTGTCGTGCGGTCAGGTCGGCGATCGTCACCGCCAGAGCGCGGCTGCGGGCGATATGTTCGGTCTGGGTCAGCCGCAGGGCGCTCGCCTGATCGTCCTTGTCGAGCGCGCTTGCGAACCGATCGGCCGTTTCCGGCGTCAGCGCCCCCCGGTGCGACTGCCAGGCCGCATCGCGCGCAAGGCGCAGCGCCGCCACCCGCGCATCGTCGGCAAACTCCGCCTGCGCCAGAAGCGTATTCCGCTCGGCCTCAGCGGTGGCCATTTGCAGCGCGACGTCGGCGCGGCGCTCGTCGAGCCGGCGCAGGCGCTCGCTCACCGTCTCGGTCTTGAACGACCAGTCAGCCAAATCGCCTTCCGCCGGAACCGGCGCGCGTGCAAGGCTTTCGGCATCGTACCGGCCCGGCAGGGCTGCCAGCTGGTCGGCGAGAAGATCCTCGAGCCGCGCCGCTTCCTCGCGCGCGGCCTTCTGGCGGAGCGGAAAATCCTCGCGCCTCAGAGCCCGCAGCAAGTCGGACAGCGCCTGTGGATCGGCGGTCGTCTGCATCGCCGAAGCCTGTCCTGGCGGCCTCTCGCCAACCGTCCCGGCTCGCTCGACCGCGTCGCGATGAGCAGCCTCCGCCGTTGCGAACTCCCGACGGGCCGCCTCCTGCCGCTCGGACAGGCGCGCATGCGTCTCGGCCAGCGCGCGCAGCTTGCCGACGGTTGCTGCCGGAATCAGAAGCGTGGCAGGGTCCTCGTCCTCGCCGCGTCCGAGTTGCAGCAGCCGCGCGGCGAGGTCGGCGGTTACCGCCGCCCTTTCTTGCGTGCGCGAGGGCATGTCCTGCGCTGCCGTCCGGTAACGGGCTTCGAGGCCCGAGCTTTCCAGATGGCGCAGGTCGGCGCGCAGCGCGAGCACGGCCTCGTCGCGCGCGAGCAGGTCTCGCTCCTGCGTGCGGCGGGCGATATCCGCCGCGATCTGCGTCAGGCGCGTGCCGATCTCGGTTTCCGCCCGCATCAGCTCCGGCAGCATCTGATGCCAGACGGCGGGCGGGTCCGGAAGGTCGCTGAGCGTCGCAAGCTCGCCACGCAGCGTCCGCAGCCGCAGAAGGAGCGGCAGACCGTCGAGCTTCGCCTTGACCCCGTCCCACTGGACGCGCAGCCCGGCGCGGGCGGCGAGCGCCGCCTCGTGCCGCTCCGTCGCCAGATCGCGCGTCTTGCGCAGCGCGGTGTATTCCCGCTGGCTGACATCGATGGCGGCCCGCTCGTCCTTCAGCGCATCCAGCTCCGCCTTCAGCTCGGCCAGCCGGTGCTTGCGCGCCTGCGGGCGATAGAAGGCGTCTGTCCGGCCCTTGAGCTCCGCCATGACGCCGGTGAGGTCCGGCAGGCCCGAACTGGCGGAAAACAAGAGAGACCCAAGCTCGCCTTCGCTCCGCAGGATGCTCTCGCCGCCCTTTTCGATGCTGTCGTCGTCGAGCGAGAACATCAGCTGATAGGTCGCGCGATCCACCGTGCCGAAGGCATTGGCAAGAAGCCCTTCGGGCAGCGGCTGCTCGTTGGCGTCGATCAGCGTGTTCTGCTGGCGCTTGACACGAAACAGGGACTGGCCGCGTCCACCGGTTTCCACCGTCGCGCCGATGCGCATGGCGGGGTATGGATGCAGAAAATTGTAGGGGCTGCGGCCTTCGATGCCGAAGAACAGGTCGAGCACCGCCGAAAACAGCGTGGACTTGCCCGCCTCGTTCGGTCCGTAGACCAGATGCAGGTCCGGCTTGCCGGGCCGGGCCGGGCCGAAGTCGAGCTGCTTGCCGGTGAACTTGCCGTAGCGGACGAGATCGAGCGCGGACAGACGCATTATTGACCTCCCTCGCCGGCCCGCACATGCGCGAGCACCTCGTCGCTGCCGTCGCGCGCGATCTCCGCCAGAAGCGCTGCAACAGTCGCCTCGTCCGTTCCAAAGGTTTCCCGCAACTCGCGCGGCAGCTGGCCCAGAAGCTCGGCCATGAGATCGGCCGCCTGCTGGCGGAACGCGTGCGAGGCGAGCACATCGCCGTGGATCAGCGCCGACAGTTCGGCTGCGGGATCAAGACCGGGATCCGCCTCACCAACCATCTCCGGCGCGTGGCAGTCGATCTCGATCTTCTCCACCCAGCAGCCCGGCAACGCGTTGGCAAGACCCGTCACCTCATCCATCAGGAAGGCCGGATCGCGCTTCAGGCGGAAGGCGAGCGGCGTCGCGCCCGTCAGGTGCAGGCGCAGGATCAGCTGCTCGGCACCGGCCGCCGCCACGCGGCGTGCGAGCTCGTCGCTGATGCGGGCCAGAAGCTCGCGCCATTCCGCGACACCGGTAAGGCCGATCGTCGCCCGCTCGAACACCGCGCCGCCGATGCGGCGCTCGGCGTGGTGGATCTCACCGCCGGCCTCGATCGTCACAAGCGTCACGCTCTTCGCGCCCGCTTCGTTGATATCGCGGCCCTGAGGCATTCCGGGCATGACGATCAGCGGCGTTTCGCTGTGCACCAGGCGATGATGCACATGGCCAAGCGCCCAGTAGTCGAAACCATGTGCGGCAAGCTCCGCCACGCTGCAGGGCGCGTAGAGATCGTGCCCCGGCGCGCCGGCAAGGCTCGTGTGCAGCATGCCGATGTTGATGCTGTCTGCCTGCGGACCCGGGAAGGACGGCAGCAGACTGTCCGGCGCGTGCGGCTGGTCGAAGCCGATGCCGTGAATGTAGACGGCGCGGCCATCCGGTAGCATCGCTGCCTTTACTGATTTCGTGCGGTTGGAGAACACATGCACATTGTCCGGAAAGGTCAGCTCGCGGCGGATGGCGGACTGGTTGTCGTGATTGCCGCGAATGACGAAGACGCGCACCCCGGCGGCCTCCAGCCGACGCATCTCGCTCATCAGGAACAACGCCGTGTTCATCGAGGTCTGCGAACCGTCATAGAGATCGCCCGCGATCAAGAGCGCATCGACCGCCTCCGCGATACAGAGATCGACGATGGCCGTCAGCGCCGCACGGGTCGCCCCGCGGACATGCTCGGCAAGCTCGCCGTTGCGAAGCGCCAGACTGCGGAGGGGAGAATCGAGGTGGAGGTCTGCGGTGTGAACGAAGCGGAAAGCCATGCCCGACCATGGGCCTGCCGATGCATCGACGTCAATCGTTTCGGCCTGGGCGGCCCCGTCTTTCCACGGCGTCGTGCAGCTAATCGAGTGTCGATCACAGGAACCGACAGGTTCCTGTCATCGAGACCTGATATCCAGGCCAGGCCAGTGCGGAACCGACCAAGCGAGCCCCATCACAATGGCTGTGGCGCTTCCGACACCGCCGCAGGGTTTCGCGCGGCCCGCCTTGACATCCCTGTGATCGGATTTGACATGGACCCTCATAACGTCCATCTCCAGTCTATGAAAACGACCTTCGACGTCTCCGACAAGCTGTTCGAGCTCTATCATCGCGTTCATCGGCTCATCAACCAGTCGATGACGGAGGAAGGCGTGTCGCTGGCCCGCAGCAAATTTCTGTTCTTCCTGAACAAGCTCGGCCCCTGCCGCTCGACGGATATCGCCTGTGCGCTCAATTTCGCGCCGCGCACCGTGACCGAGGCGATCGACGGGCTGGAGCGCGACAAGCTCGTGGCGCGTCAGCCGGACCCTGAGGATCGCCGCGCAAAGATCGTTTCCATCACCGATGTCGGGCGTATCGCGCTGGAGGCGGCCGAGCACCCGCGCAAGCAGCTGATCGAGGAAATCTTCTCGGCACTCGATGACGAGCAACTCGATCAGTTGCATGAGATCGTCAGCAAGCTCGTCCGCCGCACCGACGAGATCCGCGAGCGGCGCGAGCAGGAAGAGGCCGTCAGGCCGGCAACGGCCGCAGAAGCCTGAGATCAGCCGCCAGGCATATATCTCACCGGCCTTGGGAGATCGGACCTGCTGCACACAGGCCCGACCTTGTGGACCCCGACGTTGCCGGGGCACTTCTCGTTACATCGCGTCGATCTTGCCGATGCTCCAGAACATCGTCTCGCCCGAGCTGTCGTCCACGCCGTCATTGTCCGTCACGACGAAGCCGGTTCCGGTTTCATCGACGGCAAAGCCCTCCACCTTGTCGAGAACATAGCCGTTCAGCGTCTTCAGGTCCGGAAGCAGATCGCGGAACTCTTCCTTGGCGACGACCGGCAGCGGGCCGCCGAGCTTGGCGGGCTTCAGCTCGGTCAGCGCCACGCGATAGATCTTCTTCAGCTTTGCTGCCTGGCCGACGAGGTTGTCGCGCTCGATGACATAGGCATAGTTGCCGTGAATGGTGATTTCGGACAGACCGACCCAGCCCTCGCCCTTCTTCTCCAGCGGATAGCGCACGGCGCCCCATTCCTCGGACTTCGGATTGTAGGAAACGAGCTTGACGAAGCCCTTCTCGTCGTCCTTCCATTCGCGCTGCACGGCCATCCACAGCGTCGTGTCATCGCCCTCGCCTGTTACCGTAATCCCCTCGAAGCCGAAGCGGGTCTCGCCCGCACGCAGGGCTTCCGGCAGGGCGATCTCCTTCTTGATCTGGCCCTTTGCATTCACCTGATAGAGCGCATGCGGCACCAGCTTGTCGGAATTGCCTTCGGAGGCGAGCCAGAAGCCGTCGGCCGTTGCGACGATGCCCTCGATATCAAGCTTCTGCGCCGGCGCGCCGTCGCGGGTGATCGTCAGAGCGTCGATGATCTCGGCCGGGCTCTTGGTCGTGTCGATGGTGAAGATGCGCGGTTCGGCGCCATAGACCGAGTCGCTGACCACATAGAGCTTGCCAGGCTGGCCCGGAACGGCCGCAAGACCGGACAATGCGCCGAAGCCGATCGGCACACCGTCCTTCTCCACGGAGCGGATCTGCGGATAAGCCGGTTTGCCCTCCTTGCGCTCGTAGATCATCACATGCGAGCGCGCCGCACCGTCCTCAATCAGATCGGCCTCGTTGGCGGTTACCAGCAGGTTGCGAGCAGGAATGGCGACGCCGCCTTCCGGCGAGATGCCCGAGGGCAGCAGTTGCAGCAGTTCGGGTTCGGCGCCCGTGTCCTTGTAGACGCCGACGAGCGATGCGCGCTCCGCCAGCACGAAGAACAACCGGTCTTGCCCGAACGTCGCAGCTTCCAGACCCTCCGGCTCGATGCCCTTGGCGGCAGAACGCTTCTCAGGGTAATGCCCGATGGCGGCAGCGGCATGCTCGAAACTTGCACCGGCCTCGTAGAGCACCTTGCCGCTCGTGTCGAAGATGGTGAAGCTGCGCGAGCCGCCCTTCCAGTCGCCCTCGTTCGCCACGACCAGCCTATCGTCATCCAGCCACTTCACGGCGTCCGGCTCCCGGGTCACGCCCTTCAGCGACCCGGTGAAGGAAAGCTTGCCGTCGCGCTTCGTATCGACCTTGTCGAGATCCACCGTGCCAGCGGAGAAATGCGAGACGATGTCGCCCGAGCGGCCGTCGAGAATGACGATATGGTTGTTCTCCTGCAGCGTCAGCGCGATCTGATCCTTGCCGTTGAACGAGACGAATTCCGGCTCAGGATCGTCTCCTCCGACATCGGCGAGACCCGTCAACGAGACGTGACGGATCGTAGCGCAGTCCGGCGTGCCCTCGGTGAGCTTCACGATGACGAGGTCGCCCGCCGGCATCTGCGGCAGCGCTCCGTCGTTCACCTTCTCGTCGCGCTCGTTTTCGATGGCGATGGCGGCGAGCGTGCGATCCTTGTTGACGGCAACCGAATCGGGCTGGCCGCCGAGTTCGCAGCTTGAAGTGACCGTACGCCCGGCAATATCGACGGCGGCAAGCATGCCCGATGGGTTGGCACGGTCGGGGCTCGTGTTAACGGCGACGAGTGCCTTGGTGCCGGCCACCGTGACCGATGTGGGCTCGCCCTCGAAGGAGACGATGCCGCCGGCCCTGGGCGCCACGGCATCCGTGATGTCGATGAAGCCGATCGCTTTCAGCGGGCTGTCGGAATAGATCAGCGTGTTGCCGTCATCCGTTGCGGTGACGATCTCGGCCGAGGTCACGGTCTTGCGGTCGGTCCCGGCCGGCAGATTGTCCGCGACGGCGAAGGACGAGATGCGGTTGAAGACGGGCTCGGCATAAGCACTGCCAGCGACCGAGGTCGCAAGAAGGGCCGCGAGTGCGGCGGTGACGGATATGGTTTTCATGAGACATCCCCTCGGCGTTCACACGGCGGTTCGGGCCGCGTCGCCGCTTGCATCGATGCACGCGGCACAATCCCGGAGTTTGTGAAGCGCCCGCATAACAGAGGAATGACAGAGACGAAAAAGGCCCGGGAAAACCCGGGCCTGAAGGTAAGGAGCGCGGCGTGAGCCGTCTCCTCTCGCGCAGCAGCGCTTTGTGGTGTTGGAGCAGCCAGTCGGCCTCCCCGATAGGGATGCGCGGCGCTCGGCTGTGACCATGGCAAGGCGAAGCGAGCCGCTTCGTCCAGATATGCCTTAGGAGTTCACAGCGTCCTTGAGGCCCTTGCCGGCCGCAAACTTCGGAACGTTGCGAGCAGGGATATCGACTTCCGCACCGGTGGAGGGGTTGCGGCCCTTGGAGGCTTCGCGGCGGCTTACGGTGAAGTTGCCAAAGCCGACGAGGCGAACGTCGCCGCCGTTCTTCAGTTCACCCTGGATCACGTCGAACAGCGCTTCGACAGACGCAGCTGCCTCTTTGTTCGTGATGCCGGCCTTTTCGGCAACAGCCGATACGAGCTCATTCTTGTTCATGTTTCCACCCTTTCAACTTGGTCCGAAACGACTTGTTTTCGGGCGGCCGCGCCAGTGTCGCAGCGGTCGCCTTGGCAACCCAATCGCGCCGAATGCCCGCAATTGCAAGGCTTTGCGGTGCATTTTACGAAAAAAGACCGGCGCAAGGGCCGGTCTTCCACTGTTTAAGCGATGAACAACGTTGCGAGGACACCCTCATCGAGCCCGAAAATCACTCGCGCCGCGCGTTCAAGGGGCTCCGGGAAAGCGGTGTTGCCACTCTCCCGGAATGCGTCCTCAATGGGCGAAGCCGGTCGTCGTTTCGTCCGTGTCCGCCGCGACCTTCACCGGCGTAACGTTCTTTGCCGGATCCCACTCGATGGCTTCCGGCATGCGAACCAGAGCGTGCCTCAGAACCTCGCCGATCATCGACACCGGGATGATCTCCATGTTGTTCTTCACATTGTCCGGAATCTCCGCCAGGTCCTTGGCATTCTCCTCCGGAATGAGCACCTTCTTGATCCCCCCACGAAGCGCTGCAAGCAGCTTTTCCTTGAGGCCGCCGATGGGCAGAACCCGGCCGCGCAGGGTGATTTCACCCGTCATGGCTACGTTCTTATCGACGGGAATGCCCGTCATGATCGAGACGATGGCCGTTGCCATTGCAACGCCGGCCGATGGACCGTCCTTCGGGGTTGCCCCTTCGGGAACATGGACGTGGATGTCGCTCGTGTCGAAACGCGGCGGCTCGATGCCGAAGTCGATAGCGCGCGAGCGGACATAGGATGCCGCTGCCGAAATCGATTCCTTCATCACATCCTTCAGGTTGCCCGTCACCGTCATACGGCCCTTGCCGGGCATCATCACGCCTTCGATCGTCAGCAGTTCGCCGCCGACCTCGGTCCAGGCCAGACCCGTGACCACGCCCACCTGGTCGGTGCGCTCGGCTTCGCCATGGCGGAAGCGCGGAACGCCCAGATAGTCGTTGATGTTCTCGGCCGTCACCTGGATGCTCGTGGCCTTGCCCTTGAGAATTTCGGTCACCGCCTTGCGGGCGAGCTTCATCAGCTCGCGTTCGAAAGAGCGGACACCGGCTTCGCGGGTGTAGGTCTGGATCACCGCCATCAGCGCGCCGTCCGTCACCGAGAATTCGGCCGGCTTCAGGGCGTGGTCGGTGATGGCCTTCGGCAGGAGGTGCCGTTTGGCGATCTCCAGCTTTTCCTCTTCGGTGTAGCCGGCGATCCGGATGACTTCCATACGGTCCATCAACGGCGCAGGGATGTTCAGCGTATTCGCCGTCGTAATGAACATCACGTTCGAAAGGTCGTATTCGACCTCCAGATAGTGGTCCATGAACGTTGCGTTCTGTTCCGGATCGAGCACCTCGAGAAGCGCCGACGACGGATCGCCACGGAAGTCCTGGCCCATCTTGTCGATTTCATCGAGCAGGAAGAGCGGGTTGGACTTCTTCGCCTTCTTCATCGACTGGATGACCTTGCCGGGCATCGAGCCGATATAAGTGCGGCGGTGACCGCGGATTTCCGCCTCGTCCCGAACGCCGCCGAGCGCCATGCGGATATATTCGCGGCCGGTGGCCTTGGCGATCGAGCGGGCGAGCGAGGTCTTGCCGACACCCGGAGGACCGACGAGGCACAGGATCGGCCCCTTGATCTTCTGCGAACGCGCCTGCACGGCCAGATATTCGACGATGCGTTCCTTGACCTTGTCGAGGCCGAAGTGATCGAGCTCAAGCACCTTTTCGGCGGCATTGAGGTCGGTCTTGACCTTCGACTTCTTGTTCCAAGGAATGCCCGTCAGCCAGTCCAGATAGTTGCGCACGACGGTGGCTTCGGCCGACATCGGGCTCATCTGACGCAGCTTCTTCATCTCGGCGTCGGCTTTTTCCCGCGCTTCCTTGGAGAGCTTGGCCTTGTTGATCTTGTCTTCCAGTTCAGCCATCTCGTCGCGGCCTTCCTCGCCGTCGCCGAGCTCCTTCTGGATCGCCTTCATCTGTTCGTTCAGATAATATTCGCGCTGTGTCTTCTCCATCTGGCGCTTGACGCGCGAGCGGATGCGCTTCTCGACCTGGAGAACCGAGATCTCGCCTTCCATGAAGCCGAGCGCCTTTTCCAGACGTCCCTTCACGCTCGTCGTTTCCAGCATTTCCTGCTTTTCGACGATCTTGATGGACAGATGCGACGCAACCGTATCGGCCAACTTCGAGTAGTCCTCGATCTGGCTGGCGGCCCCGACAACCTCGGGCGAAATCTTCTTGTTGAGCTTCACGTAGCTTTCGAACTCGGAGACGACGGAGCGCGAGAGGGCCTCGATCTCGACCGGGTCCTCGGCCGGTTCGGCCAGCGGATGCGCCATCGCCTCGTAGAATTCCTCGCGGCGCGTATAGCCGTCGATTTCCGCACGCGAGCGCCCCTCGACCAGCACCTTTACGGTGCCGTCAGGCAGCTTCAAGAGTTGAAGCACGTTGGCGATGGTGCCGATCTGGTAGATCGCAGAGGGCTCCGGATCGTCGTCGCCGGCATTGATCTGGGTGGCAAGCATGATCTGCTTGTCGGTACCCATGACCTCTTCCAAAGCACGGATCGACTTTTCGCGACCCACGAAGAGGGGCACGATCATATGGGGGAACACCACGATGTCACGCAGGGGAAGGACTGGGAAGGTCCCGCTCTCGGCTGCCGGAGACGTTTTGTTCGTCATGTCATTTCCTTTCCGTCCCGTTTCCGGGAGCGTTACCCGAAGCACGTCAAGGGTGCTTCCGGTCATCACTTTTTCCACTGTCAGAAGTGGAGGTTGCGAGACCCGTTTTCAACCCTCCGACGGCCCGACCCAGCGGCAATCGAAGCGTATCGAACAGTAGAGGCTACGTTGCTGTCGCGGACCTTGCCGCGCAACCACAAGCCTCATGATTCGAACCACCGTCCCAGACACGAACCCGTCATATCATCGCGCTGCCGGGATGATTTAGCAATGGTGGAATGAGGGGTCGAGAGAGCCTTGCACCGTGCGGCCGGATCTGCAACCGAGCGCCGTGAACATCCTGCCCGCCCCCTGGCGCGGTCCGTCGCTACATCTTCACCGTTCACGCGCTCGGCGTCGAAAAACCGACTCTGCCGAAAGACGCCGGCAACGCTCTGGCCGGCTTCATGATCGGCAGCACCGCGCTTGCGACGGCCCGCCTGACCGCCGTCTACAACAGATATGCGCCGATACAGACCGACGACGAAAAAGGGCTCGCATCGCTGCGAGCCCTTCATGCATTCGGTCATTCATAGGGTTCCGGCTGATCGCTTCGCGAGCTGGAAACAAATCACGCCGAAACGTTGGCCTTCTCGTCCGTGCGCTCCGAGTAGATGTAGAGCGGGCGGGCGGAACCCTTGACGACTTCGTCGGAGATGACGACTTCGCGCACACCTTCGAGCGTCGGCAGTTCGAACATCGTGTCGAGCAGGATCTTCTCCATGATCGAACGAAGGCCACGGGCGCCAGTCTTGCGGATGATGGCGCGCTTGGCAATTTCGCGCAGCGCGTCTTCGTGGAAGGTCAGTTCCACGTCTTCCATCTCGAACAGGCGCTGATACTGCTTGATCAGGGCGTTCTTCGGCTCCGACAGGATCTGAATCAGCGCGTATTCATCGAGGTCCTCAAGCGTTGCCAGCACGGGCAGACGGCCGATGAACTCGGGGATGAGGCCAAACTTCACCAGGTCCTCCGGCTCCAGCTCGCGCAGGACCTCGCCGACACGGCGATCTTCGGGAGACTTGACCGACGCCCCGAAGCCGATCGACGTCTTCTCGCCACGGGCGGAGATGATCTTATCGAGGCCGGCAAAGGCGCCGCCGCAGATGAACAGGATGTTGGTCGTGTCCACCTGCAGGAATTCCTGCTGCGGATGCTTGCGTCCACCCTGCGGGGGAACGGAGGCGACCGTGCCTTCCATGATCTTCAGCAGCGCCTGCTGCACGCCCTCGCCCGAGACGTCCCTGGTGATCGAGGGATTGTCGGACTTGCGCGAGATCTTGTCGACTTCGTCGATATAGACGATGCCGCGCTGGGCGCGCTCGACATTGTAGTCGGCGGACTGAAGCAGCTTCAGGATGATGTTTTCAACGTCCTCACCGACATAGCCGGCCTCGGTCAGCGTCGTTGCATCGGCCATCGTGAAGGGCACGTCGATGATGCGGGCCAGCGTCTGGGCGAGATAGGTCTTGCCGCAGCCGGTCGGGCCGACGAGCATGATGTTCGACTTGGCCAGCTCGATGTCGCTGCCCTTGGCGGAATGCGCCAGGCGCTTGTAATGGTTGTGCACGGCGACCGACAGGATGCGCTTGGCCTGCTGCTGGCCAATCACGTATTCGTCGAGAACCTTGATGATTTCCTGCGGCGTCGGAACGCCATCGCGGGACTTCACCATCGAGGTCTTGTTTTCCTCGCGGATGATGTCCATGCACAGTTCGACGCATTCATCGCAGATGAAAACGGTCGGCCCGGCAATCAGCTTCCGGACTTCGTGCTGGCTCTTGCCGCAGAAGGAACAATACAGGGTATTCTTAGAGTCACCGCCGTTGCTGCCGCTGACTTTGCTCATTTCACTTTCCTTCCAGCACGCCGCGCGTCCCCTGCGGGACGCAACGAACCACTCAAACCGCTCCGCAGACTGGCGCGCCGTTCAGCGTCAGTGCTTTGCTTCCGGGAGTACGAACCGGCCGCATTCTCACGCGGACCGGCGGCAACTTCTCTCCCACCGAAAACCGAATGCTAAAACGCGAGAACTCAACATAGCATTAACGGTCGATAGTAACGGCTTTGGTCTCGGGATAAAGACCCTTGAAAGTTACAATTGTGTCACAAATGCATCATTTGCGACACAAAAGCCATGATCAACTTTCGACGGCTGCTTCCATGGCCTCGCGAGAGGTGATGACCTTGTCGATCACGCCCCAGGCGAGCGCCTCGTCCGACGTCATAAAGTGGTCACGATCAAGCGTCTGTTCAACCTCTTCGTAGGTCCGTCCGCAATGCTTCACGTACACCTCGTTCAGGCGGCGCTTCATCTTCAAGATGTCGCGGGCATGACGCTCGATGTCGGAGGCCTGACCCTGGAATCCGCCGGAGGGCTGGTGCACCATGATGCGGGCGTTCGGCGTGGAAAAGCGCATGTCCTTGTGGCCGGCGGCCAGCAGCAGCGAGCCCATGGAGGCGGCCTGGCCGACGCAGAGCGTCGATACGGCCGGCTTGATGAACTGCATCGTATCGTAGATGGCCATGCCGGCCGTCACCACGCCGCCCGGCGAGTTGATGTAGATCGCGATTTCCTTCTTCGGGTTTTCAGCCTCGAGGAAGAGAAGCTGGGCGCAGACCAGAGTCGCCATATGATCTTCCACAGGGCCGGTGAGGAAGATGATGCGCTCCTTCAGGAGGCGCGAAAAGATGTCGTAGGATCGTTCGCCACGGTTGGTCTGCTCGACGACCATCGGCACGAGCGCCATAGCGGTATCAACGGGATTTGTCATGTCAGCCCTTCGTCTCATGAATGCGCGAACACTTCGCGTATCGGAATCATTCGAATATCTCTGCCCCTTTACATAGAGTGTCAGAGGTAGGCACTTCAAGTCGGCTGCCATCTATAACGTTAACGAGAGCCGCTTGCCCGAAAGTGGCGTCAAAGCTGGGATTCGATGGGAAGGTAGCCGATGATCGCGGCCGTCACCCGGCGCCAGAAACCGGCATCCGGCTCACGTTCCAGCATGCGGGAGCAGTGCTGCGCCTCGTCGTTCCAGCAGAGCTTACCCTTCTCGAGCGAAAGCCGGAAACTCGTGCCCGGATGGGTTTCGAGCGCGAAGATCGCATCGACATCCGCCACCAGCGACGGGCAGGTGAAAAGCACGCCCATTTCGGTGTTCAGCGAGGCGGAACGCGGATCGAAATTCATGGAGCCGACGAAAGCGCCCTTGCCGTCGATGGTGAAGGCCTTGGTGTGGAGGCTCGCGCCGCGCGACCCGAAGAGCGAGATGCGCTGCGTCTCCGTCGCTTCCTGCACCGCCTTCAACTCATAGAGTGTGACGCCCGCGGCCACGAGCTTGCGGCGGTAGTTGGCATAGGCGCCGTGGACCGCGGCAACATCGGTCGCGGCAAGCGAGTTGGTAAGGATCGCCACATCGACGCCTTTCTCCACCAGTCCGCCCAGCGCCTTCACGCCATCGGCACCGGGAATGAAATAGGGCGAGATGATCTTCACGCTCTGGCCCGCCGCCGTGATATGCGGCAGCAGTTCCTGCATCAGCCAGTTCTGGCGGCGCTCCAGATGCGCCTTTTCCGGTGGATCGGCCTTGATGGTGATGTCGCCGGTAAACCGCAGTTCGCCATTGCCGTGGAACAGGCCGGGTTCGGCTGCCGCCTGCTCCACATGGCCGAGATAATGCCGACCGCCCTTGCCGCGCGCGAGTTTGGCGAGCTTGCGGCGCAGGCGCGGAAGGTAGTGGCGATGCGGGGTGCGCAGCGAGCCGATCGGCAGCACCATGGAGCTATTCCAATAGTCGTCGAACACGCTGGCTGCCTCCTGCGCGATCGGGCCGAGCATCCACATGTCGAGATCGCGGAAATTTGCCTGCTCGGCCGCGTCGAAATAGGCATCGCCGATATTGCGTCCGCCGGCGATGACCACGCGACCATCGGCGATCCAGGTCTTGTTGTGCATGCGCCGCGTCGCCCGCAGCGGCCGCAGCATCATTTCCAGCCCGCGGCGGAACCGGTCGTTGCGTGCCCGGCTGGGGTTGAACAGCCGCACCTGAATGTTTTCATGCGCGTCCAGCGCCAGGCAGAAGCGGTCATGCAGGCCGGCATTGATGTCGTCCAGCAGAAGGCGCACCTTCACGCCGCGGTCGGCCGCCGCCAGTACCTCGCCCGCCAGAAGCCGCCCGGTGAGGTCGCGCCGCCAGTAGTAATATTGCAGATCGAGGCTGCGTCCCGCTTTGCGGGCCGAGATGGCGCGAACGGAAAATGCATCCAGGTTGTCGGACACGAGCGTGACAGCGCTCTGCCCGTCTTTCCCTGTCAGCAGCGGCACGCTCTCACGGTCGATCTCCGTCTGCCCCTCCACGGGCTCGATCGCCTTTGCCGGCTGGCCGTAGAGATGCCGGCCGAAGCGGCCATAGACGTAGATGGTGCCGAGCGCCGCCAGCACCGCCAGGATCGCAAGGGAGATGATCAGCCATTTCATGGAGCAGACGCGGGCCTCTGGGTGGGTCTGGCAGTCGGGATCGTCACGGGTGCCTATCGGGCCTGCAACGTCGTGTCCGTGGAAATCGCCTCTGTCTGTGGTGCGGCCCCCTCAGCGAGGTCTTTCCGGGTCGAAAGCGCCGCTTGCAGATCGATATGCGCCTTCAGCGGCAGATGGTCGGATGCGACGCGAGAGAGAGTCGAGTTGTGCACCTCCACATGTGTCACCAGCGTATGCGGGCTGCCCATCACCCGGTCAAGCGCCAGCAACGGGTAGCGCGAGGGGAAGCTGGGGACGGCCGAAATGGAATGGTCGAAGATGGGGCTGAGCAGCGACAGCGCCGAGCGCTTGCCGATCCGCCATTCGTTGAGGTCGCCGATCAGCAGCGTCGGTCGTTCCTCGGCCTCTTCGATGGCCGCGAGAATGGCGCGCGCCTGCTGGCTACGGGAATGCCGCAACAGACCGAAATGGGCGGCGATGATGCGCAGCGGCCCGTGCTTCAGGTCGAGATCGACCACCAGCGCACCGCGCGGCTCGACACCCGGCAGCTTCAGCTGACTGACCTTGGCGACGGCCCCTTCGCGCACCAGCAGCAAATTTCCATGCCAGCCATGGCCCTTCGGCGAGAACGCCGCGATCGGCACCGACAGCAGGTGGCAATCGCGATGCAGCCGCTCGAGATCGAGAAGCCCTGCCCGCTCGCCGAAGCGCTGGTCGGCCTCCTGAAGCGCGATGATATCGGCATCGATTTCGCAGATCACATCCATGATGCGGCCGGGGTCGAACCGCTTGTCGGTGCCGACGCATTTGTGAATATTGTAGGACGCGACCACCGTATCGCCGCGCGCACCCCCGGACGCCTCCCGCCCGGCCAGCGGTACACGACGAGCCCGCAGGGCCGCAAGCAACCCACCGGCCGTCTTACCGGCTTTCAGGACTCGGGTGGGCTTGGCTGGCTTTTGCGACATGGCGGGGCTCACCTTGGCTCTGGAATACTTCGGGTCGGGGTGGTCGTGTCCGTGTCTCTGGAGATAGCGAGGACCTGGCGCAAGACAAGGCGGCGGCAGTGCGTAGAGAGCGGCATTCCGAACATCACCAACGGCCGACGGATGCACCCGCACGACAAAACCCGTGACGCAACAGGCCGCCCGAAGGTGGGCAAGACCGTGCAAGCGGAAAGGCTGATCTTGACAAGCAACCGATCCCGACCGCCTTCTATCGCACGACCAACATTCCGGGAGCTTTGGCGCGCGCAGGCTCGACGATGCATCCTTATCTCCCGATCAAGGTCTCCTCTACCGCATCCGACCGCAAACATTCCGCGGCCCTCGCCCATACATACTGGACATGCCATGCCGACTGCCACGCTCTCCGCCCCGGCTCCCGCCATCATCGACGCTGCCACGCGGCGCGTGCGGCTCGATATCCGCGATCCCGCCTTCTACCGCGATCCGCTGCCGACCTATGCCGCCCTGCACTCCGCCTGCCCCGCCTTCTACTGGGAAGAGCCCGGACAATGGTTCTTCACGGGCTATGACCAAGTGAATGCACTGTTGCGCGACCGCCGTTTTGGTCGCCAGATCCTGCATGTAGCGACGCGCGAGGAGCTGGGCCTCCCCGATCCGAAGCCGCATCTCGCTGATTTCGACCGGCTGGAGCATCATTCCCTGCTGGAGCTTGAGCCGCCGGCGCACACCCGTCTTCGCACGCTCGTCAACCGCGCCTTCGTCTCGCGGCATGTGGAGGCGCTGCGGCCGGAGATCGCCGCGCTCTGCCACCGGCTGATCGACGGCTTCGAGAAAGATGGGCGTGTCGAACTACTGAAGACCTATGCCGAGATCGTGCCCGTCACGGTGATCGCGCGCATGCTCGGCGTGCCGCTCGACATGGCACCGAGCCTGCTTGATTGGTCGCACCGCATGGTGAAGATGTACGTCTTCAACCCCTCGGAGGAGACCGAGCACGACGCCAATCGTGCGTCGGCAGAGTTCGACGCCTATCTCCGCGGCATCATCGCCTGGAAGCGCGACAATCCCGCCGACGACCTGCTGACCCACATGATCACTTCCGAAAAGGATGGCGAGCGATTGACGGATGACGAGCTGGTCTCGACCGCTGTTCTCCTGTTGAACGCGGGCCATGAGGCAACCGTGCACCAGCTCGGCAATGCCGTCGCGACCATCCTCCAGACGGGTGCCGACCCGGCCGCACTGTTTGCCGACGACACCGCCACGGAGCGGACGGTGGAGGAATGCATGCGCACCGCCGCACCGCTCCACATCTTCCAGCGCCATGCTTTGTCCGATATCGAGCTTGAAGATGGCATCTCGCTTAAGAAGGGCGACCGTATCGGCCTCATGCTCGCGGCTGCAAATGTCGATCCGCGCCGGTTCAGCGATCCCTCGATCTTTCGCCCGGACCGCAACGAAGGCCCCCACCTCTCCTTCGGCGCCGGCATCCACTTCTGCATCGGCGCGCCGCTTGCCCGGCTGGAACTCAAGCTATCCCTGCCGATCCTCTTTCAACGCTTGCCTGGGCTGCGACTTGCGGAGACACCTGCCTTCAAGGACAGCTATCACTTCCACGGGCTGGAGCGACTGGATCTGACGTGGGGATGACGCTTCTCAAACCCGGATCACATAGTCCTTGCGAGTCGTTTCAAGCACTTCCCAGGTTCCCTTGAAGCCGGGCCTGAGGATGAGGCTGTCGCCGGTCTTCAGGTCGAAGGTCTGGCCGTCCTCGCTGGTCACCACCGAATGCCCTGAGAGGATGTGGAAATATTCCCACTCCTCATAGACGATCCGCCACTTGCCAGGCGTCGCTTCCCAGATGCCGGCATAGATGCCACCCGGGGCTTCCTCGATGTTCCGGGTGCGAAATTCCGGGTCGCCGGAGATCAGGCGATCCTCGGCCGGAGCGCCGATATCCGGCTGGATGCCGGTGACGTCGAAGGTGAGCGAAACCGTCATCAGGTCAGACCTTTGCGAGCGATTGTTCGAGATCGGCGACGATGTCGGCGGCGTCCTCGATGCCGATGGACAGGCGCACGACCTCGGGTCCCGCGCCGGCCGACACCAGCTGCTCGTCGTTCAGCTGGCTGTGCGTGGTGGAGGCCGGGTGGATGACGAGCGAGCGGGTGTCGCCGATATTGGCAAGATGCGAGAGCATCGAGACGCCTTCCACGAAGGCCTTGCCCGCGGCATAGCCGCCCTTCAGGCCGAAGGTGAACACGGCACCTGCCCCGCGCGGCGCATAACGCTGCTGCAACGGATGGTTCGGGTCGCTTTCGAGGCCCGCATAATTCACCCAAGCCACCTTGGCGTGTCCGGCGAGATAGCGCGCGACGACCAGCGCATTGTCGCAGTGGCGCTGCATGCGCAGCGGCAGCGTCTCTATGCCGGTCAGCAGCATGAAGGCGTTGAACGGCGAGATTGCCGGCCCGAGATCGCGCAGGCCAAGCACGCGGGCTGCGATCGCGAAGGCGATATTGCCGAAGGTCGTGTGCAGCACCATGCCGTTATAATCCGGTCTCGGCTCTGATAGCGCGGGATATTTTCCGGAGGCCGACCAGTCGAACGTGCCGCCATCGATCAGAATGCCGCCCATGGAATTGCCATGGCCGCCCATGAATTTCGTCAGCGAGTGCACGACGACATCCGCGCCATGCTCGATGGGCCGAACGAGGTAGGGGGTCGCCATCGTATTGTCCACGATCAGCGGCAGGCCGTTGCGATGCGCGATCTCGGCGATGGCCTCGATATCGACGAAGGTGCCGCCGGGATTGGCGAGACTTTCGATGAAGATCGCCTTCGTCCGCCCGTCGATTTCAGCTTCGAAGCTCTCGGGCGCTGCCGTATCGGCCCACCGCACCTGCCAGTCGAAGGATTTGAACGCCTGTCCGAATTGGTTGATGGACCCGCCGTAAAGCCTGCGCGCGGCAACGAAGTTGTCGCCCGGCGACATCAGCGTGTGAAACGCGATCAGCTGGGCCGCATGGCCCGACGCCACCGCAAGCGCCGCCGCCCCGCCCTCCAGCGCCGCCACGCGCTCCTCCAGCACGGCCTGTGTCGGGTTCGTGATGCGGGTGTAGATATTGCCGAAGGCCTGGAGCCCGAACAGGGACGCCGCATGATCGGCATCGTCGAAGACGAAGCTCGTCGTCTGGTAGATCGGCGTGGCCCGCGCCCCCGTCGTCGGATCCGGCTGCGCCCCTGCGTGGATAGCCAGCGTGTTGAACCCCGGTGCGTTCGTCATGTCTCGTCCTCCCTGTGGCGGGCGTGGTGTTGGGCCGCCCGATGGTGCGTCGCAAGATCGACAGACGGCCGTCGCCCCGTTCCGCCTTTGAACTGATCCTGTCCACGACACTATTCCAGACCCGGAGCTGGATCGGAAGGGGCAAACAATCGGAGCTTGGGGCGCATATCGACTTGATAGAATTGTATAGATCGTGCCGGACGCTTAGGGGCCTATGCAAGCAAAGGTTTAGGTGTCGGAATCGGTCGTTCGGCAGATGAGGCAAGCCCATCAGTCACGCAACTTGACAAAAACCGCCTCACCTTTCGGGAAACTGGTAACGCACTTTGGGAGAGGCAAGTCGGCCAAATCTGTTGGCGCTCCGACTCCCTCAAGTTCGGCATTCTTGAGTCGCGAAGCCAGTTGGTTCAGGGTTTCCCGTGACTCCCGAGACCACTCGGAAGAAAGGCGGGAAAGGTTCTGTGATATTCCCCAATAATCCCACGGTTTTAATTCCAGTCTTCGAAGGGCGGCGATTTCACGCAACAGGCTCCCGGCGAGGAACCATTCGCCACGAAGATCGAGGCTCGACACACCGAACCGCAAGGAGATCTCCGGCTGGTCTTTGATCAAGAACCAAGCATCGCTTGCCGTTAGGAACCGCTCGCATGGCACGTTCAGCGGATCGAAATCAACCACATCTAGAGCCGCAAACTCCACATCAAGCCGCTTCCATTGTCCACCATCCCACCATTCGCAGAGCCAGTGATCTTCCCAGTGTCCCGGCACCAAGTAGTCGGCAAACCCTACACGAAGGCGAGCCGGGATGCCTGCCTCACGGAATCTGCTTACTGCCAGTATAGCGAAATCGCGGCATACTCCCCCAATTTTGTTATTCGAAGGTTTTCCCGAAAATAAACCACGTTTCATTGCGAGAGACAGGATATCCGCCACAGAACGAAGTTCCAGATCGTCGACCTGCTCCGAGGCGAAACCGCGTTCCTTTGACTCAGGCCCGCGGGGATGTTGCATGAATGAGCTGACCCACTGAGCAACCACCTTAGGATCGGCATCAACGCGCGTTAGCGTTTCACTGCACGAGCCAGGTGCTGAATATATGCTTTGGGCTACATAGAAGGTTTTATGCATCATCGTCTCGTTCCACCTGAGGACCAAGACACGACAACGAGGGCAAATTTTGAGATTTTGTCAATCAGGTATTCAGCACGAAGGCCTCGATGACACCGGATGCTCCATCTACTTGGCGCATTACAACCCAATCACCCCACAAGCCTTGGATACTCAATCGCCGGGCACCGATCCATTACCACCTTGATACCACGCGCTTCGGCCGTCGCCGCCGCCGCGTCGTCGCGGACCGAGAGCTGGCCCCAGATCACCTTCGGCAGGGGATCGAGCGTCAGGATTTCGTCCACCAGCGCCGGCAGGACATAGGCGGCGCGGAAGACGTCGATCATGTCGATCGGCTCCGGGATATCGGCCAGGCTACCGTAGACGGTGCGGCCCTGAAGCTCGCGGCCGGCGATGCCCGGGTTAACAGGGTGAACGATGTAGCCCTTGCGCAGCAGAAAGCCCATGACCCGGTAGCTCGGGCGCTCGGGGTTGGCCGAGGCGCCGACGAGCGCGATCGTCCGCGTCGAGCGCAGAATGTCCTTGAGGTAGATGTCCGGGTACTGGTCGTGGTTCATAATGGCCTCCTACCCTCTTTCTGGCGTGCCTTCTTGATCTTTCCAACAGAAAAGATGACCCCGCCACCGCTGTTTCCGAAAAATTGTGCTGAGCGCCGGCAAAATTCCTGCTCACGCACGCAATCTGACAATCCCGTCATAAAACTGTCGTCCGGGCGCCTTCCGACGCTTGCGAACCTGCTTCCCTCTTGCCACAACGGACAGGCGCTTCCGCCACCCCTGCCCTTCGGTTTTCCCGTGCCGCTCGACGTCCTCCTCTTCGTTCTCTTCGGCGCCCTGCTGCATGCCGGGTGGAATGCGATGGTGAAGGCCGGGACGGACAAGTCGCTGGATGCGGCGATGATCGCGCTCGGCGCTGCCGTCATAGCCCTGCCGTTTCTGCCCTTCATGCCGCTGCCGGATGCGCGGGCGGTGCCGTTTCTGCTCGCCTCCGCCATGTTGCAGTTCGGCTATTTTCATCTCGTGGCCGCCGCCTACACCGCCGGCGATATCGGGCTCGTCTATCCGCTGATGCGCGGCGGGGCACCGCTGCTCATTGCCGCGACCAGCAGCTTGATCGTCGGGGAAAGGCTGTCCCAGGGCGCCTCCCTCGGCATCCTCGCCATTTCCGCTGGCATCTTCACGCTGGCCTTCGAGGCGCGCCGAAGCGGAACACGGGCCATCGTGATCGCGCTCGTCAATGCGCTCTTCATCGCCGCCTACACCTATGTCGATGGCATCGGCGCGCGCATTTCCGGCAATGCCATTTCCTATACGCTGTGGATGGCGCTGCTCCCGCCCGTCCTGCTCTTCGGCTGGGCGATTTCGCAACGGGGTGCCGCACCCGTGCTGCGCCACATCCGGCACAATGGGTGGCGTGGCCTTGTCGGCGGTGCCGGCTCCATCGGCTCCTACGGCATCGCGCTCTGGGCCATGACCAAGGCGCCGGTCGCAACCGTTGCCGCCCTGCGCGAAACCTCGATCCTCTTTGCGATCGTGATCTCCGTCACCGTGCTGAAGGAGCGCATCAGCGCCTTCCGTATCGCAGCCGCCTGCCTCATCGCGCTCGGCGCCCTGCTCCTGAAGCTCGCCTGACAGTTGCTAAGAGCCGGGCCAGACAGGCGTACGATTCGCCAGAAACGCCTCCATCCCCTCGACGGCATCCGGCGTCAGCGCGCTTTTGGCTTCCGCGCTTGCGGCCTCGGCATAGGCCGCCTCGCGCGACATCGACGCCTGCCGGTCGAAGGCGCCCTTCACCCCACGCTGCGCATCCTGCGATTTTGAGGCGATGACGGCGGCGTATTTGTCCACCACCTGCCGCAGATATTGCTTCGGCACGATACGGTTCACGAGGCCGAAATCCTTCGCCGTGGAAGCGTCGATCGTCTCGCCCGTCAGCAGCATTTCCATCGCCTGCTTGCGGTTGGCCGCACGGGCCAGCGCCACGACCGCGCCCATGGGCGCAACGCCGATATTGACACCCGGCGTGCAGAACGTCGCCGTATCCGTGCAGATGGCGAGATCGCACGCCGCCACCAATTCGCAGCCCGCCGCCGTTGCCAGCCCGTCGATCTCGGCGATGACAGGCTGCGGAAGCGCCGAGATCGTCGTCATGAGCCGCGCCGAAAGCGCAAAGGCCGCCACGAACGCATCATGGCCGGCATCCTCGTCTGCCCGCCGCCGGGTCAGCTCATCCAGATCGAGTCCCGCCGAGAACACCGCTCCGGTCGCCGCGAGAATGATGACGCGCACCGAGGTGTCTTCAGCCGCTGCGTCAAGTTCACCCAGCAGCGCCTCGATGACCGCGGTCGAGAGCGCATTGAGCGGCGGGTGGTCCAGCGTCAGGCGCAGCACGCTGCCCTCGCATTCCCGCAAAACGAGGTCGCGGGGCTCCTGCCGGCGCAGGGAAACGATATCGGCCATGTCGGCTCCTTTTCAGGGTGCGGAAATTCGACCTCCAGCTACGCCGCCCACTTCCGGCTTTCAAGGCAAGCGGCACCAGATGCGCTTCAAAGACGGCGGCACGCACGCGAAATATACCAGATTTATTGTGGTATTATAAAACCACATAGATAACCTATTGATTTTGCTCACTGCATCTTGGAAGCTTGTCATCCGCACCTCTTGACGTGCAAACCGGCCTGACTTTATAAGCCACCTTGTTCGGGGACGGTGACGTCCGCGTTCTCTTTGCGGGTGTTCCCTTCGGGGCTGCCACCGCAAATCAAGCAACAAAAAACGCCCGGCGGCAACGTATCGGGTCCCAAACGAAAGAGTTTCATCATGTCAACCTTCGTTCAGAAGCCTGCAGAGGTGGAGAAGAAGTGGATCCTCATCGACGCCGAAGGCCTCGTTGTGGGTCGCGTCGCGACCATCATCGCCAACATCCTGCGCGGCAAGCATAAGGTCACCTACACTCCGCATGTCGACGACGGCGACAACGTCATCGTCATCAATGCCGAGAAGGCCGTGCTCACCGGCAAGAAGTACACCGACAAGAAGTACTACTGGCACACCGGCTACCCCGGCGGCATCAAGGAGCGCACCGCGCGCCAGATCATCGAAGGCCGCTTCCCGGAGCGCGTTCTCGAGAAGGCTGTCGAGCGCATGGTTCCCCGCGGCCCGCTCGGCCGTCGCCAGATGAAGAACCTTCGCGTCTACGCCGGCACGAATCATCCGCATGAAGCCCAGCAGCCGACCGTCCTCGACGTCGCCAAGCTGAACACGAAGAACGTAAGGAGCGCCTGATCGTGGCCGACCTCTCCTCTCTGAAAGAACTTGGCACGGTCGTGGAAGCCAGCAACGCTGCTCCCGTTCATGTCAAGAAGATCGACGCCCAGGGCCGCTCCTACGCGACCGGCAAGCGCAAGAACGCCGTCGCCCGCGTCTGGATCAAGCCGGGCTCCGGCAAGATCACCATCAACGGCAAGGCTTATCCCGAGTATTTCGCGCGTCCGGTTCTGCAGATGATTCTGCGCCAGCCGATCTTCGCAGCTGCTCGTGACGGCCAGTTCGACATCGACGCCACGGTTGCCGGCGGCGGTCTGTCCGGTCAGGCCGGTGCCGTTCGTCACGGCATTTCCAAGGCGCTCACCTACTACGAGCCGGGCCTGCGTCCGGTTCTCAAGAAGGGTGGCTTCCTGACCCGCGACAGCCGCGTCGTCGAGCGTAAGAAGTACGGCAAGGCGAAGGCCCGTCGTTCGTTCCAGTTCTCCAAGCGTTAATCGCTTCGGACATCTCGGAATTGTCAAAGGCGGGGCTTCGGCTCCGCCTTTTTCGTTATTATGGCAAGCTACAATGAATATCCGGGATCTCCCTTCCCGACGACGGCGCTGATGCGGTAGTCTTCTGCGAAATCCCTTGGAGTTTCCATGACCGGCAAATCGATCGATCACGCCATCACAGCCGGTTCGCTGTTCAGCGCTGCCAGCGACCCCACCCATGCGGGCGTCCTGTCCTTCATGCGCCGCCGTTACAGCAAGACATTCACGGGTGTCGATGCCGTCGTCTGGGGCATACCGTTCGATGCGGCGACGTCCAACCGGCCGGGCGCCCGCTTCGGGCCGCAGGCCATCCGGCGCGCATCGGCTATCTTCGACAATGATCCGCAATATCCGTTCCAGCGCGACCTCTTTGCCGAGATGGCCGTGGTCGATGCCGGCGACTGCCTGCTCGACTATGGGCGTCACGACAAGACACCGGCCACGATCGAACGGGAGGCGGCCGGCATCATCGGGTCCGTGCCGTATCTGCTGACGCTCGGCGGCGACCACTTCATCACCTTGCCGCTGTTGCGGGCACATGCCGCCCGGCACGGGCCGCTCGCTCTGGTCCAGTTCGACGCACATCAGGATACGTGGCCCGACGCGGAAGGACGGATCGATCACGGCTCGTTCGTCGGAAGCGCCGTGCGCGAGGGTCTTATCGATCCCGCACGCTCGATACAGGTCGGCATCCGCACCCATGCGCCGGAGGATTTCGGCATTCGCATTCTCTATGGCGATGCCGTCGAGGAGATGAGCGCCTCGGCCATCGCGGCAAAGATCCTCGCGCAGACCGGGGGCGCCGCCGCCTATCTCACCGTCGACATCGACTGCCTCGATCCTGCCTTCGCGCCGGGCACGGGCACACCGGTCTCCGGCGGGTTTTCGAGCGCGAAGCTCCTGTCGGTCCTGCGGCAGCTGGCGCCGCTCGACATTCGCGGGTCCGACGTGGTCGAGGTGGCGCCCGCCTACGACCATGCCGATATCACCGCCATTGCCGCTTCCACCGTCGCGATGTATATGCTCGGCCTGCGCGCAGAGCGGCTTGCAAGCGGGCGGTCATCGTCGCCGGTCTGTTATCAAACTGAATCAACGACGTGATAGACTGAGTCCGGGCTTGCGCCCAACCCCTTGAACCGACGGGACAAAGACATGACGGCTAAGATCTTCATCGATGGCGAACACGGCACCACAGGGCTGCAGATCCGCGCCCGTATGGCCGATCGCAAGGATGTCGAGCTCCTGTCGATCCCCGCGGCGGAACGGCGCAATGCGGCCTTGCGCGAAGACCTTCTGAACAGCGCCGACGTCGCCATTCTCTGCCTTCCGGACGATGCCTCCAAAGAGGCTGTCGCCATGCTGGCCGGCAACAACAGCGTCCGCATCATCGACACGTCGACCGCTTACCGCGTGGCGCCCGACTGGGCCTATGGCTTTGCGGAAATGGATGCCGCCCAGGCCGACAAGATCCGCGCCGCACGCCTCGTCGCCAATCCCGGGTGCTACCCGACCGGCGCCATAGGCCTCGTGCGGCCGCTGCGGCAGGCAGGCATCCTGCCGGAGACCTATCCGGTCAGCGTCAACGCGATCTCCGGCTATACCGGCGGCGGCAAGCAGATGATCGCGCAGATCGAAGACCCAGCGAACCCCGATCCCATCACCTCGCCCGGCTTCCTCTACGGCCTGCCGCTGAAGCACAAGCATGTGGCCGAGATGAAGACCCATGGCATGCTGGGACGCACGCCGCTGTTCTCGCCCTCCGTCGGCAAGTTTCCGCAGGGCATGATCGTGCAGGTTCCGCTGTTCCTCGAAGACGTCGGCAACGGTGCGACGCTTGAGAGCATCCACGGCGCGCTCTTTGAGCATTATGCGGGCCAGTCGATCGTGGAGGTCGTACCACTGGAAACCAGTGCCGCCCTGCCCCGCGTCGATGCCGTCGAACTCGCGGGTACGGACCGCATGAAGCTCTTCGTCTTCGGCACGCCGGGCGGCGAGCACGTCAACCTCGTGGCGCTGCTCGACAATCTCGGCAAGGGCGCCTCGGGCGCGGCCGTGCAGAACATGGACCTGATGCTGTCGGCCTGAGGAGCAGCGCTCCGACTTTCGGCCGCCGCACGTCTGATCGCCTCGGAGCCCAAGCGGCACCGGGGCGTTTTTTCTTGCGGAAACGGCTACCCCCGCACCATCCGGGTTTCCGGTGGATATTCGCCGACGAAGCCGCGCCAGTGCGCGATGGCGAAGCAGAGTACGAAGAGCGCGCCTGCTTGATGCGCGACACCCCAGACGATCGGCACCTGCAGGATCAGCGTCATGATGCCGATCGAGGCTTGCATCAGGACCAGACAGGCGAGAACGACGGAGCGGCGGGCGTGGGTGGAATGCGGCGCCAGACGCAGATTGGCGATCATGTGGATCACGACCAGCGCGAGCAGGACATAGGCGCCGCAGCGGTGAACGAATTGCACGGTCTTCGGGTTTTCGAAAAGATTGCGCCAGCCAGGGCTCTGGATGAAAAGGTCGCCGGGGATCAGCGCGCCATCCATCAGCGGCCATGTGTTGTAGCTGAGGCCCGCATCCAGACCGGCGACGAGCGCACCGAGATAGATCTGGAACAGCGCCATCACTGCGATGCCGGCCGCGACCAGAATCGAATATCGCGTCGGCGGCGCGTCGTTTCGGTGCGGCGAAAGGCCCCGCAGGATCCACAGACAGGCCGAGAAGATCAGACAGGCGATGATGAGATGGGTCGCCAGCCGGTACTGGCTGACATCCGTGCGGTTGACGAGGCCCGACGAGACCATCCACCAGCCGATGAAGCCCTGAAAGCCGCCAAGGGCGAGAATACCGAGAAGCGGCAGCTTCAGCCGCCGCTCGATGCGGCCCGTCAGCCAGAAGACGGCGAGCGGCAGTGCGAAGATGACGCCAATGGAGCGCGCCAGCGCCCGGTGCGCCCATTCCCACCAGAAGATCGTCTTGAAGCCCTCGACGGTCATATCGCTGTTGACTTGGGAATATTGCGGGATCTGCTTGTAGAGCGTGAACTCCTCGTCCCACTCCGCCTCCGAAAGCGGCGGGATGACGCCGTGGATCGGCTTCCACTCGGTGATGGAGAGGCCCGATTCGGTCAGACGTGTCGCACCGCCGACAAGGACCAGCGCGAACAGCGCAAACACGACGACACCGAGCCAGATGCGGATCTGGCGACGATTACGCCGGGCGGTGTCCATCTGCCGCGTCAGCCGTTCTTCTATCATGATAGGGTTGGCACTGGTCATCGCGCTGCTCCGTTCGCCTTGCTGGCGGTCGCCGGGGACGGAAAGAGGGTGTCGTTCCGGTACAGCGTTGATTTGCATCAGTCAGGCTGGCATGACAAGGAGTGGCTTTGCGGCATGCCGTCGCGCCCCATACCGCACTGGCACCTGCGCGCGTCCTTGTGATCGTGTACAGAGCATGACCAACACTTCTGAAGGAGATTGAGACAATGCCGGTGCGCCTTCGCAAGCTGATCGGGACGATTCTCATCATCGCGCTCGTCATTTCCTACGCGCTCATCGCCACCACCTTCGCCGAACTGCTGCTTGGCGCATCGCCGTGGTGGGTGCATCTCCTCTACTTCTTCTTCACCGGCCTTCTCTGGGTGCTGCCGGCCATGCTGATCATCAAGTGGATGGAGAAGCCCGCCAAGCCGCGCTCGTGAGGTCGCGCCCATGAAGATCGCCGTCATCGCAGATATCCACGGCAATGCCCCGGCGCTCGAAGCCGTGCTTGCCGACATCGACAGCCAGGGCATCCGCGAGATCGCCAATCTCGGCGATCATCTCAGCGGCCCCATCGACCCGGCCCGCACGGCCGATCTCCTGATGGCGCGCAATATCGTCTCGATCCGCGGCAATCACGACCGCGCGCTGATCACGCTTGCCCCTGACGCCATGATCGCGACCGATCGCTTCACGCATGCAGCGCTCGATGATCGCCACTTTGCCTGGCTGCGCACGCTTGCGCCAACGCGGCACATGAATGAGCAAGGCCTTTTTCTCTGCCACGGCACGCCGGAAAGCGATCTTGTCTACTGGCTGGAGGACCTGACCGCGGCGGGTGTCGTGCACCGAGCGGATGCGGCGCGCATCGAACGCCTTGCGGCCGGCATTGACGTGCCCGTGCTCCTTTGCGCGCATACGCATATTCCCCGCCTCGTCACGCTGTCCGACGGACGGCTCGTGATCAATCCCGGCAGCGTCGGCTGCCCGGCCTATGCGGACGATGAGCCCGTGGCCCATAAGGTGGAAACCGGAACGCCGCGCGCATCCTATGCCGTGATTGACAAGCGTGCGGATGGCAGCACCGATGTCGCCTTCCGGCTCGTGGCCTACGACCACGTCTTGGCCGCCCGTCTTGCGGAGGGGAACGGCCGCCCGGACTGGGCGCGGGCGCTTGCCACAGGTTGGGTGTAACGAAGCGGCACGCCTTAACTCTGCGATAACCCCGTCTTCGGATATCGCAGCGAAGCCGCGCGAATGCGCGCAGGCTTAAGCAAACGTCAGAGGCTTTCCGGGCTAGATGCAGGCAACGCGTTTCAGACGGAGGGCTCTTTCGTGATGAATGCCCATATCAGTGCTTTTTCGATCGACACCCCGCTCGCGGGCCTACGCAGCGAAGCCAATACCGACGTGACCACAGGCGTGCCTTCGGATCTCATCGTGTCGGTGCATGTTCTGATGTCCGCGCTGGAAACGGACTGGCGGGCGCTGGAGGCCTCCAATACCGTTTCGCTGCACCAGAGCTTCGACTGGTGCGCAAGCTGGGTGGCGACGCATGTCGAGCGGCCGCTTCTGCTGCGCGGCTGGCTTGGCGATCGCACCATCTTCATCCTGCCGCTCGAGCTGGTGCGCAACGGGCTGTTCCGCACGGCCCGCTTCATCGGCGCGCCGCACAGCAATATCAACACTGGCATCTTCGCCGAGGACCTGGGCGGCCTGCCGCGCGAGACACTGGCGGAATGGGTCCGGCAGGAACTCGTCACCAAGCTTGCCCATGTCGCCGACATCGTCACGCTGGAGAAGATTCCCCTGGAATGGCGGGGCCAGCCCCATGCGCTCGCTTCCCTGCCCTCCATCCGCAACCAGAATGCCTCCTACCAGTTGCCACTGCTGCCGGATTTCGCAGCCACGCTCGCGCAGCTCAACGCCAAGCGCCGCCGCAAGAAGTTCCGCGTGTCCGAGCGGCGCATGGAGACCTATGGCGGCTATGACTACATCATCGCCGAAGGCCTCGACGAGCGTCGCGCGATTCTTGACGTGTTCCTGGCCCAGAAGGCCGCACGGTTCGAGACTCTGGGGTTGCCGAACGTCTTTCGGGACGCGCCGACGCAGGCCTTCTTGCGCGCGGCGATTTCCCATGACGGAACGGCCGAAAGCCGCCCGCTGGCGCTGCACGCGCTGCGCCTTCGCAGCGAAGCCGACACCCGCATCGTGGCCATCGCCGGCGTATCGCGCAAGGGCGACCACATGATCTGCCAGTTCGGGTCGATCGACGAGACGCTGGCCGCAGATGCGAGCCCGGGCGAACTCCTGTTTTACAGGATCATCGAGCGGGCCTGCGGCGAAGGCGTCCGCCTGTTCGATTTCGGAATCGGCGACCAGCCCTACAAGCGTTCCTGGTGCACGGTCGAAACGGCGCAATACGATATCATCCTGCCCCTCACGCTTCGCGGCCGGGTCGCGGCCGGCGTCCACCGGCTGATCGTGCGCGCCAAGCGTGCCATCAAGTCGAACCGCCAGATCTATTGCGCCGTCCAGCGGTTCCGCCAGAAGCATCAGGGCAAGACGGCGTCGGTATCGGCAGACATCGACGGGGACTGAATGCGCCTTACGCGGCGCGGCGGTCGGGCTCCGGCAGGGGCTGATCGGCAAGCTGCGCATCCATGATGTGGATGTGGTCGTAGCCGGCTTCCGCAAATTCCGTGATGATCTCGACGATGTCCTCGGCGGAAACCTCGGGCACCGAAAAGATGATCTCGACATCATGGGCGCGCGCGAGACGCGACACCGCTTCCGCGTCCGCGTCTGCACATTCGACCAGCACGAGGTCGTAGGCATCCGTCAGGGCTTCGATGACGATCTGGAGACGGTCGATCGCCTGTATGGCCACCGCCGGGTCGGCATCGCCGCGCGGAACGATATGCGCGTCCGAGCCGCGGTCCGCATGGAGCGCATCGGAAAAGGCAATCTCGTCGGCGAGCAGATTGGTGATTCCGGGCAGGTTTGCGGACATCGCCATCCAGGCCGTCGGGCAGCCGGACGCGGTAAGATCGACCAGCACGACGCGCCGCCCCTCCTCCGAGACCATCCGCGCCAGCGCCACCGTCTGACGGGAACCGGTATCGCCCGTCGGGGATACGATGAAGGCGAGCGGTACGCGATCGACGATCAATGCGGCCGCCACGTTCTCCACGAAGAAGCCGTCGATTGGCACATCGGTCGCCAATTCCTGTTCCCGAACATCTGAGGAAGATGCGGAGGAGGAGGCGACAGTGGGAACGTCGCGGGCGACCGTGTGCTGCACCGTCCCGCGCGCACTCCCGACGATCGCGGCATCCCGCCGAAAGCTCCAGCCGCGCTTCGTCCGCGGTTCCGGCGTGTTCGGCGGCACAGGCGGCATGGGTTGCGCGGAGACCGCGACCGGCACCGCGGCGGGTCCGCCGACCGGGCGCAGGGCGCGGCCGCTGAAAAGCTCCTGCAACATGATGACGACGCAGCTCAGGAGAAAGGCCGCCATTGCCGCGACGATGGTGATCGGCAGGATCTTCGGGAAGCTCGCTTCCGTCGGTTCGACGGCGCTGGAGATCACGCGCGCATCGGCCGGCGCAGCGCTGGCGCCGGTGCGGGAGCTCGCCTCGCGGTAGCGCGACAGGTATGTTTCCAGAAGCTGGCGCTGGGCCGCGGCCTCGCGTTCCAGCGCGCGCAGGCCGACCTCGTCTTCGCCGGCCTTGGCGGAAGAAGCCTTGAGCGTGTTCATCTGCTGGGTCAGCTGGCGCTCGCGCAGTTCGCCGACCTTCGCCTCGTTTTCGAGGCTTGCCAAAATCTTCTGCGTTTCCTCGCGGATCTGCGCGCGGATGCCCGTCAGCTGAGAGCGCAGAGCCTTGATTCGGGGATGGCCGTCGAGCAGCGTGGTCGACAGGTCGGCCATTTGGTTCTGGATCTGTGATTCGGACTCCTTCAGGCGCTGAATCATCGCGGAGCCCACGACCTCGTTCAGGGTCTCGGCGCCGCGGCCGCTGGACAATGCAGCGCGCACGTTCTCTGCCCGCGCCTCGGCCGTCGCCCGGTCACCGCGCACGCGGGCGAGTTCCGTCGAGATATCAGTGAGCTCGCGCGTGGCAAAGGTGCCGCTGTCACCGGAGGGCAGCAGATCGGAACTGGAGCGGTATTCGGCGATCTTCGCTTCCGCGGCCCGCACCTTCTCCCGCAGGTTGGCGATCTCGGGCTCCAACCAGCGGCTCGCCTCCGTGTTGGAATCGAGCTTCGCGCCGGCCTTGAGCGAGAGATAAATCTTCGCCATCTCGTTGGGAATGGCGGCGGCAAGCGCACTATCCTTCGAGGTAAACTGGATGCCGATGACCCGCGATTTCTCGACCTGATAGACCTGCAGCTTTTCCTGAAACTCCTTCAGCACCCGTTCTTCCGGCGGCATATCGAGCGGATTGCGCTTGAGGCCGAGCATCACGAGGATATCGGAGATGGCGGACGGGTCGGCGGTCGGGTCAAACTCCTTCAACTCGTGCAGCCGCATGTTGCGCGCCACCTGCTTGATCAGGTCCACAGACCGCAGCAGTTGGACCTCGCTCGAAATACCCGGCTCGTCGAAGGATGTGGCGCTGGCGGCGGAAGGTTGCAGTGTCATCGAGCTGAATTCCGGCTCGCGCGGCTCGATCAGCAGCCGCGCCTCGCTGTCGTAGCGGGGCGAGATCATGTGCGCTGCGGTGAAAGCAAGTGCGGCCACGGCCACCGTGGTCAGGAGTACCCGCGTCCGGCGACGCCAGATCGCACGGAACAGACCTCCGAGGTCGATATCCACGTCCTGTTGACGGTCGCTAAAGCCTGACATCCACGCACCTGCACACGAGCATTGTTGCCGCACAGGGTAAAGAAAGATGGTAACCCGAGCGTTAACGCGTGGGTGGCATAAGTCTTCCATATACTATTTTAGCGATCTCCGATTTGCACCGACCTATCGGTTCCTTTACCGGCTGTTAACCCTAACGGATCGATAACAAGATCACGTTCGTCCTTGAAACGCGAGAATCGCATGACCTTCGCACGATTGAAGTCAGGTCTGGCTTTGGGTATCGCCCTGCTGTCGATCACGATGGCAGGGTGCAGCAGCTACGAGCCCGCGCCCCGCGCCTTCAGCGAAGCCACCATTCAGCCCTACCGGCTGGATAGCGGCGACCGTCTGCGCATCAGCGTCTTCGAGCAGGCAGGTCTCACCGGTTCCTACACCGTCGATCAGGCCGGCTACGTCGCCTTCCCGCTCATCGGCTCGGTCCCCTCGCGCGGCCATACGCTGAGCGAGATGGAGACCATGATCGCGCAGAAGCTGCGCGCCGGTTATCTGCGCGACCCCGACGTGACGATCGAGGTCGATCGCTATCGTTCCGTTTTCATCATGGGCGAGGTCGGGCAGTCGGGTCAGTATTCCTACGTGCCCGGCATGACGGTGCAGAACGCTATCGCGGTCGCCGGCGGCTTCTCGCCGCGCGCCAACCAGCGGACGGTCGATGTCACCCGCAAGATCAATGGCCGCATCATCACCGGCCGCGTCTCGATTTCCGATCCGATCATGGCGGGCGACACCGTCTATGTTCGTGAGCGACTGTTCTGAGCCTATGCCGTCAACGACACAGCCCATCGAGCCGCCATCGCAAGGAAGGCCCCTCCGGATCATTCATTGCTTCCGCTCGCCGGTCGGCGGCATCTTCCGGCATGTGCGCGATCTCGCGGCCGCCCACGCAGCCGAAGGCCATCATGTCGGCATTCTCTGCGACAGCTCCACGGGCGGCGCACACGAGGAACGCCTCTTCGAGGAGATCCGGCCCCATCTGGCTCTCGGGCTCGTGCGCCTGCCGATTCGGCGCTCCATCGGTCCTTCGGACGCCAGGGCGCTCTGGGCGAGCTACAAGGAACTGCGCCAACTCCGGCCCGATATCCTTCACGGCCATGGTGCCAAGGGCGGTGCCCTTGCCCGCATGATCGGCACCGTCTTGCGGATCAACGGGTCCCGCGTCGCGCGTCTCTACTCGCCCCATGGCGGCAGCCTTCACTACGATCGCAAGACCCTGAGGGGAAAGGGCATTCTCGCGCTCGAGCGCTTTCAGGAGCACGCGACGGACGCACTCGTCTTCGTCTGCGACTTCGAGCGGCGCACCTATGAGGCAAAGGTCGGCCAGCCTCGCCCGCCGGCCGTGACGATCTACAACGGCGTCGAGGATGCCGAGTTCGTTCCCGTCGAGCCAGGGCAGGATGCCGTCGATTTCCTCTATATCGGCATGCTGCGCGACATGAAGGGTCCCGACATCTTCATCGATGCGCTGGGACGCACGGAGCGCCTTGCGGGCAGACCCTTGAGCGCCATGATGATCGGCGACGGGCCACAGCAGGAAGACTACCTGCGCATGAAACTCCATCGCGGGCTCGGACAGCGGATCGGTATGGCGCCTGCGATGCCGGCCCGGGAGGCTTTCTCCAGAGCGCGCTTCGTGGTGGTGCCCTCGCGAGCGGAGTCGATGCCCTATATCGTGCTTGAGGCCGTTGCGGCCGGCCGACCCGTCATCGCCGCGCGTGTCGGGGGAATGCCGGAGATCCTCGGGGCCGACAGCGCAGCCCTGGCCGAACCCAACGATGCGCAGTCGCTAGCCGGCATCATGCACCGCGCCCTGACGGAAGACGGCTGGGCGACCCGCACCATGCCGGATCCGGAAGCCTTCAGGGCGACCTTCTCCTCGTCGACGATGGCCGCGTCAATGATGCAGCTCTACCGGCGACTGGCGAACGACGCCGGCGGCTGAGCCTGCATGTCGGAACGACCGTTCTGCAACACCGGCGATGTCGTACGGCGTCTCACTGCACCCTGTTGAACTGACGCGGTTATTTCCCTTAACCCATTTTAGAACGGGTCGCATTGCAGTCGCTGCCGTAAACGTTTCTTAGGTCCTCCCTGCTAAGTCTTTCCGAGCCAACGGCAGGATGGGCAGCATCATGAACCAGATCGAGAAGCCGGAAACCTTCGACCCAGAGGCTTTGCGACGGCAGATCTCTGAAATCCGGACGATCTCGCGCGACGAGGTGCGCCCGGTCGAGCCGCGCAAGGAGCTGAACCCGCTGGCGCGGCGGATCGCGGCGCAGTTCCGCACCGACACCTACTCGCCCACCATGGTGCTCGGCTGTCTGCGTCTCTTCGAATTCGCAGCCCTCTTTATCATCGGCTACATCATCAACAGCCTCTACGTGGCACCGGAGTTCGGCCGCTGGGTCGAATATTGCGTCATGCTTGCCGCCAGTTCGGCGCTGACGGTCGTCTTCCTGCAGTTTTCGGACGGCTACCAGATCCCCATCCTGCGCTCGGTACCGCGTGCCCTGCCGCGTCTGCTGGGCGCCTGGACCCTCGGTTTCGGCGTCATCACCATCGTCATGTTCTTCTTGAAGACCGGCGACGCCTATTCCCGCCTGTCCTTCGGCATCTGGTTTCTCGCCGGCACGACCTTTCTCCTGATCGAGCGGGCCGTCATCGCCTTCTCCATCCGGCGCTGGGCGCGCAACGGCATGATGGAACGCCGCGTCGTCATCGTCGGCGGCGGCCAGCCGGCCAAGGACCTCATCCGCGTCCTCGAGCAGCAGACGGATAACGACATCCGCATCTGCGGCATCTTCGACGACCGCGACGAGCGCCGCTCGCCCAACATCATCGCCGGATATCCCAAGCTCGGCACCTTTGCCGAACTCATTGATTTCGCCCGCCTCGCCCGCATCGACATGCTGATCATCGCACTGCCGCTGTCGGCCGAGCGCCGTATTCTCGAACTTCTGAAGAAGCTCTGGATCCTGCCCGTGGACATCCGGTTGGCCGCCCATGCCGCCAACCTCCGCTTCCGCCCGCGCAGCTACTCCCATGTCGGCCAGGTGCCGATGCTCGACATCTTCGACAAGCCGATCGCCGACTGGGACTCTGTTGCCAAGCGCATCTTCGACGTCGTCTTCAGCATCGTCGCGCTCGTGCTCCTGTGGCCGGTTTTCATCGGCGCGGCCCTCGCCGTCAAGCTGAGTTCCCCCGGCCCGATCATCTTCAAGCAGATGCGCCACGGCTTCAACAACGAGCAGATCGAGGTCTACAAGTTCCGCTCCATGTACACCGATATGAGCGACCCCAGCGCTCGCAACGCCGTGACCAAGGGCGACCCGCGCGTCACCCCCGTCGGCCGCTTCCTGCGCAAGTCCTCCATCGACGAGCTTCCGCAGATCTTCAACGTGCTGCGCGGACAGTTGTCGCTTGTCGGCCCCCGCCCCCACGCCGTCGCCGCGCAGACGGCCGACCGGAACTATAGCGATGTCGTCGAAGGCTACTTCGCGCGCCACCGCGTGAAGCCCGGCGTCACCGGCTGGGCGCAGATCAACGGCTGGCGCGGCGAGATCGACAATGACGAGAAGATCCGCTTCCGCACCGCCTTCGACCTGCACTACATCGAGAACTGGTCGCTCTGGTTCGATCTGAAAATCCTGTTCCTCACGCCCATCCGCCTTCTCAACACGGAAAACGCATATTGAGCGCGATCGCCGCCCCTGTCGGTGTGTTCCGGCCGCAGCTGGCCGCGTTCGGGCTCATCGGCTCGGCGGCGGTTGCGTTCGGCGTATTTCTCCAGGGCTTCGTCATCGTCGAACCCGCGCCGCACGAGCTCTTCGTTGCCGGCCTCATCGGGGTCTGGGCGTTCTGCGGCCTGCGCATCTCGCGCTCCACGGCGCCGCTCTTCACGCTTCTGGTGCTTTTCATGACGGGCGGCCTCATGTCGCTGACGGTCATGGACGATCTCGACGTCGCGCCGATGTACATGGCGATCTCGGGCTTCCTCGCGATCACCTCGATCTTCTACGCCGCCATCATCGAGGCCCGCCATGAGCGGCTGAAGCTGATGTTCCGGGCCTGGGTCGCCGCTGGCGTCGGCACGGCCACGCTCGGCATCCTCGGTTATTTCGGCGCCATCCCCGGCGGCGAGGCCTTCACCCGATACGACCGCGCCATGGGCGCTTTTCAGGACCCGAACGTCTTCGGTCCCTTCCTCGTCGCCCCGTCGCTCTTTCTCATTCACGGGGTGCTGAAGGGCCGGATGATCGACCTGCCGCTGCGTGCGGTCGGCATTCTCATCATGGCGTTCGGCCTGTTCCTGTCCTTCTCGCGTGCCGCCTGGGCGCTTTATCTCTTCTCCGCCTGCATGCTCGTCTTCATCATGCTGCTGAAGGAGCGGACCGGTGCCTTCCGCCTGAAGATCTTCGTCATCGCGCTCGGCGGCGTCATCCTCATGGTGACGTCGCTGGTGGTGGCGCTGCAGATCCCGCAGGTCGCCGACCTGTTTTCCAACCGCACGCAGCTCGTCCAGGATTATGATGGCGGCCATCTCGGTCGCTTCGAGCGCCACCGCATCGGCTTCCTGATGTCCATGGAAAAGCCGCTCGGTATCGGACCTATGATGTTTTCCAAAATCTTTCCGGAGGATGAGCACAATATCTGGCTGAAGACCCTGACCTCCTATGGCTGGCTCGGCTTCGTCTCCTATGTGACACTGATCGTCTGGACGCTTTCCATCGGTTTCCGCTTCATGCTGCTGGAACGGCCGTGGCAACCCTATATGATGATTGCCTGGATCGTGCTGCTCGGGCATGTCGGTATTGGAAATGTGATCGATACGGATCACTGGCGCCATTTCTTCCTGCTTCTCGGCATCATCTGGGGTTGCGGTGCGCTCGAATACCGCTACAGCAGACGGTCGCGGGCACAGGGTCCGCACAAGACGACTTCAGAAGGCGCAGCGGCCTGACATGCCACCGCGATCGAACCTCATGACCATCCCGACCTCGACGACGGAAACGAAGGCTATCGACATGCAGGCGACCCATAGGCCGGCGACCGAGAGGCCAGAGGGATCGGCAACGCCAGCGACCGGTCCTGCCGGACTGCCGGAGACCGACGCGGATCGCGCCTCGCTGTCGATCCTACAGGTGCTGGAGCCGTCCGGCGGCGGCTCGGGCCGCCACTTCCTCGATCTCTGCCACGGGCTGTCGCGGCGCGGGCACCGTGTCGAAGCGGTCTTCTCACCGCTTCGCGCCGAGGAAAGCTTCGTGCGCGAACTGAAGTCGCTCGGCCTTCCCGCCATCCACAAGGTCGAGATGACCCGTTCGCCCGGCCGCGCCGATATCGCCTCGTGGAAGAAGCTCAACCGAATCATCTCCCGCGGCGGTTTCGATATCGTCCATGGCCACAGCTCCAAGGCCGGAGCGCTCGCGCGCCTGCGCCTCCCCGGCCGGCACGTGCCGCGCATCTACACGCCGCATGCCTTCCGCACGATGGATCCGACGCTCGGCTCCAGCGGCCGCAAGTTGTTCGGCTCGGTCGAGACCTTTCTCGGCCGTTTCCTCACCGATCACCTCATCTGCGTCTCGGAGGACGAGTATCGCCATGCCGTCGCGCTCGGCATTCCAGAGAACCGGATGTCGGTGATCGTCAACGGCGTTTCGCAGCCCGTGAAAGACATGGCGATGACGGTGCGAGCGAGCTTCGGCATCACGCCGGAAACCTTCGTCTTCGGCTTCGTCGGCCGGCTGTCGCACCAGAAGGCGCCCGAGCGCCTCATCGAAGCCTTCCGTCACGCGGCGGCAAAGCTGCCGGAAGCCCATCTCATCATGATCGGCTTTGGCGAACAGGATGCGCCGGTGCGTGCAGCCATCGCCGCGAGCGGCCTGCAAAGCCGCATCCACCTCACATCCGCCTTCTCAGGCCCGCAGGCCATCCCCGCTTTCGACTGCCTCGTCATGCCAAGCCGCTACGAGGCCATGTCCTATGTCATGCTCGAGGCCGCCGCTGCCGGCCGGCCGATCATCTCCACCGCCGTGGGCGGTGCGACGACGGCGGTGGAGGAAGGTGCGACCGGCATCATCGTTCCCAATGACGGCGACTCCACAAAGCTCGCCAGCGCGATGATAACGCTCGCCGAGCCCGCCAAATACCAGGCCTTCCGCGCTGCCGCCGATCATGCCCGCGCCCGCTTCGCCCTCGATGTCATGATCGACAAGACGGAAGCCGTCTACAAGATGCTCGGCACCCGTCGCTGACGCTGCGGGTGGCCCAATGGCCGCCTCTTCGCCTAGACGTCGCCGACCTTTTTGCCTTCCGGAAACGCAAAACGCCTGCCGTACATGCGGCAGGCGTTTGCTGTTTTGTCGGATAGCTCGTTCCAGCTCTCCGTTAGTCTTAATAGGGCGAGTTGCACAGACGGCGTGGGCCATTATAGGGCTGGTAGCTATTGTCATAGGCGCGATACGACCGATAGCGTGCCTGGCACCATGCGACGTGCGAGTTGCCGCCATAAGCACGTGTATAGCCGGGACGGACGTAACGCGGCTGCGAGTTGAGCGCACCGCCGATGATCGCACCGGCAGCAAGGCCGCCTAGCGCAAGTCCAACGCCGCGATCCCGGTAATAGCCATTGCGATAGTAGCGGTCACGGTAACGGCGATCATAGCGGTAGCCGCGGTTTCCCCGCCAATCGCGGTGGCCGTTCAGCGTGCGAAACGCACGATCACCCCGCCAATGGCCACGGTCACGGTTCCAATTCCCACGCCCGTGGTGGCGGCGGATGATAACACGATCGCGAACCTGCTGGACGTCCGTTCTCGTCTGAACCGGCTCTGTTTTCGCCAACGGCATGGCGTTCACTGGCCCGATGCCGGAAAATGCGGTGACGAGCGACACGAATGCAATGATAAGTTTCTTCATGGATGTCTCCTTCCGTAGTACGGAAGTTAGAACGCGAAGGAAGCGAAACAATATGTCGATCGCCGCCAAGACCATCACAATAGCGCGACCGGCCCCTCTTGCCCGTGGGCATCTCGACATCGGAGCCGGAAACTCCAGAGAGCCGAGCCCCAATCCACCATTTTCTCAAGCCCGGCCTATTTTCTCCTTGCACCTTCAAGCCTGAGAATATAGGCCTTCCCTCGGAACGGAATGTAGCGCAGCCCGGTAGCGCACTTGACTGGGGGTCAAGGGGTCGTCGGTTCGAATCCGGCCATTCCGACCATTTAGATCAGCCATTCGATTGGTTGAATCGAGCTCCCCCAGAGCTCGTGCCCTATACCGGGTCGTGGCCAGATCCTCTTGGCTTTTCCATATTATGACAATCGGGTGCTTGGGTGTGGAGTCTGCCTGTCGTGGAATCCGGGCGGGCGGACACACTATTTTTCAGCATAATACCGTCATTATCGCTGTATTCACACCCCCCGGCTCAGACATGGGCGAACAGGTCTTTGCAACTCCCGGATTTCCAGAAGCACTTTTCCTGTCACGGCGTCTATGTCGCTGACGGAAACTTTTCTACGCGTGAACTGTGCAGCCTCCATGACAGCAGCCCCGGGGTGACCTTGTGCCAGTCCCGGGGCGCCGAAGTCCGTAGAGCGGTGAGCGCTCGTTACGGCGTGGTGCACTTCGCGCCGGAAGCTGTCGTCGTTGCACCGGCCGGGCATGGCTGGTCTCCCGTCATCGGCGCCGTGGAGGCCGGCGGAGCCTCTGTTCCGGTACTCATCGCACCTGTGCCCGATGTCGATCCAGTTGTCCCGCTGCCACCGCTCGTCGTGGGCTGATCGCCGGTCATCGGTGCCGCGTCGTTGTTCATCGTGGCGTTGCCGGTGCCGGTCGCGCCAGCAGTCCCCGCGCCGGACGCATCGCCGCTGCCACTCGTGGTCGGCTGGTCGCCCGTCATGGGCGCAGCCCCGTTCGCGGCGCCGGACGTGCTCGTGCCGGTCTGTGCGACGGCGGTTCCGGCCAGGCTCAGGGCGACCAGTGCGGCCGTTAAATAGGTCTTTACCATTGCTCTCTTCTCCTCTGTTTACCGGCAACGTTGTCGGTATTGAGGCCCGTTTAACCGCGCCAACGGCAAGCTGTTCCGCCCGACCGGCTCTTTTCGGGCCGCTGGCGGGCAAGTGTCGGCAACCGCACCATGCGGAATGTCTGTGGAACTCTTCACTACATGGATTCACGCTCATATGACGGATCGTCGGCACGCTCGCATCGTCGGCCTTGTACGCGGTCGTTCCAACCGCCAGTCTCGCTCCCATGGCCGACCGCTCCAGACGGCGCCAGTATACGAGCCGACGCTCACGGTCGAGTTAGGGTCACCTTGAGGTTCCGGCAGGCATTCTACCGGAGCATCGTTCGCTGGTGTCCGGATCGCGCGAAGCCTGATGCAAAAACACCCTGTCGCATGGGACGCAGCGCATCCGCGCTATCGTCCCTCGCTGCACCCTTCGATACACCATGCGACATTGCCGGTGGCGGCATCGTTACCGCACCTGATCCAGCAGCCGCTTGCACTCCAGAAGGTCGTACAGCGCCTCTTGTAACAGCGCCCGGTCTTCCTTGTTAACGGAGGTCTTGCCGACGGAGACTTCGGGCATGTCGTCGGTGCCGTTGCCGAAGGAGAAAAAGCGGCGGCTGGTGGGGAGTTTCGCGCGGCCGACGATCTGGTCGTCGTCGGGCATGCCGACTTTGGGCTGCTGCTGCGACGGCGCTTCATCGTTGCTGGCTGCAGCCAGTGCCTCGACAGTGGCAAGGTCGCCGCTGGCGATGGCCGCCACGAACTTGTTGCCGTTCATCTTCAGGAGCTTCTGCACGCCCTTGATGGTGTAGCCGTGGTCGTAGAGCAGGTGGCGGATGCCCTTCAGCAGGTCCACATCCTCGGGCCGGTAATACCGTCGGCCCCCGCCCCGCTTCATGGGCTTGATCTGGATGAACCGCGTCTCCCAGAAGCGCAGCACGTGCTGCGGCAGGTCGAGATCGTCGGCGACTTCGCTGATCGTGCGAAACGCATCCGGGCTCTTGTCCATATCGTCCTCAATCACGCCAGGTGCGCCACGAGCCTTGAAAGCCGTGGCCGGGTGCCGCCGCGTCCCGATTCGGGACAGCGATCCGCTCTAGGGGCCATGATCGCACAATCGGGCCGTCTTTCAACGGCTTAGGCGAGGGTTTTCAACCGGAAAAAACGGATACGTCCTTTCGGTGCCGCGAAAACCGCCGGCACGGTTCGCCGTCAAGGTGCCGGTGCGGCCGGCTTCTGCTTGGCCTTGCGGGCCAGATGCGCCTTGAGCACGCGCTGCTTGAGCACATTGGATGCCTTGAAGGTCATCACTCGGCGCGGCGAGATAGGCACCTCCTCGCCCGTTTTCGGGTTGCGGCCGATGCGCTCGTTCTTGTCGCGCACCTGAAAGGTGGCGAACGAGGACAGCTTGACGCTTTCCCCGCGAACGATGGCGTTGCAGATCTCGTCGATGACCGTCTCGACCAGCTCGGCGGATTCAGTACGCGACAGGCCGACCTTGCGAAAAACAGCCTCTGCGAGGTCTGCTCTCGTTACCGTTTTACCGCTCATGATCCCCCACCGATGTTCTGGAATATCGATTGACGGGAAGAGTATTGCCGTTGACCACGTGGGTCAAGGCCTTCATTCCCAACGCTTTTCATCTACCAGCGCCCGCTCGCTTTTCCTCTACCAGCGAATGAGGACGGAGCCCCAGGTGAAACCGCCGCCCATGGCTTCGAGCAGAACGAGATCGCCCGTCTTGATGCGTCCGTCGGAGGCGGCTTCGTTCAGCGCCAGCGGAATGGAAGCCGCGGACGTGTTGCCGTGGAGGTCGACGGTGATGACGACCTTTTCCGGGGGGATGCCGAGCTTCTTGGCCGAGCCGTCGATGATGCGGCGGTTGGCCTGGTGGGGCACCAGCCAGTCAATGTCGTCGGCCGTGGTGCCCGTCGCGTCGAAGGCCTGCTCGATCACGTCGGTAATCATGCCGACGGCATGCTTGAAGACCTCGCGGCCTTCCATGCGCAGATGGCCGACCGTGCCGGTGGAGGACGGACCGCCGTCGACATAGAGCTTTTCGCGGTGGGCGCCATCGGAGCGCAGGTGAGCGGTCAGGATACCGCGATCCGCGATCGTGCCGTCGCCCTCCCCGGCCTCCAGCACCACTGCGCCGGCACCGTCGCCGAAGAGCACGCAGGTGGTGCGGTCGTTCCAGTCGATGATCCGGGAGAAGGTCTCCGCACCGATGACGAGGATACGGCGCGCAAGTCCCCCGCGAATATAGGCGTCGGCCGTGGCCATGGCATAGACGAAGCCGGAACACACCGCCTGTATGTCGAAGGCGGCACCGTGATGCATGCCGAGCCGCGCCTGGATATTGACGGCGCTGGCCGGAAACGTGTTGTCCGGCGTCGAGGTCGCGAGAATGATGACGTCGATGTCCGCCGGCGTCAGGCCCGCGCGGTCGAGAGCTGCGCGTGCGGCGGCTTCGCCGAGCGATGCCGTCGTTTCGCCTTCCCCGGCGATGTAGCGCTGACGGATGCCGGTTCGCTGCACGATCCACTCGTCGGTCGTGTCGACCCTCGCCTCCAGGTCACGATTGGTCACCACTTGTTTCGGAAGCGCTGCCCCGAACCCGCGAACCACAGAACGGATCATGTCTTTGTCAAACCTCACCACCGGCACCCGTCGGCGTCCCCTCGGGGACCCGGGTCGCGCGGTATTTGTCCAAGTCGGTCTCGATCTTGGCTTTCAAACCGTTGCGGACCATGTCGTAGCCGACATCGATCGCTGCTGCAAAACCTTCGGCATCCGCGCCGCCATGGCTCTTGATCACCACACCGTTGAGGCCGAGGAAGACGCCGCCATTGACCTTGCGCGGGTCCATCTTCTCGCGCAGACGGTCGAAGGCGCCTTTCGCCAGTATATAGCCGATCTTGGCCAAAAGAGTACGGGACATGGCCGCGCGCAGATATTCCGCGATCTGGCGGGCGGTGCCTTCGGCCGCCTTCAGCGCGATATTGCCGGAAAAGCCTTCGGTGACAACGACATCCACGGTGCCGCGCCCGATATCGTCGCCTTCCACGAAGCCGAAATAGTCGATGCCGTCGAGATTGGCCTCGCGGATGAGCCGGCCGGCTTCCTTGACGTCCTCCTGACCCTTCATCTCCTCGACGCCAACATTCAGCAAACCGACGGTCGGACGGTCCATCTCGAAGAGTGCCCGCGCCATCGCGCCGCCCATCAGGGCGAAATCCATCAGCTGCTGGGCGTCCGCACCGATCGTCGCGCCGACATCGAGCACGATGCTCTCTCCCTTGAGCGTCGGCCAGATCGCCGCGATCGCCGGGCGCTGGATGCCGGACATGGTGCGCAGGCAGAAGACGGACATGGCCATCAGCGCGCCGGTATTGCCGGCGGAGACGACGACGTCGGCCTCGTTTCGGTTGATCGCATCGATCGCCTGCCACATGGACGCCTTGCCGCGGCCACGGCGCAGCGCCTGGCTCGGCTTCTCGTCCATGGCGATGGCGATCTCGCAGGGGTGGAACGTGCTTGCCGCCTTGACCTTCGGATACTTCTCCAGGATCGGCAGGCAGTCTGCCTCCAGACCATAGAGCACGAATCGGATGTCGGGATGCCGCTCGAGCGCCTTGGCGGCGCCGGGGATGATGACCTGCGGACCATGATCGCCGCCCATCAGATCGAGGGAAATTCTGACCACGTGTTTCCTATCCTGCTGTCCGTTTCGTACCCGCCTGCCCGCCCGCGCCAGATCGCGCTAGCGATCGCGCATGGCGACACGAAGTGGTCCTTAACCGTTCACGCCGGGGAATGCGAGCCGATCCCGCAGTTCGGGCGGCCAGTTTTCCGCCAAAATGCCTGTTTTTTCATAAGTCATACCTGAAAAACCTATGAACAGGCGCAATTCGCTCTCGCTTTCAGTCTTTCTTCCAGTCCTTCAGGGCGGCAAATGGGTTGGGGCGCTTGTCGTCCTTCTCGGTGCTTTCGATGTGGCCCGGAAAGGCGGCACCCGCCTTTTTCGGATAGGGATCGATCGCCATCGCCGCATGCTCGGCCACCGTCTGGCCGATGTCGATCGTGTCGCCGACGAAGATATCGGGCGCATCCGGACCATCGGGATCGACCACCGTCTCGGCAGTCTCGACGGTCAGCGCGCGGGCGAGCTTCGATCCGTCCGGCACGTAGGTTGCTTCCACCGGTTCGTCGATGTGGCTTTCCACCGGCTCCAGCGTCACCACGCATTCCTGCACCAGATCCGCCATCACACGGCCCTTCACCCGTACCCCGTCCTTCTTCCATCGGGCAATCTGCAGGTCGGCCTTGAGGCTGCGGACCTCCGTCACGTTCCACTGGCGCGCCAGTGCTTCCAGCGCCTGCGCGTCGGCCTCGAGACGCAGGTTCGTCAGGCTGGCAGAAAGGGTGCTGACCTTGACCGGATGGGAATAGGCGGAGATTTCATCGGGCTTCACAGGTCATTCCTTTGTCGAGCGTCGTCTGCAGTCAAGGTTTCCGGCATCGGCAGAGCCTCAGGCGTGGGGATCGCCAACACTCCCGTCTCGACCTGATCCTCGCCGGTTGCGGTCAGCACAGCCTCGGCCGACATCATATAGGCGGCAAGGGCTGCCATCGAGGGCGCCGACCCCTCGGCCTTGGGATGAAAATTGCGCCGAAGTGCTGCCTCCAGCGCCGGCTGGTCGGCCTGGTCCAGCGCTGCGGAATAGCTCTCCAGCCGGCCATAGAACATGGAGGCCAGCTTTTTCATGCGCTTGGGCACGCTGACATCGCCGACGCCGAGTTCGCGGATCGAGTGATCGACGTCCTCGAAGAAGGCATCCACGATCTCCTGCGCGATCTCCTGCCCTGCCCGGGCGGAGGCCCGTGTGCGGCGGAAGTAGAGAATCAGCACGGCCGAGACCATTTCGAACCGTCCCATGACGGTATCGGGCACATCCATGCTTTCATAGAGCACAGGCTGGCGCGCTGCGGCCGTCAGATGGTCATACTGACGGGCGACGATCGCGGCATTGCCGTTTTTTTTGCCGAACAGGCCGAAAAACATCATTAAGCCCAACTTTCCCCGCTTCAAACACTCTGAAAGACCGGGGGCACGCGCATCGTGTTGTTGCATGATCGCGGAAGCTGGTTTACCGAAGCAGGCACGAAAAGCAATGGCGCATCTGCCGGCGTATCTTCAAGGGAGATGTCGTTGACGAGACGTTTTTTCAAGTCCGACATGCAGTTTCTAAACCGGGCGGGCCTCGCCGTCACCCTCTGCGCGGGCCTTCTGGCCGGCTGCCAGAGTTCTGGCGACCTGTTCACCGTGTCGCAGACCTATAACCAGGGCTATGTGGTGGATCAGGAGACGCTGGCGCTTGTGCCTGTCGGCTCCAGCCGCGAGCAGGTGCTGCTTTCGCTCGGCACGCCCTCGACCACCGCGACCTTCGACAACGAGGTGTTCTACTACATCTCGCAGAAGCGCCGCCGCCCGGTCGCCTTCATGAAGCCGAAGCTGATCGACCAGAGCATTCTCGCCGTCTACTTCGACAAGGACGGCACCGTATCCCAGCTCGCGCACTACACGCAGCAGGACGGCAAGGTGTTCGACATGATCTCCCGCACCACGCCGACAGGCGGCAAGGAACTCACCTTCCTCAGCCAGCTTCTGACCGGCAACGGCATCGGCAAGGGCATGGCACGTTCCGTTCTGTCGGGCAGCGGCAACAGCGGCGGCCTCTGAGCTTCATCTCGTTTCCCGTCGACAGACCGAGGGGACGACACGATAAGACCCGCAGCGCCGAGGGCACTGCGGGTTTCTTTTTGCCTTTACGCTGCTCATAGGGTTTCGGTCCGATCGACCGGAAACCGTGTCAGGCGAGAACGGCGAGCAGTAGAAGCGCCACGATATTGGTGATCTTGATCGCCGGGTTCACGGCCGGGCCGGCAGTGTCCTTGTAGGGATCGCCTACCGTATCGCCGGTGACGGAGGCCTTGTGGGCGTCCGAACCCTTGAGGTGGCGTTGCCCGTCCTTGTCGACGAAGCCATCCTCGAAGCTCTTCTTGGCATTGTCCCAGGCGCCGCCACCCGATGTCATCGAGATCGCGACGAAGAGCCCGTTGACGATGACGCCCAGCAGCGACGCGCCGAGGGCGGCGAAGGCCGAGGCCTTGGAGCCCGAGATAGCGAGCACGCCGAAATAAACGACCACGGGTGCGAGAACCGGCAGCAGCGACGGCACGATCATCTCGCGGATCGCCGCTTTGGTCAGCATATCCACCGCCCGGCCGTAATCGGGCTTGTCGGTGCCGGCCATGATGCCCGGCTTTTCGCGAAACTGCCGGCGCACCTCCTCTACCACCGAGCCTGCCGCCCGGCCGACCGCCGTCATGGCGATCCCGCCGAAGAGATAGGGGATCATGCCGCCGAAGATCAGTCCGGCGACGACATAGGGGTTGGAGAGATCGAAGGAGATCACGCCGACATCGCCGTAGTAGGGATATTTGTCGCCATTGGCGGCGAAATATTTCAGGTCGTTGGCATAGGCTGCGAACAGCACCAGCGCCCCGAGCCCGGCCGAGCCGATCGCATAGCCCTTGGTCACCGCCTTGGTCGTATTGCCCACGGCATCCAGTGCGTCGGTGGACTTGCGGACTTCCGGCGGCAGATGCGCCATCTCGGCGATGCCGCCGGCATTGTCGGTCACCGGGCCGAAGGCGTCGAGCGCCACGATCATGCCGGCGATGCCGAGCATGGCGGTGACGGCGATGCCGGTGCCGAACAGGCCGGCGAGCTGGTAGGTCGTGATGATGCCGCCGACGATGACAATGGCGGGAAGTGCCGTCGATTCGAGCGAGACGGCCAGGCCTTGAATGACGTTGGTGCCGTGTCCGCTGACGGAGGCCTGGGCGATGGAATTGACCGGGCGCTTGTTGGTGCCGGTGTAGTATTCGGTGATGACGACGATCAGAGCGGTGACCACCAGACCGAGGATGCCGCAGACGAACAGGCTCGTACCGGTGATCTCCTTGCCATCGACGGTGCCGATGACGCCCCAGCCGATGGTCACCGTCGTCGCCAGAGCGAGCCCGACGATCGACAGGAGGCCGGTCACGATCAGGCCGCGATAGAGCGCGCCCATGATCGAGCCGTTGGAGCCGAGTTTGACGAAGAAGGTGCCGATGATCGAGGTGATGATGCAGGTGCCGCAGATGGCGAGCGGATAGACCATGGTAGTAACCAGTGCCGCGCTGCCGGCAAAGAAGATGGCGGCCAGCACCATGGTCGCGACGATCGAGACGGCATAGGTCTCGAACAGGTCGGCCGCCATGCCGGCGCAGTCGCCGACGTTATCGCCGACATTGTCGGCAATGGTCGCGGGGTTGCGCGGGTCGTCCTCGGGGATGCCGGCCTCGACCTTGCCGACGAGATCGCCGCCGACATCCGCGCCCTTGGTGAAGATGCCGCCGCCGAGCCGCGCGAAGATCGAGATCAGCGATGCGCCGAAGCCGAGCGAAACGAGCGCATCGATCACCTCGCGGTCGCCGGGGGCATGGCCGAGCCCGACTGTGAGGATGAGGTAATAAAGGGAGACGCCGAGCAGCGCGAGGCCCGCGACCAGCATGCCGGTGATCGCCCCGGACTTGAAAGCGATATCGAGGCCGGCCGAAAGGCTGACGGACGCCGCCTGCGCGGTGCGCACATTCGCCCGCACGGAGACATGCATGCCGATGAAGCCGGCCGCGCCCGAGAGAACGGCACCGATCAGGAAGCCGATGGCGGCGGTGCCCGACAGCAGCATCCAGGCGGCGACGAAGACGATGGCGCCGACGATGGCGATGGTGAGATATTGGCGTGCGAGATAGGCCTGCGCCCCCTCACGGATATAGCCTGCAATTTCCTGCATGCGGGCATTGCCCTGATCGGCAGCCAGCACGGACCGCGTGGCCCAGATGGCATAGGCCACCGAAACCAGTCCGCAAAGAATTACGCCCAGTAGAACAATCATGTCGAGTGTTTCCTCCTTTGGAGACCCGCGCCGCACATTGCTCCGCTGATCCCGTCCCCGCCCTGCACCGCCTCCTCGCGACGCCGGGCCAAGGTGGAGAGTGCGGTGGAGAATCGGCAAGGTCAAGCGGGGATCGTGGGCCAATGCGGGCGATGAATTTGGAACCTGCCGTGGAAGACTTGAACATCTCCCGATGACGCGCGACTCTGCCTTTCGGCTTGAGGCATAGTCCACGTTTGACACTGACGACATCCTGATAAATAGTTGCACCATACAACTACTTTGGGGATCATCATGATATCGAGAGACATTGACGAGACCATCCGGTCCATCCGCGATGCATCCCGTGGTCTCGTGCGGGAACTCGGTTTCCTTGAGCCGACGCTTGCGGGCACGGATCTGGCGCCGTCCGGCGTTCACGCCCTGATCGAGATCGAGGCACATTCGGCAATGACAGCAAGCGTGCTCTGCACGTTGCTTGGATTGGAGAAATCAAGCGTCAGCCGTCTTGTCCGCAAACTTGTCGATGCGGGAGAGGTCAGGGAGGAAAGCAGCCATGGAGACGGACGCTCGAAATGCCTTAGCCTGACGACAAAGGGACAGGGTACCGTTGCCGCCATCCATGCTTTCGCCACATCGCAGGTTTCCGCCGCCCTCTCCCGGATGGAGGTCGCAGACCGCCTGACGGTGCTCACCGGCCTGCGCACCTATACCGATGCCCTTCATGCCGGCAGGACCGATGCCCCGGGCATCGAGCGTCCCGGCATCACGATCGAAAGCGGATATCGATCCGGCATCATCGGCAGATCGGCCGAGATACATGCGGCCTTCTATCGTCGGGTCGGCTTCGGCGCCTATTTCGAGGCCCAGGTCGCCGCAGGATTGGCCGCGTTCGTCCAGCGGCTAGACAAGCCGGTCAACGGGCTATGGTCGGCTGTGGAAAGCCTAAGAATCGTCGGCACCGTGGCGATCGACGGGGAGGATCTGGGCGCGGGCCTTGCACATTTGCGCTGGTTCATCGTCGATGATGGGCAACGCGGAGGCGGCGCCGGCCGCCGCCTTTTGAGCGAAGCCCTGTCCTTCTGCGACCGCCTGGGCTTTCGCGAAACGCACCTCTGGACGTTCCGCGGACTGGACGCGGCACGCCACCTCTACGAGGCCAACGGCTTTGTGCTTGATGACGAACAGCCCGGGCGGCAATGGGGCGAGGAAGTCACCGAACAGCGCTTCGTCCGCAAGGCGATCAGTTCTGCTCCATAGGCAGAATTCGAGACCCGAACACGGGGACCTCGAAACCTGTCTGAAGCAGGAGGCCTACTTCCGCACGTCCGTCCTGAATTGCCGCGCGATGCGGTCGAGGACCGCGTTGACGAGCTTCGGCTCGTCTTCCTCGAAGAAGGCGCGGGCGATCTCGACGTATTCGGTGACGATGACGGCCACGGGTACGTCCTTGCGCTCCGTCAGTTCGAAGGTGCCGGCGCGCAGGATGGCGCGCACCGTCGAATCCAGGCGCGAAAGCGCCCAGTCGTCCTGTAGCGCCGAACCGATCAGCGGATCGAGCTTGCGCTGGTCGCGCACCACGCCCGAAACGATCGAGCGGAACCAGGAGGCATCGGCCTTCAGGTAGGTGTCGCCATCGATTTCCTGGCCGAGACGATGCGTCTCGTATTCCGCAACGATCTCCAGCACACCGGTGCCGCCGACATCCATCTGGTAGAGGGCCTGCACGGCGGCGAGGCGGGCGGCGCCACGCTGGTTCGCCTGCTTGACGGGCGGCGTCTGTTCGTTCGGGGTGCTCACTGTTCGCCTCCGAGCCTGGCTTTCAGCGCAATCATCGTCAGGGCTGCGCGCGCGGCGAAGCCGCCCTTGTCGCCTTCCAACTTGCGGGCGCGAACCCAGGCCTGCTCGTCGTTTTCGACCGTCAGGATGCCGTTGCCGATGGCAAGGCTCTCGCTCACGGTCAGGTCCATGAGCGCGCGGCAAGACTCGTTGGCGACGATATCGAAGTGATAGGTCTCGCCGCGAATGACCATGCCGAGCGCGACGAAGCCGTCATATTCGGTGGCGCCATTGTCGATGCCGTCGAGCGCCATGGCGATTGCGCCGGGGATTTCGAGTGCGCCGGGCACGGTCACGACGTCATAGGTGGCGCCGGCGTCCTTCAGCGCGGATGTCGCGCCGTCGAGCAGCGCATCTGCCATGTCGTCGTAGAAGCGGGCCTCGACGATGAGGATATGGGGCTTGACGCTCTCGGCCATCGGTTCACCTGTCTGGAAATAGAGGCAATCGGGAATGTGGAAATCGCCGGTCGCGTTGCCGGCAGAGGCACGGGTAAAACCATGGCAGGGCTGGAATGGCAAGCCTTTTCCGATAAGCGGCGCGCAGGGCAGCTTTGCGACAGACGCGATTCGCGTTTAAGAGAGACATCATGCACACCGTCCCGACCCTTGAGACAACCCGCCTCATTCTCCGCCCCTATCGCCGCGACGACTTCCCGGCCTATGCCAGCCTCTTTGCCGATCCGCAGGTCGTGCGTTTCATCGGCGGCGTGCCGTTCTCGCGGGAGCAGGCCTGGACGCGGTTTCTGCGTCAGGTCGGCATGTGGCATTATTTCGGTTTCGGATTCTTCGCCTTGCAGGACAAGGAGAGCGGCGCCTTCATCGGCGAGGCCGGCTTTCACGATCTGCACCGGGTCATCCAGCCCTCGCTCGAAGGCACGATGGAGACCGGATGGGCGCTTTCGCCCGCGGCCCACGGCCGGGGCTATGCCACGGAGGCGGTGTCCGCCGCCCTGAAGTGGAGCGAGCGTACCTATCCCAAGGCCTGCCGCACCTGCCTCATCGATCTCGGCAACATCGCCTCCCTGCGCGTCGCCGCCAAGCTCGGCTTCCGCGAGACGGCCCGCACCGTCTACCACGGCGCGCAGGTCGTTCTCTGCGAGAGATAGTCACGTTTTACGGCAGCGTCAGACGCCCTTTGCCGGAAAGTCGGCCAGCCGCGCGGCATAGCGCGCCATCGTGTCCACCTCGAAGTTAACGCGGTCGCCGGCCTGGCGGTCGCCCCAGGTGGTGACCTCGAGCGAGTGGCGGATGAGGAGCACGTCGAATTCCGTGCCGTTGACGGCATTGACCGTTAGCGACGTCCCGTCGAGCGCGACGGAGCCCTTGGGCGCGACGAACCGGGCGAGATGCTCGGGCGCATTGAGACGGAACCGCGTCGCCTCGCCTTCCGCCTCCACCGACAGAATCTCGGCCGTGCCGTCGATATGACCGGACACGATGTGACCGCCGAGTTCGTCGCCGATCTTCAGCGCCCGCTCCAGATTGATACGCGCGCCCGGCAACCAGCCGGCGATCGTCGTCAGCCGCAGCGCTTCTTCCCAGGCCTCCACCTCGAACCAGCGGTCGTTTGCGCCTGCCTCGGGCAGTGCCGTCACGGTGAGACAGACGCCGGAGTGGGAGATGGAGGCGCCGATGTCGATGGTGGCGGGGTCATAGGCCGTTGCGACCCGCAGCCGAACGCCCTCGTCGAGCGGCGTCACGCTCTCGACCTTGCCGATATCCGTCACGATGCCAGTGAACATCAGGGTGTCCTCTCGTAAATATCCAGGTGGTCAGGCCCAAAGGCCTCGCCAGACGTATGCATGAATGGCGCGGGTACAAGACCGGAGCGAACGGGCGATGCAATCCCTTCTGCGCCGATGGTTGGCGATCCAGTGAAAAGCAGCAGACGATCGACCATGCCCGCCTCAAGGAAGGAGGTGGCAGTGCGTGCGCCCCCTTCCACCAGCAGCGAGGACAGGCCGCGGCTGGCCAGCGCCGGCAGCAGCAGATCGAGCCGGCGCGGGTCCCATTCGAGCACTTCGACCCCCAGCGCCGAAAGGGCATCCGCCCGGGCCTGCCGCCCGTGCGCATCGACATCTGCATCATCCGGCGACAGCACACCAGCCACCGCGATGACCGGAATCTGATGGGCCGTGCGGGCGAGCTTGCTGTCGGGTGAAAGCCGCAGGTTTCCGTCGAGCACGATGCGAACCGGCGAGCGGTCTTCGAGCCCCGGTAAGCGCACGGTCAGTTCCGGATCGTCGGCGATAGCTGTGCCGATGCCGACGAGGATGGCATCCGACCGGGCACGCAGATGCTGCACATAACCCCGGCTTTCCGGCCCGGTGATCGCGACCTGCCCCTGACCCGGCCCGCATGCACGAGAGCCGATCATGCCGTCGCGCGACACAGCAAGTTTCAGCGTTACATGCGGACGGCCGAGGCGCTTGCGCGTGAGGTAGGCTTCAAGCGCACGTTCGCCTTTCGCTTCCAGCACCCCCGTCTCCACGGCTATACCGGCTTCGCGCAGCATGGCGATGCCGCGGCCGGAAACGCGCGTATCGGGATCCACCACCGAGATGACGACGCGGGCGATGCCCGCCCGGATCAAGGCCTCGGCGCAGGGCGGCGTATGACCGTGGTGGGAGCAGGGTTCGAGCGTGACATAGGCGGTGGCGCCCCGGGCCGCCTCGCCGGCTTGCGCCAGCGCCTGCGTTTCCGCATGCGGGCGACCGCCGGGTGCGGTGACGGCAGCGGCGATGACGCGCGGCTCTTCCCCGTCATCACGTACGATCAAGCAGCCAACCGAGGGATTGCTGCCGGTGAAGCCCAGATTGCCGGCGCCGACCGCGATCGCTTCCGCCATCAGCCGGGCATCCGCCTTCTCACCGGCTGAAATTTGACCGATTGCAAGTCCGGGTTTCACGCCATCGACCGCGCCTGCCTCAGGGGCGGCAGGGTCTTGGTTTGGGTCGGTCGAAGGCGTCATGTCTCGGGTTTCCGGTCAGGCGCCGGGGTCGCGGGCGATCTTCGCGGAAAGCTCCGCCATCACCTTCTCGAAATCCTCCGCATGGGAGAAATCGCGATAGACGGAAGCGTAGCGCACGAAGGCGACGTCATCGAGAGCCTTCAGCGCTTCCAGCACCTGCAGGCCGATTTCCTCCGAGGCGATCTCGCTCTCGCCCGAGCTTTCCAGCCGCCGGACGATGCCCGAAACGGCCCGCTCGATCCGCTCACGCTCGACCGGCCGCTTGCGCAGCGCGATCTCGAAGGACCGCATCAGCTTCTCCCGGTCGAAAGGCGCCTTCCGACCGGTCTTCTTCAGCACCATGAGTTCGCGCAATTGCACGCGCTCGAACGTGGTGAAGCGCCCGCCGCAATCCGGACAGATACGGCGGCGGCGAATGGCTGCCCCGTCTTCCGCAGGTCTGGAATCCTTGACCTGACTATCTTCCGATCCGCAAAAAGGGCAGCGCATGGCGTGACAGCCTTACAGGTAGCCGTACATCGGGAAGCGACCGGTCAATGCGACGACCTTCTCGCGGACGCCGGCTTCAACAACCGCGTTACCCTCGTCGGAATTGGCGACCTTGAGGCCGTCCAGCGTCTCGACGATCAGGTTGCCGATTTCGCGGAATTCGGCTTCCTTGAAACCACGCGTCGTGCCGGCCGGGGTGCCGAGCCGCACGCCAGACGTGACGAAGGGCTTTTCCGGATCGAAGGGAATGCCGTTCTTGTTGCAAGTGATGTAGGCGCGGCCGAGTGCTGCTTCCGCCCGCTTGCCCGTCGCGTTCTTCTTGCGAAGATCGACCAGCATCAGGTGGTTATCGGTGCCACCGGAGACGATATCGAGACCGCCATCGACCAGCGTCTGCGAGAGCGTCTTGGCGTTCTTGACGATCTGGGCCGCATAGTCCTTGAACTCTGGCTTCAACGCCTCACCGAACGCAACCGCCTTTGCCGCGATGACGTGCATCAGGGGGCCGCCCTGAAGGCCGGGGAAGACGGCCGAGTTGAACTTCTTCGCCAGATCCTCGTCATTCGTTAGGATCATGCCGCCGCGCGGGCCGCGGAGCGACTTGTGCGTCGTCGTCGTGGCGACGTGGCAATGCGGGAACGGGGACGGGTGCTGGCCACCGGCGACCAGACCGGCGATGTGCGCCATGTCGACCATCAACCACGCGCCGACCTCGTCGGCGATTTCCCGGAAGCGCTTCCAGTCCCAGATGCGGGAATAGGCCGTGCCGCCAGCGATGATCACCTTCGGCTTGTGCTTGCGCGCGCTTTCGGCGACCGCGTCCATGTCGAGAAGGTGATCTTCCTCGCGCACGCCATAGGAGACGACGTTGAACCACTTGCCGGACATGTTGACCGGCGAGCCATGCGTCAGGTGCCCGCCCGAGTTCAGGTCGAGACCCATGAACGTATCGCCCGGCTGAAGAAGCGCCAGAAACACGGCCTGGTTCATCTGCGAACCGGAATTGGGCTGCACATTGGCGAAGTTGACGCCGAACAGCTGCTTTGCCCGGTCGATCGCCAGTTCCTCGGCGATATCGACGAACTGGCAGCCACCATAATAGCGCTTGCCGGGATAGCCCTCGGCATATTTGTTGGTCATGATCGAGCCCTGCGCTTCCAGCACAGCGCGCGAGACGATGTTTTCAGAGGCGATCAGCTCGATCTCATGGCGCTGGCGACCCAGCTCCTTCTCGATCGCACCGAAAATATCCGGGTCGCTATCGGCGAGAGACCGGTTGAAGAAGACGTCGTTGGCGGCTGTATCGCTCATGATCAGGCTCCTGTAGGGCGGTGGCACGGTGTTTATCTCCGTCGCATGCCAAGGGCAACCCGCGCCCCGCGTTTTGCGCCATTTGCCGCGGCGTCTGCGCTATGGTTGGGAGATCCTATGATCGTTGCTTCAGAATGCCTTGGGCAGGCCTGCCTGCTTCAACGTCTCATTGGCCGTGTGACGGGATTTGACGCCGTGATCGACCGTGAAGTACCGTTTGGTGATTGGGCTGAACCAGATCTCATGGTCACCCTTTCCGGCGCGGTGAAAGTGACAGCCGGCCGCCTCCAGCATTGCCTTGAGATCCCTGAGATACCCGCCCATCAGAAGAACGGATTCGGAATCTTTGCGACATGCTCCGCCATGATATGCACGGGTATCTCCGGCAGATCGGACGGCGAGCCATTGAGTTCGATCAGGTCGGCAACGGCAGTGAGAACCTTGGCCTCGAGTTCCTCGACAGAGCCTGCCTCGACCGCGAGGCCATCGATATCGTTGCTCGTGGCAACCCAGACTGAGGCCTCGCCGTCCCAAAACGCACGAACCAGGATCGACATCGACTTCATCCGCGTTCTCCTTGATGTGCTTTCGCAAGTATGCATGAAGCGGTGACGGTTCAACAGTGCCATCCACAAACAAAAACGGCCGCACTCCTAGGAAGCGCGGCCGTCGAAATCATCACATCATCGACGTTTACTGCGCGATGCCACCATCCAGGCCACCGGTGACCGGCTCGATGCCGGCGGTCGTCTGGAGCGCCAGTTCCTGTTCGCCGTCCATCTGGTAGATGTCGTCGCGGAACTGGACGACACCGTCCTTGGCGGCCCAGGCGGTGATGTACTTGAAGTAGACGGGCACTTCGACCGCAAGCTTGATCGGGTTGTTCTGGCCCGAGCGGATGGTCGCCTCGATCTGGCTGCGGGACCAGCCGGGGGTGTCCCGCAGGAGCCAGGTCGTCAGGTCGCGCACATTCTGAACGCGGACGCAGCCCGAGCTTTCGAAGCGGGCGAGCTTGTTGAACAGGCCCTGCGACGGCGTGTCGTGCATGTATTCGTTGTTCGGGTTGTGGAAGTTGATCTTGGTCGATGCCATGGCGTTGATCTTGCCCGGGTCCTGGCGGAACGTCAGGTTCGGCGCCTTCTCGGCGTTCCAGTCGATCGTTTCCGGCGAGACCTCGTTACCCTGCCCGTCGATCAGGCGGATGGCGTTCTTCTTGAGATATTCCGGGTCCTTGCGCATCAGAGGCACTATGTCCTTCTCGACGATCGAGCGCGGCGCGGTCCAGTACGGGTTGAGGATGACCTCGTAGATCTTCGAATTGATGATGTGCGTCGGGCGCGACAGGCGGCCGACGATGGCCGTGTGGCGCTGAACCACGCGGCCGTTTTCCACCGCCTCGATATAGGCCGCGGGAATGTTGACCACGACGTGGCGCATGCCGAGATCGCCCGACATGGACTGCAGGCGCACCAGATTGGTGTTCAGCTGCTGCAGGCGCACATTGGCCGAGATATTCAGAGCCTTCAGCGAGTATTCGCCGAGAACGCCATCCGGTGGCAGGCCGTGGCGGGCCTGAAAGCGCTTGACCGCGCCGTCGACATAGCTGTCGAAGTTGTCGGACATGCCGGACGACTGGTCGAGATCGCCGGCGGCGATCAGGTGCTGACGCAATGCGCGCACCGACGGGTCGGAAACGCCAAGTTCCAGACGCTGCGACGGATTGACCTCGGGCCAGCCGCCGGCTGATACGATCCGCTGATACTGGCCGATTGCCGTCTGCGTGTTGTAGATGGTCTCCATGCTGAAGATCGGATTGTTCGACGAGACAGCCAGCGCGGTGCGCGAAGCCTGTGCGTCGAACTGATCGTCCCACACGCCGCGGCGCGGCGCGTTGATGATGTCCACCAGCGCGTCCTGCGCGAACGCACCACCGGCCCAGGCCGCCGCGCCGAGCGTGGCGGCGGAGCGCAGGAAGGCGCGGCGGCTATGAGCATCGATTCCGTTTTTCTTCGACATGATCCCTACCATCAGATGCTGCGAGGCAAATTTCGCCTCCAGCGCTATCACGATTACGGTTAACAAAGGCAAACCTGCCCGCAGCGGAGTGGCGCTTCGGCGGTTGAAGGAGCCTCAGAGACCCCGCGATGCGGGCGCGCCAGCGCCGAAAACCGCTTCACCGAACCCACATTCCGGGCCGGTTTTTCAGAATTTTACGTCCCATACCAATATGGCCAAACGGTGTCACGCAACCAGCAGGAAAGCGCGCGGAAGTACCGGGAGACAAGGCACTGCGTCCTTCCTGCAACAGCCTTTCCGGCCTTGATTCCGGGGCGGATCGATCCTCGTCGCGGCTTTGGCAGGCAACATCCTCAAGCCCGGATCACGACCGTTGACAACATCGTGACGATGCACGTTGCGGCTGCTATCTCCGGCTGTCGCTCACGGCGGACACACGAAAGGCCGGACGCCATCCCGCGCCCGGCCTTTTTAAAGAGATCGTACCCCGCCAATCTTACATGCGATAGGCAATACTGTCGTTCCAGAAGCGGTCGAGGCGCTGGAGCAGCTTGTTCATCTGGCCGAATTCGTCGGTGCCGATGCCGCCGACCTTGTGGATCGAGCCGATGTGGCGCTCATAGAGCTTGGCAACCGTTTCGGCGATGCCCTGGCCGTCTTCCGTCAGGCTGATGCGGACCGAGCGACGGTCGATGCGCGAGCGCTGGTGGTTGATGAAGCCGAGGTCGACGAGCTTCTTGACGTTGTAGGAAACGTTGGAGCCGAGATAGTAGCCCCGCGAGCGCAGCTCGCCGGCCGTCAGTTCCGAGTTGCCGATGTTGAAGAGGAGAAGGGCCTGGACGGCGTTGACGTCGCTGCGGCCCTGCCGGTCGAATTCGTCCTTGATGACGTCGAGCAGGCGGCGGTGCAGGCGCTCGACGAGGTGCAGCGATTCCATGTACAGGGAGCGGATCGCATCTTCCTGCGGATCTTTGTGAGCAACGGTGTTGCCCGAGCTATTGGACGAAGCCTGTGCCTTGAGCTTGGTGTTCATGATGACGGTCTCTCTCTGTTTGGGTGGCGGTGGTTATGTTTTCCCGCCTTGAGGGAGACACTATCGAATACGTATAAAATTCTACTTAAACCGCAGCCTTAACATGAGCTTACCATTGGCGGCATCTGTGTCAGGGTGAATCAAATCTTGCAACCCGCCGCTAACGCATGCGCTGGTAGAGGATCACGCCCCGAAATGCGACGAAGATCAGAGCGGCCCCGCCATGCAGCACAAGGATCAGCGGCTTGGTGCCGAAGAGGTCGGGATAGAAGCCGAACATGACGATTTCGGTCGCCGCCGCCACGACCCAGATGACCGGTCCCCAGGACACCAGAAGCCACAAGCCCAGCGCCGCGACTGGATAGGCAACCGCGAGCGTCGCCGCTGCCACGCGCCATGGCACGGTCAAAAGATCGAACCGACCGGACCCGTTGAAGGAATAGCCGATCAGCAACGCCCAATAGTTCAGACCGAACCAGAAGCACGAAATCGCCACCAGCCGCAGGAAGACGCCGAACAGCGTCTCCGTCAGCGAGACCTTGGGGACATGGACAGAATCATTGGACATGGCGGCGACCATAAGGGCGGATGGCGGGTACCGCTAGACTGGGATGGGAGCAGGCGGCAACGTGATCGATCGTCACGTTTGTCCAGGCATGGCGGCGGGATCGCGGGAACCATGCCGCACGGCATGAATGACGATCTCGGCCTCGGTGATCTCGTAGAAAATCAGGTAGGGATAGGGCAACGCGATCAAACGACGAATCGGGGGATCTTGCGTACGGGCGCCGGCAGAAGGCTGATCCTGAAGCTGCTCGATTAAGGTCTTGATACGCTGCATGACTCGACGCGCGCCTTGCGGTGAACGCGCACCGATATAATCCGCAACGTTCTCGAGGTCGATCATCGCCGGTCTGGTGTAGCGAAGCCTCACAGACCGTGTGCGGCCCAGATAAGGCGCATGTCCTCGTCGGTTGCAAACTCGCCGCGGGAGGCTGCGCTCTTGGAAACGGCAATCGCTGCAAGCTCCCCCGCGCTCAATGGAACCGGCTCCGACTCCTCGCGGGCGAGGATCAGTATCGTGCGAGCGATCTCGTCCTGGACGACGGCAGGAAGAGCACGGGCGGCCTCAACGGCTTTTTCTAGGAGCTCGGTCATGCCCCATTATGCAGGAAACAGCGGCGCGGAAAAGCCGACTCTCCGGAAACTGTTGCATCGTGCCCCCACGATCGGACGCGCCAACACACGCATTACACGCAGAACCGGGGCGAGACGCCGCACCTCCGATGTTTTGCCTCCCTGCCCCCTCGTGATAAATGTTCGTCAAATGCTGCCTGGCGCGTGCTCGCGCAATTTTCGAAAGACGCCTCTCATGACCGACAAGACAGATATCGTGGACCTCATCACCGGACACCGCCGCATGCGCCGCAACCGAAAGGCGGACTGGACGCGGCGAATGGTGCGCGAGAACCAGCTGACGGTGGACGACCTGATCTGGCCGATCTTCCTCGTGCCCGGCACGAACGTGGTGGAGCCGATCGCGGCCATGCCCGGCGTCATGCGCCTCAGCGTCGACAAGGCGGTGGAGGCCGCACGCGAGGCGGCCGATCTCGGCATTCCCGCACTCGCCACCTTCCCGAATGTCGATATGTCGCTGCGGGACGACGCGGGCTCCCACAGTCTGGATGCCGACAACCTGATCAATCAGGCGACCCGCGCCATTAAGAAGGCCGTACCCGGCATCGGCGTCATCACCGACGTCGCGCTCGATCCCTTCACGAGCCACGGCCATGACGGCATTTTGCGCGATGGTGAAATCGTCAATGACGAGACCGTGTCCCGGATCGCCCGCGCCGCCGTCGCGCAGGCCGATGCCGGCGCCGATATCATCGCGCCCTCCGACATGATGGATGGCCGCATCGGCGTCATTCGTCAGGCTCTGGACGCCGCCGGTCACCAGAATGTCGGCATCATGGCCTATGCCACAAAATTCGCCTCGGCCTTCTACGGCCCCTACCGCGAAGCCATCGGCACCAGCGGCCTGCTGAAGGGCGATAAGAAGACCTATTATATAGACCCTGCCAATGCCACCGAGGCGCTCCGTGACGCCGCCCTCGACGTGGAGGAAGGCGCCGATATGATGATGGTGAAGCCCGGCCTGCCCTATCTCGACATCTGCTGGCGCATGAAAGACGCCTTCGGCCTGCCCGTCTTCGCCTATCAGGTCTCCGGCGAATATTCGATGATCAAGGCCGCCGGCGCGCAAGGCTGGATCGACGAGGAACGCGTCATGATGGAAACCCTGCTCGCCTTCAAACGCGCCGGCTGCGACGGCATTCTCAGCTATTTCGCGCTGGACGTGGCACGACTGCTGGCGCGAAAGGGATAATTGCGCCATGCAGAACCCAGGGGATCCGACCCTTGCCTTCTATGCGAAAGAGGCCAACGCCTATGCCGACTGGTCGGGCAAGGATCGGAACGTCGAGAACCTCGAGACGTTCACGGGCCTTCTCCCACCCGGCGCACGCGTGCTCGAACTCGGCTGCGGCGGCGGGCACGACAGCCGTCTGCTGATGGATCGCGGTTTCCATGTCCTGCCGACGGACGGCTCGCCGGAGATGGCGCGCGAGGCCGAACGGCGGCTCGGGCACCCGGTCCGCGTCATGCGCTTCATGGAACTCGATGAACAAACGGCATTCGACGGGGTCTGGGCCAATGCCTCCCTGCTGCATGCGCCCCGCGCCGAGCTTGCGGCCATCCTGCAGCGCATTCACAGCGCATTGCGGTCCGATGGCATCTTTTTCGCGACCTTCAAAGAGGGCAACGGGGAAGGCCAAGACAGCCTCGGCCGCCACTTCAATTTCCCTTCGCACGACTGGCTGCTAGAACAGTTCGACCTTCAGCCGTGGGCTCGTCTCAACATGCAGCGTCGGACATCGAATGGCTATGACGGGATCGATGTCTCTTTGATCACGGTCTGGGTCCGGAGATAGAACGTGCCATTGCAGAGAAGACCGCGCATTCCCATATTCCATGTATCGAAATGGAGACCCAGATGACCGTAAGCCATGATGACGTTCGCTTTCCCAGTACCGACTGGCGCGCCTATCGCGGTGTTCTCAGCCGTCGGGTCATTGCGTTCTGCGTCGATTACCTCTTCGTCGCGCTGCTGTGGATTCCCGCGGCCGTGGTCGTGTTCTTCCTCGGCATTTTGACGCTGGGCTTCGGCTTCCTGCTCTATCCCGCGCTGTTTGCCATCGTCGCGATGCTCTACTTCGGCGTCACCGTCGGCGGTCGTTCGCAGGCATCGCCGGGCATGGCCATGATGGGTCTGGCGATCGCGCGCACAGACGGTCGGCCGATGGATTTCATGACGGCGATCGTGCATCTGGTGATCTTCTGGATCGCGAACGCCTTTCTGACGCCGTTCATCGTGCTCATCGGCCTCTTTACGGATCGCGGCCGTCTGCTGCACGACTTCCTCATCGGCACTGTGACGGTGCGCCGTGACGGTTACCCTCTGCGCTAGAAGCGCCCACGCAGCCACACTGCCGCATCAATCCGACGTGTTTTCGACCGGTCGTGTTAACGGCCGGTTGACCTTTTTCATTCTTGAGCCATGCTGCTGTGATCGTATCGTATGGTCATGAAGTGTGATCGCCGCCCCAGATGAACATGAACACCCACACCGCGCCGTCTCCGCAGTTCTACCTCACGGCACCGGCGGCTTGCCCCTACCTGCCGCATGAGATGGAGCGGAAGGTGTTTACCCATATGGTGGGGGAGCGGGCGCCGGAGCTGAACGACCTCCTGACACAGGGCGGCTTCCGCCGCTCGCAGAACATCGCCTACCGCCCTGCCTGCGAAAGCTGCCGCGCCTGCGTTTCGGTGCGGATCGTCGCCGGCGAGTTCAAGGCGACGCGCTCGATGAAGCGGGTTCTGGCGGAGAATACGGATGTGGTGTCCACCGAATATCCGGCCGAGCCATCGAGCGAGCAATACGCCCTCTTCCGCCGCTATCTCGACCATCGCCACCAGAAGGGTGGCATGTCGGACATGTCTGTGCTCGACTATGCGATGATGGTCGAGGATACGCATGTGAACACCAAGATCATCGAATATCGCCTGCGCGTCGAAGGCGACGGGATTGCGGGCCGGGCCAACGGCCCGCTGATCGCCGCCGCACTGACCGACAAGATGGGCGACGGCCTCTCGATGGTCTATTCCTACTTCGACCCCGCCTTTTCCGACCGCTCCCTCGGCACGTTCATGATCCTCGATCACATCCGCAAGGCGAGGGATCGCGGCCTGCCTCACGTCTATCTTGGCTACTGGGTCAAAGGCTCGCGCAAGATGGACTACAAGACGAAGTTCCTGCCACAGGAGCACCTGATGGCGCGGGGCTGGGAGCGGTATGTCGGGCCTGCGGGCGAGGATGCGGCAGGCTGATCCGCCGGTCATCGGGCAGCTGGCAAACCCACATTTCGAGCTTCTTGTATGCGGGCCTGCTTTTTGTTATAACGTTGGTTATAACAAGGAGAACCACCATGAACGTCACCATTCGCAAGATCGGAAACTCCGAAGGCGTTATCCTGCCGAAGGACGTGCTGGATCGTATGGGCGTGAAGGCGGGGGACACGCTGACGGTGCGCATGACGGATAACAAACTGGAACTCATTCCAGAAACGGCATCCTTTTCGGAGCAGTTAAAGGCTGCCCGGATCGGCATGGAGAAGTACAAGAATGCGCTGAGAGAACTGGCAAAGTGACAGGGTACACTTGGCTCTCGCGCGAGGGTATCGAGGCCATTCACGACGAGCAACTCGCGGAACACGGCGGGCTGCCCGGCTTGAAGGACGAGAACGCGCTGGAAGCTGCGCTGGCGCGTCCGCTGCACAAGCACGCCTACGGCGAGGATGATATTTTCGTCCTCGCTGCGGCCTATCTTTATGGCATCACCCGAAACCATCCTTTTTCCGATGGCAACAAACGAACCGGCTTTCTGGCCGCCTTTACATTCCTGTTCATCAACGGATGGCTGCTGAACACCGAAGAAGCGATGGCCGTCGAGTTTGTCCTCGGCGTCGCCTCAGGAGAGATCGCGGAAGACGGGATCGGAAATTTCCTACAGGATTATTGCGAGCGACTAACCGTCTGACACATCACCGGACGGAACTCTCGGACCCCTTACCCCCCGAACTTCCCGCTCCGCGGAAAGCCCTTTGGCACAACGCGGCCCGCCGTCCCTCGATCGGCGATCCATTCGGCAAGTTCGGCGGCGGTCTTGGTGAAGCTGCGGCCGGCGCTGTCGGTCCAGGTCAGGCCATCGGCCAGCGTGAAGCAGCGGATGTCGGAGACGCCGCCGTCCTTGTAGCGCTGGAGGCGCACGCCCTTGCCACGGGTCATTTCCGGGATCTGCGCCAGCGGGAAGACGAGGAGCTTGCGGTTTTCGCCGATGATCGCGACCTGATCGCCCTTGACGGTCACGACCATCTTGGCCTCGTCCGGCATCGCGACGTTCATGATCTGCTTGCCCTTTCGGGTATTGGCCACCATCTCACTTTCGGAAATCACGAAGCCGTTGCCAGCGGCGGACGCGATCAGCACCTTGCGGGCGGGGTCGTGCACGAAGGCGGTCAGCACGTCCTGATCGTTTTCCATATCGACCATGATGCGCAGCGGCTCGCCGTGGCCGCGCCCGCCCGGCAGCTTGTCGCCGCCAAGCGTATAGACCTTGCCGCCGGTGGTGACGATCAGGATGCGATCGGTGGTGGAGGCCGGGAATGCGAACTTCAGTGCATCGCCTTCCTTGAACTGGAGCGTCGCCGTATCGGAGATGTGCCCCTTCAGTGCGCGGATCCAGCCTTTCTGCGAGAGGACGACGGTAATCGGCTCCTTCTCGATCATCGCCTGATGGATCGCCGCGTCGTCCGTGTCCGGCGCGTCGGCAAACACCGTGCGGCGGCGGCCGAGTTCGGTCGCCTTGGCGAACTTCTTCTTCACCTCGCCGATTTCGGAAGCCACTGTCTCCCATTGCTTTTCGTCGGAGGCCAGCAGCGCGTCGATCTCGGCCTTCTCTGCCGTCAGACCGTCGAACTCGGTGCGGATCTCGAACTCCTCCAGCTTGCGCAGAGAGCGCAGGCGCATGTTGAGGATCGATTCGGCCTGAAGGTCGGTCAGCGTGAACCGCTTGATCAAAGACGGCTTCGGCTCGTCCTCCTCGCGGATGATGCGGATAACCTCGTCAAGGTTGAGATAGGCGATCAGATAGCCGCCAAGAATCTCCAGCCGGCGCTCGATGGCGGCAAGGCGGAAGCGCGACCGGCGCTGCAAGACCTCGCGGCGATGCTGGAGCCACTCCGTGAGAATGTCGAAGATCGACATGACGCGGGGCACCCGGCCCATCGACAGCACGTTCATGTTCAGCGGAAAGCGGTTTTCGAGGTCGGTCAGCCGGAACAGCGATTCCATCATGATCGTCGGATCGACGCTGCGGCTCTTCGGCACCAGTACGACACGCACGTCCTCGGCCGACTCATCGCGCACGTCCTCGAGCAGCGGCAGCTTGCGGGCGATCAGCAGTTCGGCGATCTTTTCGATCAGCCGCGATTTCTGCACCTGATAGGGAATTTCCGTGACGACGATCTGCCAGACGCCGCGTCCGAGATCCTCCACGACCCATTTGGCCCGCACGCGAAAACCGCCACGGCCCGTCCGGTAGGCCTCGGTGATGCTGGCCTTGTTGTCGATGATGATGCCGCCGGTCGGGAAATCCGGACCGGGTACGAGTTCGACCAGCTCCTCGATCGTTGCATCCGGCTTGCGGATCAGGAGCAGCGCCGCATCGCAAAGCTCATGCGCATTGTGCGGTGGAATCGACGTGGCCATGCCCACCGCGATGCCGGACGAGCCATTGGCCAGCAGGTTGGGGAACGCACCCGGCATGACAACGGGCTCTTCGTCCTCCTCGTTATAGGTGGCGCGGAAATCGACGGCGTCCTGATCGATGCCTTCCAGAAGCAGCGCCGCGACCTCGGTCATGCGCGCTTCGGTGTACCGGTAAGCGGCGGCATTATCGCCGTCGATATTGCCGAAATTGCCCTGTCCATCGACCAGCGGATAACGCTGGGAGAAATCCTGGGCGAGCCGCACCAGCGCGTCGTACACCGACTGGTCGCCATGCGGGTGGAACTTACCGATGACGTCACCGACGATACGGGCGCATTTCTTGAAGGCCGTGTTGGGACGGATGCCCATCTCGCTCATCGCGTGGATGATGCGGCGATGCACCGGTTTCAGGCCGTCGCGAACGTCCGGCAGCGCGCGATGCATGATCGTGGAGAGCGCATAGGCAAGATAGCGCTCTTCCAGTGCCGCCTTGAGATCGACGGGCTGAATATGATCGTCTCCGCCCGACGGCGGCAAAAGGCTCTGTCCCATGGGTCGTAGCTACCTCAACAAACCGTGAACATCAAGTTGTCTCGCCGGTGCTATCCCCAGCAAACCACCGCCCGTGAAGGCGCCTGCCAAATAAAGCACGGTGCTTACCTGACATTTCTCCACCCGCCGCATATATTTCCGCCCAAATCGCCTTGGAGACATCGACCCCGATATCACAGGCTTTGCAAGGACCCAATGATGATGCAGTTTCCAAGACTTCGCTTCCTGATGGCAAGCGTCGCCCTCGCCGGCCTCGCCTCGCCCGCCTTTGCGCTCGACGGCGCCGACTTCGTCACCAAGCTGAACGCGGCCTATGCCACCAATGGTGCGACGCTCGCCTACGAGGCGGTCGATGTCAACGACGACAGCGTGGTCCTCAAGGGCGCCAGCGTCCAGAGCACGGTCAAGAAGACGGACGAACTCAAGATCGGCGACCTCACCTTCGATGGCGTCGAGGAGCTTTCTGATGGCGGCTACACCGTCGAGACGGTGGCCTTCCCGGATATCGACCGGGCCGCCGACGGCGCCCGCCTGACCGCCAAGGACATCGCGATCTCGGGCCTGCGCGTGCCCGCCAAGACCGGGACCGGCAGCATCGACGACCTGCTCTACTACCAATCGGCCGGAACCGGTCCGATCACCGTGGAGATCGGCGGCAAGACCGTGTTCGCCATCGACAAGTCTGAAAGCAACCTGACCCGCCAGGACGGCGACAAGGGCATCGATTTCGACGGCATCGTCAGTGGTGTGAAGGCCGACCTCTCGGACGTCAAGGACGCCAAGACCAAAATGGCGATCGAGAAGCTCGGCCTCCAGAATCCGACCGGCGAGTTCACCGTGGAAGGCAGCTGGGACCTCGACTCGGGCGTTTTCGCCATACGTGACAACTCTCTGAACGTCGACAATGTCGGACGCCTGTCGGTCGGCTTCAACGTTTCGGGCTACACGCTCCAGCTGCTGAATTCGCTGCAGGAAGCCTTCAAGGCGGCTGAGGCCAATCCCAACAAGGAGGCCGCCAACCAGGCGCTCGGCCTGTCGGCCATGGGCCTTATCCAGCAGATGAACTTCAATTCCGCCTCGATCCGCTTCGAGGATGCCTCGATCACCAAGCGCCTGCTCGATTACTTCGGTGCGGAACAGGGCGTGACGGGCGAACAGATGGCGCAGTCGATCAAGGGTCTCGCCCCGATCATGATCGCGCAGCTCAACCTTCCCGACTTGCAGAACCAGCTGACGGCGGCCATCACCGCCTATCTAGATGCGCCAAAGAACCTGACGATCACGGCAGAGCCTGCCAAGCCCGTCCCCTTCCCGATGATCATGGGCGCCGGCATGGGCGCGCCGAACACGCTACCGAGCGTGCTGGGCGTCAAGGTAACCGCGAACGACTGACGCTGCGGGATCGCTCCGAAACGACAAAGCCCGCCGGCCTCCCGATACGAAGGCCGGCGGGCTTTTCTTTTTCTCGCTCAGTGCGAGGCTTGCGGCAGAGCCGGAGCATCCGGCTTGTCGTGCACGGCGAACCGGTCGAGCATCGTCGCACTCGCCGCGTTCAGGCCGACGACATCGACGGGAACGCCGGAACGGCGGAACTTCAGCACCACCTTGTCGAGCGCGCCCACGGCGGTAATGTCCCAGAAATGCGCATCGGAGACATCGATCGTGACGCCGTCGGCTTTCTCGGAGAAGTCGAAGGCCGCGATGAAGGCATCGGCCGAAGCGAAGAAGACCTGGCCTTCGACCCGGTAGGTCCGGGCATTGGCATCGCCAAGGGGTACGACGCGGAAAAGCTTTGCGACCTTTCCGGCAAAGAACACGCCCGACAGGAGCACGCCGACGATAACGCCCTTGGCCAGATCATGGGTCGCGACGACCGTGACGACCGTTGCCAGCATCACCACGGAGGATGGCAGCGGGTTGCTCCTGAGATCGAGAATGGACCGCCAGGAGAAGGTGCCGATCGACACCATGATCATCACCGCGACGAGAGCGGCCATCGGGATGATGCGCACGATATCGTCGAGCACGAGGATGAGGAACAGCAGGAACGCGCCCGCGACGAACGTGGAAAGCCGCCCGCGACCGCCCGAGGAGACGTTGATGACCGACTGGCCGATCATGGCGCACCCGCCCATGCCGCCGATCAGCGCGGCGGCGATGTTGCCGGCGCCCTGGCCCACGCATTCCTGGCTCTTGTTGCTCGGCGTGTCCGTCATGTCATCGACGATCTGCGCCGTCAACAGCGATTCGAGCAGGCCGACGGCTGCCAGGGTCACGGAATAGGGAAAGATGATCCGCAGCGTTTCCCAGGTCATCGGCACGTCCGGCAGGCCGAGGACCGGCAGGCTGGAGGGCAGTTCGCCAAGGTCGCCGACGGTTCGCAGGTCGAAGCCCCCGAAGAAGGCGGCGGCCGTCAGCACCGCGATGGCAACCAGCGGCGACGGGATCGCCTTTGTCACATAGGGGAACAGGTAGATGATGCCGAGCCCGATGGCGATCATCACATAGGTCAAAGCGGGGACGCCGATCAGCTCGGGCAGCTGCGCCATGAAGATCAGGATCGCCAGCGCGTTGACGAAGCCGGTGATAACGGAGCGCGAGACGAAGCGCATCAGCCGCCCGAGCTTCAGGAAGCCACCCGCGATCTGCAAAATCCCCATGAGGATGGTGGCGGCGAAGAGATATTGCAGGCCATGGTCGCGCACGAGGCTGACCATGACGACGGCGGTGGCCGCCGTGGCGGCCGAAATCATGCCGGGCCGGCCACCGGTAAAGGCGGCGACGCAGGCAATGGCGAAGGAGGCAAACAGCCCCACCTTCGGATCGACCCCCGCGATGACCGAAAAGCCGATCGCCTCGGGAATGAGCGCCAGCGCCACGACGACGCCGGAAAGAATGTCGCCGCGAATGTTGGAAAACCATTCGTGGCGGTAGGTGGACAATGAGATCATGGATTGAACGTTTCGCAAACAGGAACGCACCAGCCGGGACGAGGTCCGAAGCGGTTATAAGGGCTGATGCTGTGCGTTGTCCGGCGGATCGGCGGCCGGAAGAGCCACCCGGGGATCGCACCCGGGTCCGTTGTGATGGCTTTCCATAAACCGGACACGCCCCTGACGCAACGCTAAAGTCCGCAGCGCCTTGCGAAGGCGCCGATGGGGAAACGGAAAAGGGCGATCCATGGCCGCCCTCCTATTCGTTGTATGTCGATCCGGCGTTTGCGGATCAATCCTTCTTCGGCTGCGGCACGACCCTCAAGGCCAGTTCGCGCAGCTGCGTCGGCGTCGCTTCGCTCGGCGCGTTCATCAGCAGGTCCTGTGCCTGCTGATTCATCGGGAACAGCGAGATCTCGCGCAGGTTCTTGGCGCCAACCAGCAGCATGACCACGCGGTCGATGCCGAAGGCGCAGCCGCCATGCGGGGGGGCGCCGTACTGGAACGCGCGGTACATGCCGCCGAAGCGGTCTTCCACGTCCTGCTTGGACAGGCCGACCAGCTCGAACGCCTTGACCATCAGCTCCGGCGACTGGTTCCGGATGGAGCCCGACGCGATTTCGAAGCCGTTGCAGACGGCGTCGTACTGATAGGCCTTGATCGTCAGGGGATCCTGCGTTTCCAGCGCCTCGAGACCGCCCTGCGGCATGGAGAAGGGGTTGTGCGCGAAGTCGACCTTCTTCTCTTCCTCGCTCCACTCGTAGAAGGGGAAATCCACGATCCAGCACAGTTCGAACCGGTCGCGGTCGACGAGGTTCAGCTCTTCGCCGGCCCGTGTGCGGGCTTCGCCTGCGAACTTGTAGAACTTGGCGGGATCGCCGGCGACGAAGAAGCAGGCATCGCCCGCCTCAAGCCCGAGCTGGACGCGGAGCGCCTCGGTGCGCTCGGGGCCGATGTTCTTGGCCAGCGGGCCGGAGCCTTCGACGGTCTCGCCCTCGGCACGCCAGAAGATATAGCCGAGACCCGGCTGGCCGGTGGATTGCGCCCAGGCATTCATCCGGTCGCAGAAGGCGCGGGACCCGCCGGTCTTCGCCGGGATCGCCCAGACCTCGACCTTCGGGTTGGAGGCAATCATGTTCGCGAAGACCTTGAAGCCGGAGCCGGCGAAATGCTCGGTGACGGCCTGCATTTCGATCGGGTTGCGCAGGTCCGGCTTGTCAGAACCGTACTTGCGGATCGCGACGTCATAGGGGATGCGCGGCCAGTCCTTGGTTACGGGCTTGCCCTCGGCGAATTTTTCGAACACGCCGGTGATCACGGGGGCCATCGTGTTCCAGACGTCCTCCTGCTCGACGAAGCTCATTTCCATGTCGAGCTGGTAGAACTCGCCCGGCAGGCGGTCGGCGCGCGGGTCTTCGTCGCGGAAGCAGGGTGCGATCTGGAAATACCGGTCGAAGCCGGCCACCATCAGCAGCTGCTTGTACTGCTGCGGCGCCTGCGGCAGCGCGAAGAACGTGCCGGGATGGATGCGCGACGGCACGAGGAAGTCGCGCGCGCCTTCCGGCGAAGACGCCGTGAGGATCGGCGTGGTGTACTCGGCAAAGCCTTCCGCGTTCATGCGGTTGCGCATGTCGGCGACGATCTGGGTGCGCTTGACGATGTTGCGGTGAAGCGTCTCGCGGCGCAAGTCGAGGAAGCGGTACTTGAGGCGCACGTCCTCGGGATAATCCGGCTCGCCGAAGATCGGCAGCGGCAGTTCCCTGGCGGCGGAGAGGACTTCGATTTCCTGAGCGTAGAGCTCGACCTCGCCGGTCGGCATGGTCTTGTTGATGGTTTCGGCCGTGCGGGCCTTGACGCGGCCATCGATGCGGATCACCCACTCGCCGCGCACGGCTTCGGCCGCCTTGAAGGCCGGGCTGTCGGGATCGACCACGACCTGGGTCAGGCCGTAATGATCGCGCAGATCGATGAACAGGACGCCGCCATGGTCGCGAACACGATGCACCCAGCCGGAGAGACGGACGTTCGCGCCGACATCGGTCTGGCGAAGGGCGGCGCAAGTGTGACTGCGGTAACGGTGCATGTGCGTTTCCTGGAACTGGCAAAATGCCGCACACGGGAAAACCATCGCTGTCCCGGCGGCGTCGAAATCGCGCGGAAAAGCGCATGGCAGGTCCGATTTGTCAAGGCGGAGCCTGCCCATAAGGCCGCATCATACGCCCGGGCGAGCCCTGCGACAACGCGGCAGGCGGGAAAGATGGCCTGCACAATTGCTGAACGGTGCGATCAAGTTTAAGGAGAAGCCCATTGATGTTTCCGGACCGGATCATGCCCGCCCTCACCCGCCGAACGCTCCTTAAAGCCAGTGCCGCCACCGCCGCATCCTTCGCGCTGGGTGCCGGCCTTGCTGCCCGTCCGGGTACGGCGGCGCCGCTCACCCTGAAGGCGCAGTTCGCAACCGCCGAGATCGCCGAGAGCGGCGCGGAGACACGGGTGATGACCTGGGGACTCGGCGATGATCCGGCCCCGTCAGGCGCGCCACCGGTTCTCAGAATGCGGCAGGGCCAGCCTTTCGCGGCAAGGCTCTTGAATACCCTCGACGAGCCGACCACCGTGCACTGGCACGGGCTTCGCATCCCCAACGCCATGGACGGCGTGCCGGAAATGACGCAACCTTATGTCTATCCGGGCGACGGCTTCGACTATGCCTTTACCCCGCCCGATGCCGGCACGTTCTGGTACCACCCCCATTGCAACACGCTGACCCAGATGGGTCATGGCATGACCGGCGTCATCGTTGTGGAGAACCCGGCCGACCCGGTGTTCGATGCGGAGATCGTGCTGAACCTGCGCGACTGGCGGCTGGGCGCCGATGGCGCGTTCATCGCCCCGTTCAAGCCGCGCGATGCGGCGCGCGGCGGCACCTATGGCACGGTGCGGACAGCCAACTGGCAGCGCACGCCGCAGTTCGAGGCACCGGCGGGAAGCCTCGTGCGGCTGCGGATCGCGGCAACCGACGTGACGCGCATCTACACGCTCGGCATCGATGCGCCCGCCGCCGTTCTGGCCCTCGATTCGAATGCGCTCGCAATGCCCGTGGCGCTGGATACGCTCGATCTTGGTCCCGGCCAGCGGGCCGATATCGTGGTGCGGATGCCGGATGGCGAGGGGCAGAGCGTGACGCTTCGTAACCTGCGCGGCTCCCAGCCCTGGACCATCGCGACGCTGGTCGCCCGCGGGTCCTCGCTCAGGCGCGATCTGGCGGATGCAAAAGCGCTGGCGTCCAACCCAATTTCACAGCCCGACATCGCCGGTGCCGAGCGCATCCCGCTCGATTTCACGGCGACGGCCGAGCACAAGGCCGTCGAGAGTATTTGCGGCTCGCTCGGCTATACATTCTGGGCGATCAACAAGGTGCCGTGGCCCGGGGATACACCGGACCCGGTCGCGCCGCTGGCGGAACTGAAACTCGGCCGGAGCTACGTCTTCCAGATCGCGAACCGCACGCCGCACGCCCACCCGATCCACCTGCACGGGCTGACGTTTCACGTCATCTCCTCCAACAAGCGCTCCGTGCTGCCGCCGCCGACGGACACGATCCTGTTGCAGCCGGACGAGCAGGCGGAGCTTGCCCTCGTCGCCGACAATCCCGGCGACTGGATGCTCCACTGCCACATCATCGAGCACCAGAAGACGGGTATGTCCTCCTATCTCAGGATAGCCTGATAGACCTCTGCCGCCACGCCGAATCACGGCTTTTTCATGTCGGTTGGTTGACATCCCCGCATCAAAAGAGAAGAGAGAGAAAACCCGCCTCCACATCCCGGAGATCCGATGGATATTATCGATACGACTGCGGCGCTGCAGGCAGCCTGCGACACGCTGGCCACCGCGCCTTATCTGACGATCGACACCGAGTTTCTGCGTGAGACGACGTTCTGGCCGCAGCTCTGCCTGATCCAGATGGCCGGCCCCGACATCGCCGTCATCGTCGATCCGCTCGCCAAGGGCCTCGACCTCGCCCCCTTCTTCGCGCTGATGGCCAATGCCGACATCATCAAGGTCTTCCACGCCGCGCGGCAGGACATCGAAATCATCTTCCATCTCGGCGGGCTCATCCCGCACCCGATCTTCGATACCCAGGTCGCGGCCATGGTCTGCGGCTTCGGTGACAGCGTCTCCTACGACCAGCTCGTCAGCCGGATCAAGGGCGAGCATATCGACAAGTCCTCGCGCTTCACCGACTGGAGCCGACGCCCGCTGACCGACAAGCAACTGGATTACGCGCTCGCCGACGTCACCCATCTGCGCGACGTCTACCACCACCTGAAGGCCGAGCTGGAGCGCGAAGGTCGCTCGCTGTGGCTGACGGAGGAGATGGCGGTTCTCGAATCGCGCGAAACCTACGACATGCACCCCGACGATGCCTGGCAACGGCTGAAGATGCGCCTGAAGAAGCCAATCGAGCTCGCCGTTCTCCAGCGCATCGCCGCCTGGCGCGAGCGCGAGGCGAGATCCCGCAACGTGCCGCGCGGTCGCGTGCTGAAGGACGACGCCCTCTACGAGATCGCCCAGCAGCAGCCGAAGGACGCCGAGGCCATGTCGCGGCTGCGCACGGTGCCGAAGGGCTGGGAACGCTCCAGCGCCGGCACCGCCATCATCGAGGCGGTCAACGAAGCGCTTGCTTTGCCCAAGGCCGACATGCCCCGCCTGCCCCGCCAGAACCAGACGAGCGACGGCGCTGCCGCCGCCATCGAGCTTCTCAAGGTTCTCCTGAAGCTCGTCGCGGAAAAGCAGGGCGTCGCCGCAAAGATCATCGCCAACAGCGACGATATCGAGCGGATCGCGTCGGAAGGCGAGAAGGCCGATGTCGGCGCGCTGAAAGGCTGGCGCCGCGAGCTGTTCGGCGAGATCGCGCTGAAGCTGATCAATGGCGACGTGGCCTTGCGCTTCGTGGACCGGAAGATCGAGGCTGTGGAATTGCCCGGTGCTCCGGCCTGAGGCCGGGTCACCGCTCCGGTTGGAAGCCGTACTTGCCTCTCGGCCCCAGACCCTTGTCGAAGGTCCCGAGCTTCGTGACGCAGACAGGTTCCACCTCAGGCGTCATGAAGGGTTTCGTCGTACCGTCGGGGGAAACCTCGACCGCAGAGACTGCCACCCGCCCGTGAACGGAGCCGTCGGGATCTATAAGATAGTTGAAGATACGGTCTGAGAGCAGGATGCGTCCGTCGCCCGTCTTGCACACCGCGATGCGCTGCATACCGCCGGTGTCCTGATCCATTTCGAACACGACCGGCGCGCGTCCTTTTGCGGTGACGGTGAGCGTCCGCAGGAATTCCGCGAGCAGCAGATGGTCTAGGTATCGTTCGAGCCGGAGATGAAGGCCATCGATGTCTGCCTCGGTGACATCGAACGGACCGCTCTCACCGCTGATCATCTTCCGCCGTTCGTTGATCTCCAAACCGATGGATACGGCTATGAGGGCCACACCACCGACAAAAACGAGAAGCAGCAGAAACAGGGCGCGGCGCCAGCGAGAGCTCTTTTCTGTCACGCGAACCGGCCCTTCCTCATACGGGTCCTTACGCGAACCGGAACGCGATCCGCTTGCCCGTCTGTTTCGCCAGCTGCTGCAAGCGTCCATCCAGTCTCTCACCTGCGAACTCGCTGTAATCGGCGGGCACCACGAAATCGAGGTCGATATTCGCCGCCGACGACGGGCGGAGGGCGAGGTTGCGGACCACGCCCGGCATGGAGGCGGAGAACAGGTAAGCAACGCGTAGCAGGGCGCCGAGGATCTTCGCCTGTTCCAGCATGCGCGCAGGCGTGATGGTGGAAAGCGGGCTGGTGGCGCCGTTGTCGTTCAGGCCGTCGTGCCGGTAATAATTGGCGAGCGCGATATAAGCGCGGCCGGCATGGGTGATACCGGAGAATGTGGAGTGGGCGATGATGTTCAGCGCCTGGAGGCCACGGTAATCGGGGTGCGCGCGCCAGGAAATATCGGCGAGCAGGCAGGCGGCCTGCCGGTAACGGGCTTCCTCCTCGGTTTCCGCGATGCCGAGGGCCGGCAGCACCCTGCCTGTCCAGTCCGCCAGCTCGCGGGCATGCTCCGGGGACCGGGCGCGCAGGATGGCCAGCTCGGAGGCGGCGGTCAGCAGCGGATCGGCGTTGCGCGCCTGCTCCGACAACAGCGAGAAGAGGTAACCCTCGCGCACGCCGAGAGCGGAAAACGAGATGCGCGCCGGCTTCAGAAGCGAGATCGTCTCCTGCAGGGCGATGGCGCCATAGGGCAGAAGATTGCGGCGGCTGCGGGAGATCGCAGCGAAGGCGGGGATCTTCAGGTCCTTGGGCTCGATGACCTCCGGCAGGAAGCTCATGGCCTCCTCATAGCTCATCTCGTAACCCTGCATCATGTGCAGCGGATAGTCGCGCAGTTCCATGTGCAGCTTGGCGATGGAGCGCCATGTGCCGCCAACGGCGTAAAAGGTGCGGCCGGCGCCGCGTTTCAGCACGTCGACGTTCTTCACCGTCTTGCGGACATAGGCACGCGCCCGTTCCAGCGAGCCGCCGGCATGTTCCGACAGGCGGATGCCGCCGAGCGGCAGGGTGATGCCGGTGCCAATGGTACGGCCGACGACGTCGACCAGTTCCAGCGAGCCGCCACCGAGATCGCCGACGACGCCATCGGGGTCGTGGTAGCCGCTGACGATGCCGAGTGCGGAGAAGTAGGCCTCCTCCTCGCCGGAGAGAACGCGGATCTTCTGGCCGAGAATGTGCTCGGCGCGGCGAATGAAATCGGGACCGTTGGAGGCGTCGCGGGCAGCCGCCGTCGCCAGAACGAAGCCGGTCGAGGCGCGCGCCTGGGTGGCGAGCGCCTTGAAGCGATGCAGCGCCTTCAGCGCACGTTCGACGCTCTCGGCATCCATCTGCCCGGTGGCATCGATACCCTTACCGAGTCCGCACATGACCTTTTCGTTGAACAGCACCGCAGGCGAGCGATTCAATCCCTCATAAATCACGAGCCGGATCGAGTTGGAGCCGATATCGACGACGGAAACAGGGGCGATGCCAGGCAAGCGCCCCTGAGCTTCGGATTCTACCATGCGGGTCCAGCTTTACTTTCTGCGGTCGCTGTCCCAGCCGGCGATAACCTTCGGCGCACTCGATTTCAGGGCCTCGCCCCGGCCGGACAGGCTGGGATTGGTCATGAAATAGACTTGTGCGTTGAACGGTTCGCTGTCCTTGGACACCGAGATCCGCCGTGAGGTGCCGTCCTCGAGAATTTCGTAGCTCTGCTGGTTATCGATGAGATTTGCCAGCATGATCTGCGACAGGACCTGTTCGTGCACGGTCCGGTTGACGAGAGGTACGAGAGTCTCCACGCGCCGGTCCAGGTTGCGCGGCATCATATCCGCCGAGCCGATATACACAAGCGCATGCTCGGAGGGAAGAGCATGGCCGTTGCCGAAACAGAAGATCCGGCTGTGTTCCAGAAAACGCCCGACGATGGACTTGACGCGGATATTCTCCGACAGGCCGGGCACCTGCGGACGCAGGCAGCAGATGCCGCGCACGATCAGCTCGACCTCGACGCCCGCACGGCTCGCGCGGTAGAGCGCATCGATGATCTCGGGGTCCACCAGCGAGTTCATCTTCATCCAGATGGAGGCCGGACGACCGGCGCCGGCATGCACGATCTCCTCCTCGATGTGCTTGAGGATGCGCGGACGCAGCGTGTGCGGCGAGATCGCCAGCTTCATGCCGGCCTCGGGCTCGCCATAGCCGGTGATGAAGTTGAAGATATTCGCCATGTCGTGGCCGACCACGGGCGAGCAGGTGAAGAAGGAGAGATCCGTGTAGATCTTGGCGGTGACAGGGTGGTAATTGCCGGTGCCGAGGTGGCAGTAGGTCCGCAGCTTGCCCTCTTCGCGGCGCACGACCATCGACATCTTGGCGTGGGTCTTCAGCTCGATGAAGCCGAAGACGACCTGCACGCCGGCACGCTCCAGATCGCGCGCCCAGCGGATGTTCGCTTCCTCATCGAAGCGTGCCTTGAGTTCGACCAGCGCCGTCACCGATTTGCCGGCGTCGGCGGCATCGATGAGCGCACGCACGATGGGGCTGTCGTTGGAGGTCCGGTAGAGCGTCTGCTTTATCGCAAGGACGTCAGGATCGCGCGCAGCCTGATGGAGGAACTGGACAACGACGTCGAAGCTCTCATAGGGGTGGTGAACCACCATGTCTTTTTCGCGGATGGCGGCGAAGCAGTCTCCCATGTGCTCTCGGACTCGCTCGGGAAATCGCGCGTTGTACGGCGCGAACCGCAGATCCTCCCTCGGAGCCTTGGTGATTTCCGACAGCGTGTTCAGGGCCAAGAGCCCCGGCAGCACGGCCACGCGGTTTTCCGGCACGCCGAGCTCAGAGATGACGAAGCGGCGCAGTTCCAGCGGCATTTCTGAATCGATCTCGATGCGGATGACCGAGCCCCGACGGCGACGCTTCAGGGCGGTCTCGAAGAAGCGAACGAGATCTTCCGCCTCTTCCTCCACCTCGATATCGCTGTCGCGGATGATGCGGAAGGTGCCGGCTCCCTTGACGTCGTAGCCCGGGAAAAGGCGACTGATGAACATGCCCACCACGTCTTCGAGCGTGATGTAGCGGATGGTGGAGCGCACGTCCGGCAGGCGTACGAAACGGTCGAGCGCCACGGGCAGACGCAGAAGTGCCGTCATCGGATCGCGGCCGGAGCGGCTGACGAGTTGCAGCCCCATTGTGAAACCGAGATTGGGAATGAAGGGGAAAGGATGCGCCGGATCGATCGACAGCGGGGTCAGCACCGGGAACATCGACTGGTCGAACGTCGTCTCCAGCCAGGTCCGGTCGTCGGCCGACAGCGAGACCGGGCGGACGATGAGAATGTCTTCCTTGGCAAGATACTGCTGGAGCACGGCAAGCGAGGCCTGCTGCTCCATCTGCAAGGTGTTGATCTCTTTCAGAATGTCGCCCAGCTGCTCGGCCGGCGTTTTGCCGTCCGGGCTGCGCACGACGACGCTTTGGCGCACCTGCGCCTCGAGACCGGCGACGCGGACCATGAAGAACTCATCGAGGTTGGCCGCAGAAATTGACAGGAAGCGGACGCGCTCCAAGAGCGGATGGGCGGTGTTCAGCGTTTCCTCGAGGACGCGGCGATTGAATTGCAGCCAAGAGAACTCGCGGTTGATGAACCGCTCCGGGCTGTTCAGCAGGTCAATGCCCTTATCGACCGCACCCTTGTCCACGGGGTTGGCCGCTGGGGTGGTCGTCTTTGCCGCAGCTGCAGTCGTGTCCATGTGCCGTTTCCTCATACGCTTTGCGAAAAGCTGCTAGACGAGTTTGACGACGGAACTGTGACAGTCAATCGTCTTGATCAGCGATTTCTTGTGTATCCGCTGCATTTCCAATTTTTTCAAGCACTTCGGCGGCCAGAGAGCGGCTGATCCGCGTGCGGCGGGCGAGCGCCAGACGATCGATGTCCTCGACCACCCTATGGGCGCTTTCCAGCGACCGCTCCATGCGGGCGACGAGGTAGGCGATCAGCCGTTCGTCGGGAAAAAGCTGGCGGTCGGCAAAGAGCTTCATCAGCACCTGACCGAGAAGATCGTCGTCCGGCTCGCTCGTCTCCACGACGGTGACCGCCTTCAGGCGCGAGGCGAGGTCCGGCAGTGCCACGCCCCAGGCGGCAGGCCGGCTGCGGGCGGTGACGAGGAGGTAGGTTCCGTTTTGGCGCACGCTGTTGATGACGTGAAAGAGCGTGGCCTCATCGAAGCCGCGACGATCGGCATCCTCGAACAGGACCGGGCCGCTTGCCGCGATATCGGGCGCATCGCTACCCTGCCGGAGATCGATGGCTGTCGCGCCGCTCGTCTGCGCCCAGATGGCGGCGAGATGCGACTTGCCCGAGCCCGGCGGTCCGACGAGCACCACGACGGGCGATGGCCAATGCGGCCAGCCGTCCACGATCGCCACCGCCGCCTCCAGCGAGGACGAGACGAGCAGGTCGTCCCGGCTGATCTGCGGCGCATGACCCAAAGGCAGCGGCAGCTGGTCGTCTCGGCGGTTCATGTGAGGCTGTGCGGTACGTTCGGCTGGGCTTCGATGGTCGTGTGGGTCGGCGGGCTGTGATAGACGTCGCTTTCCAGATAGCGCGCCAGCGCGAAGCGCACGAGGACGCCGAGGGCGGCCGCCGCGGGGACAGCCACGAGCAGCCCGACGAAGCCGAACAGCGAACCGAAGGCCAGCAGGGCGAACATGAGCCAGACGGGATGAAGGCCGACGCTGCTGCCGACCAGCTTCGGTTGCAGGATATTGCCTTCGAGGAACTGGCCCGAGAAGAAGATGCAGGCGACGACGATGACCCAGAAGTAATCCGGCCAGAACTGAACCAGCGCGACGCCCACCGCCAGCACCAGACCGACCATGGAGCCGACATAGGGAATGAAGCTGATGAGGCCGGCGAAGAAGCCGATGAGCAGGCCGAAATTCAGCCCCGCGACGGTGAGAAAGATGCCGTAATAGAGACCGAGGATGATGCAGAGCGAGCCCTGCCCGCGCACAAAGCCGGCAATGGAACTGTCCATGTCGGTCGCGATCTGGCGGACGGTGGAGAGCTGACCACGCGGGATCCAGCTGTCGACCTTGGCGACCATCCGGTCCCAATCGAGCAGCAGATAGAAGGCGACGACCGGCGTCACGACGAAAAGCGAGATGATATCGAGCAGCGCGACGCCGGAGTTCCACAACTGCTGTACCAGTGTACCGAGGAAGCTTGCGCCCTGCGCCATGAGGCGGGCTGAATTCTCGCGGATCGCGGGCAACTGGCTCTGAAGCCAGTCCGGCAGGATATCGGCTTGGGGGCTGGCGAGGAAATTCTGGAAGCTTGCGACGTAATCGGGAATTTTTGCGGTGAAGTCGGACGCCTGCGTGAAGATGATCGGGATGATCAGCACCAACGACAGGGCGAAGACGACGATGAAGCCGATGAGGATGACGATCGTCGCCATCATCCGGCTCAAGCCCCATTTTTCCAGCCGGTCGGCGATGGGATCGAGGAAGTAGGCGAGCGCCATGCCGGCGAGGAACGGCAGGAGGATGGAGGAGAAGACCATCAGGAAGGCAATGAAGAGGACGAAGAAGACAAGCCAGAAGATCGCCTGGCGGCGAAGTCCCTTCCCGCTGAACATGGTGGCCATCTGACGCTCCGATCCTGTTGACATCGCGGCGGCCCGTGGCACGCTTCCAATGAGATAGGCCCGAGATAGGACGGCGCAAGGCGGCCGGTCAAGCGCCGGTGATTCGCTATCCCCCAGGGATGACACAGGGATGACTCTGGGATCGCGCCAAGATCCATGCGGGAAAAAGCCTTGCGAGAGCGCCTGCACGCTTGCACTTGCCCGCACCACATGCCAATCGCAGGGCTTGAACGGGTGCGTGGAGAGCCAAACATGAGCCAGTCGGAACAGAACGGTCTGACCTACAGCGATGCGGGCGTCGATATCGATGCCGGAAACCTGATGGTCGAGAAGATCAAGCCGCATGTCCGCTCCACCCGCAGGCCCGGCGCCGATGGCGAGATCGGCGGCTTCGGAGGCCTGTTCGACCTGAAGGCTGCCGGCTTTACCGACCCGGTGCTGGTCGCCGCGAACGACGGCGTCGGCACCAAGCTGAAGATCGCCATCGACGCCAACAAGCACGACACCGTCGGCATCGATCTCGTGGCCATGTGCGTCAACGACCTCGTGGTGCAGGGCGCCGAGCCGCTGTTCTTTCTCGACTATTTCGCAACCGGCAAGCTCGACCCTGACCAGGGTGCGGCCATCGTCGCCGGTATCGCGGCGGGTTGCCGGGATGCCGGCTGTGCGCTGATCGGCGGCGAGACGGCGGAAATGCCGGGCATGTATTCCGGCGGCGACTACGATCTTGCCGGCTTTGCCGTCGGCGCGGCCGAACGCGGCCGGCTGCTGCCGGCTGGCGATATCGCCGAAGGCGACGTCATCCTCGGCCTCGCCTCCTCCGGCGTTCACTCCAACGGCTATTCGCTGGTGCGCAAGATCGTCGGTCTCTCGGGCCTTGCCTGGGACGCGCCGGCCCCCTTCGACACTGGCACCGAAGGCGCGACCCTTGCCGACGTGCTGATGACGCCGACGCGTATCTACGTAAAGCCGCTGCTGAACGTCATCCGCGAGACCGGCGGCATCAAGGCGCTGGCCCACATCACCGGTGGCGGCTTTCCCGAAAACATTCCACGCGTGCTGCCGAAGCATCTTGCAGCCGAAATCGACCTGGCGGCCGTCAATGCGCCGCCCGTGTTCTCCTGGCTTGCCCGCATCGGCGGCGTCGCGGCAACCGAGATGCTGCGCACCTTCAACTGCGGCGTCGGCATGATCGCCGTCGTGCCGGCGGAGCTTGCCGACAGCGTGACGGCGGCGCTTGCGGCCGAAGGCGAGACGGTGTTCCGCCTCGGCCGGATGATCGCCCGTAACGAGGGTGCGCCGGGCGTGGTCTACGAGGGAACGCTGACGCTGTGAGCGAGATAAGCATGAGCGAGGCTGCTTCGCGCAAGCGCGTCGTCGTGTTCATCTCCGGCGGCGGCTCCAACATGCTGGCGCTGGCGGATGCCTGCGCAGCGGACGACTATCCGGCCGAGATCGTCGGCGTGATCTCCGACCGCGCAACCGCCGGCGGCCTGGAGAAAGCTGCGGCGCGCGGCATTCCCACCGCTGCCTTCGAGCGGCGCGATTATGCCGACAAAGCGGCGCACGAGGCCGCTATTCTCGACCATGCCGAAAAGCTGCGTCCCGATCTCCTATGTCTTGCCGGCTACATGCGCCTGCTGAGCGGCGCCTTCATCGGCCGCTACGAAGGCCGCATCCTCAACATCCACCCGTCCCTCCTGCCCGATTTCCCCGGCCTGCACACGCATCAGCGCGCGCTGGATGCCGGCCGCACGGAAGCCGGCTGCACCGTTCATTTCGTCAACGAGGGCATGGACGAAGGCCCTGTCATCCTGCAGACCCGGGTGCCGGTTCTTGCCGACGACACGGCGGAAACGCTGGCGGCCCGCGTGCTGACGGTCGAGCACAAGACCTATGCAGAGGCATTGCGGATGGTGGCGCGCGGCGACGTTCGGACGGGCGGGTGAGGTGCGGTCAGCCCAGCTTGCCCGTCTGCATGTCTGGGCAAGGGCAGCGGCAAGCTGAGGCATTCAGGCCGTCGCGGCCCTCAGGCTCTCGCGATTCATCACCGCCCATTGCAGCAGCATAATCGTCTTGCCGTCGCAGATCTCGCCGGATGCAATCATCGACATCGCGTCGTCAAGGCCGAGTTCCACGACTTCGATGTCCTCGTCTTCCGATGCGAGGCCACCGCCCTCCTCCACCCGGTCCTCGATATCGATGACGGCGGCGAAGCAGTGGACGATTTCGGTGACCGCTCCGGGCGACATATAGGCCTTGAAGAGCGAGCGGACCGCGCCGACGCGATAACCGGTTTCTTCCATGGCCTCGCGGCGGATCGCATCCTCGGGCGCATCGCCATCCAGCAGACCAGCCGGCGTTTCGAGCATCCAGCCCGTGCCGCCATTGACATAGGTCGGCACCCGGAACTGGCGCACGAGTACCACGATATCGCGGCGGGGATCGTAGAGCAGGATCGTCGCGCCATTGCCGCGATCATAGGTCTCCCGCTTCAGCACCTTGGCGCGGCCTTCCGCGTCCGTGTAGCGGAAGGTGATATTGCGCAGGTGATACCAGTTCTTGGAGAGAGTCTCGTCCTTGAGGATCTCGATGGTCACGGTCTCGAACTTGCTCATGCGGGCTCTGCCATTCCAGGGGTTTCGTCGCGCCTCAGCCAGATGCGGTTGTCGTGGAAGGCGGCGCCGCCATAGGGCGCGACGCTATCGGCACCGGTCAGCACGTTGATGCCTTCGCCGTCGAGATGGGCGCCGTTCGGCCACAGACCCTCGGCAATCACCACCCCCGGCCGCGTGCCGCCGCCGATGCGGGCGTGGAGGCGGATCTCACCCCTGACATTCCCCAGCCTGACGATGTCGCCATCCGCAATGCCCAGACGCGCGGCATCGGCCGCATGGATCATCACCTCCGGGCGGCCTTCCTTCTGCACCGAACCCGGCGTTTCGGCAAAGCTCGAATTAAGGAAGGAGCGCGCCGGTGATGTCGCAAGGCGGAACGGGTGATCGGCATCGGCGGCTTCGATGAGGTCGGCGTGATCGGGATAGACCGGAAGGCCTTCGACCGGACCGAGCATGCCCACGGCGGCCGGCGGACGATTGGGCGCGGGCGTGCCGGTCCAGTCGGCGCGGAAGCGGAAGCGGCCATCGGGATGGGCAAAGCCCTCGATGAAATGGGCGGTGGCGAAATCCGGCTGGACATCCAGCCACTTCGCTTCCTTCAGGTGCTCGTAGCCGCTGTCGTAGTTGACGAGGATGCGATCGATATGGTCGCGCTCGCCAAGGCCGAAACCGGGGCGGTCGGCAATCCCGAGGCGCCTTGCCAGTTCCTCGATGACGAAGAGATTGGTGCGCACCGTTGCCGGCGGCTCCACCAGCTTCGGCCCGAGCAGGATATGCTGATGGCCACCGCCGCGGTAGAGATCGTCATGCTCCAGGAACATGGTGGCCGGCAGCACGATATCGGCAAGCTTTGCCGTGTCGGTCATGAACTGCTCGTGCACCGCGACGAACAGGTCGTCGCGCAGGAAGCCGCGTTTGACCCGTCGCTGCTCGGGGGCGACGTTGACGGGATTGGTGTTCTGGATGAGGAGCGCCGTAACCGGACCCCGATGACGCAGCGCCTCGGCATCGCCGGTCAGCACGCGGCCGATCTGCGACTGGTCGAGCATGCGGATATCGGGGTCCACCATGGCGGTACCCATCAGTTCGCGCTTGTCGAAGCGGAAGACATCGTTGTTGGAATGGAAGGCGCCACCGCCCTCGTGCTTCCACGATCCGAGCACGGTCGCGATGCTGGCGGCCGCATGGATGGCGACGGCCCCGTTGCGCTGGCGGGTGAAGCCGTAGCCCAGCCGGAAATAGGTCTTTGGCGTCGAGCCCACGAGTTTCGCGAACGCTTCGATCTCCTCGACAGAAAGGCCCGTTATCTCCGACGCCCAGGCCGGGTCGCGGCTCTGGAGATGCGCTTCCAGTCCGGCCGGATCGTCCGAATGGGTGGCGAGGTAGGCGCGGTCGGCGGTGCCGTCGCGGAAGGCGATGTGCATGACGGCGCAGGCGAGCGCCGCATCCGTGCCGGGGCGCACGGTCAGCGCCATGTCGGCCTGCTTCATCGTCGGGTTGTCGTAGATGTCGATCACGACGATCTTCGCCTTGCGCTCCTTGCGGGCGCGGATGGCGTGGGTCATCACGTTGACCTGCGTGGAGACCGCGTTGGTTCCCCAGATGACGACGCAATCCGACAGCGCCATCTCGCGCGGGTCGGGACCGCGCAGCGCGCCGGTACCCATGGTAAAGCCGGTCCAGGCGGGATTGGTGCAGATCGAGCCGAAGAAGCCGGAATAGCGCTTGGCATGGCGCAGGCGCTCGATACTGTCGCGCTGCACCTGCCCCATCGTGCCGGCGTAGAAATAGGGCCAGACGGCTTCCGAACCGTGCCGCGCCTCGGCCTTGAGGAACGCCTCGGCGATCTCGTCGAGCGCCGCGTCCCAGGAGATCTCCCGGAAACCGCCCTCGCCCTTGCTACCGACGCGGCGCTGCGGCACGAGCAGGCGGCCGGGATGGTAGATACGCTCGGAATAGCGCGCCACCTTGGCGCAGATGACGCCGGCGGTATAGGTATTGGCGGCGGCACCGCGCAGCCGGCCGATCCGGCCGTCCGGGGTCAGGTCCACCTCCAGCGCGCAGGCCGAGGGACAGTCGTGCGGACAGACGGAGTGTCCGACCGCGTTTCCCGTTTTGATGGGCTTCTCGGCTCTTACGGGGTTTTCCGCTTTGATGGGGGTCGCAAGGTTCATGGGTTTTCTATAGGACATCGCCAAAGCCACTCAAAGCGCTTTGCCCTTTGCATCTCAACATTTCATCAAGGCGATCACCAGAGATCATGAATTATCGGCACATCTACCATGCGGGCAATTTCGCCGACGTGCTGAAGCATGCGGTGCTCGCCCGTCTCGTCACCTACCTGAAGCAGAAGGACAAGGCGTTTCGCGTGCTGGATACCCATGCCGGCATCGGGCTCTACGACCTTTCAAGCGAGGAAGCGCAGAAGACCGGGGAGTGGCGCGACGGCATCGGCCGGCTGCTGGCGGACCCGCTGCCGCCCGCGGTCGCGCCTCTTCTCGCGCCCTATCTGGAAGCAATCGCCGCGCTGAACCCCGAAGGCGGGATGACGCATTATCCGGGCTCGCCGAAGCTGACGCGCCTGCTGATGCGGCCGCAGGACCGGCTTTCGGCGATGGAGCTTCACCCCGACGACTACGAGACGCTGCACCGGCTGTTCGACGGCGACTATCAGAGCCGCATTACCGAACTGGACGGCTGGCTGGCGCTCGGCGCGCATCTGCCGCCCAAGGAGAAGCGCGGGCTGGTGCTGGTCGATCCGCCTTTCGAGGAGCCGGGCGAATACGACCGGCTGGAGAAGGGTCTCGCCAAGGCCTATCGCCGCTTTCCCGGCGGCACGTTCTGCCTCTGGTATCCGCTGAAGCAGGGCGCGCCCATCGCCGATTTCCACGAGAACCTGACGGCGCTGAACATACCGAAGATGCTCTGCTGCGAGCTGACGGTGAAGAGCGACCGCGGCACGACAGGTCTAACCGGCACCGGCCTCATCATCGTCAACCCGCCCTTCACGCTGAAAAGCGAGCTGGACGTGCTGCTGCCCTTCCTCAAGGATCGCCTGAAGCAGGACCGCTTCGCCTCCGCGCGCGCCATCTGGCTGCGGGGGGAAGAGCGCGATCTTCCAGAGGATGACGACGAGGCCTGATCGAGCAGGGACTTTGCCGTGCAGCGCTTGACGCAAAGCCCCTGCCCGACGCAATCTCCCGCAGCGCAACGAAGCGTCAAGGGCGAAACGGGAGACGACGATGACGAAGGATCTCCCCATCCCTGTAAGCGGCACTGTACGTGGCCAGCTTTGCCCCGCTGCGCGGGGGTTCCCGGCATGATGCAGCGGCTTCTCTCCTCCGTGCGGATCGTGATGGCACTGGTCTTGGGCCTTCTGGTATCGGGCTGTGGTGATGAGCCGGCGGAGAGGCAAGCTACGGCAACGCCACCCATTCTCCAGCAGGCGCCTAAGCCACCGGCAAAGCCGTCTTCCCAGACACCCTCTCAGGCCCCGAAAAACACGCCTGCGGCCACGCCCGGAAACGTGCCGATGGGAAGCGGGTTCGATTTCTACGTCCTCTCCCTCTCCTGGTCGCCGACCTGGTGTGAGGAGAACGACCGCGCGGGCAAGACGGCGCAGTGCAATGGCACACGGACATACGGCTTCATCGTCCACGGTCTGTGGCCGCAGAACGAGCGGGGCTTTCCCGCCTTCTGCCCCTCGCGCGACAGCGACCGCGTGCCTGATGCGCTCGGCCGTGGCCTGTTCGACATCATCCCCTCCATGGGCCTGATCGGGCATCAGTGGCGCAAGCATGGGACGTGTTCGGGGCTCGACCAGCGCGCCTATTTCTCCGTGCTCCGGGCAGCGCGCGATCGGGTGCACTTACCGGCAAGCACAGAGAACGCCGACGCGCGGCGGCGGATGAGCCCGGCGGCCATCGAGACGGCGCTGGCGGACGCCAATCCCGGGCTGACCCGGCAAGGCGTCGCGGTGACCTGTGGCGACGAGAAGCTGGAGGAGATCCGCATCTGCTTCACCCGCGACCTTGCCTTTCGAGCCTGCGGCGAGGTCGATCGCGGCGGCTGCCGGGCGCGGGACCTGACCATCCCTGCTGCGGGCCGACGATGACGTTTCCGACAGCAATCCCATCCCGAACCCCACACAGCAGACGAACGGACCGCCGATGAAGATCCTCTACTCCCCCGCCTCGCCCTACTCGACCAAGGTGCGCATGGCCGCGCACTATGCCGGGCTGCCGGCCGAAAGCGTGCTGACGGACACGAATTCGAACCCGCCGGACCTGATCGCCAGCAATCCGCTGGGCAAGATCCCGACGCTGGTGCTCGACAGCGGTCAGGCCATATTCGACAGCAGCGTCATCATGCATTTCATCGATCGCGAAACGAAGGGCATGCTCTATCCGCGCAATGCGGAAAAGCGCGTGCAGGCAGAGGTGCTGGAAGCCCTCTGCGACGGGATCTGCGACAGCCTGCTCGCCATCGTCTATGAGAAACGCTTCCATCCGCCGGAAAAGGTCCACGAGCCCTGGATCGAGCGTCAGTGGGAGAAGGTCGAGCGCGCGCTGGACTATCTAGACGCCAACATGCCGAAGACGGGCGCGAAGCTCCATGCCGGCCATTTCGCGCTCGCCGCGACGCTGCGCTACATCGAACTGCGCTTTGCCGGCGAATGGCAGAAAGGTCGCTCGAAGCTGAAGAACTGGCCGGACAAGTTCGAAAAGCAGTTTCCGGATTACAAGCTTTTCAAGGCGTGATCCCGACAGGCCCCGACATGTGCCCATGGCCAAACAGAAAGGCGCCACCGTTTCCGGTGGCGCCTTTCTTCGTTCGTGTCGCCAGATTCGATCAGCTTTCTTCCTGGAACACAGCTTCGCGCTTGGCCTTGATGCTCGGCAGGAAGACCACGATGAGCACGGCGGCGGCCAGGAGCAGGAGGCCGGCGCTGATGGGGCGGGTGACGAAGGTGGAGGGGTCGCCGCGTGAGAGGATCATGGCGCGGCGCAGGTTTTCCTCCAGCAGCGGGCCGAGCACGAAGCCGAGCAGCAGCGGGGCCGGTTCGCAGCGCAGCTTGACGAGGAGATAGCCGGCAATGCCGAAGAAGGCGACGGCATAGAGGTCGTAGACATTGGCGTTGACGCTGTAGACCCCGATGGCGCAGAAGGCCATGATGATGGGGAACAGCACGTAGTATGGCACCGTCAGGAGCTTCACCCAGAGGCCGATCAGCGGCAGGTTCAGCACCACCAGCATCAGGTTGCCGATCCACATGGAGGCGATGATGCCCCAGAACAGGGCTGGCTGCTCGACGGCGACGTTCGGGCCGGGGACGATGCCCTGGATGATCATCGCGCCGACCATGAGCGCCATGACCGGGTTTGCCGGAATGCCGAGCGTGAGAAGCGGGATGAACGAGGTCTGGGCACCGGCATTGTTGGCCGATTCCGGACCGGCGACCCCGGCGATGGCGCCCTTGCCGAATTCTTCCGGGTGCTTGGAAATGCGCTTTTCCACGGTGTAGGAGGCGAAAGCCGCAAGGATGGCGCCGCCACCGGGCAGGATGCCGAGCGCCGAGCCGATACCGGTGCCGCGCAGGACGGGGCCGACCATCTGACGGAAATCGTCCCGCGTCGGCATGAGGCCGGTGACCTTGCTGATCAGCACGGTGCGCGTCATCTCGCCTTCGAGATTGCGCAGGATCTCGGCCACGCCGAAGACGCCGACGGCCACCGCGACGAAGTTCAACCCGTCCGCATATTCGCGAATGCCGAGCGTGAAGCGCGGCGTGCCGGTGTAGATATCCGTACCGACGAGGCCGAGCAGCAGGCCGAGCGAGACCATGGCCAGCGCCTTGACGATGGAGCCGTGGGCGAGCGCAATAGAGGACACGAGGCCGACGACCATCAGCGAGAAATATTCGGCGGCGCCGAACTGGAGCGCGACGGCGGTGAGCGGCGGGGCGAAGATGGCGACGAGGAAGGTGGAGACGGTGCCGGCAAAGAAGGAGCCGAGCGCCGCGATGGCGAGCGCCGCGCCCGCCCTGCCCTTGCGCGCCATCTGGTAGCCGTCGATGGCGGTGACGGCGGAAGAGGACTCACCCGGCATATTGATGAGAATGGCCGTGGTGGAGCCGCCATACTGCGCGCCGTAATAGATGCCGGCGAGCATGATCAGCGAGGAGACCGGCTCCAGCTGGAAGGTGATCGGCAGGAGCATGGCGATGGTGGCCGTGGCGCCGATGCCGGGGAGAACCCCGATGAGCGTGCCGAGGAGTACGCCGATGAGGCAGAAGAGAAGGTTTTCCGGCGTGCCGGCCGTCGCGAAACCCAATGCGAGATTGCTGAAGAGATCCATGGTCGAAGATCCTTAAAACCGCAGCCAGGGGCCGAAGCGTTCGAACGGAAGGCCCAGCGCGTAGCTGAAGACGGCGACGGAAAAGAGCGTGATGGCGATCGACAGAACGATCGCGCCGACCAACTTCATGCGCTGCGAGGCGAAGGACGCGATGAAGGCGGCGATGAACAGCGATGGCACGAAACCGAGGCCCCGGACCGTGAGGCCAAAGACGATGGGTGCGGTGAGAATGAAGAGCATGCCGCGCCAGGCCAGAGGCTCGATCGGCTCGCTTTGCGTGCGGGTCGCCTGAAAGAGGATGATGAGGCCGAGGCCGGTCAGGAACAGCGCGAGGACCAGCGGGAAATAACCCGGCCCCATGCGAAACGTCGTGCCGAGGTCGAGCGACAGCGACTGCGCGACGAAGAAGAGACCGAGGGCGATGAACAAGATGCCGCAGAGGGCATTCGTCCGGTCGAGACGGAGTGGTTTCATGGTGTTCCCCCAATGGACGGAAGCGCAGGTGGCCCATCGGCTTCCTGCGGCGGCTGGTGCTTGTGTTGGCTGGTCGAGGCGCGCGATCAGGCGGCTCCTCGGCTATTCCCCCCTTGCGGCAGCCCCTCACCCTAGCCCTCCCCCCGCCTGCGGGGTGAGGGGACGTGCCTCGCTTGACGAAGACGCAAGGGGCTGTCGCACGGTCCCTTCGCCCCGCTTGCGGGGAGAAGGTGCCGGCAGGCGGATGGGGGGCAGCCTGCATCCCGGTCCGTCGATGCGGCCTCGATCAGTCGGCGTACTGACCGGCCTTTTCGATGATCGGCTTCCAGCGGGCGATTTCGCCTTCGAGCTTGGCCTTGAGGGCGGCGGGCGTTGCATCGGCGTCCGACGACGGCTTGGTGCCGAGTTCGGCGAAGCGGGCGGCGACGTTCTCATCCTTCAAGGCCTTTTGCAGCGCGCCTTCCAGCTTGGCGATGGCTTCCGGCGGCGTGCCCTTGGGCGTGTAGACGCCGTGCCAGATGCCGACTTCGAAGCCCGGCAGACCGCCTTCGACGGCTGTTGGCATGTCCGGAAAGATGTCGAGGCGTGTTGGCGACGTAACGGCGAAGGCCTTGATGGTGCCGCCCTGGATCTGCTTCGTCGTGTTGGTGGTCTGGTCGCACATGATGTCCACCTGGCCGCCGAGAAGATCGGTCATCGCCGGGCCTGTGCCCTTGTAGGGGACGGTGACGAGCGGCGTCTCGATGGCGCTCATGAACAGCATGCCGCAAAGGTGGGAGGCCGCGCCGATGCCGGCATTGGCGACCGTCACGGTATCCTTGTTGGCCTTGGCATAGGCGACGAGGCTCTTGAGGTCGGTCGGCTCCAGGTCCTTGCGCGCGACGATGGTCATCGGCACTTCGGTGACAAGGCCGACATAGTCGAAGGCGTTGAGCGTGTCATAGGCAAGCTTGCGGTAAAGCGTGGCGCTGGTGGCCATGCCGATGTGGTGCAGGAGCACGGTGTAGCCATCAGCCTCGGCGCTGGCTACACGGCCGGCACCCAGCGTGCCGCCGGCACCGCCGACATTCTCCACGATGACCTGCTGACCGAGGTCCTTCGACATGGATTCGGCAACGAGGCGCGCGACCGTATCCGTCGGCCCGCCGGCGGCGAAGGGCACGACCATGGTGATGGTCCGCTCCGGATAGTCCGCCTGCGCGGCGCCTGCAAAAACGGTTGCGGCAAGCGCTGTGGCTGCCAGAAGTGACGAGAAACGCGTCATGATGTCCTCCCTAGACGTGATCGACATGCCGGCAAGGCTCCTCCTCTGCCGGTCATGGAATGGACGCGAGTGTCCCGTTCAGGCGGAGGTGTGCAACCGCTATTGGAAGCGTCGCGCTGCGGAACGACGCTTTTGCGCCGCACCATGGGTGGAAACGGCCCCTTTACCATTTGCGATGGGTGGAAACCGACACATGAGCCCGTCATTCCGGTCCATCATCGAAGGTCGCGCGCTTGTCGAGGCCGTATTTCTGCATCTTTTCGTACAGCGTCTTGCGGGAGATTCCGAGGGTCTCATAGACCGGGCGCAGCGCGCCACCATGCGCGGCGAGCGTTCGGGCGATCAGACCGCGTTCGAAGGCGGCGACGCGGGGCGCGAGCTTGCTCTCCTCCTCGCGATCGTCCGTCGCTGGCTCCAGGCCGCGGGCATCAAGGCCGAGCACGAGGCGGTCGGCGGCGTTGCGCAGCTCGCGGACATTGCCCGGCCAGCGCCGATGGGCCACCTCGGAAACGATGGCGGGCGGTACGTCCATATCCTCGCGGCCATAGCGGGCCGAAGCCTCGCGCACGAGCTGGAGGAAGAGCAGCGGGATATCGGCGGCACGCTGGGCGAGCGACGGCACGTGCAGCGTGACCACGTTCAGGCGGTAGAACAGATCGGCCCGGAAGCGACCGGCTGCCACCTCCGCTTCCAGATCGACCTTGCTGGTGGCGACGAAGCGGACATCGAGCGGCACCGTCTCGTTGGAGCCGAGACGCGTGATGGTGCGCTCCTGAAGCACGCGCAGGAACTTCGCCTGAAGCTCGATCGGCATGGAGCCGATCTCGTCCAGCAGGATGGTGCCGCCGCGGGCATGCTCGAACTTGCCGTAGCGGGCGCGGATCGCCCCCGGAAAGGCGCCGGCCTCATGGCCAAAGAGTTCGCTTTCGATCAGCGTTTCGGGCAGGGCAGCGCAGTTGATGGCGATGAAGGGGCGGTTGGCACGGGCGCTGATATCGTGAAGCGCGCGGGCGGCGACCTCCTTGCCGGCGCCGGTTTCGCCGATGATCAGCGTATCCGCGTCGGTCGCCCCGATGGCGCGCAGGCGGTAACGCAGATCGACCATGACGGGCGTCCGTCCGGGCATGCGCGCCTCGATATCGTCGCGCTTGCCGGCAACCGCGCGCAGGCGGCGGTTTTCGAGCACGAGGCCGCGCCGGTCGCGGGCGCGGCGGATGATGCCGGCAAGCGCCTGCACGCCGAAGGGCTTCTCCATGAAATCATAGGCCCCCTCCCGCATGGCCTTTACGGCCAGCTGCACATCGCCATGGCCGGTGACGAGGATGACGGGGATTTCGTGGTCGATCTCGCGGATGCGCTGCAACAGCGTCATGCCATCCATGCCGCGCATCCGGATATCGCTGACGACGACGCCGGCAAAGCCGTAACCGACGCGGGCGAGCACATCCTCGCCGGCCGCGAAGGTCTCGACGGTCAGGTCCTGAAGCTCGAGCGCCTGCGCCGTGGAGCGGCGCAGCTCCTCTTCGTCATCGACCAGAAGAACGGTTGCCGCTTCGCTCGTCATTACTCAGCTGCCTCGCTTATGCTGGCCATCCGGTCGAGTTCGATGCGGAACATCGCGCCCCCTTCAGGGTGATTTTCCACGGAAAGGCGTCCACCGAAGTCCTTGACGATGTTGTAGGAAATGGAGAGCCCGAGGCCGAGCCCCCGGCCCACGCCCTTGGTTGTGAAGAACGGATCGAAAATGCGCTCGGCAATCGCCTTGGGTATGCCCGGCCCGGCATCGCGGACTGTGATCGCCACGCGGTCTTCCGCCGTCGTCGCGGTCACCGTGATCCGCCTGTCTTCAAGACCCTCCACCGCATCGGCCGCGTTGGAGATGATGTTGACCAGCACCTGCTGAAGGCGAACGGAGCCGGCGCGCACCAGCGGCGCAGGCTCTCCGAGCGCGACGACCAGCTCGGCATCCGCAGAGGCGAGCCGGGCCGAGACGATCTCCAGCGTGTCGCGCAGCACCTCGTCCAGCGCCACCGGCCCGAGCTTCTCGTTCGGCTTGCGGGCGAAATTGCGCAGGTGGCGGCTGATCGAGGCCATCCGGTCGATCAGGTTGGAAATACGCCTGAGATTGTCCTTCGCCTCGTCGATCCGGTTCCGCTCGATCAGCAGCGAGGCGCTTTCCGCATAAGTCTTGGCGGCCGCGAGCGGCTGATTGAACTCGTGCGAAAGCGCCGCCGACATCTGCCCGAGTCCGGCCAGCTTGCCGGCCTGCACCAGATCGGCCTGGGTGCTACGCAGCTGGGCGTTGAGGTCAGCAAGGTCGGCCGTGCGCTCCTCGACGCGCCGTTCCAGTTCGGCCTTCGCCTCGATCTGCATCTGCATGCGCTCGTTGCGACGCGCGTGCCGCTGGAGAAGAACGGCGAAGCTGAGGCCGGCAAGGCAGAGGAACAGGAACACGGCAGCGACCGCGACATTGGTCTGGGAGCGCACCCAGCGCATGTCCATCAGCACGCGAACCGTCCAGTCGGCATCGCTGACATATTCGGAGAGGACGAGATAATCCCGCGTGGCGCCGCGTGTGGGAATCGCCATCAACGTGTGGTCGCCGATGCGCGATCTGACGACGCCGAGGTCCTTGAGGTCGGCCTCGGCGTAGCGCCGCGAGGCTTCGGTACGGCGGAGGCGTTCGGGCGTCAGGGCCAAGATGCTGGCGTAGAGCCATTCCGGATTGCTGGTCATGAAGATCACGCCTTCCGGATCGGACACGAAGATCTCGTATTCGCCGCCCCGCCAGGACGCCTCGATCATGTCGATATCGACCTTGAAGACGATGACGCCGGCGACCCTGCCGTCGATGTCGATGGGTGCTGCAAAGAAATAGCCGCGCTTGAACGACGTGGTGCCGCGAGCATAGAAGCGCGAGCGCTTCCCCTCCGCCGCCTGCCGGAAATAGGGGCGGTAACTGAAATTCTCCCCGACGAAACTTGTCGCCCGGTCGTAATTGCTGGCGGCGATGGTCTCGCCGTCGCGGGTCATGACGTAGATGTCGGACGAGCGCAGGAGACCGTTGATCTCCTTCAGAGTGCGATTGGCGCTGTCGCGGAGGCTCTGATCCCCCGGGCTGGAGATGAGCCGGCGGATATCGTCGTTATCGGCGATCAGCGCCGGCAAGGCCTCATAGCGGCGGAGATGGCCCGACAAGGCAGCGACCGCAAGGCGCAGAGCCGTTCCTGCCTGCAGCGAGGCCTCGGCCATGAAACGGCGACTGGCATAGGCGTTGCCCCAGACGGCAAGGCCTGTGGCGGCGATGACGACCAGCACCACCGGCACGACCAGACTGCGGCGCAGGCTCTTCAGCATTTCCTCGTATTCCTCCCCAACGCGTCCCCTCGCCGTACTTGTACCTGGTCCCGGCGCTCTCCCCGCCGAGCCATAGACGTGAAGAGACAGCCTATAGAGAAGGGACTTGCTTTCCAAGCTCTTGCGGATCGGCCGGTGCCACGCGGACCGCGCGAAAGCCGTCGGCTGCGATACCGTCGCAGAGACCCGACCATTCGCAGCCGGCACAGGCCGCCCGGATGCCGCCGGCGGCAAAGTGGGTCCGCAGGAGGGCAACCTGGGCTGCATCGAGGACGAGCGGCACGCCGGCATGGATTTCGCAGCCAAGCAGCGCCGCCACATCCGCTGCGGCTCGACGGTCGCGAGCGATCACGCTGTCGTTGAAGCAATGCGGGTTCGGGGTCTCCAGCAGCGGGCGACAGATGTCGTCGGGTCCATCCACAACGTCGAGCACCTCGCCGGCACTGATCCGCGCGGCGATGGCATCGTAGTTGCGAACGAAGGCCGGGCTGTAGCCCTTGCCGATATAGGTCAGCATGCAGAGGAGATGATGCGGGCGCAGGCGAAGGGTCATCGGACAGTTTTCCATAAGGAAGGTTCGGCGTCGCACCCTGGAGACGAGTCGTTGAACCCGCATACGAAAAAACCGCCTGCAGCGGAAGCTGCACGCGGTTTCTTGCGTTCGAATTCGACCTCCCGGTCTTATCCGTCGATCAGAACTTCACGCCCATACCAACCTTGACGCTGTGTTCGTCATAGCCGGAGGAGAAGTTGCGGCCGGGAACGCTGAAGCTTTCCTTGCCGTAGTCGGTGTAACGGTATTCGACGCGGGCCGTGACGTTGTCGGTGACGAAGGCTTCGGCACCGGCACCGGCCGTCCAGCCGATTGCCGTGTTCTTGTCAGAACCGCCGAGCTGCCGGGCCTTCAGGCTCGAAGCAGCCACACCGGCCGTGCCGTAGAGCAGAACCGGGTTCACGTCGTAACCGACGCGACCGCGGAGCGAGCCGTTGACGCCCTGTTCCATGCTGCGGCCGGTACGGCTTGCATCGTTGTCGCCGTAGTTGATGTCGGCTTCAGCACCGTAAACGATCTGGCCTTCCTGCATGTTGTAGCCGCCGTACAGACCGCCGCCGAAGCCAGCTGCGCTGTTGTCGCCGGTGCCCTTGAACTTGCCATGGCCCCAGTTGGCGGTACCACCGACATAAGCGCCGGCCCAGTTCTTGACGGCCGGAGCCGTGTAGTCGGCAGCCGGTGCTGCGGGAACTTCGTCGATGGCGTCAGCTGCGTTGACAGCCGAGAAAGCGACGAGAGAGAAGGCCGAAGCCATGAGAGTGGTGACGAGAGTACGCATACTAGATCTCCTTATCAGACCGGCGCTGGACCGATTTCCTTATCATCCGATGCGGCGCCGGTAATTTCGTTCAACCCCGCTCGGTTGAGATGAAATTGATGTCCAAATGCGGATTTCCAAGAGCCGAATTGTGAAATGATTGAGGCAGAGACATGGCTGAAAAACGATGTTGTTTCAATGCAACAGGCATTTGGTTAACCATGCTCGCACTATACTAACGTCTCACCTTTGTTCCTTGCATTTTCGTCAATTTCGCGCCGTCTCGTTCACTTTGCATTAACGGATGATCCGGTGGTTTTGCCGTGCGTACGTTGTTCTTTTATGATCTGGCTCCGGCTGCGATCAGAATCGTGAAGGGCGAACGCGCGTGAGACATCTTCTGAAAACGGCATTGGTAACGGGCGGGGCAAAACGGATCGGCCGCGCGATCGTCGAGGATCTGGCGCGTCACGGCTTTGCCGTCGCCATCCATGCCAATGGTTCGCTGGATGAGGCACAAGCGCTCTGTGCCAGCCTTCAGGCGGAAGGCGGCACGGCTGCCGTCGTGCAGGCGGACCTCTCCCGTGCTGAGGATCTCGGCCGGCTGGTGCGCGATGCGGCGGACGCCATCGGCCCGCTCGGCCTGCTCGTCAACAATGCCTCCATCTTTGCCAAGGACAGCCTCGATGCGTTCGATGAAACCGTGTGGGACCGGCACTTTGCCCTGCACGTCAAGGCGCCCTCGGTTCTCGCGGGCCATTTTGCTGCGCAGATGCCGGCGGATGCGACAGGGCTGATCGTCAACATGATCGACCAGCGCGTCTGGTCTCCCAACCCGCGATTTTATTCCTATATGTTATCAAAGTCGGCGCTGCTGACGGCGACGGTGACGATGGCGCAGTCGCTCGCGCCGGCGATCCGTGTGAATGGTATCGGTCCAGGCCCGACCCTGCCGAACGACCGGCAGAACGATGCCGACTTCAGGGCGCAGGTCGATTCGCTCATCCTGAAGGTCGGCCCGGGACTTGGGGATTTCGGGCGCACCATTCGCTATATGTTCGACACGCCGTCGATGACCGGGCAAATGATTGCGCTGGACGGCGGCCAGCATCTGGCGTGGCAGACGCCGGACCAAATGGAGATCGTGGAATGAACGGACGGGCGCCGCAGGATGGCGGCATCTTGTACGACGAAACGGTGAGCGACGACGACGAGGATGCGAGCGAGATGGTCGAAGCTTCCTCGCCGGCGGCCGATATCGACTGGGCAGAAACCTCTGCCGTTCCCGACGGGTTACGCGGTGCCGAGCTGATCCAGGCCTTCGTCAAGCTTTTGCCCAACAGCCCCGGCGTCTACCGCATGTTCAACGAGGCGGGCGATGTGCTCTATGTCGGCAAGGCGCGCAGCCTGAAGAAGCGCGTCAGCAACTATGCGCAGGGGCGCGGCCACTCCAACCGCATCGCCCAGATGATCCGCCAGACGGCGAACATGGAGTTCGTGACGACGCGCACCGAGATCGAGGCGCTGCTGCTCGAAGCCAACCTGATCAAGCGGCTGCGGCCGCGCTACAACGTGCTTCTGCGCGACGACAAGTCGTTCCCCTATATCCTCGTGACCGGCGACAGCCGGGCGCCCGCGCTCTACAAGCATCGCGGCGCGCGCAACCGCAAAGGCCAGTTCTTCGGCCCCTTCGCCTCGGCGGGCGCGGTCGGGCGCACCATCAATTCGCTGCAGCGCGCCTTTCTCTTACGCACCTGCACGGACAGCGTCTTCGAAAGCCGGACGCGTCCCTGTTTGCTGCACCAGATCAAGCGTTGTGCGGGGCCTTGTACGCACGAGATCAGCGACGACGATTATGCGGAGCTGGTCACCGAGGCCAAGGACTTTCTGTCGGGCAAGAGCCAAGCCGTGAAGGCGACGATTGCGTCCGCGATGAGCGAGGCGTCCGACAATCTCGACTTCGAACGTGCAGCCCTCTACCGCGACCGGCTGGCGGCGCTCAGCCACGTGCAGAGCCATCAGGGCATCAACCCCTCGGGCGTGGAGGAGGCGGACGTCTTCGCCATCCACCACGAGGGCGGCGTGTCCTGCATTCAGGTGTTCTTCTTCCGCACCGGCCAGAACTGGGGCAACCGCGCCTATTTCCCCAAGGCCGACCCATCGCTCGCTCCGGCCGAGGTGCTGGCGGCGTTTCTGGCGCAGTTCTACGACGACAAGCCCTGTCCGAAGCAGATCCTGCTGTGCGAGACCGTGGCCGAGCAGGATCTTCTGGGTCAGGCGCTGTCGGAGAAATCCGGGTTCAAGGTGGCGATTCTCGCGCCGCAGCGCGGCGAGAAGAAGGATCTCGTCGATCACGCCATGACCAATGCGCGAGAAGCCCATGGTCGCAAGCTGGCGGAGACCGCTTCGCAGGGCCGCCTGCTGGAGGGCTTCATGCAGACCTTCAAGCTGGACCGCGTGCCGCGGCGCATCGAGATCTACGACAACTCCCACATCATGGGCACCAATGCCGTCGGCGGCATGGTGGTCGCGGGGCCGGAAGGCTTCGTGAAGGGGCAGTATCGCAAGTTCAACATCAAATCGACCGACATCACCCCGGGCGACGACTTCGGCATGATGCGGGAGGTGATGACGCGGCGTTTCTCGCGCCTCCTGAAGGAGGAAGGCAAGCCCGACCGGAGCGTCGAGCCCGGCGAGGACGCCAGCTTCCCTGCCTGGCCAGATGTGATCCTGATCGACGGCGGACAGGGGCAGATGACGGCGGTTCGGGCCATCCTGAAAGAGCTCGATATCGAGGACTGCGTGATCGCGATTGGCGTCGCCAAAGGCGTGGACCGGGAAGCCGGCCGCGAACGATTCTTCCCGCCGGTCGCCACGGCTGGCGGTCTGACGGTCGGGCGGGACGGCTTTACTTTGCCGCCGCGCGATCCTGTCCTCTACTTCATCCAGCGGATGCGGGACGAGGCCCACCGGTTTGCCATCGGCAGTCACCGGGCGCGGCGAAAGCGCGAGATGGTCAAAAACCCGCTCGACGAGATCGCGGGCATCGGTCCGACGCGTAAGCGCGCTTTGCTCCACCATTTCGGCACCGCGAAGGCCGTGTCGCGCGCGGGCATGAACGACCTTGTTGCCGTCGAAGGCATATCGGAAGCCGTGGCGAAGCTCGTTTACGATCACTTCCACGAGGATGGTGCCACCGCGTCCCGGAGCTAAAGGCTCAGCCTTCGCTCTTCTCAACGGCGGCGTGACCGCCATCTTCGCTGGCGGCGTGGAAACGGGCCTCGAACTCGCGGCGGAGGGACCGTCGAATGTCGGCCGCTTTCTGCCGGCGGACGGCCATTTCCGTCCTGGGCTCGATGGCGGGAATGACGGCTGGGCGACCCTCGTCATCCACGGCAACCATGGTGAAGTAACAGGAATTGGTGTGACGACGAACGCCGGAGCGGATGTCTTCGGCCTCGACGCGGATACCCACCTCCATGGATGTCCGGCCGGTCTGGTTGACGGAGGCGCGAAACGTCACAAGTTCGCCGACGAGAATCGGCTGGCGAAACACGACCTGATCGACCGACAAGGTCACCGCGTAGCGCTTGGAATAGCGCGAGGCACAGGAAAAGGCCACGCGGTCGAGAAGGTTGAGCAGCGCGCCGCCGTGGACCTTGCCGGAAAAATTGGCCATGTCGGGCGTCATCAGCACGACCATCTCCAACTCTCCCGCTTCATGCGTCGCGTTCGTCTCGTCCATCCTGCATCCTTTCCTGCCTGCCTGGATATCCGGGACACTACAGCGCCTGCCGGCTTTCGCAACGCGTCGTGCGCGTATAAGGTCGGCGTCATGCGCGCATCGCCTTTTCTGGGGAAGGTCGCAGATCAGGGCGGGCGTGTCGCGGTGGTTCACGGACTGTTCAGATGAATTCCGCCACAATTGCCGCTCATTCATCAAAAACCGGTTGACCTCCGGGTCACGACGTCTTTCATCCCGCCTGTACGAAATGCGTACCCAGTCCAGAGACCGAGTTGACATGCGAACCGTGCCCGTCGCCTACAATATTCCCAATCTCCTTACCTACGCGCGCATTCTCGCGGTTCCTCTGATCGTTCTGTGCTTCTTCATCGAGGGCAAGCTGCAAAGCTCGGACTTTGCCCGTTGGACGGCGCTCGGCCTGTTTGCGGTGGCCTCGATCACCGACTTCTTCGACGGCTATCTCGCACGGATCTGGAAGCAGACATCCAATATCGGCCGCATGCTCGACCCGATCGCCGACAAGCTGCTGGTCGCCTCCGTGCTGCTGCTGGTGGCCGCCGATGGCACCATTGCCGGCTGGTCGATCTGGGCCGCGATCATTATTCTTTGCCGCGAAATCCTCGTGTCGGGCCTGCGCGAATATCTGGCAGCGCTGAAGGTCAGCGTGCCGGTAACGCGGATCGCCAAGTGGAAGACGACGATCCAGATGGTAGCCATCGCCCTGCTGCTGGCAGGCCCCGCCGGCGACAAGGTTCTGCCCTATACGACGGAAATCGGCATTATCATGCTATGGCTCGCGGCGGCGATCACGCTCTACACCGGCTACGACTATTTCCGGGCCGGCCTGAAGCATCTGGTGGATGAATGAGAGAGGTCAAGCTCGTCTATTTCGCCTGGGTCCGCGAACGCATTGGCGTCGGTGAGGAGATCGTATCTCTTCCCGACACGGTCGTCACCGCCGGCGATCTCATCGTTTTCCTCAAGACCCGCGGCGAGGATTACGAAGCAGCGCTGGAGCATGAGAACGTCATTCGCGTGGCCATCGACCAGGAGCATGTGGATCATGACGAACCGCTCGGCTCGGCCCGCGAGATCGCGCTCTTTCCGCCGATGACGGGTGGCTGACGAGATGGCTTCGGTGACCGTTCGCGTGCAGGCCGAGGATTTCGACACAGCCGCCGAGATCGAGGCGCTTTCGGTAGGGCGGACCGATATCGGCGCGGTGGTGACCTTTTCCGGCCTCTGCCGGGAGGAAAAAGGCCAGCTGGCGGCGCTGGAGCTGGAGCATTACCCCGGCATGGCGGAAGCCGAGATCCGGCGGATCTGCGAAGAGGCCGTTACGCGCTTCGATCTTCAGGGCGCAACCGCCATCCACCGCTTCGGCCGCATCGACCCCGGCGCGCGCATCGTCCTCGTCATCGCGGCCTCCACCCATCGCCAAGCGGCCTTCGACGGCGCATCCTTCATCATGGACTATCTGAAGACCGCAGCGCCCTTCTGGAAGAAGGAGCATCTTAAGGACGGCACCGCCCGCGGCTGGGTCTCGGCCAAGGACGCGGACGATACGGCGCAGGAGCGGTGGGGGAAAAGCTGAGGCGACGGTGCCGCAGACCGGCAACGCAAACGAACGACAAAAGGCCGAGGCATCACTGCCCCGGCCTTTCGTCGTTCCCGTTCTTTCGACCGGTATCAGCCGACGATTTCGGTGGCCGAGAACCAGTATGCGATTTCTTCGGCAGCGGTTTCCGGAGCGTCGGAGCCATGAACGGAATTTTCGCCGATCGACAGGGCGTGCGTCTTGCGGATCGTGCCTTCGTCGGCGTTGGCAGGGTTGGTCGCGCCCATGATTTCGCGGTTCTTCAGAATGGCGTTCTCGCCTTCCAGAACCTGAACGATCGTCGGGCCGGACGTCATGCCTTCGACCAGTTCGCCGAAGAAGGGGCGTTCCTTGTGCACGGCGTAGAAGCCTTCGGCTTCGCGCTGGCTCATCCAGACGCGCTTGGAGGCGACGACGCGCAGGCCGGCGTCTTCGATCATCTTGGTGATCGCGCCAGTCAGGTTGCGCTTCGTTGCGTCCGGCTTGATCATCGAAAAGGTGCGTTCAATCGCCATGGTGTCAAATCCCTAGGAGTTGCGTTCGTTTGACCGGTTCCTTAGCGAGCCGCCGCGTGCAAGACAAGGGGAATGGCGCGCCGCCGCCGTATTTCGGCGATGGCGCTCCGCAGACAGGAGCCTGCATCAGGCAGCCTCTGCCACACCGGCCGGGGAGATGGCGCGGCCAAGACCGTCGTGGAGATCGAGGCACCGCTCGAACCATTCGGACACCGCATCGCCCGGCTCCAGCAAAGGCCGGGGCGACGTGATGCGAGCCCATTGCAGCGCGCCGAAGACGATATAATCCGCAAACAGCGGTGTCTCGCCGCCGATGAAGGACTGCTTCTTCAGCATGAAGCGCAGGGGGGAGAGCTTGTCCGTGAAGGCCGCACGCTCCTCGGGTGCCGCGGCCACGACCTCTTCGAGCGTCTTTCCAAAGGCCGCCTCGCGGCTCTTGCGGAAATAGGCCTTATCCTCGGGCGCAAGCCGGTCGTGGATATCCATGAGAATGATGCGGACGATCGCCGGATGCAGAACCGTCTGGGAGAAGGCTTCCACGAAGCGGGCCGTCGCTTGGCCGCCCTCCCCGGCAAACAGCGTGGGCCGATCCGGATAGGCCGCGTCCAGATGCAGGGCGATGGCAAAGCTGTCGACGATGGACCGCTCGCCATCGATAAGATACGGCACCATCTTCGTCGCACCGGCTTCAACCTTGGGAATCTCGGTAAAGCCCAGCGGCACAAAGCGGCAGTCGAGCCTCTTGTGGGCAAGCGCCATCACGACCTTCCAGACATGCGGTGAAAACGGTCGTTCCCGATCTTCGCCACACAGGCCGTACAGCATTCTCGTCATGGCGGGTCTCCGGAAGGGTCTCGTTTCGCGGCCATCTGAGCGCGGACGGGACGCGAAAGCAAATCAGCAAATTTCATGAATGGCATCATGCCTGTTGAACCCTTGGCAAGGTAGGGTTGGGTTTTCCGCAGCGCAGGAGCCGCCATGATCGATCATTTCCGTATGTTCGCCGCCTATAACAGCTGGGCCAACGGCCGCATCTATGCCGCAGCCGACGTGCTCGGTGAAGAGGGACGCCGCAGGCAGACCGGCGCCGCCTTCGGCTCCCTGCATGGAACGCTCAACCACCTGCTCGCCACCGACCGGATCTGGATGAAGCGGTTCACGGGCAAGGGCGACGCACCGACCACGCTCGACGCGGTCCTCTTCGAAGATTTTGAAGCACTGAAGGCCGCGCGGATGGCGGAGGACCGGCGGCTTGCGGCGTGGATCGACAGCCTCGGCGCGGACGACCTCGCCGGCGTGTTCACCTACACGCCGATCAGCATTCCCGAGCCGATCACCCAGGCGCTCAGCCCCTGCCTTGCCCACCTCTTCAACCACCAGACACACCATCGCGGCCAGTGCCATATGATCCTGACCTCGCTTGGTCAGCCGAGCGTGGTGCTGGACCTCGTCTTTTTCCAGCGCCAGCAGAAGGGCTGAGGTGTCAGAGCGTGTAGATGTGCAACTGGGTGCGGCGACCGTCGTCCACATCGAGGATGCGGTCGGCGGCGCGGCCGGGGACGGTGAAGCTGTTGCTGACGAAGAGAGTGCCCGAGCGCATCTCGCGCCGCGCCTTTTCGAACAGACGCGCCATCGGCACCGGAGAAAGGAAGCAATAGACCACGTCGTAGGTGCAGAGGTCGGCATCCCACAGGCTGCGATAGACGATGCGGGCATTGGGGAGGCGGCTGAGGGCGATGCGGAGCTTCGAGGCGGCGACAACCAGCGGTGCCGTCTCCAACCCACTGACCTCGACGCCCGGGTGGGCACGGGCGAGGAAGGTGACGACACCGCCCATGCCGCTGCCGAGATCGACAACGCTCTTTGCCCCGGAAGCGGCCACCAGATCGGCGAGCGCCTGCCAGGTTCGTCGGTTGGTGAGATAGAGCGGTACCTGCTCGGAGGCGCTGTTCCAGTAGACCAGCGCGCAGAGCACGAAGGCCGCGAGATAGGCCCAGGCGGGGACGGCATCGCCATAGACCACCGCGACCGGCAGCAGAACCTGCACGACGAGCCAGATGCGCGGCATGCGCAGGAGGAACCCGAGGCCGGCGGCGGCAGCACCCTGCCCGAGCAGGACGGGAAGCGTGCCCGGCGTGATCCAGCGCGACAGCGAGAGGACGGCGACGAGGACGAGCGCCTGACAGGCGAGGACCTTGATCCAGGGAAGAAGCTGGTTGCGCAGGACGCTCATGACAGACGTTCCGTTTCCTGTGGTTCGACGCTCGTCTCATCCGAGCGCAGGCACTGCCGCAACCGATTCGCATCTGGGCAGTGGGTTGCGAAGCTATCGCAGGTTTTCCCGTTTTCACGAGAGAGAAAAGGTGGGTATGTTTTTGCCGGCAGGACGACTCTCTGCTCACTTCAACGTCAGGAGGACGAGAAGAGTGCTGACAGGGGAGGCCTTGAAGTTTACGTAAGCATATCGGGATATAGTGCCGGAAACGACCGGCGAACGCGGCATGCGCAGGATGGATAGAGACGTGGCAACGAGAGAACAGATCAGCCGAAGCGGCACGGGCGTCAGAAACGACCGGCATGTCGCGGAGCAGACCAACGGCGTGGTGCAGCGTGTGGCGCAGGCCATGGCGCATCTCGGCGTGCAGCCCTTGCCGCGCAATTACGAGCTGTTCTACGACGCGATGTCCGGCGGACCGTCGGGCCTCAGCCGCGATCTCGCGGCACTGGGGGCCGCCCCTTCGCAAAAGGCGCTCGACGCGATCGGCCATCGGCGCAAGCTACCCGGGCATATGGGGCAGGCGCTTGGGCAGGCCCAGCAAGCGGCCATGGAAGCGATACAGACCATGACGACGGCGATCTCGGGGGAAAGCCGGCCCAAGGCCGAAGCCTTCGACGCGCTTGATGCCTTCCTGCAAAGGCTCGATGCGGACCCCGTCATGTCGATGTCGGACTTCGCCGAGGAGGCTCGCGCGCTGCGCCAGACGCTGACCCAACTGCGCAAGCGCGAGAAGCGGCTGGTGGAGGCGCTGGAAACCACGGTCGCAGCACTCGGCGATGCACAGGGGCGGATTGCAGCCGACCAGCGGGCGGTGCTTCGCGACGCATTGACGGGGCTGCCGAACGGCACAGCGCTTTCGATGAAGATCGCGGGTCTGTTCGACGAGGCCGACGTGACGACAAAGCCGGCTGCGCTGGTTCTGGTGATCGTGGAGCGGTTGAAGATGCTCACCGGACAGCATGGGCCGGAGACCGGCGAGAAGGCCGTGAAGAAATGCGCCGCGATCTTCCGCAAATCGGTGAAGAAGAGCGATGTCGTGGCACGCATCGGATATGACGCCTTCGCATTTCTGCTAAACGATGTCAGCGAGCAGAACGCGCAGGCCATCGCGACCCGTATCCGCGATGCCGTGCAGTCTCTCCAGATCCGCCTCGCCAGCCGCGAATTCACCACCGAGGCGCTGTCGCTCTCCGCCGGCATCGCGACGACGGCCACCGTCAACGGGCCGCAGGACCTGATGCATCATGCCGAAATGGCGCTGACCGTGGTCCGTGCGGACGGGCGACAGGGCATCCTGCGGTGCACGCCGATGATGTGCGCGCAGATCGCCGGGCTGCAACGGGCGTAAAGGCGGAACGGGAGTCCTGCGGCTTCTCTTGCCTTCCGGCCCTACATCGGCCAAAACGCCGGCATGATTACGATATCCAATCTCTCGGCCCGCATCGCCGGACGCCTCCTGATCGACCACGCCAATATATCGCTCCCCGAGGGGACGAAAGCCGGCCTCGTGGGGCGCAACGGCGCGGGCAAGTCCACGCTGTTTCGCATCCTGACCGGGCAGATGGAGAGCGAGAGCGGCTTCATCTCCATTCCCAAGAACGCCCGCATGGGACAGGTGGCGCAGGAAGCGCCGGGGACGGAAGAGCCGCTGATCGAGATCGTGCTGAAGGCCGACAAGGAGCGCGAGGCGCTGCTGGCGGAGGCAGAGACGGCCACCGACCCCAACCGGATCGCCGACATCCAGATGCGGCTTGCCGATATCCAGGCGCATTCGGCCGAAGCCCGCGCGGCCTCGATCCTTGCTGGTCTCGGCTTCGACCATGAGGCGCAGCTGCGCCCGGCCTCGTCCTTCTCCGGCGGCTGGCGCATGCGCGTGGCGCTGGCGGCCGTGCTCTTCTCAGAGCCGGATCTGCTGCTGCTCGACGAGCCGACCAACTATCTCGACCTCGAAGGCACGCTGTGGCTGGAGGATTACATCCGCCGCTACCCGCACACCGTCATCATCATCAGCCACGACCGCGACCTGCTCAACACCGCCGTCAACGCCATCATCCATCTCGACCAGCAGAAGCTGACCTTCTACCGCGGCTCCTACGACCAGTTCGAGCGCCAGCGCGCCGAGGCGATGGAGTTGCAGACCAAGGCGAAGGTGAAGAACGATGCGGCGCGCAAGCACCTGCAAACCTTCATCGACCGCTTCAAGGCCAAGGCCTCGAAGGCCCGGCAGGCGCAGAGCCGCGTCAAGGCGCTGGAGCGCATGGGCACGGTCGCCTCGGTGATCGAGGACCATGTGCAGCCGATCACGTTTCCGGTACCCGAGAAGCAGCCGGCGTCGCCGATCATCCAGTTGCAGAACGCCTCCGTCGGCTACACGCCGGGCAAGCCGATCCTCAAGAACATTACGCTGCGGATCGACAATGACGACCGCATCGCGCTGCTCGGCTCGAACGGCAACGGCAAGTCCACCTTCGCGAAGTTCGTCTCCGCGCGGCTGGATGCGGATGGCGGCGAGATCAAGCTGGCGCCGAACCTGAAGATCGGCTTCTTCGCGCAGCACCAGATGGACGACCTCGTGCCGGCCGATTCGCCCGTCGAGCATGTCCGCCGCCTGATGCCGGGCGTTCCCGAGGCCAAGGTCCGCGCCCGCGTGGCGCAGATGGGGCTCGCGACCGAGAAGATGTCGACAGCGGCCAAGGATCTCTCCGGCGGCGAAAAAGCGCGCCTTCTGATGGGTCTCGCGGCCTTCCACCACCCCAACCTGCTGATCCTCGATGAACCGACCAACCATCTCGACATCGACAGCCGGCGCGCGCTCATCGAGGCGCTGAACGATTACGACGGCGCCGTGATCCTGATCTCGCACGACCGCCACCTGATCGAGGCGACCGTCGACCGTCTGTGGCTGGTCAACAACGGCACGGTGTCGAATTTCGACGGCGATATGGAGGAATACCGGAGCCTCATCGTCTCTTCTGGTAAAAAAAAAGACGAAAAGCCTGAGGTAATCGAGGACGCTACGTCGAAAGCCGATCAGCGCAAGGCGAATGCGGAGAAACGCGCCACCCTCGCGCCGCTGCGCAAGAAGATCAACGATATCGAGTCCTTGACGGCAAAGCTTGAGAAGCAGATTCAGGCGCTTGATGCAGAGCTTGCGGACCCCGTGCTCTACGAGAAGTTCCCCGCGAAGGCCGCCGAGAAGGTGAAGCAGCGCGGCGAGACGGCGGCGAAGCTGAGCACGGCCGAAGAGCAGTGGCTGGACCTGTCCGCGCAATATGAGGAGGCGATGGCCGGCTGACGGCCCGCTTCCTGTTCTTATCCCCTCGACCGGCTTCAACGGAAAGGCAGACACCCCATGCACCTTTACCTCGAGACCGACGACGACGCCCGCACGCTCGACTTCGTGGCGCACGAGAATGCGCATGCGGACGCCGTACTGAAGACGGAGGCCTTCGAAGCGGACGCTGCAGCCTTCAAGGCGATGATGGAGCGCGACGACCGGCTGATCCATTTTTCCCGCCGAGGCGACTGGCTGAATACGTTCCGCAAGACGGCCGGAAACCCGATGGGCGTCTGGCAGAGGCTGCCGGCAACCGAGGCCCCGGTGCCGGAGGCGGCATGGGAGACGATGTTCGACCTCGACGCCTACAACGCCGCCGAAGGCCGCACATGGATCTGGCGCGGTGCCGTCACCTGCCCCTGGGATCCGTCGCGCGTGCTCCTGTCGCTGTCGGACGGCGGATCGGACCTGCGTATCTTCCGGGAGTTCGACTGCGAGACCCTCGCCTTCGTGGAAGGCGGGTTCTCGACACCGCTCGCCCGGTCGCATGCCACGTGGGAAAGCCTCGACCACATCCTCTATTTCGGCTCGATCGACCGGATATCGGCCACACAATCGAGCTGGCCGCGGGTCGGTCGGCGCGTGGCGCGCGGGCAGGATGTTGCAAATGCTGCGACCGTCTTTGCTGCGGAGGACAGCGACGTCACCGGATATGCGGCAGTTTATGGCTCTGAGATGCTGCACGTTTCCAGCGACGACAGCCTTTCCAGCAACGATAGAGTGGCGATCTTCACGGCCGTCCACACCATCGGCACGGCCAGCCATGTCGTCTCGAAAAACGGCGGAACGCCGGTGCGGATCGACATCCCCAAAGAGAGCGACGCGGACTGTAACCCTCGGTTCTGCCTGTGGCGGGCAAAAACGGATGAGCGGGTTCCAAGCGGCTCACTGGTGCTGCAGGAGCTTCCCGAGCGGCTCGGCAGCGACCAGCCGCCTGCGCCGGCGCGCGTCCTGTTCACGCCATCAGGTCGTCGGTTCTGCACCGGCTTCATGCTGCTTCGCGACTGGTGCGTCTTCACCGTCGCCGACAATATGACACCGCGCCTGTTTCTGCTCGATCTGGCAACCGAGGGCGCCGAACCGTTCGAATTGGCGTTGCCAGGCGGTGTGGAAACCCTATCCTATCATCCGCTCTATTCGGACCTGCATCTGGGCGACGACACCCTGATCGTTTCGGGACAAGGCTTCCTGCAACCGCCGACGCTCTATCGGCTGGAGTTGTCCGACCGGACGACGCCGCTGGCGCTGCACCCCGTTGCAGACTCGCCGAGCTATTTCGACGCGAGCGGCATGTCGAGCCAGCTGCTGGAAGCGATGTCGGACGACGGGACGGCGGTACCCTACAGGCTCGTCCTGCCCGCAACCTTCGAGATGGGCGCCCTGCCCGTGCTTCTCTACGGCTATGGCGGTTTTGAAGTGCCGTTGCAGCCTTACTACTCTGGCGTCACCGGCCGCTGGCTGGAACAGGGCGGCGCCTATGTGCAGGCCTATATTCGCGGCGGCGGCGAGTTTGGCGCAGAGTGGCACCGTGTGGCGAAGCGCGATGGACGGCACCGGGCGTTTGCCGACTTCGCCGCCATCGCCTGCGACCTCGTTGCCCGCGGCTACACCAAACCCCGCAATATCGCCTGCAATGGCGGCAGCAATGGCGGACTTCTGACCGGGGTGATGCTGACGCGCTATCCCGACCTCTTCGGCGCTGTGTGGTGCCAGGTACCGGTGCTCGATATGCTGCGCTTCCACACCTTCCCGGCCGGACGGGCGTGGATGGACGAATATGGCGACCCCGACAATGCGCAGGACCGCGACGCGATGCTGGCCTATTCGCCGCTACAGGCCGCGCGCCCGGCGACGGAGGTCGCCTACCCGCCGATCTACATCGAAAGCTCCAGCAATGACGACCGGGTACATCCCTCGCATGCCCGCCGCTTTGCCGCACGGCTGCGGGAGCTTGGCCACGATCCGCTGTTTCACGAATTCACATCCGGTGGCCATGGCGGCGAAGGCGACACGGCGGCCTCCGCTGCCCGAATCGCGACGGGCTACAGCTTCCTGCGACAGACGATCATGAAGCCTGTCGCAAAGGAATGATGCGGGCTAACCAAGCTCGCCTAACCCAATTCGAAAGTGGTGATGCCGAAGATGCGGGAGAGCGGCAGGTCGGGAACCTCGCCGCGATACATGCGCGCCGTCTCGAACACGGGTTGCAGATTGTAGCGATCGCAAAGTGCCTTTGCAGCGCCGTTCGGCTCGGGGATATCGAGGAAGATCTGGCCGTCGCCGCCCATCTCGAGGCCGGTCGCGACCAGCTTTCGGAACAGGAGATCGGCACCGGTTTCCGTATCGGCGAACAGCGGCCCGATCTTCTGGCCCTCGCGGCAGGTGCGAATCGTGCCGTAGCCCTGTACGTCCGTGCCGCGCAGGAGCGCGATGCTCTGCCGGGTCGGCTGGGTCTTCAGCCATTGCCCGAGGAAGGCCTCGCGTCGCGCTGGCGAAAAGCGAGCGTCGTAGTCGATAAGCAGCGGCAGATGAACGGGGGCGACCTCGACCAGATCCGTGCCGGGCGGCGCTGTCACCTGCGGCGTTCCGCCATAGCGCATGTTGGCATGGGCATAGGCAAAGCCGGAACGCTGATAGCGTGCCTGCTGGGCGACGACGCCGTCGAGGCCGACGATGCGGGTACCTTGCGCGGAAAGCGCCGCCTGCCACAGGGCATAGCCAAGCCCCTGTCCCCGGAAGTCGGGATGCGCCATGTAGAAGCCGAGGAAGGCGTAATCCGGGCCGAAGCGGACGACCGAGATGGCCGCCGCGAGCGTGCCGTCCGCCTCCGCTACCCAGAAACCCTCAGGGTCGGCCGCGTAAAACGCGGCGGCATCGTCGAGGCCGGGATTCCAGCCTTCGCGCGCGGCCCATTCGATGATCTCGTCGATTTCGGCACGGGTGGCGTTGCGTATCGTCGGGGACATGCGATTTCCTTGGTTCGTTCTTTCGGGCGGTCATCATTGCAAGGCCGGACCGCCTTGCCCGCTCCGGCCTTTCTGGTACAAAGCCGGACATAAGTCATACAATCTGGCGGAACACCCATGAACCCCATCTCTATTGCTGTCGTCGGCGTTGGCAAGATCGCGCGCGATCAGCATCTGCCATCCATTCACAACAATCCCGGATACCGGCTGGTCGCGGCCGCAAGCCGGCACGGCAGCGTCGATGGCGTCGAGAACTTCACCGCCATCGAGGACATGCTGGCCACCATGCCGGAGATCGAGGCGGTCTCCCTCTGCATGCCACCACGCGTTCGGTTCGACGCCGCCTACAAGGCGCTGGAAACTGGCAAGCACGTCTTCCTCGAAAAGCCGCCGGGTGCGACGCTGAGCGAGGTCGCCATCCTCGAGGCACTGGCGAAGGAGAAGAACGTCACGCTGTTTACGAGCTGGCATTCGCGCTTCGGCCCCGCCGTCGAGCCGGCACGGGCTTTTCTCGCCGAAAAGACGATCCGCCGCGTCGATATCATCTGGAACGAGGACGTGCGACGCTGGCACCCGAACCAGGACTGGATCTGGGAGGCGGGCGGCCTTGGCGTGTTCGATCCCGGCATCAATGCCCTCTCCATCATGACGCATATCCTGCCCATGCCAGTCTTCGTCACCCGCTCGACGCTCGAAATCCCCGAAAACCGCGATGCGCCGATTGCAGCACAGATCGACTTCCAGAGCGCGTCGGGCATTCCCGTGACCGCCGACATGGACTGGCGCCGCCAGTCGAGCGACGACCGCTGGGACATCATCGTGGAGACGGATGCCGGAACGATGATTCTCGGCAATGGCGGCGCCCGCCTTTCGGTCGATGGCGTGATGCGCGCCGACGAGCAGGAAACGGAATATCCGACACTCTACGCCCGTTTCCACGACCTCGTGCGCGCCGGGCGCTCCGAGGTCGATGTTGCCCCGCTCCGCCACATCGCCGATATCTTCATGCTCGGCAGCCGGAAGACGGTCGAGGCTTTCTACGACTGAGGTTGAGGGTGTCGGACCTTCGGCCGTCCGGACCGACAAATATCCGTTTGTTATTCCGCATATATACCGAAGAGTGAGACCTTAGGTCCGCCAGGTCAGAGACCCGCCATCTCGATGTCTTGGGGTGGCTTGCACATATGTGCCTGCTCGCAGACGGCAATAAGCGGATCTCGCACGGTGTCGAGACCGTTCGGGCACACGCGACAGTGTGGATTGTTCGTGTTGCGACGTTGAACATGTCGCGGAGGCTCACCCCAGCCGCGATCTGTCTTCAAAGGCTAAAACTCCAAAGCACCTTTACCTGCACCGCCAATCCCTCGAACGACCGTGTCAGATGAGGACGGACGCCGAAGCGTCCGTCCATTATTTCGTGCTAGATCAACCGGCAAGCGGTGCGCCCCAGCCGCCCCAGATGTAGATGGAGAAGAAGAGGAAGAGCCAGACGACATCGACGAAGTGCCAGTACCATGCGGCGGCTTCGAAGCCGAAGTGTTGCTGGGGGGTGAAGTCACCCCTCAGCGCGCGGATGAGGCAGACCGCGAGGAAGATGGTGCCGACGAGGACGTGGAAGCCGTGGAAGCCGGTGGCCATGAAGAAGGTTGCGCCGTAGATCGAGTCCTTGAAGGCGAACGGCGCGTGGAGGTATTCGTAGGCCTGCACGAAAGAGAAGAGCACACCCAGCACGACCGTCAGCGTCAGGCCGTTGATGAGGCCTTTGCGGTCGCCGTGGAGCAGCGCATGATGCGCCCAGGTGACCGTGGTGCCAGACAGCAGCAGGATGACGGTGTTGTAAAGCGGCAGGTGCCATGGATCGAGAACCTCGATGCCCTTTGGCGGCCACTGTCCACCGGTAAAGGCAGTGCGGGTCGCCTGGATGGCCTCGCCGGGGAACAGGCTGGCGTCGAAATAGGCCCAGAACCAGGCGACGAAGAACATCACTTCCGACGCGATGAACATGATCATGCCGTAGCGCAGATGCAGCGACACGACGCGGGTGTGATGACCCTCATGGGCCTCCTTCACCGTGTCCGCCCACCAGGCGTACATCGTGTAGAGCACGATCGCGAGGCCGATGAAGAGAATCCACGGATTGGCCCATTCCAGGCCGAACATCTTGAACGAGCCGCCGGAGAGATAGCGCATATAGGCGACGCCGCCGAAGGCCATGACGAAGGCGCCGATGGAGGCGAGCAGCGGCCAGGGGCTGGGATCGATGATGTGATAGTCGTGGTTCTTCTGATGCGTGTCGGCCATGTCGTTCTCCCCGTCGTCCCCTCGCCTGAAGCGGTCCGGTCTTGCCGTTCCACTCTTCCCGAACGCCCGCGAGATTACAAGCGTGCGATCGGTCTCCTGATGTCGTTCACGCCCCGCCGGCCCTGCCGGTGCGGCGCGTTAAAGTTTTCTGTCCGGCACGGTGCCGTCCTTGGGCTTCAATGCAGCGACCGGCTTTGACGGCTGGCGCGCATAGAAGGTGTAGGACAAAGTGAGCGTGCCGATGTCTTTCGTTTCAGCCGCCTTGACGATCTCCGGATCGACGAAGAAGACGACGGGCATCTCCAGTTCCTCGCCCGGCTGCAGCGTCGTCTCGGTGAAGCAGAAGCACTGGACCTTGTTGAAATAGGCGCCACCCTGCATGGGCGTGACGTTGAAAACGGCCTGCCCCGTCGTCGGGACGTTCGCCATGTTCTTCGCCTTGAATTCGACCTGCACCGTCTCGCCGATCTTCGGCGAGATCTCGCGCACGACCGGCGTGAAGCGCCAGGGCAGATCGCCGGACGTATTGGCATCGAAGGTGACGCGGATGGTCCGGTCGAGGATCGTGTCGGAAGCCTGCTCGACGCGCTTCGTCGTGCCGTTATAGCCGGTAACCTTGCAGAACATGTCGTAGAGCGGCACGGCGGCATAGGCCATGCCGACCATGCCCACGACGAAGGCGACGCAGGCGCCGACGATCACGCCATTGCGGCGTTCAGCCTGTGAGGTTGGTCGTGCCGGATGCGATACCATGGCCGTCCTTCTCCTAGTGCGTAAGGCCGTTGGAAAATTTGACGAGCGTAACGATGTAGAACAGGGCCACAAGGCCCAAGAGCACAAGGCCGAGCGCGATGTTGCGGCCGCGTCGGGCGCGCTTCTGGGCAGGGGTTAGCGTGATGAAATCCATCAGAAGCCCTTTCCGAAGGCTTGCAGCAGCGCCAGCACCGCGCGGTCGGCGAGAAGCGCCGAGAAGATCGCGAAGAGATAGATCAGGGAGAAGGCGAAGAGCTTCTTGGCCGGCAGCATCTTCTCGTCCGTCTCGGACATGGACTGCACCTTGATGGCATACCAGACGAAGCCGAGGCCGAGCGCCAGCGCGACGATGCCGTAGCCGATGCTGGCAAAGCCAAGCAGCGTCGGACAGATGCCGGCCACCGCCGTCAGCACGGCATAGACGAGGATCTGCACCTTGGTCGCGGGAATGCCCTTGACGTTCGGCAGCATGGGTACGCCGACGGCACCGTATTCGCCCATCTTGAAGAGGGCCAGCGCCCAGAAATGGGCGGGCGTCCAGAGGAAGATGATGAGGAAGAGGACGATGCTCTCGATGGACACGCCGCCGGTGACGCAGGCCCAGCCGATCATCGGCGGAAAGGCGCCGGCCGCACCGCCGATGACGATGTTTTGCGGCGTCGCCCGCTTCAGCCACATCGTGTAGACGACGGCATAGAAGAAGATGGTGAAGGCGAGAAAGCCGGCGGCGAACCAGCCGACCACGAGGCCGAGGATGCAGACCGAGAATGCCGAGAGCGTCAGGCCGAAGCCAAGCGCTTCCTCGCCCGTGATGCGACCGGCAGGGATAGGCCGCGTCGCCGTGCGCTTCATCACCGCGTCGATATCGGCATCGTACCACATGTTGAGCGCGCCGGACGCGCCGGCGCCCACCGCGATGCAGAGAATGGCGACGAAACCGATGAACGGGTTGATCTCACCGGGCGCCAATACCATGCCGGCAAAGGCCGTAAACACCACGAGCGACATGACGCGGGGTTTCAGGAGCGCCCAGTAATCGCGCGCCGAGGCCTCCGACAGGCGGATATCGCCGTCGTTGAGGTTTCCGGTGGTGTCGATGACTGTCATTCCGGTTGTGTTCCTTCATGCGTTTTCGGGTGGGGCTGTTGGCCCTTACCCTAAGCGAGGCTGCGGGTTGTGGCTGCCCCTCACCCTAGCCCTCTCCCCGCTTGCGGGGAGAGGGGACGTGCCCCAAGCGTTGGGACGTGTCCCGAGCTGCGTTGTGGAGCGAGCGGTTGCCGCAAGTCCCTTCGCCCCGCCATGCGGGGAGAAGGTGCCGGCAGGCGGATGAGGGGCCAGCTGCGACCCCTCCCCAATCCTTACCGGATGCGGGGCAGCTGCTCCCACTGGTGGAACGGCGGCGGCGACGACAGCTGCCATTCCAGCGTATTCGCGCCCTCGCCCCATGGATTGTCGCCAGCAACGCGCTTCTTGGAGAAGGCTTCCCAGACGCCGTAGAGGAAGATGAGCACGCCGACGGCCGAGATGTAGGAGCCGATCGAGGAGACGAAATTCCAGCCAGCGAAGGCATCGGGATAGTCGATATAGCGGCGCGGCATGCCGGCGAGACCGAGGAAATGCTGCGGGAAGAACACCAGGTTGACGCCGATGAACATGACCCAGAAGTGCAGCTTCCCAATGAACTCGTTGTACATGTAGCCGCTCATCTTCGGGAACCAATAGTACCAACCGGCGAAGATGGCGAAGACGGCGCCCAGCGACAGGACGTAGTGGAAGTGCGCGACGACGTAATAGGTGTCGTGCAGCGCGCGGTCGAGGCCGGCATTGGCGAGCTGGACGCCCGTGACGCCGCCGACCGTGAACAGGAAGATGAAGCCGATCGCCCAGACCATCGGCGTCGCAAAGCGGATCGAGCCGCCCCACATCGTCGCGATCCAGGAGAAGATCTTCACGCCCGTAGGAATGGCGATGACCATGGTGGCGAAGACGAAGTAGCGCTGCGTGTCGAGCGACATGCCGACGGTGTACATGTGGTGCGCCCAGACGATGAAGCCGACGGCGCCGATCGCCACCATCGCATAGGCCATGCCGAGATAGCCGAAGATCGGCTTGCGCGAGAAGGTCGAGACGATGTGGCTGATGATGCCGAAGCCGGGCAGGATCAGGATGTAAACCTCGGGGTGACCGAAGAACCAGAACAGGTGCTGGAACAGGATCGGATCGCCGCCGCCTTCCGGCGCGAAGAAGGAGGTGCCGAAGTTGCGATCCGTCAGCAGCATGGTGATGCCGCCGGCCAGAACCGGCAGGGACAAGAGCAGCAGGAAGGCGGTGATCAGCACCGACCACGCAAACAGCGGCATCTTGTGCAGCGTCATGCCCGGTGCGCGCATGTTGAGAATGGTGGTGATGAAGTTGATCGCGCCGAGGATCGAGGATGCGCCCGCGATGTGCAAGCCAAGGATCACGAGATCCATGGCCGGCCCCGGTTGTCCGGATGTCGAGAACGGTGGATAGATCGTCCAGCCCCCACCCGCGCCGAAGCCGCCGGCCGGGCCTTCCACGAACATGGACAGGAGGACGAGCAGGAAGGCCGGAATGATCAGCCAGAAGGAGATGTTGTTCATGCGCGGAAACGCCATGTCCGGCGCGCCGATCATGATCGGCACCATCCAGTTGGCAAAGCCGCCAATCATCGCCGGCATGACCATGAAGAAGATCATGATCAGCGCGTGCGCGGTCGTGAACACGTTGTACATGTGCTTGCCGCCGTCGATAGCGGCATCGCCTTCGAAGCCGTAGACCATGGATGCCAGACCGTGGAAGATCTGGATGCCCGGCTCCTGCAACTCCGCCCGCATGAAGACCGACAGCGTACCGCCGATGATGCCTGCAAAGATTGCGAAGATCAGGTAGAGCGTGCCGATGTCCTTGTGGTTGGTGGACAGGAACCAGCGTTGGAAGAAGGTCAGCGGCTTGTGGACGTGATCGTCATGCGCGTGGTCGAGCGAATGATCCTGAAGGTGATCGGTGTGCGCGGTTGTTCCGGCCATTGTTCTCAAGCTCCCCGAATTACTGTGCGGCGGCGGTGGCGACGTCGGTCGTCTTCACCGCATCGACGGAGGCCATGAGGGCCTTGTTGGCATCGCCGACATTGGCGGCAGCGGCGGTCAGCCACGTATCGTACTGCTGCTGGCTGACGACGCGGATGGCGATCGGCATATAGGCGTGGTCCTTGCCGCAGAGCTCGGAACACTGACCGTAATAGAGACCTTCGCGATCGGCCCTGAACCAGGTCTCGTTCAGACGACCGGGAACCGCATCGATCTTGACGCCGAAGGACGGCATGGCGAAGGCGTGGATGACGTCGGCCGCGGTGACGAGCACGCGCACCGTCTTGCCGACGGGCACGACGACCTCGTTGTCGACCGCAAGCAGGCGCGGATAGGCGTTCTTGTCTTCCTTGCCGAGCGCCGCACGGTCCTCTTCCTTCATCAACAGGCTGTCGAAGGAGAGCGGGGTTTCGCCGACTTCATACTCATAGGACCAGTACCACTGGTTGCCGGTCGCCTTTAGGGTGAGATCTGGATTGGCCGGCGGGGTCAGCTGCGCGGTCAGAAGCTGGAACGAGGGAATGGCCAGGAAAAGGAGAATCACGACGGGACCAACGGTCCAGGCGATCTCGATGGCCGTGTTATGGCTGGTGCGAGAGGGGACAGGGTTCACCTTTTCGCGGAACTTGACGACGACGACGACCAGCAGCGCCAGCACGAACAGCGTGATCGGAATGATGAACCACAGCGTGTAATGCTCGAACCAGGTAACCTCTTCCATGATGCCGGTCGCGGCCGCCTGGAAATTGGTCTGCCAGTTGACGGGCTTGTCCGCGAGCGCAGTGCCCGCGGAAAGCAGACAGCTTGCCGCCGTCACACATGCTGCGAGACCCGCAAAAGCCTTGTTTTTCACCATTCGTAATTCCCCTCTCCATCCCGCTTTCGCCGGATCGAACAATCTCCGCCCTCTACAGCGCTTCAAACCACAGTTTGTCCAGTGCCGCAACATCTGTCCATGCGTCCCGGCAAACGGCCTGCTCCTCACTTACAGAATGCCACAGAACGGCCGCTGCCGCCACACTGGCGCAGACCGTCTCCATGCGGCATTTCGCGCAAGCGCCGGGCGGCCTTTCGCGCGGAGGTGGACAGGGCGCACCTCCGCGGGATAGATGATGCCGCAGACGTGATGTGTGCGGGGAAAGGCCGGAAATCCGGGTCGTATTTCCGCCACACCGCCCTCTGATAGAACGTCGCCTGCCTTTGACACTTGTCTCTGGCCTTCGATGGAACGGGTTCGGCTTTTCAAGTGTCCTTTGAAAGACGAGCGGCACGAGACGTCACGCGCCCCTTCGGGGGTTTTCATTTCCAGGCCGGCCCTTCAAGAATAGCCGGACTGATTCGGTATTTTGAGGTTTTCATGGGCCTGTCCCTGCTTTTTCGCCCGTCGATCATCGGAGCCGCGCTCGCTCTGGCACTGCCTTTGGGGCTTCTGCCCGTCTCCGCCGTCGCGCAACAGCAGACGCCTGCGGCCCCCGGCACCGTCAAGTCGAACCATGGCGCATGGTCCATCGTCTGCGACCAGCCGGCCGGGGCTTCGGCCGAACAGTGCGCGCTGATGCAGAACGTGATCGCCGAGGACCGGCCGGAGGTCGGCCTTTCCGTGGTGGTGCTAAAGACCGCCGACCGAAAGGCGAAGATCCTGCGCGTTCTCGCGCCGCTCGGCGTGCTGCTCCCGAATGGTCTCGGGCTGAACGTCGACGGCAAGGATATCGGCCGGGCCTACTTCGTGCGCTGCTTTTCGGACGGCTGCTATGCCGAGGTGGTGCTGGAGGAAGAGTTGCTGAAGACCTTCCGCTCGGGCGCGACGGCGACCTTCATCGTCTTCCAGTCGCCTGAGGAAGGCATCGGCATTCCGGTCGATCTCAAGGGCTTCGGCGAAGGTTATGACGCGCTGCCTTAAGGGTTCCCACGGGGTTTCCGCCTTGCCCCTCACTCGGCGCGCGCCTACATAGCGGCTTCACTGACCTGACGGAGTGCCAGACATGAACACCGACCTCATCACCCTGTTCGACGGCGACGAGGCGGCGGTGCGGCGCATCCTTGCGCAGACGCTGCAGGGGGCCGACGATGGCGAGCTGTTCATGGAGCATATCCAGTCGGAATCGCTCTCCTTCGACAATGGCCGCCTGAAAGGTGGCAGCTTCAATACGGACCAGGGTTTTGGCCTGCGCGCGGTGGCTGGCGAGGCGGTGGGCTATGCCCACTCCGGCGATCTCTCGCTGGCGGCGCTGAAGCGCGCGTCCGACGCCGTTTCCGCCGTCACGCGCGGCTATGCCGGCACCTATGCGGCCGCGCCACAGAAGACCAACCGCAAGCTTTATGGCGACGAGAACCCCATCGGCGAGCCGAGCTTCGAGGCGAAGGTTGCGTTGCTGTCGGAAATCGACGCCTATGTTAGGGCGAAAGACCCGAAGGTCCGGCAGGTGACGGCGTCCATTGCTGCCAGCTGGCAGGTGGTCGATATCCTGCGCGCCGATGGCGAGCATGTGCAGGACATCCGGCCGATGACGCGGGTGAATGTTTCCGTCGTCGTCGGCGAGGGCGACAAACAGGAGAGCGGCTCCTTTGGCTTCGGCGGGCGGCGCGGCTTCGGCGACCTCATCACGAGCGAGACCTGGCGCTACGGCGCCGACGAGGCGCTGCGGCAGGCGCTCGTCAATCTCGAGGCGATCGACACGCCGGCCGGCACCATGGATGTGGTGCTGTCGTCGGGATGGCCGGGCGTGATGCTGCATGAGGCCGTCGGCCATGGGCTCGAAGGCGACTTCAACCGCAAGAAGACCTCCGCCTTCGCCGGCCTGATCGGCGAGCAGGTGGCGGCAAAGGGCGTGACGGTGGTGGATGACGGGACGATCGAATCCCGCCGTGGATCGCTGACCGTGGACGACGAAGGCACGCCCTCGGCCTATAACGTGCTGATCGACGATGGAAAGCTGGTCGGCTACATGCAGGACCGGCAGAACGCGCGCCTGATGGGCATGAAGGCGACCGGTAATGGACGGCGCGAGTCCTACTCCCACGTGCCGATGCCGCGTATGACCAACACCTACATGCTGGCGGGCGACAAGACGCCGGAAGAGATCATCGCCTCTGTCAAACGGGGCATCTATGCCGTGTCGTTCGGCGGCGGCCAGGTGGACATCACCTCCGGCAAGTTCGTGTTCGGCTGCACGGAGGCTTATCTCATCGAGAACGGCAAGGTCGGCGCGCCGGTGAAAGGCGCCATGCTGATCGGCAACGGCCCTGATGCCATGAAGCGCATCACCATGATCGGCAACGATATGCAGCTCGACACAGGCATGGGCAATTGCGGCAAGGGCGGACAGTGGGTGCCCGTGGGCGTCGGCCAGCCGCACCTGCGCATGAACGACATGACCGTCGGCGGCACACAGGCCTGATTCGCAGCCCTTCTTCATTCGGCTAAAAAAGCGTTTCATTTCAGTCGGAAGGCGCGACCTTCTCGCCTGAAGTCGCGGAACCTTTCTCTCCTCGCCTCGTTGACGGTGGTCAAAGCCGGACAGTGCGTCCGGCCATCGAAGGAGAGACATCATGGGACGCGGAATTCTTCTCTGGCTGCTTGGGATTCCGATCCCGATCATCATCCTGATCATGCTGTTCGTGCGCTAGGGAGAGAGGGATGGCAAAGCCACTCACCGCCGCCATTCCCGCGGCGGCGGCCTCCGTATCCTCGGCCGAATCCGCAAAATCCGCTGTTAGCTGGGGCGCCATCTTCGCGGGCGCCGTCGCCGCGTCGGCGCTGACGCTGCTTCTTACTCTCCTCGGCTCCGGCCTTGGCCTCAGCCTTGCAACGCCCTTCGGCGGCGATGGCCCCTCGGTCACGACCTTCGCGGTTTCGGCTGCAGTGTGGCTTGTCATCGTGCAGTGGCTGTCTTCGGCCTTTGGGGGCTACATGACCGGTCGGCTGCGCACCAAATGGAGCGGGATCCACAATGACGAAGCGTTCTTTCGCGATACCGCGCATGGCATTCTCGCCTGGGCCATCGCGACCCTGGTCGCAGCAGGCTTGCTCGGTTCGGTCGTCTCCTCGACCATCGGCACCGGCGTTCAGGCTGCGGCTTCGCTGACCGGCACCGCGGCCGCGACGACGGCCGGCGCTGCGGCCACCTCTGATAGCGCCAGCAATGCGACGTCCTACTTCGTCGATACGCTGCTGCGCCCGGCCGATCCACGCACCGTGCAGGCAGGCCCGAACGGCACGGATGTAACCTCCGAGGTGTCACGCATCCTGATGAACGGCGCGACGACCGGCTCAATCTCGGAAGGCGATCGGACCTACCTCTCGCAGCTGATCGCCGCCCGAACCGGCCTGTCCGAAGCCGATGCCAACAGCCGCGTCGATAGCGTGCTGAAGAGCATCGAGGATGCGAAGACCGCAGCGGCAGATGCCGCAGAGACGGCCCGCAAGGCGAGCGCGACCACCGCCCTTATCGGCGCCATGTCGCTCCTCATCGGCGCGATCTGCGCCGGCATCGGCGCGGCGCTTGGCGGTCGCCAGCGCGACGACGACAACCTTTATATTCGTCGTTAAAATTTCTCATGGAGATAAATTTGAAACAGGCCGCGAAAGCGGCCTGTTTCTATGTCATTGATGTGAGATGAAAAAGCTCCGGGCACGAAGCGCATAAATCCCGAAAAGCCCTGACGCTCAGTCCGCGACGCGAATGTCGAACAGAGCATCACCTTTCAGCGTGTTGCTGACGGTGCAGATCTCTTCTGCCGCCTCCGCCAGATGCCGGCGCGTGGCTGCATCCAGATCGCCCGTAAACGTGAACACGATGTCGAAGCGGATGATTCTGCTCGGCTCCTCCTTCGATTTTTCACCCGTGACGTCAGCCCGAATGCCGGTGATCCCGCCAAGGATGCCCATGCGGCTGGCGGCGATTCGCGCGCTGAGCACGAGGCAGGCGGAGAGCGAGGCGTAGAGAAGGTCGATGGGGTTGAAGCCGGGTTGCGAGGCGCCGGTGACGATGTCGAGCGTGCCGCCCGTGACGCTGGTCAGTCGCGGAAAGCCCGTGCGCCCGACGGTCGCCGTAACGCCTGTCGGTCGAATGCGAGCCTTCAATGGCGGCGGCCCGGCCTCTCCCGCGCCATCCGTCATGCCTTCTTCTCCCAGCGTCCCTCGCTGCTCTGCTGCCAGTAGGTGAGCGCGTGGCCCTCGCCCTTCAGCCGCTTCCACTGCGCGCGCGCGCCTTCGAGTTGTGGCTGGTCGTAGCCATCAAACATGAAGACGACGCGGTCGTAAGGGGCGAGATCGGGAGGAACGGCGCCGTCCACCAAAAAGCGGACTGTCGCGTTGTTGGGGTTGCCTGCGCCCGTGGTCAGCAAGACCGGCTGGTTTTCCGGCGAAACCGCTGCATGGGGGCCATCGTCGGTCGCGTGCGGGAGGAAGCTGTCCTCCCGCCAGGTCCAGAGGTGATCGTCCAGCCTGTCGCGCCGTTCCTCGTCGGCCGTCTGGACGACGACCCGCCAGCCGCGCTCGACACTCTTGTCGACCAGCGGCGGCAGGGCATCCTCCAGCTTCGATTCGGTCAGGTGATAGAACAGGATGTCCGTCACGTCGGGTTCATGCCTCTCAATGCTTGCGATCAGCCTTCGTAGTGGGCGCGGACCAGCTCGTTCAGCAGGCGAACGCCATAGCCGGACGCCCAGGACTGGTTGATCTCGTCGTTCGGCGACCCCATCGCCGTGCCGGCGATATCGAGATGCGCCCAGGGCGTATCCTTGACGAAGCGCTTGAGGAACTGCGCTGCGGTGATCGAGCCGGCGTGCCGGCCGCCGGTATTCTTCATGTCGGCGAACTTGCTGTCGATCATCTTGTCGTATTCCGGACCGAGCGGCATGCGCCAGACGCGCTCCTGCGTGAGGAGACCCGCCTGTGTGATCTCGGTGGCGAGCGTGTCGTCGTTGCAGAACAGGCCCGCCTGATGGCCGCCGAGCGCCACGAGGATCGCCCCCGTCAGCGTGGCGAGGTTGATCATGAAGCGTGGCTGGAAGCGCTCGTTGCAATACCAGAGCGCATCGCAGAGCACGAGGCGGCCTTCGGCATCGGTGTTAATGATCTCGATCGTCTGGCCCGACATGGAGGTGACGATATCGCCCGGGCGATAGGCATTGCCGTCCGGCATGTTCTCGACGAGGCCGATGATGCCGACGACGTTCGCCTTGGCCTTGCGCGCGGCGAGGACATGCATGAGGCCGGTGACGGCGGCGGCTCCGCCCATATCGCCTTTCATGTCCTCCATGCCGGCACCCGGCTTGATGGAGATGCCGCCCGAATCGAACACGACACCCTTGCCGATGAAGGCGACGGGCTTATCCTTCTTCGCGCCGCCGTTCCAGCGCATCACCACGAGGCGCGGCGGACGCGCGGAGCCTTGAGCGACGCTCAGAAGCGCGCCCATGCCCAGGTCCTTCATCTCGCTCTCGCCGAGGATCTCGACCTCGACGCCGAGGTCCTCGAGCGCCTTCGCCTTGGCGGCGAATTCGATCGGGCCAAGCACGTTCGGCGGCAGGTTGACGAGATCGCGGGCGATGAACACGCCTTCGGAAACGGCTTCCGACAGCGCCAGCCCCTTTTTGGCCTCATCGGCGATCGCGGTGATGATCGTCACCTTCGTGCGCTGCGGCGTCGGCTCCTCATCCGGCTTCTTCTTGGTCTTATAGCTGTCGAAGCGGTAGGCGTTCAGCTCCATGCCGAGCGCGAAATCGGCGGCCGCACGCGGCGTGATCTCGACACCAGGCGCGTCCAGAAACACGGTGGCGTCGCCTGCGCCGCGCAGCTTCGCCGCTGCGGTTCCACCGGCCTTCAGCCAGTCATGCGCGGTCTGCGCCTTGGGATCGCCCAGCCCGAGAAGGAAGATGCGATCGGCGGGCGAGCCCTCGGGCGCGAGAATATCGAGCGTCGAGAGGGCGCGCGCCTTGAACTTTCCGGCCTTGGCCGCGCGGGCGATGACGCCTGATGGATCGACCGCCGCCGCACCCGCGGCCTCGTGCTCGGCAGCCATCAGGCACAGGACCGTGCCTTCCGTCTTCTTGCGCTGCGCCTTGAAGACAATCTCGAACATTCCGGCCATTTTCGCTCCGATCTTTCCGCCGCCCGGACGCTCGGCCGGGCACCGTCTTTATAGCTGTTTTTCCACAGATGCGATGTCGTCAAACGTTCATCGCGTCTTCGTTATGGACCTAGCCTGACGGGACGCAAAGACCAAGCAAAACCAGCGGACTTTTCGCCATTCTCGGTCTCCCGACCGGAAAAATGAGCGCTCGCACCGGGCGCGCCATCGGATCGGATGCGTCACCAAAAAGACACCAAGCGGGGAAATCTAAGCATCGAAGACGGCGTGAGCGTTGCCGGCCCACCGTAACTTGGCTACTGCGATACCGATGATGATCGAAGCCCAACAGCGCTCACGCGCCAGAGCAGCCCGCCGGACGGACCCGTCCGCGCCGGCATGCGCCCGGAACAGGCCGAGATGACCATACTCCAAAGCTATATTCTCCGGCGTGTCGTGCAGATGTTCCTGTCGGCACTGCTGCCTGTTCTCGGCATCATCTGGACCACGCAGGCGCTGCAACGCATCAATCTGGTGACCGATACCGGTCAGTCGATCGGTGCTTTCGTGCAGCTTGCGACGCTCATTCTGCCGACCGTCATCCCGCTCGTCCTGCCGTTCGCGCTCGCCATCGGCATCACGCAGGCCTTGGCGACGATGAACAACGATTCGGAACTGACGGTGATCGAATCGGCCGGCGGAAGCCGCGGCATCATCCTGCGTCCGATTCTGGGCCTCGCCCTCGCCGTCAGTGCGGTGTCCTTCACCGTGGACAATTTTCTGGAGCCGGTGGTACGCCAGGAAGTGCGCCAGATGATCGCGAGCGCCAATGCCGACCTTCTATCCTCGGTCGTGCAGGAGAACACCTTCCGCAAGATCGCCGACGGGCTCTACATCCAGATCGGCGGCCGGCGCGGCGGTGGCGTTCTTACCGGCATCTTCGTCGGCGATTCGCGCGATCCGAACGTCGAGTTCGTTTACTATGCCCGCGAGGGTGCGGTGGACGAGAACAGCTCGGCGCTGGTGATGAAGGACGGCGAAGTGCACCGGAAGCTGCCCGACGGCGGCGTCTCCATCATCAAGTTCGACAGCTACGCCTTCGACCTCACCGAAATGACCCGCAAGGTGGGTGCTGCAACCCTGCGCGCCCAGGACCAGGATCTCTTGACGCTCCTTCACCCGGACCCCGAGGACAGCAACTACCAGCGCCGTCCGCAGACCTATGTCGCGGAACTGCACCGCCGGCTGACGGAGTGGACGTTCCCGATCATCTTCGCGCTTATCGGCCTCGTCGTCAGCAGCGATGCGCGCTCGCATCGCGAAGCCCGCCTGCACCCGACGGCAACCGCTCTGCTTTTGATGCTGCTCTTCCGCTGGATGACCTTTTATGCGGCGAACGGGGCGGAGGAAGAACCGTTCTTCGTGCCGCTGATGTACGTCATTCCCGCCATCACGACGTTCCTGTGCATTCGCCAGCTCGCGAGCAACAAGCGGCTTGTCATTCCCCGGACCCTCCAGGAGAAGTTCAGCGACCTGACCGGCCGGATCCGCCTGCTGCGTTTCGGCAATTCCGACCGGGAGGCGCGCTGATCCGATGAGCACGCTCAAGATCTATTTCTTTCGCCGGTTCATGGTGACGATCGGCTGGTTCCTCATCGGCGTGTTCTCGCTCGTCTTCATCATCGATTTCAGCGAACTTTCCAACCGCATGTCGAACCTGCCGGGCTATTCGCTCGGCGGCGCGCTGCTGATGACGGCCATGCGCATTCCCATGATCATGCAGCAGACCGTGCCCTTCATCGCGCTTTTTGCCGGCATGGTGACGCTGATCGCGCTCAACCGCCGCTACGAGCTGGTGGTGACGCGCGCGGCGGGCATCTCGGCCTGGCAGTTTCTGCAGCCCTTCGTGCTCGGCGCCCTGCTGTTCGGCGCGCTTGCGGTCGCCATTCTCAATCCGATCGCCGCCTGGGGATCGCGCAGTGCCGAGCTTCTGGAGACCAACTGGGGAAGCTCGTCGTCACGCGGCTCCAAGACCATTCCCTGGCTGCGCCAGATCTATGGTGACGACGACACCATCATCGGCGCCCGCGCCGTGCAGGACGACGGCCGGACGCTCGTCACCGTCACCGTGATCCACCTCGACAAGCAGGGCCGCATCGTCTTCCGACAGGATGCGCAGAGCGCAAAACTCGAAGATGGTTATTGGTTGCTTAACGGTGTCACCGAGACGCGCAACGGCGTGCTGCCGAAGCGTTTCGAAACGGCACGGTTGCCGACCAATCTCCGTGCGGAATTCGTTCAGGAATCGCTCGACAAAGCTGAATCCATTCCCTTTTTCGAGCTTCCCCATAAAATTTCCATCGCGAAATCCTTCGGATTTCCGACCTATGGCATGCAGACCCAGCTTCATTCGCTGCTGTCGCTGCCGCTTCTTCTCGTCGCCATGACGCTGATTGCCGCAAGCGTGTCGCTGAAATTCAGCCGCTTCCACCAGTCGCGCTCGGTAATTCTCGGTGGAATCCTGGCAGGCTTCGTGCTTTATGTCGTGACCGTGCTGGTCAGAGCATTCGGGAGCAGCGGCATCTTGCCTCCGTTCGTTGCAGCCTGGTTGCCGGTTGTTGTCGCGATGGCGCTGGGGTCCACGATTTTGTTGCATCAGGAGGATGGCTAGTGGCGGGCTGTGACCGCAATCATACAAGGCTACTGGCGGCCATACTGCTTTCCAGCGTTGCATGCCTTTCCGTATCCCTAGGCACGTCCGGTTCGGCCTTCGCCCAGTCCGCGCCGACGACGCTTGCGCCGAAACTGCCCGACGACGCCAAGATGGTGCTGTCGGCCAACGAGCTCGTGTACAATCGCGACGCCGAACGCGTCATCGTGCGCGGCGCCGTGCAGATCAATTACGGCGGCTATCAGATGGTCGCCCAGCAGGTTGAATATAGCCAGAAAACCGGACGAATCGTCGCGACCGGCCAGATCGAGCTGATCGAGCCGACCGGCAACAAGATCTATGCCGAGAAGATGGACGTCACGGACAATTTTGCCGATGGCTTCATCGAGACGATGCGAGTCGAGACGACCGACCTGACGAAGCTCGCCGCCGTCAACGGCGAGCGGCGCAATGGCGACGAGATCATCCTGAACCAGGCGGTCTATACGGCCTGTACGCCGTGTGCGACCAATCCGGATTACCGCTCGCTCTGGCACATCAAGGCGCAGCGCATCATCCAGAACGGCAAGACGCACACCGTGCGGCTGGAGAACGCCCGCTTCGAACTGTTCGGCAAGCCGATTCTGTACCTGCCGGTGCTGGAGGTTCCCGACGGCACGGTGAAGCGCAAGAGCGGCTTCCTGTTCCCGCGGTTCCGCTACACGCAGAAGCTGGGTGCCGGCGTCAGCGTTCCCTATTACTGGGCGATCTCGCCCACCATGGATGCGACCGTGACGGCGACAGGCCTGACACGGCAAGGCTTCCTGCTGGAAGGCGAGTTCCGCCAGCGCTTCGAGACGGGGCAGCACGTCCTGCGCATGGCGGGCATCAGCCAGATGGATCGCAGCTCGTTTACGGACGGAACCGTGGACGCGCAGGAGACGGAACGCGGCCTCATTGGCTCGCGCGCCGACTTCAAGATCAATCCGCGCTGGTCGTTCGGCTGGGATGTCCTCGTCCAGAGCGACAACAACTTCGCCAAGACCTATGAACTCTCGACGTTCGACGGCACGACGCATACAAACCAGGCCTATCTGACGGGTCTGGGCAAGCGAAACTACTTCGACCTGCGCGCTTTCTACTTCGATATTCAGGATGCCGATCCGGACAGCGTTGCCGAGAACAAGCAGGCTTACGCGCAGGTTCTCGACTATGACTATACCGCTCCGCAAGCTGTGGCCGGCGGCGAGCTTTCCGCGACCGTCAACCTGACCAACGTCAACCGCAACCGGGAAGACTCCGTCGACGTGTTCGGCGTCGACCGGTTCCGGGGTCTCGAAGGCACGGCGCATCGCCTGACGGCGGAAGCCGAGTGGAAGAAGACCTTCATCGTCCCCGGCGGCCTGTCGCTGACGCCGCTTCTGGCGGCGCGCGGCGATATTCTCGGCCTGACGATGGACAATCCCGGTCCCGCCTATACCGGGGACTATAACGGCGACGACACCTCGACGCGCGGCATGGCGACGGCCGGACTCGAGGCACGCTATCCGATCCTGATGGCGACCGCCAACAGCAGTCACATCTTCGAGCCGATCGCGCAGGTCTATGTTCGTCCGGACGAGAGCAACCCGGGCAGCCTGCCGAATGAGGACGCGCAGAGCTTCGTGTTCGACGCGACCAACCTGTTCGAGCGGGACAAGTTTTCGGGCTTCGACCGCATCGAGGGTGGCTCGCGCGCCAATCTCGGCATGCGCTATACGGGCACGCTCGGCAATGGCTACGGTGTTCGCAGCATCGTCGGCCAGTCCTTCCATCTCGGCGGCGTCAATTCGTTCGCAACCGACGATCTCGTGAAGGTGGGTGCCGATTCGGGTCTTGAGAGCGACCGCTCCGACTACGTCGGCATGTTCGGTATCGATGCGCCCTCCGGCCTGACGGCCAGCCTCAGCGGCCGGCTGGACGAAGAGGATTTCGACCTGCGCCGGACGGACTTCTCGGTCGGCTATGAAGGCATCGCCTGGCAGACAGCCATCACCTATACCAGCATCAAGGCACAGCCGACCTACGGCTCGCCGTACGATCAGGACGAAATCCAGACGGCGGCCGCCTGGCGGTTCCGCGAGTACTGGTCGGTGTTCGGCTCCGTCACCTACGACATTAACAACAGCCTCGTCACCCGCAACGGCCTCGGCGTCACTTATGACGATCAGGACACGCTGTTCTCGCTCGTCTACAAGAACGAGCGCGACCCGGACCAGTCGCTCGCCAACGACTGGTCGATCGGTGCGCGGATCTCCTTCCGCACGTTGGGTGACATCAATGTCGGCGACAGCTCGTTCGACGCGCTGGACTGACCACGGTCCTCGTGACGGAAAACAGGCTCGTGTGCGCGGTTTCGCGCCCACGCTCAGTGATATCGAGGGCTTGTCATCATTCGGCCGCATGGTTTATGCATCCAGCGGGAAACAGGCGCAGCCGCAGGCTTGGCGCTTCATGGAGCGTTGCGAGCCCGTTAAAATGTGCGGCTTGCTCTGAAGGGGATGTCTGATGGGCAACGGAACCGTGCAAAAGCGATCTTCACTGCGAGTGGCGGCAGGTATTCTGCGTGCGGGCCTCTTGGCCGGCGTGCTCTGCCTGCCGACCACCCTGCCCGCTGCCGCAGCGGGTGCGGGCACCGCGGTCGCCGTCGTCGTCAACGGAACGCCGATCACCACCGGTGACATCGCCAAGCGCGCGGCCTTCCTCAAGCTGCAGCGGCAGAGTTCGGCCGGCGCGCGCGAGCAGATGATCGACGAAGTGCTGAAGCGCGCCGAAGTGCTGCGCCTCCAGCAGTCCGTCAGCACCGAAGATGTGGATGCGGCCGTTGCGCGTTTTGCCGCCGGAAACAAGCTGTCGGTGGCGCAGCTTACCCAGGTTCTCGCCCAGGCCGGCGTCGGCATTGACCATTTCAAATCCTATGTCGCGATCTCCATGAGTTGGCCGCGGGCCGTGCGCCTGCGCTTCGGCAGCGGCGGCGGGCGTCTCTCCAACGAGGAGTTGGTGCGCCGCATGCAGGAGAATGGCGGCAACAAGCCGGTGACGACCGAGTACTTCCTCCAGCAGGTTATCTTCGTTGTTCCCGCTGCCAAGCGTAACGCCATCATGGGCAAGCGGCAGGCCGAAGCCAATGCCTCGCGCTCGTCCTATCCGGGTTGCGACGATGCCAAGACCTTTGCCGCGACCATGCGCGACGTTTCCATCCGCAATCTCGGCCGCATGATGGTGCAGGAAATTCCCGAGGACTGGCGTCCACTGGTCGAAAAGGCTGGCGATGGCAAGACGACCACGACCCGCGTGACAGACCGTGGGGTCGAATATCTCGGCATCTGCAAGAAGCGGCAGGTTTCCGACGATCTGGCGGCCGAAGTCGTCTTCCGCGCCGAGGATCTCGGCAAGCAGAAGGGCGGCGAAGACCCCAACAGCGTGAAATACATGGAAGAACTGCGCAAGCGCGCGCAGATCCTGACGAAGTAGCCGGACCATCATGACAGACGAGACCCGGGCGCCGCTGGCCCTGACCATGGGCGACCCGGCCGGTATCGGGCTCGACGTCACGCTGGAAGCCTGGACGCGCCGCGACGCGCTGGAGCTTGCTCCCTTCCTCTTCATCGGTGATCCCGCGGTTCTTGCCGAACGGGCACGCCTGCTCGGCCTCGACGTGTCCATTGCCGAGGCAGACCACCGCTCGGCCGCAGGTCTTTTCGCCACGAGCCTTCCCGTGCTCCCCATCGCCTGTCCGGCGCCCGTGATCGCGGGCCGTGCTGACAGCGCCAACGCGCCGGCGGTTATCGGGGCAATCCAGACGGCCGTACAGATGACGCTGGCCTCCCGGACCGCCGCCGTCGTCACCAACCCGATCGCCAAATCCGTGCTCTATGCGGCGGGCTTTCGCTTTCCCGGACATACCGAGTTCCTGGCAGAACTTGGCAGCGTCGCGCGCAACAAGCCGCTGCTGCCGATCATGATGCTGGCCGGCCCGAAGCTTCGAGCGGTGCCGGTGACGATCCATATTCCCCTGAAGGACGTGCCGGGTCTGCTGACCGCGGACCTTATCTACCGGACGGCCGTCATCACCGCAGCCGACCTCAAGGCCCGCTTCGGCATCGCCGCACCACGGCTCGCGATCGCGGGGCTCAACCCGCATGCCGGCGAGAGCGGTGCGCTGGGGCTTGAGGACGACGCCATCATCCGCCCGGTGGTCGAACGCCTTCAGGCCGAGGGGATCGACGCTGTCGGCCCCCTGCCCGCCGACACGATGTTCCATGACCGGGCGCGCGCGACCTACGACGTCGCGCTCTGCATGTATCACGATCAGGCGCTGATCCCGGCCAAGGCGCTGGGCTTCGACGACAGCGTCAACGTCACGCTCGGTCTACCCTTCATCCGCACCTCGCCCGACCATGGCACCGCCTTCGGCATTGCCGGGCAGCGGGCGAATGGCCGAAACGTGGCGAGGGCGGACAGCCTCGTTGCGGCGCTGCGCATGGCGCGCGAGCTTGCCGACACCGAGCGGGCCAAAATCGAGAGCGCTTCCTGATGACCGCCATCGACGGACTGCCGCCGTTGCGCGACGTGATCCAGCGCCACGGGCTGGACGCCAGGAAGGCGCTCGGCCAGAACTTCCTCCTCGACCTCAATCTCACGCAGAAGATCGCGCGGACGGCCGGCCCGCTCGAAGATGCGACCGTGATCGAGGTCGGCCCCGGCCCCGGCGGGCTGACACGCGCCATTCTCTCGCTCGGCGTCCGCAAGCTGATCGCCATCGAACGCGACAGCCGCTGCCTGCCGGCGCTCGCCGAGATTTCCGATCATTATCCCGGCCGACTGGACGTCATCGAGGGGGACGCGCTGAAAATCGATTTCGCGGAGCTGGCGCGCCAGTCGGGCGCTGACGGCCCGATCCGCATCATCGCCAACCTCCCCTACAATGTCGGCACGCAGCTTCTGGTCAACTGGCTGACATCGGACGTCTGGCCGCCGTTCTACGCCTCGATGACGCTGATGTTCCAGCGCGAGGTGGGCCTGCGGATCGTGGCGGACGAGACGAACGACCATTATGGCCGGCTTGGCGTTCTCGCCGGCTGGCGTACCGATGCCCGCATGGCCTTCGACGTGCCGCCACAGGCCTTCACGCCGCCCCCCAAGGTCACCTCGACCGTCGTGCATCTGGAGCCGCGCGAAACCCCCACCCCCTGCCGGATCGAAGCACTGGAACGCGTGACGCAGGCCGCCTTCGGCCAGAGACGCAAGATGCTGCGCCAGAGCGTCAAATCGCTTGGCGGGGAAGCGCTGCTTGCCAAGGCAGAGATCGACCCGAAGCGGCGGGCCGAGACATTGTCGGTCGAGGAATTCTGCCGGCTGGCCAACTGCCTTTAAGCGCGTTCGAGACGCGCAATCCCCGCGCCTCCGGTAGAGCATTCAGACAAGCTTCGGCGTTTCCGTCAGCAAGCCCTGCACATATTCGAACAGACCGGGGCGGCGGTCGCGGCGGAGGCGTTCGGCTTCGACGATGGCGCGCACGGCAGCAAAGGCCGTGTCCAGATCCTCGTTGACGACGATATAGTCGTATTCCAGCCAGTGCTCGATCTCGGCGCGGGAATTGGCGAGGCGCGTGGCGATGACCTCGTCCGTATCCTCGGCGCGGCGATGCAGGCGGGACTGAAGCTCCGCCATGGTCGGCGGCAGGATGAAGATCGACACGACGTCGCCGGACATCTTGTCCTGAAGCTGCTGGGCGCCCTGCCAGTCGATGTCGAACAGCATGTCGCGGCCTTCCGACATCGCCTCCTCCACCGCATCGCGCGGCGTGCCGTAGAAGTTGCCGTGAACCTCGGCCCATTCCAGCAGGGCTTCCGTCTGGCGCAGGCCCTCGAACTCGCGGATCGACTTGAAGTGATAGTGACGGCCGTCGATCTCGCTCGGGCGGCGCTTGCGCGTGGTAACGCTGACGGAGATGCTCATCTCCGGATCGGCCTCCAGCAGATTGCGGGCGATGGTGGACTTGCCGGCGCCGGACGGCGAGGAGATGACGAGCATCAGGCCCCGGCGTGCAATCGTTGAAGCCTTCGTGGGTGTTTCGGCGGGTCTCATCATTACTCCAGATTCTGGACCTGTTCGCGGAACTGGTCGATGACGACCTTGAGGTCGACGCCTGCGGCCGTGACGGCGGCGGAGGTGGACTTCGAACAGATCGTATTGGTTTCCCGGTTAAATTCCTGGCAAAGAAAGTCGAGCTTGCGGCCGATGGGGCCGCCTTTGGACAGAAGCGCGCGGGCGGCCGCAATATGCGCCCGCAGCCGGTCGATTTCCTCGCGTACGTCCGCCTTGGCCGCCAGCAGCGCCGTTTCCGCATGCAGGCGGTCGCGGTCGAGCGCGGCGGCGTGGCTCGTCAGCCAGTCGATCTGCTGGACGAGCCTTGCGGCGATGGCCGAGGGCGTCCGCGACGGATCGGCTTCGATCGTGGTCAGCAGCGTTTCCATCTCGCCGATTTGCGCCAGGAGCACCTGTTCGAGCGCTGCGCCTTCGCTTTCACGCATTGCGGCGAGATCTGCGAGTGCGAGGTCGAGGCCCTCAAGGACGGCCGTTTCCCGTGCCGCCTTGTCGGCCTCGCTCTCTTCCGGCTCCTTGAAGTCGATCACGCCGCGGATGGCGAGCAGCGTATCGAGCTTCAATGGCGCGGTGTCGATCACGTCGCGCAACTGCTCGCGCAGCGACAGGAGGGAGGCGAGCGCCGTCTGGTTGATGGTCGTCTGGATCTGCGTTTCCCCGGCATTGAGGCTGAGGCCGACCTGCATGTTGCCGCGCGAGAAGCGCGCGGCGATCCGCCGCCGTATATCGGCATCCAGCGCTTCGAGCCCACCGGGCAGGCGCAGCTTCACGTCGAGACCCTTGCCGTTGACCGAGCGCAATTCCCAGGCCCAGCGGCTGCGGCCGGACGTACCCTCGCGGCGGGCAAATCCCGTCATGGACTGCAAGGGCATGGGGGGGACTCCTTGGGGAATACGCCTCGGGGACAAGCGAGCGTTCTGTTTAAGGCCGCAACGACGGCGCCCGCAAGGCCTATTGCGAAAGCGAGCCCGGCCCCGGCGCGTCATCCACAAGGTGACGTGCCGGGGCCGGGCCAATTGTAAGGCTTGGAAGGCCTGGGGGAGACTTAGTTCTGGACAGGCGCCTCTGCGGCGTCTGCGGGCGGAACCGCGCCGGCCGCCTTGGCAGCACTGGCCTTCTCCGCTTCCAGCTTTCGCCAGCGCCGGACATTGGCGTTGTGATCGTCGAGCGTGGTCGCAAAGACGTGGCCGCCCGTGCCGTCCGCCACGAAGTAGAGATCGGCGGTACGCGAGGGATTGGCGACAGCTTCGAGCGCTGCCCGGCCCGGATTGGCGATCGGCGTCGGGGGCAGGCCCTTGATGACATAGGTATTGTAAGGCGTCTTCTTCTCGAGGTCGGACCGCAGGATCGGGCGATCCGCTGGCTTCCCCTCTCCGCCGAAGATACCGTAGATGATCGTCGGATCGGACTGCAGGCGCATGCCCTTGTCGAGACGGTTGAGGAAGACAGAGGCGACGCGCGAGCGCTCGTCGGCGATGCCGGTTTCCTTCTCTACGATCGAGGCGAGCGTCACGAACTCCTCCCGCGTCTTGATCGGCAACTTCGGGTCACGCTTCGCCCAGATCTGATCGACGATGGTCTTCTGGGCGGCTGTCGCCTGGGCGACGATCTCGGCGCGCTTGGTGCCGCGAGAGAACTTGTAGGTATCGGGGCGCAACGTACCCTCGGCCGGAAGGTTCGCCGGCAGGTCGCCTTCGAGAATCGGATCGTCCTGCAGCTTGCGGAACATCTGCTTGACGGTGAGCCCTTCAGGCAGCGAGGCGGAATAGAGGATCGACTTGCCAGACTTCAGGAGTTCCATGATCTCCTGCATCGAGGCACCCGCCTTGATCTCGTACTCGCCCGCCTTCAGGGTCTCGTCATCCAGATAGGCTTCCGACATGAAGCGGAAGACACGGCCGTCGGAGACGATTTGGTTGCGCTCCAGGCTCGATGCGATCTCGGCAATGCCGGCGCCGTTGCGCACGATGAAATTGCTGTTGGCGACAAGCGGTCCCCGTGCCTCATAGGCGGTCATGGCGTAGTAGGCCGTGCCGGCGGCCGCCAGCGTCAGCACGACGATGACCGTCATCAGGAAGTTGAGGAAGATGACCACCTGGCTGCGCGCCTTGCGCGAGCGCCTGGGGGGCTGCGGAACCTTTTCCGGGCGCAGAGCCTCGATCGGCGATTTCGGAATGATCGGCCCCTTGGTGCCGCCCTCGTTCCGGCCGCTCGGAGCCGTGCTGTTTTCTTGTCCGTCGTTCACGCCTGTCCTGCATCCGGAGTTCGCAATCCTGCACGCCCCGCTTCCCGATGCGAACTCCGGAAGAGGTTCGGGACAGCGAAAAAACGATCGAGACAGACCGCCAGCCTGACGGGGCCGCCTTGCGCGAGCGTGGCCACCCCTACCATGTCTCTCGCCAAAAGACGACACCGACATGCAGTGCGTCAACCTGACAACCATCTGCTTCCAACCAAGTCCTTGATGGTGGTCGAAAGCGATGGATCAGGGCGCTGTTTTGAGACGAGCATTGCGGCGAAAAACAGGACCGGAGCGCGGCGACCGGACAATATCGTCCGTTACCCGCCACGGGTCTGCGATCACGTCTGCGCGAGGGCCTCAGGCGTAACGCTGGATGACCAGCGTGGCATTGGTGCCGCCGAAACCGAAGGAGTTCGACAGCGCCACATCGATCGTCTTCTTGCGCGCCGTATGCGGAACGAGATCGATGGCCGTCTCGACGGAGGGGTTGTCCAGATTGAGCGTCGGCGGCGCGATATTATCGCGAATGGCGAGTGCGCAGAAGATCGCCTCGACGGAGCCGGCAGCCCCCAGCAGGTGCCCGATCGCCGACTTGGTCGAGGACATGGAGATGCCGGATGCACTGTCGCCGACGACCCGCTCGACGGCGCCAAGCTCGATCGTGTCGGCCATGGTCGAGGTGCCGTGTGCATTGATGTAGTCGATATCGGAGGGCTGCAAGCCCGCGCGCTTCAGCGCCATCTTCATACAGCGATAGGCGCCGTCGCCGTCCTCGGAGGGCGCGGTGATGTGGAACGCATCGCCGGAGAGACCGTAGCCGACGATCTCGGCATAGATCTTCGCGCCCCGCGCCTTGGCATGCTCGAGTTCTTCCAGAACGACGATGCCGGCACCCTCACCCATGACGAAGCCGTCACGGTCCTTGTCATAAGGGCGCGAGGCCTTGGTCGGATCGTCGTTGTGCTGGGTCGAGAGCGCCTTGCAGGCGGCAAAGCCGGCCAGCGCGATGCGGGAGATCGGTGATTCCGTGCCGCCGGCAACCATGACGTCGGCATCGCCGAGTGCGATCAGCCGCGCGGCATCGCCAATGGCGTGCGCGCCGGTCGAACAGGCGGTCACAACGGAGTGATTGGGACCGCGCAGCTTGTGGCGAATCGATACCTGGCCCGAGGCGAGGTTGATCAGGCGACCGGGAATGAAGAAAGGCGAAACGCGGCGCGGGCCTTTGTCGCGTAGCGTGTAGCCGCCCTCGACGATGCCTTCGAGACCACCGATGCCGGAGCCGATCATCACGCCGGTGGCGATCTGGTCGTCGTCTGTCTTGGGATGCCAGTCCGCGTCGTTCAGCGCCATATCGGCCGCAGCCATGGCGTAGATGATGAAGGGATCGACCTTGCGCTGCTCTTTCGGCTCCATCCAGTCATCGGCGTTGAACGTGCCGTTGGAACCATCGCCGAAAGGAATGCGGCAGGCGATCTTGGCCGGGAGATCCGAAACGTCGAACTCGGTTACGGTGCGGGCGGCGTTGTCGCCGGCGATCAGTCTCGCCCAGCTGGCTTCCGTTCCGCAACCCAGCGGCGATACCATGCCGGTACCGGTGATAACGACACGTCTCATGAACCGCGATCCATCCTCGTAAGGTCTCGATATGCTCCGGCGCGAATGGTCGCTGCCGGCCGACGGAGCCGGTCCCGCGGCGGGACCTCGTCGCGTCTGCCCCGATGGCTGCAGCCACATTTCGGGCCGCCCGAGGGCTCTTCCAGGTCCGGATGAACAGACCGGTCTCCTGGCAGGACCAGAACCGGCGTCACCGGGATGAGCGGGCGGGCTGCTTTCGCGCCCGCCGCACCCGTTCGTTCAGACGAGGCGATTAAGCCTGGGCCTTCTCGATGAACTTGACGGCGTCGCCAACGGTCAGGATCGAATCGGCAGCGTCGTCCGGAATTTCAACGCCGAATTCTTCTTCGAAGGCCATGACCAGTTCGACCGTGTCGAGCGAGTCCGCGCCGAGATCGTCGATGAAGCTTGCGCCTTCAGTTACCTTTTCGGCATCGACGCCAAGATGATCAATGACAATTTTCTTTACGCGTTCTGCGATGTCGCTCATGTCGGATTCCTCGACCTTCGTTTTCTCTTTATCAGGGACGCCCGAGAGCGTTCCCTTGCCAAAGCCTGTTAAACCACTGCGGTTCAACCGGCAATCTTTCAAACCGGAGAGCCCGGCTTTCAAACCGGGAGGGCTCGGACGGGCTCCAGCGAGCCGGCATCCGCGTCTTCTCCGTGATCCGTTCGGACCGTCCGGCGAAGGGCGAAAGCCCCGCGCCGTCCAGACCACTACGGCCCGATTAACACGGTTTAACGGCCGCGCAAAGTCCGAATTTGGGGCGGCAACCCTTGCTCAACAAGCATTTAGGACCGATCCTGCCGCTTGCGAACAGCCTCCCCGTACCCGACTCAGATCATCGCCATGCCGCCATTGACGTGGATCGTCTGGCCCGTGACGTAGGCCGCCTCGTTGGAGGCGAGATAGGCGACTGCGCTGGCCACCTCCGCACCGGTACCCATGCGCTTCATGGGGATGGCGCCCATGATCGCGTCTTTCTGCTTGTCGTTCAGCTTGCCGGTCATCGCGCTTTCGATGAAACCCGGCGCGACGCAGTTGACCGTCACGTTGCGGGTCGCGATTTCCTGTGCGAGCGATTTCGAAAAGCCGATCATGCCGGCCTTGGCGGCGCAGTAGTTGGCCTGCCCGGGATTGCCGGTGACGCCGACGATGGAGGTGATGTTGATGATGCGGCCATGGCGGCGGCGCATCATAGGATGGGTCAACTCTCGGGTCAGCCGGAACACGGCGGTCAGATTGACTTCCAGCACGGCGTCCCAGTCGGCATCGCTCATGCGGACGAACAGGCCGTCCTTGGTGATACCGGCATTGTTGACGAGAATATCGACGCCGCCGAGTTCGCTTTCCGCCTTCTCTCCCAGCGCCTTAACAGCATCCCGATCCGACAGGTTGGCCGGGAACAGGTGCACGCGCTCGCCGAGCGCATTGCCAAGTTCTTCGAGCTTTTCGACGCGCGTGCCGTGCAGACCGACGGTCGCGCCCTGCGCGTGCAGGATACGGGCAATCTCTTCACCGATGCCGCCGGAGGCGCCGGTCACCAAGGCTTTACGGCCTGTCAGGTCGAGCATGATCATCTTCCTTTATCTTCAGTTCCCGAGGCGACCGTCCAGCCGCAGTTCGAGATCAATTGCCCGCAACCGCGAGCGTTTACAGCACGGCCGCGAGAACGGCTTCAATATCGGCCGGCGAATTGACTGCGAGCCCCGTGACGGATTTGTCGATGCGACGGGCAAGCCCGGTCAGGACCTTGCCGGAGCCGACCTCGTAAAGCGTCGTGACTCCGTTTGCACCGAACCACTCCACGGTTTCGCGCCAGCGCACCTGCCCCGTTACCTGCTCGACCAAGAGATCGACGATCTCGTCAGCCGAGGTGACGGGAGCGGCACGCACGTTGGCTATCAATGGCACGACAGGATCGTGGCGTTCCACGGTTGCCAGCGCCTGCCGCATGGCATCCGCCGCAGGCGCCATCAGAGCAGAATGAAACGGCGCGGATACAGGCAGAATGATGGCACGCTTCGCACCGTTCTCGCTGGCCTGCTTTGCGGCCTTTTCCACGGCTTGCCGGTCGCCGGAAATCACGATCTGCCCGCCGCCATTGTCGTTGGCGATCTGGCACGGGCCGATCTCCAACATGTCGGCACAGAGTGCCTGGACGGCGTCATGATCGAGCCCGATGATCGCAGCCATCGCGCCCTCGCCCACAGGCACAGCCGCCTGCATGGCATTGCCGCGAATCCGCAGCAGGCGTGCGGTATCGGCAAGTGAAAAGGTGCCGGCAGCACAGAGAGCCGAATATTCGCCGAGAGAGTGACCGGCAACGAACTGGACGTGTTTGGCAAGATCGAGCCCGCGAGCTTCCAGAACCCTGACGGCAGCGACCGAGACGGCCATCAGCGCCGGCTGGGCATTGGCCGTCAGCGTCAGCCGATCTTCCGGGCCGTTCCACATGACATCCGAAAGCTTCTCGCCCAGAGCATCATCGACCTCGGCGAAAACGGCCGACGCTTCGGGAAAAGCCTCCGCGAGATCGCGCCCCATGCCAACCGCCTGGCTGCCCTGTCCCGGAAACGTAAATGCGATCGCCATGACGAACCTCCTGAATTTTTGGCTTCTCCATTCACATTAAGGGCGGGCGAGTCAAGGAGATAGGGGAAATGGCGGCGGGCAAGCACGACCTCGTGAAGGCTCCGCGAGGCCCCGATGCGTCTCCCGAAGCGCTTGACCTTGTGCCGATGCCGATTATGTTGCGTCGCAGCAGGGCGCCAGCCTCTTTCGCGGATCACCCTCTTTCGTGGATCACCCTTCTTCATGGATCACCCCTCTTCATAGATCACAAGGGGCCGGGTCTCCGGTCTCGTTCGACAAGGTCATTCCTTCATGCAGTACAAACAACTCGGCCGCACCGGCATCGAGGTCTCCACCATTTGCCTGGGGACCATGACGTGGGGATCGCAGAACACGCAGGACGAGGCTTTCGCCCAGCTCGACGCCTCTGTCGAAGCCGGGGTGAACTTCATCGATACGGCGGAACTCTACCCGACGACGCCGCTGTCGGAAGCGACCTATGGCGGCACCGAACGGATCATCGGGAACTGGATGGCGGAGCGCGGCAACCGCGACCGGATCGTGCTCGCGACCAAGATCGCCGGATCGGGCCGCAATTACATTCGCGGCGGCGGCCCTATGACGGCCGACGGCATCGTGACGGCGCTCGACGCCAGCCTTGAGCGATTGCAGACCGACCATGTCGACCTCTACCAGCTGCACTGGCCGAACCGGGGACATTATCACTTCCGCAACGCCTGGAGCTACGATCCGAGCAAGCAGGACACCGACAAGGTGGTCGAGGATCTCGGCGCGCTGCTGCATGCGCTGGATGCACAGGTGAAGGCCGGGAAGATCCGGGCGATCGGCGTGTCAAACGATACGGTGTGGGGCACGCAAAAGCTGATCGATCTCGCCGAGCGCCACGGCCTGCCGCGCGTCGCCTCCGTGCAGAACGAGTACAACCTTCTCTATCGTCCGCACGATCTCGATTTTGCCGAGCTGTCGCATCACGAATCGGTCGGGCTTCTCGCATATTCGCCGCTTGCTGCCGGGCTGCTGTCCGGCAAATATATCGGCGGATCGCGGCCGGATGGCAGTCGCCTGTCGATCAACGGCGATCTCGGCGGTCGGTTTACACCGCATCAGGAGCCGGCGGTCGAGGCCTATGTGGCGCTTGCCCGCGACCACGGGATCGACCCGTCTCAGCTGGCGCTCGCCTTCGTGCTCTCGCGCCCCTTCACGACATCCGCCATCATCGGCGCGACGACGATGGAGCAGCTGAAGATCAATCTTGGTGCCGCCGATCTGGCGCTGACACCGGAACTGGTCAACGGCATTCGCCGGATCCACCGCCTCTATCCGATGCCGATCTGATCGGCATATCGCGCTCTCGATACGGGTGTTTCGCGCTCCGGGTCTTGCAATCCCGGAGAATCCGCGTATAAGCCGCCCTGTTCGAAACACCCGGTCAATCTGGCTGGTGGCTGAACGGAGGGCCGGCGCTCTTGTAGTGCCTGTCGGGATCCTGAAGGGGTCCAGCCTCCCGTGTCTCCGCTCTCGACCGTCTCGAAACAACACTTTCTTGCCGATGCCTCGCGCGTCTTTAAGAACAGTCGTTGAGGCTTAGCGCCGTTGCCGGGTGACGTTAAACGCAAGAAAGGTAAGCCAATCATGGCTCTCTATGAACATGTGTTCCTGGCCCGCCAGGACGTGTCCGCACAGCAGGTCGAAGCCCTCGTCGAACAGTACAAGGGTGTGATCGAAGCCAATGGCGGCAAGGTCGGCCGGGTGGAAAACTGGGGCCTCAAGTCCCTCACCTACCGTATCGCCAAGAACCGCAAGGCTCACTACGTCCTCATGGATATCGATGCTCCGGCACCGGCCGTCCACGAAGTCGAGCGCCAGATGCGCATCAACGAAGACGTTCTTCGTTACATGACCATCGCTGTCGAAAAGCATGAAGACGGCCCGTCCGCCATGATGCAGAAGCGTGACCGCGACGACCGTCCCCGCCGTGATGGCGATCGTCCGGACCGTGGCTTCGGCGACCGTCCGCGCCGTGATGGTGACCGCGAAGATCGTCCGCGCCGTCCGCGCGAAGACCGCGTTTAAGTTCGAAGGGATTATAGACAATGGCTGATATCTCCTCCGCTCCGGCACGCCGCCCCTTCCATCGCCGCCGCAAGACGTGCCCCTTCTCGGGCGCAAACGCTCCGCGGATCGACTACAAGGACGTACGCCTCCTGCAGCGCTACATTTCCGAGCGTGGCAAGATCGTACCGTCGCGCATCACCGCCGTCTCCCAGAAGAAGCAGCGCGAACTGGCCCAGGCCATCAAGCGCGCCCGCTTCCTCGGCCTCCTGCCTTACGTTCTTTCGTAAGTCAGGCTCTGATTGACGAAGGCGGCCGGTCTCGATCGGCCGCGTTCTCCCTTCCGCGATGGGCGCGGATCGGAACGATCGTTTTCGAGCGATCAAACCCATGTTGGGGACGGGTATCGACCCTCCTCTAACTGCCGAAGAGCAGGACAGCGAAACGTGACAGCCATCGACAGGACATCGTTGCTCACCGGCATTCTGGCCGGCGTTACCGCCGCGTTCCTGTCATTCGGCGCAACCACGCCTTCCTCCCTCGCTATTGTTCTCTATGCCGCCTCCGCACTGCCGATCCTGATCGCAGGGCTTGGCTGGGGCAATGTCGCGGCCATCGTCGCGGTCGTCGTTGCAGGTTTCCTTGCGGCTATCGCCGTCTCTCCCTATTTCGCCCTGCTCATCCTCGTCGTCACGCTCATCCCCGCCGCATGGCTGTCGCATCTGGCAAACCTTGCGCGGCCGGCCAGCGAGATCGGCGGACCTGACGATGCGATGGCATGGTATCCGCTCTCGGATATCCTGACCCATCTGGCCGGGCTCGTTGCCGGAGGCATGCTGATCATCGGCGTCGTGCTCGGCTACAGCACGGAAACGGCGGCCGGCATGGTCGATATCGTTATTGAAGCGCTGAAGAGCCAGGAGCCGACCTACAATCCTGATCCCGCCGCTCTCGCGCAGATCAAGGCGGTGTTCAGCGTCGCGCTTCCGATGGTTCAGGGCGCGCTCTGGGTGCTGATGCTGTTTGCAGCCTATTACACCGCAACACGGATCGTGCAGATCTCCGGTCGCAGCCTGCGTCCCCGCGAGGATATCCCCTCGACGTTGCGGATGCATCGCTTCGCCATCTTCGCCTTTCTCGGCGGGCTGGTACTGACATTTGCCGGCGGCTCCGTGGGTGCCGTGGGCGCCCTCGTCTGCGGCACGTTCGGCGCCGGCTTCCTGCTTTCGGGCTTTGCCGTCTTCCATTTTCGGACCCGGGGCAAGTCCTGGCGGCTGCCGGTCCTTTGGCTCGGCTACCTCTCGGTGCTGCTGTTCACCATTCCCGCTTTCTTCTTCCTCCTGTCCGGCCTCATGGATACACGCCGAGCGATCGCGCTGTCTCCCGCCCAGAAAACACCTGGGCAGAAGCCGACGGGAAAGACGCCTGAATAACCATTCCAGACAACCGATACCTGAAAGGACAATACAATGGATGTCATTCTTCTCGAACGCGTCGCCAAGCTCGGCCAGATGGGCGAAACGGTCAAGGTCAAGGACGGCTTTGCCCGTAACTACCTGCTGCCGCTCGGCAAGGCGCTGCGCGCCAACGCTGCCAACAAGGCCCGTTTCGAGAGCGAGCGCGCAACGCTCGAAGCCCGTAACCTCGAGCGCAAGTCGGAAGCCCAGACGGTCGCCGAACAGCTCGACGGCAAGAGCTTCAACGTCGTTCGCTCCGCCGGCGAAACCGGCCAGCTCTACGGTTCTGTCGCGGCGCGCGACGTTGCCGAAGTGCTTGCCGCCGAAGGCTTCAACGTCGGCCGTAACCAGGTCGATCTGAACAACCCGATCAAGTCGATCGGTCTGCATCCGGTGAAGATCCACCTGCATGCCGAAGTCGAAATCACGGTCACGATGAACGTTGCCCGTTCGGCCGATGAAGCCGAGCGCCAGGCCAAGGGCGAAAACCTCAACTCTGCCGACGCTATCTACGGCGTCGACGAAGATGCCCTGCGTCCGGAAGACTTCTTCAACCCGGAAGCAGAATTCGACAACGACGAAGAATAAGCCGTCGCGATCGATTGACGACAAAGGCCCCGGAGCGTTCGCCGCTCCGGGGCCTTTGTCGTTTCAGCCATGCCGTCTCATACGGCTTCCGGTTCATCAATGCCAGGTTCTGGTGTCGGGCAACCCTTCGCCCTCTCCGGCGTCACGCTCGGGCTTGTCCCGGGCATGACGGCAGCGGACTGGCGTCGCTCGACACCGGAACGCTGCCATCGGCAAGCAAGCAACCGGAAGCCGTATCATACCCTCATTCGGCGTCGGCGATCTTCGCGTCGGGATCGAGCGACTTGTCGATGCGCACGACGACCGACAGGCCCGGTGCGAGCCGTTCGGCGGCGGGCTGGTCCGGGTCGATGGAGATGCGGACGCCGACGCGCTGGGCGATCTTGGTAAAATTGCCGGTGGCGTTGTCGGGGCGGATGACGCTGAACTCGGAGCCGGTCGCCGGCGAGAAGCGCTGCACGTGGCCGGTCAGCTTCTGGTGCTCCAGCGCATCCACCGTGAAGGTGACGGGCTGGCCGACCTTCATGCCGTCGAGCTGCGTTTCCTTGTAGTTGGCGACCACCCACAATTCACCCGGCACCACCGACATTAGCTGCGTGCCGGCCGTCACATACTGCCCCAAGCGCACGCCGACTTCGCCCAGATGCCCGTCGCGCGGCGCGCGGATCGCGGTATTGGCGAGATCGATCTCCGCAAGCTCGACGGATGCCTCTGCGCCGGCCACGGCTGCCTGCAAGGAACCGCGATTGACGATGATGGTGGCGAGCGACTGGCGGTCGACCTCGACCGCGGCCTCGGCCTGCGCTTCCGCTGCCTTGGCCTGCTCGAACGTCGCCTGCGCCGATTCGACTTCGCTGGTGGACGCGACGCTGCGGGCCGCAAGCTGGTTCACGCGCTCGGAAGCGAGTTCCGCCCTGCGCAACGCTGCCTTCGCACCGAGAACCTGCGCCTCGCTGGAGGCGATGCTGGCCTTGGCTGAGGCTTCCTGCTGGCGCGAATTGTCGAGGGCCGCCTTCTGCCCGGCGAGCGTAGCGCGGGCCTGCGCCACCTTCTGCTGGTAGATCCGCTCGTCGATGCGGGCGAGCACGTCGCCCTCCTTCACCGCCTGATAGTCGCGAACGGGAACCTCCACCACATAGCCCGCGACCTGCGGGCTCATGATGGTGACGTAGCCCTTCACATAGGCGTTGTCTGTGGTTTCCACCGAGGTAACGAAAGGCGGCAGCCGCCAGGCATAGAGCACGAGCAAGACGCCGATGACGCCGGCAAGAAGGACGAGGATGGTAATGGGAGAGCGGGTGAGCTTGGACATGGCGGACTCTGCTTGAAGACGGCTTCAATGAAAGAATGGTGGCATCAGGCGGGAACGGCTGCCGGGTCGGGGGATGCGACCAGCCGGCGCCAGATCAGGTGGCCGACAAGAATGGCCAGCGAGATCGCGCAGCCGATGAAGATGACGAAGAAGGCATCGTTATAGGCGAGCACATAGGCCTCGCGGCTGACCTGCTGCGTCAGGAGCTGCAGACCCTCGGCATTCAGCAGCGTCTTGTCGGTGATGACCTTGCCGTAGGACCCGGCAAGCTGCGTCACGCGATTGGCAACCAGCGGGTCGGACAGCATGATCTGCTCCGCCAGAAGGTTGGAGTGGAATTTCTCGCGGATGGTGACGAAGGTGCCAAGCGCGGCCGAAGCCATCAGGCTGCCGAGGCTCTGGGTGAACAGAAAGATCACGATGAAATTGACCACGTAGATCGGCCCCTTGGCGAGCGCCGCGCCGAAGCCCGTCGTCATCACCGGCGGCAGAAACATCGCGGCCCCCGCTGCCACCAGCGCCTGGCTCAGATACATCTGCTCCGGGCGCGTGAGGTTGGTCGACTGGCTGTCGAGCCACGCGCCGGCGCCGATGAGGACCAGCGCGATGACATGGGCGAGATCGAGCTGTTTCTTCACCATGAGGAAGGTGCAGAACAGCCCGGCCGCGACCGAAGCGACGAGGACGATCGCGTAGAGCTTCATTGTCTGATCGTTCTGCAGGCCGATCTGCTGGTAGAAGCCGGACACGGTCGCCGTCTGCTCCGACGAGACGGTGCGAAACAGGATGAGGACGCCGGCCATGTGGATATTCGGCCAGGAGAAGATCCAACGCAGGTCGAGCATCGGCTGTGACCGGTTGATCTCGATGGCGACGAAGAGCGAGAGCAGTCCGATGGCAGAGGCAAGCAGGACGCCGAGCCAGGGCGCCTCGAACCACCAGTAGAAGCGCCCGAGCGACAGAATGATGGCGAGACAGCCGAAGCCGCCGGCAAGGATCAGATAGCTGAAGATGTCGAGCGTCTGGATGACTTTCGCGCGCGGCGGCGCGGTGAGCGGCAGCAGGTAGATGAAGGGCAGCGCGATCAGCGCCAGCGCCACCTCGAACGTATAGAGCGCACGCCAGCCGCCATACTGCATGAGGGCGGGCGATATGATGCGGGCGAGCGGCGCGGACAGCAGCGTGTTCATGACCGCGAGGCTGAGGCCCATGGACAGCTTCTTCGCCGGCGGAAAGGCCTCCAGCATGTAGAGAATGCCGATGGTGGACAAAGGCGCGGCCGCGACGCCGTTGACGAAACGGATGATCAGCGCCGAATGCAGATCCGACACGAAGAGATTGGCGAAGGCGGCGAAGACGAAGCAGAGAATGCCAAGCTCGGCGAAGCGGCGCAGGCCATATTGCGTGCGGATCTTGAAGAGCGCCACCGACAGGCTGGCATAGGGCGCCATATAGGCCGCCGACAGCCAGGCGAGTTCGTTGACGGTCGCCGAGAACGCACCCTGCAACTGGTAGAGATTGGCATTGAGCAGGTTCATACCAAGGCCCTGCGTCAGGAACATCAGCACGGACGTGAACATGTAGAGCGAGGCGCGCCCGCGCGAGATATGCACGGCCGGCTGCGGCACGGTTGCCGGCTGGGTGGGTGCCTGTTGGGTGGGTGCCGGTCGGGTGGATGCCTGTTGAGTGGATACCGGAGTGCTCTCCATGGCATCGGGCTCGGGAGCCGTCCGGTTCTCCGGCACGGGCGTGATGCTGTCGGTCACGAGACACTCTCCTGCCCGATCTGGATCATGTTGCCTGCCATGGCCGTCATCACCGCCAGCGCGGTTTCCTTGTCCTTCAAGCTGACGCCGGAGAGAAGGTCCGCGCGGATGCCGCAGGCGATGACCTCGATCTCCTCTGCCAGCGCGCGCCCCATCGGCGTCATGTGGATCTGCTTGGCCCGCCGGTCGGATTTTTCCACGCGGCGCTCGATGAAGCCCTGCGTCTCCATGCCGTCCAGAAGGCGCACGATCGTCGGCGTCTCGATCGCCAGTTCCTCGGCAAGCTCGCGCTGGTTCAACCCATCACGGCGCGACAGCACGAAGAGCGCGCGCGCCCGCGACAGCGTCAGCCCACGCTCCCTGACTTTGGCATCGAAAACGGCGCGGAGCTTCCGGTTCACGGATTGCAAGGCGTCGAACAAGGCGCGATTTGCCAGCTCGTTCAACTGCTACTCTTTCCATACTAGTAGTGTGCTAACTATGTGTGGCCAAAGTAATACAGAAAGACGCCGGTTTCAAGCCGTCGTCATGGCCGTCCACTGCGTTTCATGCGGTCCACGTTTGGCGTATCCTTCCGAAACGATTCGCTGCCGTGACACGTCCGGTGGTCGGTCAAGCAGAGATGGCGCAGGTGGAGCCGATTTCCACCGCACCCGCCCTGAGGCTGTGGAGACCGGTGACAGGCCGTCCCCGCACCCCCGCCCGGCAACTGTGCCGCTTGACTCGGTGCCACTGTCAGCCAATCACAGGACCTCAAGCGGCCAAGACGAGAGATGATGATGAATGAAGCAGCGCGCAGAGTGGCGGCTATGAGCCAGCAGCCGATGGAACCCCAGTACCGGGAAGCTCCGAGCAATATCGAGGCGGAACAGGCCCTGCTTGGCGCGATCCTCGTGAACAACGATGCCTTCTACCGCGTCTCGGACTTCCTGAAGCCTGTGCATCTGCACGAACCGCTGCACCGCAAGATCTACGAAGTCGCCGGCGACATTATCCGCATGGGCAAGACAGCCCATCCCGTGACCGTGAAGACCTTCCTTGCGCCCGACCAGAAGGTCGGCGACATGACGATCTCGCAATATCTGGCGCAGCTTGCCGCCAATGCCGTGACGATCATCAATGCCGAGGACTACGGCCGCGCGATCTACGACCTCGCGCTACGCCGCTCGCTCATCACCATCGGCGAGGACATGGTCAACATCGCCTTCGACGCGCCGCTGGACATGCCGCCGCAAGGACAGATCGAGGACGCCGAGCGCCGCCTGTTCGAACTGGCCGAAACCGGGCGCTACGATGGCGGCTTTCAGGCGTTCAACGACGCGGTGGCGCTGGCCATCGACATGGCGGGCCAGGCCTTCGAGCGCGACGGCCACCTGTCGGGTATCTCCACCGGCATTCACTCGCTCGACGGCAAGATGGGGGGCCTGCAGCGCTCGGACTTGATCGTGCTCGCGGGACGCCCCGGCATGGGCAAGACGTCGCTCGCCACCAACATCGCCTATAACATCGCCGCCTCCTACGAGCCGGAGATCCAGGCGGACGGTTCCTACAAGGCCAAGAACGGCGGCGTCGTCGGGTTCTATTCGCTCGAAATGTCGTCCGAACAGCTGGCGACCCGTATCATTTCCGAGCAGACCGAAGTCTCCTCCTCCAAGATCCGCCGCGGCGAAATCACCGAGCACGACTTCGAGAAGCTGGTCGCCTGCGCCCAGATGATGCAGAAGGTGCCGCTCTACATCGACCAGACCGGTGGTATTTCGATCGCCCAGTTGTCCGCCCGGGCACGCCGCCTGAAGCGCCAGCGGGGCCTCGACTGCCTCGTGGTGGACTATATCCAGCTGATGACCGGCGCCGGCAAATCCGGCGAGAACCGCGTGCAGGAAATCACCCAGATCACGACGGGCCTGAAGGCGCTCGGCAAGGAGCTGAACGTTCCGATCATCGCGCTGTCCCAGCTCTCGCGTGCGGTGGAAAGCCGAGAGGACAAGCGCCCGCAGCTTTCCGACCTTCGCGAATCCGGCTCGATCGAACAGGACGCCGACGTGGTGCTCTTCGTGTTCCGCGAGGAATACTACGTGAAGAACATGGAACCGCGCGACGAGTTCGACCCGAAATACGAGGAATGGAAGCAGACCTTCGAGAAGGTGAAAGGCACCGCCGACGTCATCATCGCCAAGCAGCGCCACGGACCGACCGGCACGGTGAAGCTCGCCTTCCAGTCCGAATACACCCGCTTCACCGACCTCGCCGACCCCTCGTTCACGCAGTACGAGGAGCACTGATCGCGGCGAGTGAACTGCGCGATCTCGCCGAGACGAGCGAGCCTTCCTGAGGCTCGTTCTTTGGAAACTTCTGGGGGCACCATGGACGACGTCTTTTCCGCCGCGGCGAACCGCCTGACCATCGACCTCCAGGCGCTGGCCGACAACTGGCGCCAGATGAAGGCGCGCTCCGGTAAGGCGCGCGCGGCAGCGGTGCTGAAGGCGGATGCCTATGGGATCGGGATCGAAGCGGCGGCGGAGACGCTTTACCGGGCTGGAGCGCGCGATTTCTTCGTGGCGAATGCCGAAGAGGGTGTCGATCTTCGTCCGCTGGTGCCCGAGGGCCGCATCTATGTGCTCGCCGGTCTCTGGCCCGGCATCGAGCCTCTGTTCTTCGAAAACGGGCTGGTGCCCGTCATCAACTCCGAGGAGCAGCTCGCCTTCTTCATGGCGGCTCTATCCGAGCATGGTGATCATCCATGCGTGCTGCATGTGGACACCGGCATGAACCGGCTCGGCCTTTCCATGGAGGAGGCGATGGCGCTTGCCGCCGACCCGGCACGCCCGGCAAGCTTCTCGCCGATGCTGGTCATGAGCCACCTCGCCTGCGCCGACGACCCCACGCATCCGCTGAACGCCCGGCAGTTGTCGGCCTTCCGCGCGGTCAGCGCCGCATACGAGGGCGTCGAGGCGAGCCTTGCCAATTCCGCAGGCGTGCATCTCGGACCCGACTATCATTTCGACCTGACCCGCCCCGGCATCGCCACCTATGGCGGCGAGGCTGTCGGCGGCATGGCCAACCCGATGACGCCGGTCGTGACGGCGGAGGCGCGGGTCATCCAGGTGCGGTCCGTCGAAAAAGGCGGCTCGGCGAGCTACGGCGCCACAGCCGCCTTTGCCCGCGACAGCCGCATCGCCATCGCCTCGGTCGGCTATGCCGATGGCTACCACCGCTCGGTATCCGGCAGCGGTGTCGCGCTGCGGCAGGCCGCACCGTCCGGCGCGTACGGCTTCCTGCATGGCCGCCGGGTTCCCCATGTCGGCCGCGTCACCATGGACCTCAGCCTGTTCGACGTGACCGACCTGCCGGAAAATGCCGTCCGTGCAGGTGATTACATCGAACTCTTCGGGCGCAACATCGCGCTCGACGACGTGGCACGCGCCGGCGGCACCATCGGCTACGAACTGCTGACGAGCCTCGGCCACCGCTACGACCGGGCCTATCGCGAGGCCGACGAGGAAGTTTGACGCGGCATCTTGGAAAGCCGCGGGAGATGCGCTAGAAGAGAACAAAAGGAGATCAGCATGACTGACATCCATTTGAGCGACGAAGACCGCGCCTTCATCGAAGGGCAGCTGAAAACCGGTGCCTACCGCACCGCAGACGATGTGATTCGCGCCGGACTTCAGGTTCTGCGCGAGGAGGACGAGGCGTTGCGGCGCCTGATCAAGGTCGGCGAGGACGATTTGAAGGCGGGGCGTTACGTAACGTTCGAGAAGGCCGGCGACCTGAAGAAACATATCCTCGCACTCGCACGGGAACGACAAGATGTTCGCTCGGCGCCTGAACATGAGCCGTCGGGCACTGAGAGACTTGGCGGACGCGTTTGACTACATTGCGGAAGAGAACGCCGTCGCAGCCGACGCCTTCGTAACCGACATTACGAATCACATCGAAGGGATGGCAGGCCTCGGCCTGATTGGCACAAGCCGTCCTTTCGTTGCCGGCCTCAGGTGTTTCGTCTATCGCGAGCGCTGTATCTATTTTTTCGTTACCGAAACGGAACTGAACATCGCGCGCGTCCTCCACGGCCGCCGGGCAATCTCCGCATCCACCTTTATCGAAAGCGATACCGACTGAATGGCCAAGGCCAGAACGAATTTCATCTGCCAGAATTGCGGCACCGTCACCTCCCGCTGGGTGGGAAAGTGCGAGGGCTGCGGACAGTGGAACACCATCGTCGAGGAAGATCCGCTGGGCGGCATCGGCGGCGGGCCGGGCAAGACGCCGAAGAAGGGGCGCCCCGTGGCGCTGACCACGTTGTCCGGCGAAACCGAAGATGCGCCGCGCATCACGACCGGCATCTCGGAGTTCGACCGGGCGCTTGGCGGCGGCTTCGTACGCGGCTCGGCCGTGCTGATCGGCGGTGATCCCGGTATCGGCAAATCCACGGTGCTGATGCAGGCGGCGGCAGCTCTTTCGCGCAACGGCCATCGTATCATCTACGTCTCGGGCGAAGAGGCCGTGGCGCAGGTGCGGCTGCGGGCGCAGCGGCTCGGCGCTGCGGATACCGACGTGCTGCTCGCCGCCGAAACCAATGTCGAGGACATCCTGGCAACGGTGGCGGAGGGCAAGCGGCCCGATCTCTTCATCGTCGATTCCATCCAAACGCTCTGGAGCGATGTGGTCGATTCGGCACCTGGCACGGTCACGCAGGTGCGCACCGGCGTGCAGGCGATGATCCGGTTTGCCAAGCAGACCGGCGCAACCGTCGTCCTCGTCGGCCATGTGACCAAGGAAGGGCAGATCGCAGGCCCGCGCGTGGTCGAGCACATGGTCGATGCCGTGCTCTATTTCGAGGGCGACCGGGGGCATCACTACCGCATCCTGCGCACGGTCAAGAACCGTTTCGGGCCGACCGACGAGATCGGCGTGTTCGAAATGTCCGACAAGGGCCTGCGCGAGGTCACCAATCCGTCGGAGCTTTTCCTAGGCGAGCGCAACGCGAAATCGCCGGGTGCCGCCGTCTTCGCCGGCATGGAGGGTACGCGGCCGGTGCTGGTGGAAGTGCAGGCACTGGTGGCGCCGACCTCGCTCGGAACGCCGCGCCGTGCCGTCGTCGGATGGGATTCGGCGCGGCTGTCGATGATTCTTGCCGTGCTGGAAGCGCATTGCAGCGTGCGGCTCGGACAACACGACGTCTATCTCAACGTGGCCGGAGGATACCGTATCGCGGAACCGGCAGCCGACCTTGCCGTCGCTTCCGCACTGGTTTCCTCGCTTGCCGGTCTTGCCCTTCCCACCGATTGCGTTTATTTCGGCGAAATCAGCCTGTCCGGGGCCATCCGGCCGGTTGCGCATACGGCCCAGCGTCTGAAGGAATCCGAGAAACTCGGCTTCTCGCAAGCTGTCCTGCCGTCCGCCTCCCCCGACTTGCCCAAGGGCTCGGGCATGGTGTTGGGCGAGATGGAAAGCCTGCCGGATCTGGTCGCGCGCATCGCCGGTTCCAAGGGTGCGCTGCGCCAGACGGATGAGGACGATTGATCGGACGGCGGGAAACCGCAAGACGGCCACTCGGCCATTCCCGCGGAACTCGGGCCAAAGCATATCGGGACACGGCCGCCGTTTCGGTATACATGCTCCGTCCGGTTCCGACAGGGATCGAAACCGGGCTCACGTGCGGTGACTGCAAATGCCCCGGTGCGGACCCCGCCCGGCGCTTGTTCGGAGTAGGACGACCATGCCCATAACCATTCTCGACGGGATCGTGATCGGTGTCGCGCTGTTCTCGGCCGTCCTTGCGATGGTCCGCGGTTTCTCGCGCGAGGTGCTTTCGGTCGCCAGCTGGCTCGGCGCCGCAGCAGCGGCCTATTTCCTCTATCCCTATCTGAAGCCCTACGCGGCGCAGTACACGACGAGCGATGCCATCGCCACGGCCGGTTCGGCCGGCGTCATCTTCCTCGTCGCCCTGATCATCATCTCCTTCATCACGATGCGGATTGCGGATTTCATTATCGACAGCCGCATCGGCGCACTCGACCGTACGCTCGGCTTCCTGTTCGGTGCAGCGCGTGGCGTTCTCCTGATCGTCGTCGCCATGCTGTTCTTCAACTGGATCGTGAAGCCCGAGCAGCAGCCGACCTGGGTCATCCAGGCGAAATCGAAGCCGCTGCTCGACAATCTTGGCACCAAGCTGGTGGCGCTGCTTCCGGAAGATGTCGGCACCACCGTCGTCAACCGCCTGACCGGCAAGCCGACGCCCGAGGGAGAGCTGGACGGCACGACGCCGCCGAACGAGCCGGTGCCGTCGGACGATGCTCCGGCCCTTGCGCCTGCTTCGCCGACGACCAACAACTGACGCTGCTGCGCCAGACATCCCAGCCCGCTTTGCGGGCTGTTGTCGTTTCATTGCCCGTTCCGCCAGTAAAGCTGGTTGAAGACACGATGACGCGCTACGATATGCCAACCGCACCCGCCGAGAAAAAGGTGATACCGCGATGACCCTGCCCGATTCCAACGCTTCTGCTTCTGCCGCCGCCAGCCTGCGTGCGCGCGAGATCCACGACGAGATCGACGGCGATACGCTGCACGAAGAGTGCGGCGTTTTCGGCATTCTCGGGCATGAGGACGCAGCCACGCTGACGGCGCTCGGCCTGCATGCGCTCCAGCATCGCGGACAGGAAGCAGCCGGCATCGTCACCTTCGACGGGCGGCAGTTCTACACTGAGAAGCGGATGGGTCTCGTCGGCGACCACTACACGGATCCCGCAACGCTTGCCAAACTGCCGGGCTTCATCGGCATCGGCCATACGCGCTATTCGACGACCGGCGAAGTGGCGCTGCGCAACGTGCAGCCGCTCTTTGCCGAACTCGAGGTCGGCGGCATCGCGATTGCGCATAACGGCAACCTGACCAACGGCCTGACGTTGCGCCGGCAGCTGATCGCCGATGGCGCCATCTGTCAGTCGACATCGGATACCGAAGTCGTGCTCCACCTTATCGCCCGTTCCAAGCATGCCGGCTCCGGCGAGCGGTTCGTCGATGCGATCCGCCAGGTCGAGGGCGGCTATTCGATGCTCGCCATCACCCGCACCAAGCTGATGGCGGCACGCGATCCCTACGGCATCCGCCCGCTCGTCATGGGCGAGCTCGACGGCAAGCCGATCTTCGCGTCCGAAACCTGCGCGCTGGACATTATCGGCGCGAAGTTCGTCCGCGATGTCGAGAACGGCGAGGTCGTGATCTGCGAGATCCAGCCAGACGGTTCGATCAGCATCGAATCGCGCAAGGCGGAAGCGCCGATGCCGGAGCGGCTCTGCCTGTTCGAATATGTCTATTTTGCCCGGCCCGATTCGGTCGTCGGCGGCCGCAACGTCTATGTCGCCCGCAAGAACATGGGCATCAACCTCGCCAAGGAAGCACCTGTCGAGGCCGATGTCGTCGTCCCGGTTCCCGATGGCGGCACCCCGGCGGCGATCGGCTTTGCGCAGGCGAGCGGCATTCCGTTCGAACTCGGCATCATCCGCAACCATTATGTCGGGCGCACCTTCATCGAGCCGACGCAGTCGATCCGCGCCTTCGGCGTGAAACTGAAGCATTCCGCCAACCGCGCGATGATCGAGGGCAAGCGGGTCGTTCTGATCGACGATTCCATCGTGCGCGGCACGACCTCGCTGAAGATCGTCCAGATGATCCGCGAGGCGGGTGCGCTGGAAGTGCATATCCGCGTTGCAAGCCCGATGATCTACCATCCGGATTTCTATGGGATCGATACGCCGGACGCCGAGAAGCTGCTGGCCAACCAGCATGCGGACCTCGCTTCCATGTGCGCCTTCATAGGCGCGGATTCGCTGGAGTTCCTGTCCATCGACGGTCTCTACCGCGCCGTCGGCGGCGAGCCGCGCAACCCCAAGGCGCCGCAATTCACCGACCATTATTTCACCGGCGACTATCCGACGCGCCTGCTCGACCGCGAAGGGACCAGCAATGTGCGCAAGCTGTCCGTCATGGCGAGCAATGGCTGAAGCATGAACCCGATCGACCTGAAGGGGCGCATTGCCCTCGTGACCGGCGCCTCGCGCGGCATCGGCTATTTCACGGCTCTCGAGCTCGCCCGTGCCGGCGCGCAGGTGATCGCCTGTGCGCGAACCGTCGGCGGGCTTGAGGAGCTGGACGATACGGTCAAGGCCGAGGGCGGGCTTCCGGTTACGCTGGTACCTTTCGACCTGGCCGACATGGACGCGATCGACCGGCTGGGCGCAGCTATCCACGCGCGCTGGGGCCGGCTCGATATCCTCGTCGCCAATGCCGGCGTGCTCGGCACGATTTCGCCCATCGGCCATGTCGAGGCGAAGGTGTTCGAGAAGGTCATGACCATCAACGTCACCGCGACATGGCGGCTGATCCGGACGGTGGAGCCATTGATGGTTCAGTCGGATGCCGGGCGGGCGCTCATCCTCTCCTCGTCGGCCGCGCACACGTGCAAGCCGTTCTGGGGTCCGTACTCCGCCTCCAAGGCGGCCGTCGAGGCGCTGGCGCGGACATGGGCCGGGGAAACCCAACGCCTGCCCTTGCGCATCCTGTCGGTCGATCCGGGCGGCACGCGCACGGCCATGCGGGCGCAGGCCATGCCGGGCGAAGATCCGCAAACCGTTCCGCACCCCTCTGAGATCGCCCGCATGCTCCTGCCGCTCGTCGGCCCGGACCAGACGGAGACCGGCAAGCTGTTCATTGTTCGCCAGAAGCGGATCGTGGATTACCGCCTGCCGGATTGAGACCGCAGGCGCGGCCTGCGCGGTGTGTCAGGGCAAAGCCACTTTCGCCGCTACATTCCCATCACCAGCCGCAGGGCGATCGCGAACATCACCACGCCGATGATCGCCTCCAGAATGCGCCACGCCGACGGCTTCTCGAAAAGCGGGCGCAAGCGACACGCGCCATAGCCGAGCGAAAAGAAAAACAGGAAGGAAGCCGACATCGCGCCGATGGCAAAGGCGGTCTGTGCGCCGGGAAACCGCGTCGAGATGGTGCCGAGCAGGATGACGGTGTCGAGATAGACATGCGGGTTGAGCCAGGTCAGCGCGAGGCAGGTCGCAAGCGTGACGCCGAGGCCGCGTCCCGTCTGCCCGGCGATATCGAGAGCACCGGACGCACGAATGGCCGACAGCAGGCTGCGCGCGCCGTAGACGAACAGGAAGGCAGCGCCGCCATAGCGCATGAACGGATCAATGCCGGGGAGGATCTGCGCAATCTGGCGGAAGCTCGTGACACCCAGGGCGATCAGGGCAGCATCGGACACCGCGCAGGCGAGGCAGACGGCGAGGATATGCTCGTTGCGAAGACCCTGTCGCAGCACGAAGGCGTTCTGCGCGCCGATGGCGACGATGAGAGTAAGGCCCATTGCGAGGCCGGTCGTAAAGGCGCCCACGGTCATATCGTCGAGCAGTGCGGCAGGCGGCATCGATCTCTCCCGAGGTGGCGTGAGCCTCGATAGCTTTCACCATCGGATTAGGATAGTTAAATATTCTAACCACGATGAAGGACAGCTAACGATGCTCGACTATATCTCGCTTCGGGCGGTGTCTGCCGTCGTGCAGACAGGCAGTTTCGAAAAGGCGGCACGCCTGCTGAACGTCACGCCGTCTGCCGTTTCGCAACGGGTGAAGACGCTGGAGGAGCGATTGGGAACGGCGCTGGTCATTCGCGGCTCGCCTTGCACGGCGACGGAAAAGGGGACGTGGCTCTGCCGGCACATGGAGACGGTGGGCATGCTGGAGAGCGAGCTTTTCACCCACCTGCCGGCCCTTGCCGATCCGCTGTTGCCCGGCGCGCGGATCACCCTGCACGTCGCCACCAATGCCGACAGCCTCGCCACCTGGTTCCTGACGGCGGCATCGACATTCTCCCGCGCATCGCCGCATCTCCTCAACATCGCGGTGGACGATCAGGACCATACGGCGGAGTGGCTGCAACAGGGGCGCGTGCTGGCGGCCGTGACGTCGCTGGAGGCGCCGGTTTCCGGCTGTCGCCGGACACCGCTGGGCGCCTTGCGGTATCGCGCGACAGCGAGCCCGGATTTCGTGGAGCGATATTTTGCGCAGGGCCTGACCGCAACCGCCTTGGCCCAGGCGCCAGCAATGACCTTTAACCAGAAGGACCGGCTTCAGAGCCGGTGGCTCCGGCAGACGCTCGGCGAGGAGCCGGTGTGTCCCACGCACTGGCTGCCTTCCACGCAGAGCTTCGTGGAGGCGAGCCTCTCAGGAATGGGATGGGGCATGAACCCGGAGATCCTCGTCGGCGAGCACTTGGCCAGCGGCCGGCTGGTCGAGCTTATCCCGGATACCCCGCTGGATGTGCCACTGTTCTGGCAGATCAACCGGCTTGCGGCCGACCAGCTGACCGCGTTGACACGGGCCGTGGTCGATACGGCTCGGGCTGTGCTTCACCCCTTGTAACGCATGCCGCCATCCGCCGCCGAGCTCATTGCCCCGGCAGGCCGTCGTCCCGCACACCCTCCGGGTGCTCCGGCCATTTGCTGCCGTACTTCTTTTTCCAGGCGCGGGCACCGAAGGGGAGTGTGGCGAGATAGGCGATGGCGGTGATGACCATGGTTTCCCAGGTGAAGCTCATCAGGGTCGCGACATAGATGACCACGGCCAAGATGACCGGGAGAACGAGATCGCGGCGAACGCGATTTTCCGACTTGCCGGACCATACGGGCAGACGGCTGACGAGCAGGAAGGCGATGAGCAGCGTATAGGCCGAGAAGACGAGGCCCATGGTGCGGCTGGGCTCGACACCGATGAGGCCGAGATAGACCGGCAGCAGCACCAGCATGGCGCCGGCCGGCGCGGGAACGCCGACGAAATATTCCGACTGCCACTTCGCCTTGATGTCGCGCTCGGCCATCACGTTGAACCGCGCAAGACGCAGGCCGGCGGCGATGACGTAGATCAGGGCGGCGATCCAGCCGATCGACTTGGCCTCGTCCAGCACATAGGCGAACAGCACCAGTGCCGGGGCGACGCCGAAATTGACGATATCGGCGAGCGAATCCATCTGCACACCGAATTTCGAGGTGGCCTTCAAGAGACGCGCGATGCGCCCATCGACGCCATCGAGAAAAGCCGCCACCAGCACCATGGCCACCGCCAGCTCGAACCGCCCTTCGAAGGCCAGCCGCACGCCGGTGAGGCCGGCGCAGATGGCCAGCACCGTGATCAGGTTGGGTATGAGCAGACGTAGCGGGATCTCCCGCAGGCGCGGCCCGCGGGCCTCGTCGTCGTTCGGCCCGTTCGGCTCATAGGGGGGAAACGGCGTCGTATCCATGGCGCTTGGGTCCTCGGGAGCACGGCGGGACGGGTCGTCCCTGCGGAAGAATTGTAATTCAACATAGCGCGGCGGCGGAAGCGTTCCAGCGCGGTCTCACATCATCCCCGATCAAAGGGGCTTGATCGGGGCATCACCTCGACATCAATCGCGGCGGCCGAGGGTCGGGCCTTTGTCGGAGCCGAATTCCGCCAGCACGGTCTCGCCGGCGATGGCGAGCTGTCCGAGGCTCACGCGCGGCTCGGCGCCGGCGGGCAGGAAGACATCGAGGCGCGAGCCGAAACGGATGAGGCCGAAGCGCTGACCGGCCTGCAGCTGCTCGCCCTGCGAGGACCAGCAGATGATGCGCCGGGCGACGAGGCCGGCAATCTGCACGGTGCCGATGGCGCCATGCGCCGTCTCTATGACGAGGCCGTTGCGCTCGTTCTCGCTGCTGGCCTTGTCGAGTTCGGCATTGACGAACTGGCCTGCGCGATAAGCGATGCGCGTAATGGTGCCGCGCATCGGGGCGCGGTTCACGTGGCAATTGAAGACGTTCATGAAGACGGAAATGCGCAGCATCGGCTCAAGGCCGAGGCCCAGCTCTTCCGGCGGAACGATATGGGCGATAGACGAGACGCGCCCGTCAGCCGGGCTGATGACGAGATCGTCATCGACTGGCGTCACGCGCTCGGGATCGCGGAAGAAATAGGCGCACCATGCCGTGAGGATGAAGCCGATCCAGAGCAGCGGCTCCCACAGGAAGCCGAGAAGAAGGGAGACGACGAAGAACCCGGTAATGAACGGATAACCGGCCTTGTTGATCGGCACCAGCGTGTTGCGAACGGACGTGATCAGGCTCATGAGGGCAGCGTCTCCATTAAACTCCGCTCCTGCACCTATAGGGAAATGTCCCCTGCGGCAACAATCGCTGTTATCAGGGAGATATGGAGCATCGTTGCCGAAACGGTAGCGTCGCAACGCACGAAACCCGCAGCGAGGAACAGGATCTCCCGACGTTTACGCCGAAGCCTGCGGGAATCCTGCTACACCGCCGGAGGGCGGCGGGTAACGATGCCGAGGTCGTCTTCGTCCTGCACCTTCTTTAGCTGCTCGGCGGCCTGGGTCGCTTCGCGCTGGCGGCTCCACATCGAGGCGTAGAGGCCGTCCCGGTCGATCAGTTCGCCGTGCGTGCCGCGTTCGGCGATGACGCCGTCCTTGAGAACGATGATCTCGTCGGCTTGGATGACGGTGGAGAGGCGGTGCGCGATGACCAGCGTCGTGCGGTTGCGCGAGACGATATCGAGTGCGGCCTGGATCTCCTGCTCCGTGCGGGTATCGAGCGCCGAGGTGGCCTCGTCGAGGATGAGGATCGGCGGGCTCTTCAGCACGGTGCGGGCGATGGCCACGCGCTGCTTCTCGCCGCCCGACAGTTTCAGCCCGCGCTCGCCGACCATGGCGTCGTAGCCCTCCGGCAGCGTCTCGATGAAAGTACCGATCTGAGCGATCTCGGCAGCGGCCTCCACCTCCGCCTGCGAAGCGGAAATGCGGCCGTAGCGGATATTGTAGGCGATGGTGTCGTTGAAGAGCACCGTATCCTGCGGAACCATACCGATCGCCGCGCGCAGGCTCTTCTGCGTCAGGCTGCGAACGTCCTGCCCGTCGATGGTGATAGACCCTTCCTGCACGTCGTAGAACCGGTAGAGCAGGCGCGACAGCGTGGACTTGCCGGCGCCCGAGGGGCCGACCACGGCGACGGTCTTGCCGGCGGGAACCTCGAAGCTGATCCCCTTCAGGATCGGGCGTGCCGGATCATAGGCGAAATGCACGTCCTTGAAGACGATGGCACCCTTGTCGATCGCGAGTTCCCTCGCGCCGGGACAGTCGACCACCTCGGCCTGCACCTCGAGCAGATCGAACATCTGCTCGATATCCGTCAGGCCCTGCCGGATTTCGCGATAGACGAAGCCGATGAAGTTGAGCGGGATCGAGAGCTGCATCAGCATGGCATTGATGAAGACGAAATCGCCGATGGTCTGTTCGCCGCGCTGCACCGCGAGCGCGGACATGACCATCATGATGGCCGTGCCGAGACCGAAGATCAGCGCCTGACCGAAGTTCAGCCAGCCGAGCGAGGTCCAGACCTGCGTTGCCGCCTTCTCGTAGCGCGCCATCGACTGGTCGAAGCGCGTCGCCTCCATCTGCTCGTTGCCGAAATATTTGACGGTTTCGAAGTTGAGCAGCGAATCGATCGCCTTGGTGTTGGCGTCCGTGTCGCTGTCGTTCATCGAGCGGCGGATGGAGATGCGCCAGTCGCTCGCTTTGATGGTGAACCAGATGTAGACCGCAACTGTGATGGCAGTGACCAGCAGGTAGGAGAAACCATAGCCCCACCAGAAGATTGCCGCCGTCAGCAGAAATTCGATCAGCGTCGGCACGGTATTGAGAATCGTGAACCGGACGATCGTCTCGATGCCCTTCGTGCCGCGTTCGATGATGCGCGACAGGCCGCCGGTGCGGCGCTCCAGGTGGAAGCGCAGCGACAGCTGATGCATGTGGACGAAGGTGCGATAGGCGAGTTGGCGCACCGCATGCTGGCCGACGCTGGCAAAGAGCGCATCGCGCAACTGATTAAGCCCGGCTTGCAGGAGACGCGCCATATTGTAGGCCACGACCAGCATCAGGGCGCCGGTCATGACGGCCGGGAGCACCCCGTCCATGTCGGCGCGGCCGTTCAGCGCGTCGGTCGCCCATTTGAAGAAATAGGGGACGAGCAGCAGCACGACCTTGGCGATCAGCAGGATCACCGTTGCCCAGACCACGCGCATCTTCAGGTCGGCGCGGTCGCTCGGCCACATATAGGGCCACAGGTTGAGGATGGTCTGGAGCGGATTGCCGGCATCGGCCGACACGGTCTTCTTCTGGTCCGTCATGTCTCTTCGATTTCCAGCCGGCAGGGCCGTGCGGCCGACAGCGGGAGCGCCGGTCAAACATGCAAACGGCGCCCCTCGGGAAGGCGCCGTTTGCGTCGAGCATCACATAGGCCTACCCGGCTGCCGCGGCAATGGCCTTGCGGACATGCCTTGCGGATGCCACCGGCGGCGCCGTCGTCAGGGCGTGTGCTGCATGTGCCGGCGGTGGATTTCCTGCGATTGCGCATCCGGCAATGCCGTCTCGGGAACGCCGAAGACCTGACCCGGCAGGATGCGGTCGGGATCGAGGATCTGGTCCTCGTTGGCCACATAGATCGTGGTGTAGCGCACCCCTGCCCCGTAGACGCGGCGCGAGATTTGCCAAAGCGTATCGCCACGGCGGATGATCACCGAGCTCTTGCTCTGCTGCAGCGGGGCCTGCTGCACCGTTTCCGGCTCGCCGCTGGCCGTCTGCGAAGACGGCACGCCGGTGGGCTGCGATGGAGCTGCGCCCGGCGCGGTCGAAGGCGTGCCGGCATCCGTGTTCGGAGCTGGCTGGCCGGCAGTGGACTGGCTTGTCGATGGCTGGCCCACAGGTGCAGGCGATGTCGCAACGGCCGGAGCCGTCTCCAGCACGCGGGCCATGGCCGTGTCCAGACGACCGATGACCGCGCCGACGGCTGCAGCATCGCGCGGCAGCGGCTTCAGGATCGCAAGCGCTTCGCCGGCGGCCTTCGTGGTGGCGTTGACGCGGTCGGTTACGCTCGCCCGCATGCCGGCGACCGGCTTGACACCGGACAGCGACGTCAGGGCGATTTCCGTGGCGGACCGTGCGGCTGCGAGCTGGTCGAGACCGGGCAGCTTGCCGCCGGCATAGAGACCCTTCAGCAGCGCGAAAGCCTTGGCCGCTTCCATGCGCGAAGCATCGAATATGGCGCCGTCGAAGGCCGGATCGGAGCCGCTGGCCGGTGTCTGGGCAACGGCCGAGATCTGGTCGCCTTCCGGACGTTCGAAGGGAACGGCGGCGCGCATCTGCACCTTGCCGTCGGCGCCGACCATATCGACCCGGATGACGTGCTGGCCGACGGACAGGCTGAGTTCGCCATCGATGACGAAGCGGCCCTGTGCGTCCGCCTTGCCTTCGCCGACCAGTTGGTCGTCGGCATAGATGCGCACGGTCGAGCCCGGACGGGCCGTGCCGGCGACAAACAGCTTGCGGCCTTCGATTTCGACGGCGGAGACGGCAACCGGCGAGGCCGGTGTGCCCGGAGCCGAGACGCCCGGAGACATCGCGCCATTGGCTGGAGCGGGCACGGATATCGTGGGCTCGTGCGTCTGAAGGGCGGCCTGATCGCCGGCAGCAGGTGCTGCGCCCGAGGGTGCAGCCGGGGCTGTCTCTGCTGGAGCAGCCAGCTCGCTCGGCGCGGTCAGGATCCGGCTTGCCTGCCCCGGCTTCGTCACCATGGCGAGAAGCTGGCCGTTGTCGACCTTGGGAATGGAAACGGTCGCCACTTCGTCGGAGGCGGTAACGGCGCCGGAGGGCGTCGTGCTGCGCAGCGTCAGCTGATAGTCGCCGGGCGGAAGCGGCTTGTCGAAGACGGCCGCAAAATCGCCGGTGCCGCCGACATCGGCGGTGCCGACGACGGCATTGCCGTTGACGATCTCCAGCTTGCTGTTGGGCTCGGCCCGCCCGGCAATGACGGTCGAGCCATCGGGCTCGACGCGCAGCACGTCGAAGCTCGGCGTATCGGTGCCGTCAGCCGTTTTGGCCGGCGCAGCGGGTGTCGCGGTCGAAGACGGCGCGGCAGCCTCGCCCGACGGAGCCGGCTGGGCGGTGTTCGCCTGATCGCTCGTGGCCTGGCTCGTGGGGTTTGCGGCATCGCCGGCACCGGGGCGGCTGCCCTTGGCGTCGGCCGTGGTGGTATCGCCGCTGCCCGGGAGCGCGCCGGGCGCACTTTCCGCCGTTGTCGAGGGGCTTTTCGCACCCGCGCCTTCGGCAACCGTTGGCACGGCCTCGTCACCGACATTGGGCAACACGACGAAGATCATCAAAAGCGTGGCAATTGCCAGCACGACGAGCGCGACCAGACCTGCCGTATTCTTCCTCATGCACCTCTCCACCACGGACGTTTCGGCTGACCATGTTCGCCAAAAACGCTTGCCGTGTTCTGCAGCCCCAACCAGAGGGCCATATCGTCTCGCGCGCAGGCGGCTCTGCACAACGCGCATCTTTTGAAATTGCTAGCGATATCCAGCCTTCTTCACAAGCAGCGATGCATGTTCTGAAGGCTTCGTGCGTGTCTTTTTACACGTTTTGCCTGTTCCGTACCTTGACGCGATGCAGGACCGGATGTCTGCTTCCCCCATGAGTGATCAAACTGTTCCGATTCGATCCATCTGCGTCTATTGCGGTTCCCAGCCCGGACGTGAGCCCGAATTCATGGACGCGGGCCGCAGGCTCGGCAAATCCATCGCAGAGCATCATATGCATCTCGTCTATGGCGGCGGCACCAAGGGAATCATGGGCGCCGTCGCGAGTGGCGTCCTGTCCGGCGGTGGCCGCGTGACAGGCATCATACCACAGTTCCTGATCGATATGGAGGCCACCCGGCACTCGCTCGGTCAACTGAGCGAGCTGGTCGTGACGGCCGACATGCACGAGCGCAAGCATAAGATGTTCGAGCGGGCCGACGCCTTCGTGACGCTGCCGGGCGGCATCGGCACGCTGGAGGAGATCGTCGAGATCATGACATGGGCGCAGCTCGGGCGGCACCGCAAGCCGATCGTGCTCGTCAACATCAACGGCTTCTGGAACCCGCTGATGAAGCTGATCCACCACATGGCCGATAGCGGCTTCATCCACACCGCGCATCTCGTGCAGCCGCTGGTCATCGATGATCCGGATGAAGTGGTGCCCGCGCTGAAAGCCCACTGGGCCGGTACGGTCGATCGCGGCGGCGAGAGCGATATCATCGACAAGCTGTAAGGTGCAGCCGCGTCAAACGCGCGGCTCACATTGCGGCTAAGCGTTGCCGAATCAGACCTTCCGAACCGCTGCCGCCTGTCGGGCATTCCGGCTTTCCACGAGCATCGAGCCCGTGTAAATCACCAGCGCCATCCAGATCAGCCCGAACGCCATCAGCTTCACCATGCCGAACGGCTCGTGAAAGACGAACACCGCGATGAGAAACACCATGCTTGGGGCGATATACTGCATGATGCCGATGGTGGAGAGGCGCAGGAGCTTCGCGCCGTTGGCATAAAACAGCAGCGGCACGGCGGTGACGACGCCAGAGGAAACGAGCCAGACCACATCGGCGATGCCTGTATCGGTAAAATGCCCCTGTCCCGAGCTTTCCAGATAGAAAATATAGGCAAGCGACGGCACGGAGAGGAGCATGACCTCCAGAAAGAAGCCCTGGTTCGGGCCAACCGGCAAGGTCTTGCGGAAGAAGGCGTAGAACCCCCAGGATATGCAGAGCCCGAGCGACACCCAGGGCAGCCCGCCGGCATCGACGGCGATGATGGCCACGGCGGCGACCGCAAAGCCGATGGAGACCAGTTGCGCCCGGTTCAGCTTTTCCTTCAGCAGCACGGCGCCGAGGAAGATCGAGAAAAGCGGATTGATATAGTAGCCGAGCGCTGCCTCCAGCGTTCGCCCGACGCTGATGGCCCAGACATAAATGCCCCAGTTGAACGTGACGAGCGTCGCCGTCAGCGCTGCCATGGCCAGCATGCGCGGCGAGCGCAGCGCGACCTTGAGATCCGCGGTGCGGCCGAGCCACAGGATGAACGCGCCGACGAGCGGTACGGACCAGACGATACGATGCGCAACGACTTCGGCGGCCGGAATATGGCCGATGCCCTTCATGAACAGCGGCAGGAAGCCCCAGCAAGCATAGGCGATGGCGGCGAGCAGGAAGCCGCGCGGGCTGTCGCCGTTGCCGGGAACGACGGCCGTCGGCACGGCGCCGGTCGTTGCCAGCGGCTCGTCTGTCCTATCAGCCATGTCGCGGCCCTCCTCCGGCCTCTGCACCCCTGCCCGCGCGCTTCCCGTCACATGGAAGATGAAGCCCGGGTGACGCATGTCGCTTCAAGGCGCGGCTTACGCGAAAAGGCGTTGCCGCTCCAATTCATTTCCCTGAACCATCGACGAATTCTGGTGACACACGACCGTCGCTTTTGCCTGCGAGATTTCGGGTGGCGGGTTCTCTCGTCGCAATGAGCCGTCCGCCGCCCGTCCGAAGGTCGCCAAGCCCGCCTTTTTGTATATGGTCCCTCAGAAGTGATCCGGCACGAAAGGAACGTCATGTCCTCCCCCGCAGCGCCCTTCCTCCCCACCGCACGTTCTGCAGCCATGGCCGTGACCCGCCGCACCTTCCTCGGCGGGCTTGCGTCGGCCTCCGGGCTCGTCATGCTGCATCCGTTCGCCGCGCATGCCAGCGCCAACCAGGCGCATCTGCGCCTCATGGAAACGACCGACATTCACGTGCACGTCTACCCCTACGATTATTACGGCGACAAGCCGAACGAGACCCTGGGTCTTTCACGCACCGCCTCGATCATCGACGCCATCCGCGCCGAGGCCGGGAACACGCTGCTGGTCGACAATGGCGACTTCCTTCAGGGCAACCCGATGGGCGACTTCATGGCCTACCAGAAGGGCCTTCATGAGGGCGACGTCCATCCGGTCATCAAGGCCATGAATTTACTTGGCTACGAGGCAGGCACGCTCGGCAATCATGAGTTCAACTACGGGCTCGACTTCATGGCAAAGGCGCTTTCCGGCGCGAACTTTCCGTATGTCTGCGCCAACCTGACAAAGGGGACGCTGGCGGAAGACCCGACGAAGGACGCGCTGTTCTTCAAGCCCTATACGATCATCGAGAAGACTGTGACGGACGGCAGCGGTGCGGCGAGCGTGCTGAGGGTCGGGCTGATCGGCTTCGTGCCGCCGCAGATCATGCTCTGGGACGTGAAGAACCTCGAAGGCAAGGCGCAGACGCGCGACATCGTGGAGGCCGCCCGCGCCTGGGTTCCGGTGATGAAGGAAGACGGCGCCGACATCATCGTCGCGCTGTCGCATTCCGGCATCGACGGCACCGGGCAGACGGAGCGCATGGAAAATGCGTCCCTCTACCTTGCCGGCGTCGAGGGCATCGATGCGGTGCTGACCGGGCATCAACACCTCGTCTTCCCCGGTTCGAAGAGCTTCGACGGCATTGCCGGCGTGGACCCGGTCAAGGGTACGTTGCAAGGCAAGCCGGCCGTCATGGCGGGCTTCTGGGGCTCGCATCTCGGGCTCATCGATCTGCTGCTGGAGAAGGACGGCAAGAGCTGGAAGGTCGTTGATTTCACCACGGAAGCCCGGCCGATCTACCACCGCGAGGACAAGAAGGTCGTGGCCGACGTCAACGACCGCGCCGACGTGCTGACCGCCGCCAAGGCGGAACACGAGGCGACCCTTGCCTATGTCCGCACGCCCGTCGGCAAGACCTCGGCGCCGCTCTATTCCTATTTCGCACTGGTGGCCGACGACCCCTCGGTGCAGATCGTTTCACAGGCGCAGACCTGGTACATCAAGGACATGCTGAAGGAGACGGCGTGGAAGGACCTGCCCGTTCTCTCGGCCGCAGCCCCCTTCAAGGCGGGAGGCCGTAGCGGCGCGGACTACTATACCGACGTTCCCGCCGGTGACATCGCCATCAAGAACGTCGCCGATCTCTATCTCTACCCCAACACGGTGCAGGCGGTGGTCATTACCGGCGCGCAGGTGAAGAACTGGCTGGAAATGTCGGCCGGCATGTTCAACCGGCTGAAGCCGGGCGAGAAAGACCAGCCGCTCCTGAGCTCCGGCTTCCCGTCCTATAATTTCGACGTGATCGACGGCGTGACCTACGAGATCGACCTGTCGCAGCCGACGCGCTTCGACACCGACGGCAAGCTCGCCAATGACGCCGCGCACCGCATCACGGACCTGAAGTTCAATGGTCAACCCATCGATCCCGCACAGAAATTCGTCGTCGCCACCAACAATTACCGGGCCGGCGGCGGCGGCAAGTTCCCCGACATCGCCAGCGACAAGGTCGTCTTCGCCGCCCCCGACACCAACCGCGACGTCATCGTCCGCTACATCCATGATCAGGGCACGATCAACCCGACGGCGGACGCCAACTGGCGCTTCAAGCCCCTGCAAGGCACGACGGCCCTCTTCGAAACCGGCCCGAAGGCGCGACCGCTGCTGGGGCAGGTCAAGGCAGCGAAGATCGAGGATGCGGGGGATGGCGCGGACGGGTTCGCACGGTTCCGGCTGGTGTTGTGAGGCTATATCCATAAGACCTATTCCGCAGCAGCCACGATGTCCGGTGCCACGCGACCGTCTGCAAGACCCATTCCCGTTTCAGACGCGATGCGATAAAGTATCCGGAGAACATCAAGGAGCCGAGGGCATGCAGGCATTTCGCATCACTCTTCCGGACGACATGGCAACGCTGGTGAAGGAGAAGGTCGCCTCCGGCGAATATGCGACGGAGAGCGATGTGATCCGCGAAGGTCTCATGACCATCGCTGTGCAGGACGCCGCATTCGAAAGCTGGCTCCACGACGAAGTTCTGCCGACTGTCGATGCGTTGGCAAGGGAGCCCGGCCGCGCCATGAGTGCGGCCGCATCCTGGGCGGCGATCAAGGACCACATCGACAGATCCAGTTTCGACGACAAGACGTGAGCGATCTGCCTGTCCAGTTCACGCCTGAGGCCAACACCGATCTAACAGAACTCTTCGACTACCTTGCACCGCGCGCCGGGACCGCCATTGCGCTTAAATATGTGAGCGACATTCATCGCCATTGCCTTGGCTTCGCTTTGTTCCCGAGCGCGGTTTCGCAAGAGAAGACCTGAGACCCGGGCTCCGTGTCGTCGGTTTTCGCCGCCGGGCAAGCATCGTCTTTCAGGTGAAGGATGAGCAAGTGACCATCATTCGCATCTTCCATCGCGGCCGCGATCTTCGCGTTTCCGAGGACTGATCTACTCCGCCGCAGCCGCCACCGCGCCGTCGCGGTTCTTCAGCAACTTGAACACGATACTGTCCATCAGTGCCTGGAACGAGGCGTCTATGATGTTGTCGGAAACGCCGACGGTCCACCAGCGGGCGCCGGTGCCATCGGTGGATTCGATGAGGACGCGGGTGATGGCCTCCGTGCCGCCGTTGAGGATGCGGACCTTGTAGTCCGCGAGTTCGAGGTCGGCGATCTCGTGCTGGTATTTGCCGAGATCCTTGCGCAAGGCGAGATCGAGCGCGTTAACGGGACCGTGACCTTCGGCAACAGAGAGCGTCTCCTCGCCATCGATGAAGACGCGAACGACGGCTTCGGAAACCGTCTTCAGCTGACCGTTTGCGTCGAAGCGGCGCTCGACCATGACACGGAAGCTTTCGACATGGAAGAAATCCGGCACGTGGGCAAGGGTGCGGCGGGCGAGGATGGCGAAGCTCGCATCGGCGCCCTCATAGGCATAGCCGGTCGCCTCGCGCTCCTTGACGATGGAAATCAGTTTGTCGAGACGCGGGTCGTCCTTGCCGACGACGATGCCGCGGCGCTTCAAGGCATTGATGAAATTGGCCTTGCCGCCCTGATCCGACACCATGACCTTGCGCAGGTTGCCGACGCTCTCCGGCGTCACATGCTCGTAGGTGCGCGGGTCCTTCAGCAGCGCGGAGGCGTGAATGCCCGCCTTGGTGGCGAAGGCGGAGGCACCGACATAGGGCATCTGGTGGTCGGGCGAGCGGTTCAGCAGTTCGTCGAAAGCATGGGAAAGCTTTGTCAGCTCCTGCAGCCTTTCGGTATCGATAGCCGTCTCGAAGCGGCTGGCATAGACGTCCTTCAGCGCGAGCGTCGGGATGAGCGTGACGAGGTTGGCATTGCCGCAGCGCTCGCCGATGCCGTTGAGCGTACCCTGGATCTGGCGAACGCCGGCCTCGACCGCGGCCAGCGAATTGGCCACCGCCTGCCCCGTATCGTTATGCGCGTGGATGCCGAGGCGGTCGCCCGGGATGCCGGCGGCGATGACGGCCGCGACGATCGTGCGGATCTCCTCCGGCTGCGTGCCGCCGTTGGTGTCGCAGAGCACGACCCAGCGCGCGCCGGCATCGTACGTGGCCCGGGCGCAGGCGAGCGCGTAATCGGGGTTCGCCTTGTAGCCGTCGAAGAAATGCTCGCAATCGACCATGGCCTCGCGGCCGCTTTTCACGACGGCCTCCACGGAGGCCTCGATGTTGTCGAGATTTTCCTGATTGGTGCAGCCGAGCGCGACGGCGACGTGATAATCCCAGCTCTTCGCTACGAGACAGATCGTGTCGCTTGCCGACTGCAGAAGAGCAGCAAGCCCCGGATCGTTGGCGGCGGACACCCCGGTGCGCTTGGTCATGCCAAAAGCGACGAAGCGGGCGTTGCGGGTGCGGCGCTTGGCGAAGAAGGCGGTATCCGTCGGGTTCGCGCCGGGGTACCCGCCCTCAACATAGTCCATGCCGAAATCGTCGAGCATGGAGGCGATCGCGATCTTGTCCTCGACGGAAAAGTCGACGCCGGGCGTCTGCTGGCCGTCGCGAAGGGTCGTGTCGAAGAGAAAGATGCGCGCGCGTTTCATGGATCAGGCTTCCTTGCCGGCAAAGGTGTCCGTGGCCCGGATCATGCGGTCGAGGATGCCGGGCTCGCTCATCGCATGGCCGGCGCCTTCGGCCAGATGGAACTCCGCCTGCGGCCATGCCTTGTGCAGGGCATAGGCGTATTTTACAGGGCATGGCATGTCGTAACGGCCCTGAATGATGACGCCGGGAATGCCGTGGAGGCGGTGGGCATCGCGCACGAGCTGGCCTTCGTCCATCCATCCGGCATGCACGAAATAGTGCGTTTCCAGCCGGGCGAAGGCATCGGCGAAATCGTCTTCGGCGAACTTGCTGCTCGTGTCCGGCTGCGGCAGCAGCGTGATCGTCTCGCCCTCCCACGTGCTCCAGACCTTGGCCACGTCGCGGCGCAACGCCAGATCGTCGCCCGTCAGGCGGCGATAGTAGGCCTGCATCATCTCGTGACGCTCATCGGGCGGAATGGGCGCGACGAAGCGTTCGTACTTGTCGGGGAACATCTCGGACACGCCGAACTGGTAGTACCAGTCGAGTTCGGCCTTGGTCAGCGTGTAGATGCCGCGCAGCACGAGTTCGGAGACATGCTCCGGGTGAGTTTCGGCATAGGCGAGCGCTAGCGTCGAGCCCCAGGAGCCGCCATTGACGAGCCATTTATCGACCCCCACCATCTCGCGCAGGCGCTCGATATCCGCCACCAGATGCCAGGTCGTGTTCGCCTCGAGCCCCGCATGCGGCGTGGACTTGCCGCAGCCGCGCTGGTCGAAGAGGAGCACGTCGTAGAGCGCGGGGTCGAACAGGCGACGGTGGTTCGGGCCGCTGGTGCCGCCGGGTCCGCCATGCAGGAACACGGCGGGCTTGGCGCCGGGTGTGCCGCAGCGTTCCCAGTAGATCGAATGCCCGTCGCCGACATCGAGATGGCCAGAGGCATAGGCTTCGATCGGCGGATAGAGGCCGCGCAGGCTGTCGGCGTCGTGCTGGAAGGTCATAGGCTCAGTCCATGGCTTGGCCAGTCGGCCGTATCGTGATCGGGGTGCTGAAAGGAAATGACGGATTCCTGCTGGGCGTAGTAGTCGGGATCGCTATGCACCGGCTGGTCGAAAATGGTGGTGACCCAGGGGATGCGGGCCTCGACATTGACCTGTATCTGCGGCGCGAGATCCGTGCGATCATCGAAGGCGCCGATGGCGATTTCGAGCCCGCCGGGATGGCGATAGGCCAGCGGCGTGCCGCAGGAGGCGCAGAAGCCACGGGCGATATTGATGGACGACTGAAACCATGCAGGTTCGCCCCGGCTCCAGGTCAATCCGTTTTCAGGAGCGGTAATCAGAGGACCGAAGAAGCCGCCAAAGGCCTTCTGGCACATGCGGCAATGGCAGATCGACGGGCGGCCGAGCTTGCCTTGGATTCGGAAGCGCACGGCGCCGCACTGGCAGCCGCCCGTTCTCTCGCCACCTGTTCTCACGTCGTCGCTCATTGCGGTCTCTCCAGCAGTGGCCAATGGTCGGTCTCGTGGTCGGGGTGCTGATAGGACACCAGCGTACTCAGAAAAGGCGCGGCCGTGATGTCGGCCATCGTGTCCTGCTCGGGAAGGTCGCGGATGCCGTCGACGCAGGGGAGTTTGGCCTCCGTGCCCCATTGGATAACGGGCGCGATCCCCTCAGGGGCATCGAAGGTGGCAATGGCCAGCGCCACACCATCCGGCGCCTCATAGGTCAGCGGCGTTCCGCAGTCGGCGCAAAAGCCGCGGCGGACATGGTTGGAGGACTGGAAGTGCTTCGGCTGCCCCCGTGTCCAGACGAGCTTTGCCTGTCGCACGGAGACCAGCGGCATGTAGAAACTGCCCGATGCCTTCTGGCACATGCGGCAGTGGCAGACCGAGGCGTCGCCAAGAGCGCCTTCCACCCGGAAGCGGACGGCACCGCACTGGCAGCCGCCGGCGTGACGATCATCGGTCATGATACGATTCCTTTCTGGTTAGGAATAGCCGAAAACCCTGCTGCGTCAGAGGTGTGACGCCGGCCGCTCACAGTCTGAATCGTCGTGCGCAAGCATCGCATGAACGAACGGATCATCGCATTCTTCTCCCACGCCAGACATCGATCATTGCGTCTCGCCGGCCGATCCGGCGATTCCGCCCATTCCCCATTCCCCATTCCCCATTCCCCATTCCATGCCGATCCGGCGCTCGACGCAAGCCGTTTGCCAGCCGCCTCTAGCGCTTGACCTCCCAGGTCGTTACCCGCTCACCGGTCGCCGCGTCCTTGCCGTCCTTCAGCTGGATGCCTTGCGCGAGAAGCTCGTCCCGGATGCGGTCGGCCTCCGCGAAGTTCCGGGCCTTCAGAAGCGCCAGCCGTTCCTCGATCCGCTGGGCCACGCCGGCCCATGTATCCTCGCCGGCAAGGCTGAGGTCCAGATCCGTCGCCTGCTGGCTCAGATGCTCGATCGCCTCGAAGCCCATCAGATCCAGAAGCCCGAAAAAGGTGGCGGCGGCATCGAGGTCGCCCTTCATTGCCTCGGCGGCAAGCTGGTTCATGCCGGTGATGACGGGATAGAGGTTGAGATCGTCGAGAACAGGGCTTTCCGGCGGCAGGACCCAGGCGGGCATCTCCGGGCTTTCCGCCACGAGCGCCGTGATGCGAACCTTGGCGTCGGCCCAGCGGCGCACGATGCCTTGCGCCTCTTCCAGCCGCTTGAGGCTGAAATCGATCGGCTGGCGATAGTGCGTCATCAGCATGGCAAGGCGCAGGACCTCCCCCGGCCATGTCCGGCCGCCGAAGTTTTCCGTGTGCAGCAAGTTGTGAATCGTGACGAAGTTGCCGTCCGACTTCGACATCTTGCGGCCCTCGATCTGCACGAAGCCGTTGTGCATCCAGACGTTCGCCATGTTCGCCGTGCCGTGGGCGCAACGCGATTGGGCGATCTCGTTCTCGTGGTGGGGAAAGATCAGATCGAGCCCGCCGCCGTGAATGTCGAAGGTTTCGCCGAGATAGCGGTGGCTCATGGCGGAGCATTCGATATGCCAGCCCGGGCGGCCACGGCCCCATGGGCTTTCCCAGCCGGGTTCGTTGTCGGAGGAGAGCTTCCACAACACGAAGTCGCCGGGACTTTTCTTATGCGCATCGACGGCAATGCGAGCGCCGGCCTGCTGTTCGTCGAGATTGCGGTGCGAGAGCGCGCCGTAATCCGCCATCGACGTCGTGTCGAACAGGACCTCACCAGCGGCAACGTAAGCATGTCCGCGCGTGATCAGCGCCTCGATGATCGCGATCATCTCGGCGATGTTCTCGGTGGCGCGCGGCTGGACGGTCGGCTCCAGCGAACCGAGTGCGCGTGCATCGTCCACGAACTGCGTCTCGGTCTTCTCCGTGACGGCGCGGATCGCCTCGTTCAGCGGCAGATCCGGGAAGTCGCGCAGCGCGCGCGCGTTGATCTTGTCATCGACGTCGGTGATGTTGCGGACATAGGTGACGTTCGTCTCGCCATAGAGATGGCGCAGCAGGCGGAAGAGGATGTCGAACACGATGACCGGGCGCGCATTGCCGATATGTGCGAAGTCGTAGACGGTCGGGCCGCAGACATAAAGACGGACATTGCCGGCATCGATCGGCGCAAACACGGTCTTTTCGCGCGTCAGCGTATTGTAGAGCCTCAGTGCCGGCACGTCCGTCATGCGTATCGTCTCCCTTGTCAGTGCTTTTCGCCGTCAGCGTCGCAAATCATGCATCCGGCGGCAGGCCGCCGCAGATCACGCGCGCCGGCCTGCCGGCCTTCGCGTTCTCATCCTGGTCTTGGTTAAGGAGACGAAACGGAAATGGCCAGCGGCAAGCGCTAGCGAATTATCGAGCCGCAGAAAATGCAGGTTTCCGTTTTCATGGTGGCTTTATCGCCGTTCCCACCCCCTTGGTCAAGGGGGTTCGCCCATTGGGTCAAGAGGGTCCTCCCTTCCGTCTGGAGACTTGGCCACTGGAGCAAGGGATCAGATCACGTCAGACGCTCGATTGCACCGCAGCATGAATCCGGTTGCATTGCAGCATACTTTAGCGCGCAAAATGCTCGCAGGATGGACATGAATTTGTCATGATTAAAACGTTTGAAAGCCGTAGAATTTCAGGAGATTCGAGCTTGCGGGGACAATGCGAGACGTTCGGATCTCCGGGAACGAACGAGGTGCTGCAGGTTGTAATCGTCGAAAGATGGCTTCTCCAAGCGGCGCCCGACCCGGGACGAAACCTTATTCAGGAGAGAGTGACATGACGGAACGCAAGACAGACACGGCAGAGGCCGAAGCCAAGAACGAAAAGCTGGTCGATCGCTATCGCCCGCTGGGCCTGAAGGCCGTCGCTGCCGCGGCGCTGCATCAGAAGCCCAAAGCATCGGCGCAGCCGGCAAAGGCTGCCGATCGCGTTCGCGACTGGCGCGAGCACTGATCGCTCGCCAAGACGCGCCTCACGAGGCCTGCCGTTACCAGCGTGATCAGAACAGCATGAGTTGAGGACTGTCCCCATCCTCCGGCGGTCCTGCCGGTGCGGGCTTCTTTCTGTCCGGCTTTGGCGGCGCATGCGCCAACGCCGTGAGGTCGACGGGGGTCTGGATATCGGGCGTCGTATTGGCGACCTTGTTGACGGCGTCGGAAACCGGCACGACGTCGAACAGGTTTTCATCGGCCGGCACCATCAGGTCGGCAACGTCGCGCGGCTCCTGCGTCTTGCAATCGAGCCACCGGGCGAAGTCTTCAGGCCGGATCACCACGGGCATTCGCTCATGAATGAAAGACATCGCCGTGTTGGAACGGGTCGTGAGAATCGCGCCCGTATCCATCTCCGAGCCGTCGGCAGAGGCCCATGTTTCCATCAGGCCGCCGAAAGCGACGAGGCCGCCGGATTTCGGCCGGATCCAGTAAGCTTGTGACGGCAGACCGCTTTCCTTGGGATGGCGTCTCCACTCGTAGAAGCCTGATGCCGGCACGAGCACGCGGCGGTGACGCATGGCCGCACGGAACGAGGCCTTCTCGATGGCCGTTTCGGCGCGCGCGTTCAGGAGCAGCGGAAAATCGTTCGGGTCTTTGACCCAGCCGGGCAGAAAGCCCCAGCGCACGAGCGCTGTCCGGCGTGGCGGCGTGTTGCTGCGCGGGTCGGTGCGGTCTGCTGCGGTGATGACGATGATCGGCTGGGTTGGCGCGATATTGTAGCGCGGCGGAAAGTCGCCAGCGTCGATGACGGCCAGCGCCTCCTCAAGCTCTTCGGGCGTGACCGTCAGGGCATAGCGTCCGCACATGATGTCGCCCCCTGTCCTTACCGAACTCTCGGGGCGTCGCGTCCCGCATTCGATCGCGCTCGCCCCTCCGGCTGATATAGGATCGATTCGTCCGCAACGCCATAACGGAACCGCCATGACTGCCTCTCCGCCGCCTGCCCTCGCTTCTTCCGCCATCGTCGTGCGCAACGGTCGCTACCTGCTCGTGCGCCGCTCCAAGCCGCCATCTGCCGACATGTTCGCCTTTCCGGGCGGGCGGGCAGAGCCCGGCGAAACGCCGGCGGAAACGGCGGTGCGGGAACTGTTCGAGGAGACCGGCATCACGGGCTCAGTGCCGGTGCTCTTTGCGACCTACGACCTGCCTGTGGACACAGCGGATGGCGCGGGCGGGCGGCATTTCTTCCTCTCGGTGTTTCGCGTCGAGGCGGATATCGACGCCGAAGCGGTCGCCGGGGACGATGCGGCGAGCCTTGGCTGGTACACCGCCGCCGAGATTGCCGACCTGCCGGCCCCGCCGAGCGTGCGCGATTGCATCGCCCGGCTGGAAGCCATGAGGGAATGACGGGGAAGCCGGGACTTGCGAAATCGACGGAACCGGGCATTTTTGCTGGCATGACCTTCGAGATTCCCCTCCGCCCTGCTCTTGCCGGCCTTTTCATGCTGTTCAGCTTGCCGCTGCCCTCAGCCCAGGCGCAGCCGGCCACGGATCGCCCGCCTGCGCCGGGCGTCGATGCGCATGCGATAAAGCCGACACCATACGACGCAAGGCTTCTGCGGATGGCGGAGATCGTGGGTTCCGTCACCTATCTGCGAACGCTCTGCGGGGATGCGAAGGCCGGGGAATGGCGCGCCGACATGCAGGCGCTGATCGACCGGGAGGCCGGCGCGGAGCCGGATCGCAAGGCGCGGCTGACCGCCGCCTTCAACAGGGGCTATCGCAGTTTCGCCTCGGTCTATACAAGCTGTACCCCGAGCGCCGTGCTGGCCGACCAGCGTTACCGTGACGAAGGGGCAACACTGGCCGCCGAAATCGTCTCGCGGTTCGGAAATTAGGGCTCCGTTAACCTTTTTTCGAACGGGCCGTGTCGTTTCGGTAAAAGACTGCTAGTCTTGTTAAGACCATGGTAACAAGTGCCGCCGCGATTCCGATGCGGCGTGATGTGAAAGCGTATAATTGCATGGAACGGTCGATGGAACAGAGCCTCAACGAGATCGACGACATGATCGTCCACGAGAAGATGCAGGCGGCGCTGGAACATCAGAACGAGGCTTGGGCAGATGGTATGGCCGATGGAATCGAGCCGGAAATCATCGCCGATGCCGCCATCGCGCTCGCCATGCGCGAGACGATCCGCCTGCATGGCGAGGACAGTGCCGAGGCCATGCTGAATTCCCTGCGTGAGCGCATGCTCGCCGGCGAGTTTTCCCCGCAGCGTTCGCTTCAATAACCGCTGCCTTCTATGGACCCGCCCCTTCTAGCGCATCGCGTGAAAAGGGACACATGCAACGCGCTTTACGTCACTGTTTTCATGCATGTCGCCGTTCTGAAACCGCCGTACATTTTCGGGCGATATGCATGAGCCGACGCCCCAGCCGGAACGAGAGTGCCATGACACGGTCGTCGAACAGCCGGACTCCATCCGCTCTTCTTGGTGCGCTTGCGTTCACCGCCCTTCTTGCCTCGACATGTCTCATGCCCGCGGCACCGGCTTTTGCGCTGAGCCAGCTGCGCACGATTCCGGGTGATGCGGCAGCGGAAGAGCCGAATGCACCAGCTGAGCCAAACAAGGACGACGCGGTTTCTCCGAGCGCGCCCGGCGCCATACCCATGCCCGACCCGCTGGTGAACAAGCCGACGGCGCAGCCGCGGCAGGGCAAGACCGATGATCAGACGCCGGGGCAGCATAGGGGCACGACGCCGGCCGCCGAGGCGGAGGACGGGCCTGTCGAGGTGCTGACCGATATTTCCAAGATTCCGAAGCCCGTCGCCCGGATGCGCGAGCTCATCGTCGAGGCCGCCGCTTCCGGCGATATCGAGCGCCTGCGCCCGCTGCTCGGCAAGGGTGAAACAGCAACCGCCATCGGCGACAGCGAGGAGGAAACCGATCCCGTCGCCGCCGTGAAAGGCTTGTCCGGCGATGCCGACGGGCTCGAAATTCTTGCCATCATGCTCGACGTGCTTTCTACCGGCTTCACCGTGATCGACAAGGGAACGCCGGACGAGATGTATGTCTGGCCTTATTTCGCCGCCAAGTCGCTCGACAGCCTCACGCCGCCTGAAAAGGTGGACCTGATGCGCCTCGTTACGGCGGGCGACGTCGCGTCCATGCAGGAATTCGGCAGTTACAACTTCTACCGCATCGGCATTACGCCCGACGGGCAATGGAAGTTCTTCATCGGCGGCGACTGACGCCGGATCACGTGTGAGGACCGGTAGACGCTTGCAGGGCGCCAGGCGAGAGCCTACCTTTTAACGATCCGCCGCGTATCCCCCGGCCATTCCGGTTGCTCGGGTATCAAGGGTACGCAGATCGGCGTTCGCAGCGGGGACGCGTCTCATTTTGCATTTGCCGGGCGTGTCAGCCCTGTCAGGATCGACCATGTCTCTCTTTGCAGTCCCAGATCGCGCCCTCGTCATCGTTTCCGGAGAGACGGCGGTCGAATTTCTGCAGGCGCTGATCACCACCGATGTCATGCAGTTGACAGCGGACGAAGTGCGCCCCGGCGCGCTCCTGACGCCGCAGGGCAAGATCCTGTTCGACTTTCTGGTGAGCCGGACGGAAACGGGCCTGCGGCTGGAGACCAGCACCGAGCAAGCGCCTCCCCTCCTGAAGCGGCTGACGCTCTACAAGCTCCGCGCACCCATCACGCTCGCTCTGGACACCGAGATCGATGTCGCCGTGTCGTTCGATGCGGTCGAGGGTGCGCTGCTCGACGTGCGCTTTGCAATGTCGGGTTCTCCGGCCTACCGGATCTATGGCACCACGGGCATTGCCGACACCGAAGGACGTGTCGATGACGCTCGGATCGCCGCCGGCATTGCGGTGTCCGGCGCGGACTATGCGCTGCAGGATGCCTTTCCGCACGACATCCTTCTCGACAAGAATGGCGGGCTGTCGTTCCGCAAGGGCTGCTATGTCGGGCAGGAAGTCGTCTCCCGCATGCAGCACCGTGGCACGGCGCGGCGGCGCGTGGTGACGGTCGAGGGCATCTCCGACCTGCCGACGTCCGGCACGGCGATCACGGCCGGCGGCAAGCCGATCGGCACGCTCGGCAGCGTAGCCGGTCGCTCGGGACTTGCGATCGTGCGGATCGACAAAGTTGGCGACGCGCTGGCAAGCCAGACCGACATCCTGGCGGGCGACGTCAAGGTGGCGCTGGCGCTGCCCGCCTGGACCGGGCTCGCCTTTCCCGTACCCTCCCCCAACACCGAAACGTCCGAGGCTGGCGCCTGATGTCGCCACGGGCCTGGCAGCGCATGCTTTCCGGCCGGCGGCTGGATCTGCTCGATCCCTCGCCGCTCGACGTCGAGCTTTCCGACATCGCGCACGGGCTTGCGCGCGTGGCGCGGTGGAACGGGCAAACCGATGGGCCGCACGCTTTCTCGGTCGCCCAACACTCTCTCGTGGTCGAGGAGATCTTTCGCCGCAACGGACGGCCAAGTGCATCGGAATGCCAGATGGCTCTGCTGCACGATGCGCCTGAATATGTGATCGGCGATATGATCTCCCCGTTCAAGGCCGTCGTCGGCGGTGGCTACAAGGCGGTCGAGAAGCGGCTGGAAGGCGCGATCCACCTGCGGTTCGGTCTGCCGCCGATCACACCGGAGGCCGTAAAGGAGCGGATCAAGAAGGCTGACCAGATCGCGGCCTTTTTCGAAGCGACCGTCCTGGCCGGCTTCACGCAGGAGGAAGCACGGCGTATTTTTGGGCAGCCGCGCGGCATCACCTGCGAGATGTTGACGATGCAGCCCCTGCCCGCGCTCGAGGCGCAACGGCTGTTCATCGCGCGGTTCGAGGCGATCGAAGCGGAGCGCGCGGGCGTTCGCGTGTCGGAAAGAGCGGAACCATGAGCCTCATCATCGTCTCGCCGCTGGCCCGGATCGGCGAAATGGCCGTGCGGCACGGCTGTCTCGACATGCTGAGCCTGATGGCGGTCGGACACACGTTCCACCGGCCGGGCGTGATTGCCGCCGGGCGCCACCTGACGCTGGGGCTGAACGACATCACCTTCGCCGGCAATGAAAAGCTGATCGCGCCCGCCGAAGAGCATGTCGATGGCATCGTTGCCTTTGCGCGTGGCTGGCAGCGGGAGACGCCGCTGCTCGTCCATTGCTGGATGGGCGTTTCCCGCTCCCCCGCCGCCGCTGCCATCGCCGCGCTCGCCATCGCGCCCGATCAGGACGACGACGCGCTGGCCGACCGGCTGCGCGCGGCATCGCCCTTTGCCACGCCCAATGCCCGGCTGATCGCCATCGGCGATGCCATGCTCGGCCGGAACGGCCGATTGATCGCCGCCATGAAACGCATCGGCCGCGGCAGGGACGCCGATGGCAACACGCCGTTCGTGTTCGATCCGCACCCGGCTGCTATGGTGGTGCCTGCCGATGCCGGGTGAGCCGGTGCCGGGCGGCATGACCGTCGAGATCGGCCTGAACGCGGCCATCGTCGCGATGGTCGAGCGGACACCGCGCATTCTCGTGGTCAGCGAGGGCGGTGATGGCGGGCGGGATGCCCTTCCCTTCGGCCCGTTCAACCCCGCCACGCATCGCACCTTCGAAACCAGCCTGCGCGCGCGCGTCGAGCAGCAGACGGCGCTCGATCTCGGCTATATCGAGCAGCTCTACACCTTCGGCGACCGTGGCCGGCAGCGGCTGGCGAACGAAGACCGCCTGCACATGGTCTCGGTCGGCTATCTCGCCCTGACCCGCAGCGATGCGGAGACGACCCTGCGCCTGTCGCAGGCCGGAGCCGACTGGCGGGAATGGTATGTCTACCTGCCCTGGGAGGATTGGCGGCACGGGCGCCCCCCGGTGCTCGATCGCGTCATCCTGCCGGCGCTCGCCACTTGGGAGCGTGCGGACCCCGCCAGCCGGCGCAGCCGTATCCGGCTTGCCTTCGGGCTCGACGATTTTCCTTTCGACGAGGAGCGCGTGCTGGAGCGCTACGAACTGCTTTATGAGGCAGGGCTCGTCGCGGAGGCGGCAAGCGACACACAGGGGCACGACGCCATCGATGCGAACCGGGCTCACGAACCCGTCGGTCAGGCCATGCGCCACGACCACCGTCGGATCGTCGCCACTGCCGTGGCGCGGCTGCGGGGGAAGATCAAATACCGGCCGGTCATCTTCGAACTCATGCCACCGGAGTTCACCTTGACGGATCTGCAGGGTGCGGTGGAGGCGATCTCTGGGCGACATCTGCACAAGCAGAACTTTCGGCGGCTGGTGGAGGGCGCGTCGCTCGTGGAGCCGACGGGCATGACGACCAGCGCAACGGGCGGACGCCCGGCCGCGCTCTTCCGGTTTCGCCGGCAGATCCTCGATGAGCGACCGGCACCGGGCCTGAAGCTCGGCAGTCGCTGAAGCGTACCAAGCCTGAGCCGACCGGTTGACCCACAAGGCTTCCGCCCCATGTCCCCTCCTTCAAACGAAGAGGGCCATTCATGGAACCACAACAGCCAGACGTCATCCTTGCCACCCGAACGGCGCTCAGCCAGGCGTCCGCCTTGGCTGTGCAATATTCCTTCTCGATCGTGGGCGCGCTGGTGCTGCTCTGCGCCGGTTGGCTCATCGCCCGACTGCTGCACAACTGGGCCTATGCCGGCCTGAAGCGCGTTCATGGCATCGACGAGACGCTGGCCCGGTTCTTCTCCAACATCATCCGCTATGCCCTGCTGGTGCTGGTCTTCGTGACGGTGCTGGGGCAGTTCGGCGTGCAGACGGCCTCGATCATCGCGGCACTCGGTGCCGCCGGCCTCGCCATCGGCCTTGCGTTGCAGGGCACGCTGCAGAACATCGCGGCCGGCATCATGCTGCTGGTTCTCCGGCCCTTCCGGGTGGGCGAATCCATCGAGACCTCCAGCGTGGCCGGCACGATCCGCGAGATCGGGCTTTTCGCGACGGAGCTCGTGGATTCCGACGGCGTCTACAGGCTTGCGCCCAATTCGACGCTGTGGAACACGCCGGTGCGCAATTTCAGCCGCCTGCCGACGCGCAAGCATGACCTGGCGATCTCCGTCGGTGCGGATCAGGATATCGACGATGCGATGCAGAGGCTGCTGGACATCGCTCGTGGTAACGACAACGTGCTCAAGAACCCCGCGCCGGCGGTGTTCATCTCCGAGCTTGCAGGCGACGGCGCGACGGTGACGTTGCGCTACTGGGTCTCGACGCCGAACTGGTGGGCAACGACACGCAGCATGCTGAAGCAGGTGAAGGACGAGTTCGCGGTGAAGCCGGAGCCCGAGTCCCATACAGACGAAGACCGGGGCGATGACCCCGGTCCTCTCGATCCCTGATCCGAAGTTCGGCCGGATTTACTGAATGACGGCGCAGGCGAGACGATCGCCCGCGTCGCCTGACGGCTGGCTTCGGTTGTCGTCGGGCTTGGCGTGGATCATCAGCGCACGTCCGCGAATGCCGTTGGTCTTGTCGTCCAGCGTCACCATGCTGTTGAAGACCTGGGCGCGGAGCGTACCATCGGCGCCGACATATTGATTGGGCATATCCCCGGCATGCGGGCCATTGGCGGCGAGGAAGCCGTGTTCCGTCTTGTCGGGATTGAAGTGCGCACCGGCCGAGGCGTGCGCATGCGCTGGATCGCACTTTCCGGTCTCATGGACGTGGAAGGCAACCCAGGTGCCCGCCGGCAGGCCGGTGACTTCGACTTCCATGAGCACACCGTGTTTGCCGGCGGTCAGGAGCGCGCGTCCGGTCTCCTTGTCGTCCTTTCCGACGAAACTGGCGCTGGCGGTCTGGGACTGCATTTGCGCAGCAGCGGGCACCGCTGCGGAGACGGTGGCCGCAAGGGCGGCTGCAGCCAGAGTGATGATCGTAGAGGTCATGGTGGTCCTTCCCTGGTGTTCCCGGTCCTAGGATTTGAGGACTCCGGGTTGCATTCATGACGTATTTGAAGAATGGCATGAACCCAACGTTCCGGACTGCGCGAGGTTCCCGCACAAGCGCGTGACGGCGGACGGAACGCGCTTAAGATCAGAAGAAGCGGACGACGGAGGTGGCGATGATGATAAGGGAGACGGCAATCATCAGCGGGCGAACCGGCAGGTGCTTGACGATATAGGCGCCGATCGGGGCTGCAAGGACGCCGCCGATGATGAGGCCGACGGCCGCATCGAGTTGCGACCAGCCGAGTGTGACGATGAAGGTGGCGGAGATCGTCAGCGTCACGGCGAACTCGGTGAGGCTGGTCGAGCCGATGACCTTTTTGGGGTCATGGCCGCGTCCGATGAGAGAGGTCGTGACGATCGGCCCCCAGCCGCCGCCGCCCGCCGCATCGAGACCGCCGCCCGCGAAGCCGACCAGCGGCACCGTCCAGTCATGCACGTCACGCTGGAACATCGGCCGGAAGGCCTTGATGAGAATGTAGATGCCGATGAGGATGAGGTAGACGGAAATAAAGGGCTCGATGACCTTGCCGTCGATATTGGAGAGAACGTAGGCGCCGAGGATGCCGCCGACCATGCCGGCTGGCGCGAGGCGCATCACGAGCTTCCAGTCGACATTGCGCTGCCAGACATGGGACGCGCCGGAGGCTGCCGTGGTGAAGACTTCGGTGATGTGCGTCATGGCGCTTGCCACCGCCGGCGGCATGCCGAAGGCGAGCAGAGCGGTGGTACAGAGGACCCCGAAGGCCATGCCGAGCGCGCCATCGACCAATTGCGCGAAAAAGCCGATGAGGATGAACATCCAGATATCGCTCAAATGCCGTCTCCGTTGTCGTCTATGCAGCGCAAGCCATCTCGCGCCCGGCAGGTTTCCCGTGGTCAGAAACCGGGCTGTGAAAATGTCTGCACTGCTCTGTTAAGGCCTCTCGATCCCGATATCCAGACCGATGTCCAGCGTCGGCGCCGCCATGGTGATCTTCGAGGTGGAGATATAGTCCACACCCGTCTCGGCAATGGCGGCGATGGTGTCGAGAGCAACGTTTCCGGACGCCTCGAGGCGCGTGCGCCTCCGGTCGCCTGCGTAGTCGCCCGCCGCGAGCGCCCAATGCGCGGCGTTCAGCGCCACGGCCTCGCGCAGAAGGTCCGGGCGCATATTGTCGAGAAGGATGGCGTCCGGCGTGGCCGTCAGCGCTTGCCCCATCTGCTCCAGCCCGTCTACCTCGACCTCCACCCGGACCAGATGACCGGCATAGGCCTGGGCCGCGCGGATGGCCGGGGCGACGCCGCCGGACACCGCGATGTGGTTGTCCTTGATCAGGATCGCATCGTCGAGACCATAGCGATGATTGGACCCGCCACCGAGCCGCACGGCATATTTCTCGACGGCACGAAGACCCGGCAGGGTCTTGCGGGTGCAGCAGACCTTTGCCGCCGTATGGGCGATGGCGTCGGCATAGCGGGCGGTGGTGGTCGCGACGCCGCTCAGATGCATCAGAAAATTCAGCGCCACTCGCTCCGCCGACAGGAGGCCGCGCGCCGGGCCGGAGATCCGGGCGATGGTGGAGCCCGCGGCGACACGGGCACCGTCGCCAGCCAGTGCTTCGAAGGTCAGCGTCGGATCCACGAGAAGGAAGGCGGCACGGGCGAGATCGAGGCCGACGACGACGCCGGCTTCCCGGACGTTCATCGTCGCGGTTGCCACGAGATGCGGGGCGATGGTGGCGGCCGTGGTGATATCTCCGGCGCGGCCGAGATCTTCGAGAAGAGCGGCGCGAACGATATCCTCGACCATAAGCGTGGGAAGGTAGGGTGGCAGAGCGGTCATCGGCGGTCTCTCGAAACGGTGCGTCGGCGGGAAGCGATCGTCAGACTATGGCGGTTTCCGTCGCATCGTCGACGACGCGGTTCGCCTCGGTAAGCGTCATGAAGGTGCGGTGCTGCCATTGCGCGCCAGGCTCAGGGAAGTCGGAGCGGAAGTGCCCGCCACGGCTCTCCTCGCGCAGGAGCGCGCCGGCGACGATCAGCTTGGCGGTCGTGACGATATTGGCAAACCGCAGGCGCGGCGTGTCGCGCTCCAGCGCGGCGATGGTGCGGGCGGCGGTCAAGAGGCCCGCCCGGTCGCGGATGACGCCGGCATGGGCGGACATGGTGCGGCGAAGTTCACGCAGTTGCGGACTGTCCTCGACCGTCACGAGGTCGTCGCTCTCGCCGGCATTTCCAGCCCAGTTGCCCTGGCGCGGCGCCGGCAGCATGCCCTGGATGTTCTCGGCGATCCGCGCGGCGAAGACGACCGCCTCGAGCAGCGAGTTCGACGCAAGGCGGTTTGCGCCATGCACGCCGGTGGACGTCACCTCGCCGGCCGCCCACAGACCGTCGATCGAGGTGCGGCCCTCCGCGTCGGTGAGGATACCGCCCATGTGGTAGTGGACGGCGGGCACGACAGGGATCGGCTGTGTCACCGGATCGATGCCTGCCGCCTTGCAGGAGGCATAGACCGTGGGGAAAGCCTGCGGGAAATGCGCGCCCACCGCCTTGCGGCAATCGAGGAAGGCGCCGCGACCGGCCGCAACCTCGGCGAAGACGCCGCGCGAGACGATATCGCGCGGGGCGAGCTCGCCGTCGGGGTGGATGTCGAGCATGAAGCGGCGACCGTTCCGGTCGATCAGATGCGCCCCGTCGCCGCGTAGCGCTTCGGTTGCGAGCGGCGCCGGGTCGCGGCCGATGTCGATGGCGGTCGGGTGGAACTGGACGAATTCGGGATCGGCGATGATGGCGCCGGCGCGCGCGGCCATGCCCACGCCCTGCCCGCTCGCCTCGCGCGGATTGGTGGTGACGGAAAACAGGTGGCCGACGCCGCCCGAGCAGAGCACGACGGCGCGCGCCGGAAAGGAGATGCGCTTGCGCGATTGCCCGGCATCCGGCCGGGCGACGACGCCGGCGATGAAGCGGCCTTCGCGGATCAGCTCCTCGACGACATAGCCTTCCATGACGCGGATGGACGGCGTCGCCCGGACGGTGGCGATCAGGGCCTCCATGATGGCGCGCCCGGCCATATCGCCCTTCACGCGCACGATGCGGCGCTCGGAATGGGCAGCCTCCCGCGACAGCAGCAGATGCCCTTCCAGATCGCGATCGAACGGCACGCCATAGGCCAGCAGATCGTGGATCCGGGCCGGACCTTCCGCCACCATTCGGCGGGCCATCTTCTCGTCCACGATACCGGCGCCGGCCGTCAGCGTGTCGGCCACGTGGCTATCGATCGAGTCGCCCGGGCTCATGGCGGCGGCGATACCGCCCTGCGCCCAGGCCGAAGACGCACCATGGCCGATGGGCGCGGCGGCCAGCACCGTGACCGGGCGCGGGCTGAGTTTCAGCGCGCAGAACAGGCCGGCGAGCCCGCCGCCGACGATGACGATGTCATCGATGCCGTTGAAGGATTGGGGACGAAAATGATCGGTCAGCATGGCAGTCTCCTCCGCCGGCTTCGGAACGTACTACTGCTTGAGGTTGATCATCCGCTCGACGGCCATCCGCGCGCGGTCGGCAATCTCAGGGTCGATCAGAACCTCGTCCGTCATGGTCAGCAGGCTGTCCAGAATTTTCGGCAGCGTGATGCGCTTCATGTGCGGACAGAGATTGCACGGCTTGACGAACTCGACGCCCTCGACCTCCGCCTGGATGTTGGAAGCCATGGAGCATTCGGTGACGAGCAGCACTTTTGGCGGGCGCTTGTCCTTGACGTAGCTGATCATGCCGGCGGTGGAGCCTGCGAAATCGCAGACCGCGATCACGTCGGGATGGCATTCGGGATGGCCGATGATCTCGATGCCGGGATGGGCGGCTTTGTAGGCCAGAAGCTCGCTCGCCGTGAAGCGCTCATGCACCTCGCAATGGCCCTTCCACGTCAGGATCTTCTTGTTGGTCTGCTTGGCGACGTTCATGGCCAGGTATTCGTCGGGAATGCAAAGCACCGTGTCGCTCTCCAGGCTTTCGACGATGGCGAGCACGTTGGACGAGGTGCAGCAGATATCGGTCTCGGCCTTCACGTCGGCCGAGGTGTTGACATAGGTCACGACCGGCACGCCGGGGTAGCGCTGCTTCAGCAGGCGGACATCCGCGCCCGTGATCGATTCCGACAGGGAGCAGCCGGCCCGGGAGTCGGGAATGAGCACCGTCTTCTGCGGGTTCAGAAGCTTCGACGTTTCGGCCATGAAGTGCACGCCGCACTGCACGATGATCTCGGCATCCACCCGCGTCGCATCGCGGGCCAGTTGCAGGGAATCGCCGACGATATCGGCGACGCAGTGGAAGATCTCCGGCGTCTGGTAATTATGCGCGAGAATGACCGCGTTGCGCTTCCGTTTCAGCCGGTTGATGGCTGCGACATAGGGTGCGTAGACCGGCCATTCGAAGGCCGGAATGAAGTCGCGGACCTTTTGGTAGAGGTGCTCGGTCTCCCGTGCGATCTCGGGCGTAAAGGTGAGGTCCGGCATCGGGAGGACGCCGTAGCGCTCGGCGGCTGTGGTCATGCGCGGTGGAGGTGCGCCATCCATCGACAGACCGCCCATCGCCGAAAACACCTTGGTCATGCCATCCTCGCTTTCCGCCGCTCCACCACGACAGCAAATATACTCACATTGAGCATAATGGGATCAAAACAAAACCGGCTTTGCCGGTCTTGCTGAATTAGAAAGTTTTGTGACGGATATCAAGCCGTCCGCGACACCTTTTTGTCACATCGAGCATAAGCCCCGTCATCATGCCGCAGCGGGGCGGACGACCGGCTTTTCCTCGATCGGCCAGTGTACGAGAGCCGCGAACAGGCCGAGCACGACGCCGATCCACCAGACCGGATCATAGGAGCCGAAATGATCGTAGAGATAGCCGCCCATCCAGACGCCGAGGAAAGAGCCGATCTGGTGCGACAGGAAGACGATGCCGCCGAGGAGGCCGAGATGGCGCGTGCCGAACATGATCGCCACCAGCGCATTGGTCGGCGGCACCGTCGAGAGCCAGAGCAGGCCCATGGCGATGGCGAAGACGAGGACGGTGAGCGGGGACTGCGGCATCAGCAGGAACGCGGAAACCACGATCGAGCGGCCGATATAGATCAGCGAGAGAAAATAGGGCTTGGAATAGCGCTGTCCGATGACGCCGGCAGAGAGTGAGCCGATGATGTTGAAGAAGCCGATGAGGGCAAGCGCGATGACGGCATAGCGCGCGTCGATGCCGATATCGCCGATATAGGCGGGGAAATGCGCGGTGATGAAGGCCACCTGATAGCCGCAGACGAAAAAGCCGGACACGAGCAGGAGGTAGCTCTTATGGCCGAGCGCCTCCTTCAGCGCCTCCCCGATCGACTGCTTGTAGACCGACTGGGCCTGCGACCCTGAAGTGGCGTTACCGCGCAGGGGGATGGCGACGAGCGGCACGACCAGCATCATCAGGCCGAGAGTGACGAGGCTGTCGGACCAACCGAAGGCCGAAACAAGGCCCTGGCTGAGCGGCGCGAACAGGAACATGCCGGCCGACCCTGCGGCCGTGCCGATGCCGAAGGCCATGGAGCGCTGTTCCGGCGTGACGTTGCGGGCGAAGGCGGAGAGAATGGTGCCGAAGGACCCGGCACCGACCGCAAGGCCGACCAGCACCCCGCCGCCCACATGCAGCCAGACAGGGGCCGTTGCGAAGGCCATGATGATCAGCCCGCTCGCATAGAGCAGGCCCGAGATGGCCAGCACCCGCCAGGTGCCGTACTTGTCGGCCATGGCGCCGAAGAAGGGCTGGCTCAGGCCCCAGCAGAGGTTCTGCAAGGCCATGGCGAGGCCGAACGTCGTGCGGTCCCAGCCGAGATCCGCCAGCATGGGAAGCTGAAAGAAGCCCATGGCCGAGCGCGGCCCGAAGGTCAGCATCGCCACCAGCGAGCCCGAGAGAATGATTAGCCACGGCAGGCCGCGGCGCGGGGTGCTGGCGGCAACGGAGGGGATTGCGGCGGACATGATCGGGCTCCGGAAGATGTGCCGATGGGGCAATGCGGGTTCTTCAGATTAGGGGAGCGGACGACGCACTGAAAGTGAATTCGCGTGACCCCTGGATCAATGCAATTGATGCGGCATCAACGGCGTTGACCCGGAGCTTCCGGCGCGGGGGCCTCACGGGTGTGTGCGTTGCAACAGGGACCTTCCGGTTCTATGACAATTTGATGACACTTCGTTCCCTGTTCCGCGCTGCCGCATGGGCCGCCCTTCTTGGCCTCGTGGCCGTGACGATCTCGCCCCTTGGCTGGCGGCCGCATACGGTGACGATGGTCGGCCTCGACCGGGCGGCCGCTTTTGCGCTGGCGGGCGCGATCTTCGCCATCGCCTATCCGCGGCGGTGGATCTCGCTTGCCCTGTTTCTCATCGCCGCTGCCTTCTTCATCGAGATGCTGCAATGGATCTCGCCGACGCGGCACGCGCGGTTTTCCGATGCACTGGTGAAGTCGCTCGGCAGCGTCATCGGCCTTGCCCTCGGCAAGCTGGCACTGGTCGCCCGCCGGCATTGGCTGGCCGGCAGGCAGCGCCCGAACATCCGATCAGGCGCGATGCTTCATGGGCCAGCGCTCGGTGCGGGTCGAGAGGATGCGGACGGAATCGCCGAGCGCGATGCGCCCGGTGCCGCGCGGTACCGCGTTCCAGCCGAATAGGACACCGGGAACCCTGCGGTCGGCCGACATGCGCTCCACCCGCAGCGCCTCGATCGGGTTACCGCCGATGCGTTCGCCGGTCATCTGGTCCTGCGTGGTCATGATGCAGCGGGCGCAGGGTTTGACGAGATCGAACCGGATGCCGCCGATCTCGACCGCTTCCCACAGATCCTCCTCCCAGGCCGTATCGTGATCGAGAAGGATGTTCGTGCGGAAGCGATCCATGCCGACGATGGGCTGGCCCTTCGACACGAGCGTCCGGTTGAGCGCTTCCAGCGAACCGATGGTCGTGATGAGGATAGGGAAACCGTCCGCAAACCCGACCGGCGCGGGTTCGCCGGCCCACTCGGCGCCCACGGTGCGTTCGGCCTTGTCATCCATATGCACGAGGCGCACCGGGCGACCGAGCCAGTCGGACAGCACTTCGTTGGCTGCATCGTCCGCGCAGGCCGCATCGACGCTGCTCGACCAGACGCGGACGCCCATGCGCCGGTCGCCCGCAAACCGAGCGGAGAGACGCGCATCGCCCATCTCGAGATCCACGCCACCTTCTTGGGGCGTGGCCTTGACCTGCGCGAGCGTCTGGCATTCGCGCTGGGTGATGAAGGTGCCTTCGGGATCGACGAGCATGAAGCGGCGGTCGCCGGCAAAGCCGTCCAGCCGAACCTCGGCGTGATCGACGGAGATCGCCCGGCCACTTTTCAGCGGGTGGATGTTGAGTGCGACGACCTTGGGGTTCACGGGCATTAGGGTAGTCCTTCAGCGGCAACGGGAAAGCTCCGTTGTAGCCGTCATCGGGTCACGCCGTCGATGCGATTCTTCTGCGCGGTTCGCTCTGCGTGGCGGCGGCACTCAGCGCCCGATGCCGCTTCCAACGCTCCACCAGCCTGCGGCGTACCGGATCCTCGATGAGGTGGTACGAGTAGGTCGCGAAGACGACGGCAAGACAGACCGACAGGACGACCGCGACGGGACCGGGGACAAAAGGGCCGAGCGTCTTCATCGACAGGAACATGACCGGCACATGAAACAGGTACAGCGAAAAGCTGATCTTGCCGAGGAACCGCAAGGGCGGACTGGCGAGAAGCGCCCGCGACAGGAACTGTTCCTGCGCCGTCAGGAAGACGATCACCCCCGCCGTCACCGCCATGACAAGCCCCCAGCCATCCTGCTGGTCGCGCCATAACAGGATCTTCGACAGGAAGACGAAACCCAGAAGCCCCAGCGTCGCGACGCCAACGAGCGGGCCTTTGGGGCGTAGACGTCCGGAGGCATAGAGAAGACCGGCGGCGACGCCTGCCATGAAGAAATGGATCTTCGACGGCAGCAGAATGCCCGGGCCGGGGAAGTCGAAAACGGCATCGACAGCCACGCAGGCCGCCAGGAACAGCGCGAGAAAACGGTACTTCCGGGGATTGGACAGGCACAGCCAGACCAGCAGGAAGAAGAAATAGAACTGGATTTCCGGCGGGACCGACCAGAAGACGCCCGACGAGCCCAAGAGAACGACATGCCTGAGGATCTCGACCGGACTGTGGATCGGATGGATGTAATCGAGGCCCGGCACCAGCGACAGGAGCACGACGAACAGCACGGCCACGAGATAGACCGGATAGATGCGGGCGAAGCGGTGCACCAGATAATCGGTTGCCGCCGCCCGGTCGAGCGGCCGCGCCGCATAGAGGCTCGCCATAAGGAAACCGCTGAGGGCGAAAAAGATTTCGACCGCCTCCGCACCGATGTTCAGCGAGAACCAGCCCGGCAGATGCGGATAAAGAAGGGCGACATGCGACATCACAACGAGGAAGGCGGCGACCCCTCTCAGGCCATCAAGGCTGGCGATATGTCTGTTGGCGCTCATGAACATCCCGCAGGCAGCCGTTTCCGGTCACGTTCCGGAAGGGTGAAAGATTCTGGCAGAACACCACCGGAACGCGATCAAGTCAAATATTCGCCTCTTCTTTCAGATGACGCGGTTAATGCTTGAACAGGAGATTGCCGCCGGCGCTCCGGCCAGGCGGATCAGCCGATTTCCTGCATCAGCATGTCCACGACGGTGCGCAACCGATCCTGCCGTTCCCCGGCCATGCGGCGTCCGCTCGCCGTCTGGAAGTTCGCAGCGAGTTTGAAGAGCTTCACCTCGAAATGGTCGAGCGCGAAGGCCTTGTCATCCAGCGGACGGCGCTGCGCCAGCGGGTCGAGCGGATCGTAGAGGCCGCTGCCGAGGCGACCAGCGATGTAGAAGCAGCGGGCCGCGCCGATCATGCCAATCGCGTCGAGCCTGTCGGCATCCTGAAGGATTTTCGCCTCGATCGTCTCCGGCGGAATGCCGGCCGAGAAGCTGTGGGTGAGGATGGCGTGGGCAACGGCGTCGATATCCCGCCCGTTCCAGCCAAGGCGCGCGAGGAGCCCACGGGCCTTCTCCGCTGCGAGCCGCGAGGCGCTTGCCCGGTTTGGAGCGTTCTTCTCGACCGCCACCCCGTCATGCAGCAGCGCGGCGGCGCAAAGGAGCCGCAGGTCACCGCCCTCCTCCACCTGAAGACGGCAGACATTGCGCCAGACACGGATCAGGTGTGCGGCATCGTGCGACCCGTCGTCCCCTGTGGCGCCTTCGGCAAGGAGATGTTCCGCAAGATCCGCAAACGGCGCGAAGGCGCCCGCGATAGTCGATGAGGCCTGCTTCATTCGACCGTTCCGGGCAGGACGTCGGCTGCGGGTTTCGGCCGCGAGGTCAGCACCTTCTGGTAGAACAAGCCGATGCCGATCAGCACGATGCCGAGGCCCATGAAGGACAGGGCGCGCAGCAGGCCTTCCAGATTGGCCATGTCGAACAGGAAGACCTTGAGCACCGTTACGAAGACGAGCACACCGGAGACGATGCGCATGCTGCGGCTATGGAAGCGGAGGCTGGCGACGAGCAGCAGCACGCCGAGAGCGAGCCAGACGACCGAATAAGTATAGGTCTCGCCGGCGAGAAAACCCTTCCAGTCGGCAATGCTCGCACCTTGCCAGGCGCGGCGCACCGACAAGGTGGCCCAGGCGAAGACCAGCACGGCCGCGGCCGTTGCAAGCGCCGCAACGAAAGCAGGCGGACGCCGGCCGACGGCCATGCGGGCCAGCGCGGCATAGGCGATGCCCGGCAGCAGATAGCCGATCAACAGCAGGTCGAACAAGGGATAGGGTCCGAGCAACTCGCCGGTGAGGTAGGGATTGAGGCCGACGAGATGAGCGGAGAGCGTCATCAGCAGCGAGACGGCGCCGAGACCGATGCTGCCATAGCGGAAGAACGAGCCGGGACGGCTGAGATCGAGCCGCATGAGGATGGCAGAGGCGCCGATGACCAGCAGCGTATAGATCGACTGTTCCGACAGGGACGGCGCGCCGCCCTGCAACTGGCCGCCATTCATCGCGTGGCGGACCAGAATGGCAAGCGTCAGCAAGCCGAACAGGCTGGCGATGGCCTGCAGCGTGTTCCGCAGGCGGTCGGACGGCCAGTCGCGCAGCGTATAGGCCGACCAGAGCGCGAAGAGCGCGGGGATGCCATAGCCCGGCAGCAGCGCGTTCAGCACCGGTGTCCGGCCGAGCGCGAGCGGCCCGACGATGGTCGGCTCCCAGCCGATGCGGGCAAGGACGAACACGAAGCCGAGCGCCCCGACCCAGGGCAGCGCCGCCCAGGTGCGCACCCGCGTGGCCGCAATGAAGGCGACGGCGAAAACGGCCATGGCGAGCACCGTCCACAGGCCATCCGACAGCGCATGTGCGGCAACGACCAGCTGGCCGAGCGCGCCGGCGAGCAACAGGCCCTGAGCGACACCCGGGAAGGACGCATCGCGGCGGGCGACGATGTCCGCAAGCGCGAGGAAGGCCATGGCGGCAGCCGTCGCGGCGAGGCCGTGCAGAGGATCGAACGAATAGGTGCCGAGGATGAGGAAGGAGAGCCCGATGCAGGCGACCGAGGTGACGGCGGCAAGGCCGGACCAGAGGATGGCGACCCGGTGCCTGTCGCCGTGACGATGCAGGGCAAAGGCGCAGAGGCCGATGAAGATCGCCGCAAGGCTGAGGGCCGCGACCGGCGATGTCGCGAACGACCTTTCGGCCACGACGCCGATGCTGGAAAGCTCCAGCAGCAGCGGAAGCGACGCCAGCGTCGAGACACCGAGGATCGCCATGAGACCGGCCGTCAGCGAAGCGGCGACAGCCCGGGCGCGCAGTGCGCCGAGAAGGCCGAGAGCGGCGGTGACCGCCAGGAATTCGAAGGTCGGATTGCCATCGGTCTCCGTCAGCGGGCCGATGAGCGAAAGCCCGGTCATCAGCACCGAGAAGGCGCCGGTGAGGATGATGGGCGCATGACGCGGCAGCAGCAGGCGGCGCCAGTACGGGGTGCGAGGCGGTGCCGGCACCGGTGTTGCCGAGGCGACCCCTGCCCCCGTCGTCGTGTCGTCGGCAGCCGGAAGCGTCTCCGCTGCGTCCTCGATTGCCTCCGGTTCCGCGTCGTCAGCACCAGCCGGCCAGACATAGGCGTGGCCAGCGATCAGGACGAGCAGCGACAGCGAGACCGGCAGGGTGACGGCCGGGTCTTCCGCTATGAGATAGACGGTGCCCCAGAGGGCAAGGCCAATATTGGCGAAGGCCGGGACGATCCGCCAGCGGCCGATCCTCGCCGTCGCCATCGCGGCAAGCCAGACGAGCGACAGAAAGGCAAACAGGCTCCATGGCGAAGGATTTTCGGCATCGATCAGAAGCGGCGTGACCAGTGACGCGGCAAGGCCGAGGCCGGCCAGCGCCTGTCCATGACGCAGAGACAGGCCGAGGACGAGGAACGACACCAGCCCCATGAGGGTAAAGGCCGAGGTCGGGTCGATGAAATCGTAGACGGCGTGTGCCGCAAAGATCGCGCCGAGCAGCGTCACCGCACCCGCCGCGGTGAGGATGCCGGGAATCATTGCATTGGCGAAGCGCTGTCCGCCCTCTGTGGGACCGCGCCGGCGGATCATCTCGCCGCCGACCATGAGTGCCGCGCCGAACAGTGCCGCCAGCACCAGCCGTACGGCGGGGCTGAGCAGCCCTGCGTCGATCGACACCTTGACCAGAAAGATACCGCCCAGCGCCAGTGCGATGCCGCCGACCCAGACAGCCCAACGGGCACCGAGCCAGCTTTCGAGGGACTCGCGCGGCTTTTGCGGCTCTATTTCCTCCGATGGTAAGGAGGCGGGCTCAGCCGCGATCGTCTCCGGGTCGATGGCCGCCGCTGATCGATCACCCTCCTCCACCTCGGGAGCATACGCTTCCACCACCGCGACATCCGTCGCCGGACCCGCCACAAGCATCCCGGGAAGTTGGGCCGCGGAAAGGCGGGCGATCTCCGACTGGAGGAAGGCGATGTCGCGCGTGAACCGCTCGTTTGCCTGCCGGGTGCGGGCAAAAGCCAGGAACGAGAGGATGAAGGCAGCGAGGACAAGAAGGTCGGTCATGGGCACCCGTCATGCAGACCCCGGTGGCTGCGGCCGACAGGGGCAATAAGGAAAGACGGCAACTTATCGTCATTGCAGCGGAAACCAAGACAGCAACCACGTGATTCTCCTCAAGGGAGGAGGATGTCGAGCGGCTTTTCCCCGGTCGAGGACGCATCGGCCACGGTCCGGGCGGCGCCGAGCGCCTTCATCGCCGCCTGAACGAAGCCGTTTCTCGCAGCCGAGATCTCGATGCCGCGTGGCTCATAGACATGGCGATGCAGGAAATAGCCCGTCATAAGCAGCGCGTCTTCCAAGCTTTGCCTGTCGGCCGCCCTGCCCTCGAGCGCGAGGAAAGGCGGCAGCGCGAACATGCGATCGGCATAGGGCAGACCTGCCGTCCGGCTTACGGCGCGGCCGGACTTCGGGGAAATGAAAGCCAGATCCTCCCGCGCGCCGGTGGCGGCGCAGCGGGCGAGATCGAGGCCGAAGCCGAGATCCTCGAGCACCGCGATCTCGAACCGCACGAAGAGTTCACCGGCGTCTTTCGGGTCGTGGAGATGGTCGAGGATCACGGACAGCGACGTATAGAGATGCGGATGCGGATCGCGCTCGGGCAGCAGCCGCAGAAGCGCCGCCATGGCCTGGACGCCATAGACTGCCGTCGCCGTCTCCATCAGGCGCGCGGCGCGCAGTTCCACCGGCTCCATGCGAAATTCGCCGAGATGCTCGTCCAGCCGCGCCCGCCATGTGACCTCGACCGCATTGCCCGGCTGCAGCACGGGCTGGAGCGCCCGTGACCGGCCACCGCGCACGAGGCCGAGATGGCGCCCGCGGGCGCGTGTCATCACTTCGGCAACGACAGAGGTTTCCCCATGTCGCCGAATACCGAGAATGATCGCCTCATCGGTCCATTGCATGAAAAACGGTCCAGAAAGCAGGAGGGGTGGCTCGTGTGAGCGGACGCGGCGGACGCAGGGCTGCACGTCGTTGGCACGAAGAGTGATGTAAGACGTGAGCGCCGCTTTGGGAAGAGGTCCGCCATATCGAGTCAACCGAGGGGGATTCGGAGAGTGACCGCTTCTTCGGGCGCGGTCCGGCAGGAGAGGTTAACGATGTCTGAAGATGCGACCGAAGGATCTAATGTAAACTCTTCGAAATAAGGATAGCCTGATGGAAATTCGATCCTGTTGTCCCGGAGTTTCCATGCATCCGACTATCAAACGCGTCGCCAAACCGATCTTTCGTGCCGTCCGGCCGATCATCCCCGCGCCTCTCCTTCTCTGGTTCAAGGGATATTCGGAAATGCGTTTCTGGAAGAAACTCTACGGTGAAGAGCGCAAGCTCGACAACGATCACTACGAATATTTCTATACCGAGTTCTTCTCGCTCGATAAGGACTGGTATAAGGGCAAGACGCTGCTGGATGTCGGCTGCGGCCCTGCGGGCAGCCTGGAATGGGCCGACATGGCGGGCACGCGCACGGGTCTCGATCCACTTGTCGATCAGTACCGCACGCTCGGTATCGACAAGCATAAGATGGACTATGTCTGCGCACCGGTCGAAAAAATCCCGTTCGCCAGCGGATCGCGGGATGTGGTCTGCTCCTTCAATTCGCTCGACCATGTCGATCACCTCGACACCGCGATCACCGAGATCTTCCGCGTGCTCACGGTCGGCGGTTCGTTCCTCATCATCGTCGAGGTGAACCACAAGGCGCGGCCGACGGAGCCGATCGAGATCTGGGAAGACGCTCTGCTCCAGACGCTGGCGCGGCACGGTACGATCGCCTCCTGGCGCGCCTTCCCCATCCGCTACGACCACGACATCTATCGCAGCCTGCGCGAGGGATCGCCGATCAAGCAGATGCCGGACGGCAAGGAGGGCCTGATCGCCGCCCGGGTGATCAAGGGCGTCTGATCGACTTTGGGGATCGGGCCGGGCCTGGCTGCCGTTCCATCGCCCGGCCTGCGCATCCCGAAGACCTCGCCAGTGTGAGATACTGCCATGTCCAAGATCGGTTCCTACCAGTCCATCCAGTGGCTGCGTGCCGTCGCGGTGCTGATGGTGGCGCTCGTCCACCTCTATCCGCAGCAGGTCGCGATCGGGGCTGCGGGGGTCGACATCTTCTTCGTCATCTCCGGTTTCATCATGGCGACCATCGGCGCGCGGGAAACGCCCTCGACCTTCGCCAAGCGCCGCGTGGCGCGGATCGTACCGCTCTATTGGGCGGTGACGCTCTTCATGTGCGCGTTGGCGCTCAAGCCCGGCTTCTTCTTCAACTTCACCTTCGACATCCCGCGCCTCGTCATGTCGCTGTTCTTCATTCCCTACCGCGATGTCGACGGCATCATCTGGCCGCTGGTGCAGGTCGGATGGACGCTCAACCTCGAAATCTTCTTCTATGCGGTATTCATGCTCTGCCTGCTGACGGCACGCCCGGTGCCGGCCGCCATCGGCGCCATTCTCCTCCTGATCGCCGGCGGCCTGCTGCTCGACCCGCAGCAGGCCGCACCGATCATCTGGACCTCCCCTCTGCTGGCAGAGTTTCTCTTCGGCATGCTGATCGCCGTTCTGCCGCGACCACGGAACCTGGCTCTAGCGCCTGCCATCATCGCTGGAGGCATCCTCTGGTTCGCCATTGCCGCCGCATCGCAGGTGACGCCGGATAACGAGGGCTGGCGGTTCGTCATCTGGGGCGGGGGCGCGGCCCTTCTCGTCCTCGGCTGCCTCGGCATGGAGGAAGCCGGCGCCTGGCCCCGGGCAACCGCTCCGCTCGCCCGCCTCGGCGATGCATCCTACTCGTTCTACCTGCTGCACGGGCTGGTCATCGCGCTTGTGGCCAAGCTGCTCGGCCACGGACTTGCAGCCGGCATCGTCGTCCTCACCGTCTCGACGGTCGCCTCTTTCCTGTCGCTGCATCTCTTCGAGCGTCCCGCTGCTCGCCTCGTCCGCAGCGCGCTGTCCCGCGGCCGCGGCTAACGCCGTCCATCCGGGTTCTCTCATGATCGATGACGCGACCTGATCGCGCGATACGGCACGCCCGCGTCCGACCGAGGGGTTCAGCTTTCCATAACCAAGATCGCCAGCGCCGTCACACCCGCGCCGCCAAATCCGCGGATGCGTAAAACTTGAATGATCGTAAACGGCTTATCTTCATTTGGCACAATTAGGTTTTGCTGCATCACCTGCTGGCAATCGACTGCCGCGCAGGCCTTGCTCCTCGGATTTTGGAGATGACAATGGCAAAATCGATCAAGAATGCTGCTGGCAAGACTCTGTATTACAGCAACGACTCCAATGCCTGGGCTGCCGCGACGGAGGCCAATACGTTCTTCAACAAGAGCGGGGGATGGTTCTCGGGTACGGCGAAAGACGACTCGATTTGGGGGAAGGCCGGGCTCAAGGCGACGCTGATGGGCGGCGCCGGCGATGACATCTACTATCTCGCATCCGCTGACAATCTGATCTACGAGGCCGCCGGACAGGGAACGGACACAGTCAGCACATACTTCAGCTACCAGCTGACCAACCCGAACCTCGAAAACCTGATCGTCAACGGCAACGACACCTTCGCGTTCGGCAACAGCCTCGACAACATCATCACCGGAGGCAGCGGCAGCCAGACGCTCTGGGGCGCCCTTGGCAACGACGTGCTGACGGGCGGCGCGGGCGACGACACGTTCATCATCACCGGCGGCGGCGGTTACGACACGATCACGGACCTGGGCGCCACCGATACCGTCCGCATCGCCTACTACACCTTTACCTCCTTCGCAGACGTCCTGAAGAACGCCAAGCAAGTCGGCAGCGACACCGTCATCAAGATCACCGACAGCGCGTCGGTGACGCTCTCCAATACCAAGGTCGGCAGCCTGAAGGCCGACCAGTTCGACCTGAACATCTCCAAGGCTGGCATGAAGCTGACCTTCAGCGATAACTTCAACACGCTCAGCCTGAACACCGGCAAGAACGGCGGCACCTGGGACACGAAGTTCTGGTATGCCAGCGAAAAGGGCTCATCTCTCGGTGCCGGCGAGCAGCAGTGGTATATCAACCCCTCCTACGCCCCAACCTCGAGCGTCAACCCGTTCTCGATCAAGGACGGCGTGCTGACGATCACGGCTGCGGAAACACCGCCGGATCTGCTCAAGACCATCGGCTACGACTATACCTCCGGCGTACTGACCACGCATTCGAGCTTCGCCCAGACCTACGGCTACTTCGAGATCCGCGCCGATCTGCCGGACGACGTGGGCGCATGGCCTGCCTTCTGGCTGCTGCCGAAGGATGGCACATGGCCGCCTGAACTCGACGTCTTCGAGGCGATCGGCGGTACCAAAAGCTATTTTGCCACCGCGCATACCCAGGAAACGGGCAGCCACACGCAGGTCTCCACCCAGGTTCATACTCAGAGCACCGAAGGCTTCCACACCTATGGCCTCCTTTGGACGAAGGACACGCTGACCTGGACCTTCGACGGCACCAAGGTTGCCTCGACGAAGACCCCGGACGACATGCATTCCGATATGTATCTTCTCGTCAACCAGTCCGTCGGTGGCTGGGCCGGCACGCCATCGGACAAGGATTTCGCGGACGGATCGCAGTTCAATATCGATTACATCAAGGTGTACGCGCTGCCAGCCGATGGCTCGATCATGTAACACCGAGTGTCGTGACGACATACAAAGGCCGCGCATGCGATATGCGCGGCCTTTGTCGTCTTGTTTCCTGACGTCCTGCCGTCAGCGACCGGTTATGGCCGTGTCATCATCCCCTTCGCGAGCGACCCCTTGATCGCCCCTCAGCCGCTCGACTTCGGCACGCAGCCGGAGAACCTCGCGCTTCAACGCTTCCAGTTCGACGCCCAGCGCATCGATCACGATCATCAAGCCCTGTCCCTGCATCATCGTCATCTCCCTTACGCCAGTGCCACTTCGCCGGACACCAGAGCCCCGGCTGCGTTTTTGGCGGTAATCTTGAACTTCGCGTTGGCCTCGTCGTACCAGAAGGTCAGCTCCGTATTGAGGAAGTCGGCCGTGGTGGGTGCCGATGTCTTCCGGGTCATCATGTAACCGCCGTAGTTCACACGGCTGACGACCTGATCGGAGAAATTCAGCAGCTGAAGGAAATCGCCGGTGCCCGACGCGGTCTCCTGGCTGAGTTGTGCCACCGGCAGGGTCGCGGCATAGCCGGACACCTGCATGGCCGGCTGGTCGGTCTTGCCGGCGTTAGACAGGAAGCTGGAATAGGCGGCCGTGATCCGCCCGCTCGCCTGCACGCGGAAGAGCTGCGCGTCCGCACTGTTGAGAATATTGAGTATATCGGCCGTCTGGCCGGAGGCAGCCTTTGCCGTCAACGCCACCGTGCTCGCCGCGTTGCTCGTGACCTTAACGGGCGTGCGCCAGTCGAAGAGGCCATACTGGATCGCGCCGCGCAGCGTCGTGCCGTCGGCGTCGAACAGGCTCAGTATCGGCTGGCTGGCCGGCACGGCGCGCCCGCCGACCCGGAAGCGGATGCCGGTGCCCGAGGCGGTCGCGGCTTGCGAGAGCGTTACCGTCTCGCTGTCCACGACGGCGCTGATCGTCGTGCCCGCCGGAATGCCGCCGAATGGGCTCGATGCCCCGACAGAGGTCAGCTGCACGATCGTTTGACCGACATCGGCCGCCGTGAACGCGGCCGTGGCGGAGGTAAAGGTGGTGGAGCCGGCGTTCGACACCCCGTCCTTGAAGCCTGCGCCTGTCTTGGCCTGCAGCTTGATGCCGCCGGCGCCGGAATAGACGTCCATCTGCAGGGTGGGATTGGCGGCATAGCCAATGAGGTAGGTGCCGAGGCCGGCGCCGGGATTGTTGATGATGTTCAGGCCCCAGTTCGCATTCTTGTGGCTGATCAGCAGACCGCCGCCGAGACCTTCATCCGTGCCGATGCCGATTGCGCCGGTCTGCGCACTGGAATTGGCGCCGGCCCTCAGGTGAAAGATATAACCGGTCGTGTCGTCATACTTGGCGTCCATCACGCCACCGCGGCCATTGCCGAGCGGCTTGATCGTGAACGGGGCGTCGCCGAAGACGCTGAGACGAAGCGCCGCCTCCACCTCCGTCTTTTCCGTCGATGCCACGCTGCCGAGGTAGGTTGCGAAATAGGTCATCAGGCGTCCTTGCTGGTGAGTTCGATCTGTGTGGCTGTGGTAAGGGCAATGCCCGTGGCGGAGGTCAGGGTGGTACGCCCCGTCAGCGCCGAGCCGGCCCGATCCGTGAGAACAGAGCCGTCCCACGCGGTCAGCGTCGTCATGCTGGCGAAGGCAGATGCGCTGCTCCGGTCGAGGGATAGGCCAAGAGAAATCTGGTGCATGCACTGTCTCCTTCTGTGTTCGGACAAGCCGACCTCAATGGACGGCGTATGGAGAGGCATCCGGCGGTGGGGCAACCCGCCTGCCGGAACAATGTCTAGCCCGGTCGCGCCGAGAGGCGGACGATCCGCCGGTTTCCGGCATCGGGCGGCAACGTGTAGGGTCCGCGAATGCCGAAGACCTCCTGCATGCTCGCATCCTCGTAGGTCAGGATCATGTTGTGGAGACTTGGGGGAAGCATGATGACAACCTCATCCGTCTCTCGCACGGCCGCCTGTCCGGTCGTGGGTATGATGGACGACGGCGCAAACGCTTTTTCGAGCTGCGGCAAGCCGATCCGGAAAGCGAAGCGGTTCGCTTGGCCGACCAGGCAGGGAATGAAGAGATATGGGCGCAGATGTGTCGTGCTTGGTGCGGACACGATGGCCGTGCAGGACTGTCGCAAGAGACTGCGTCCAGCCACAACTTCGGTCGAATGACGCGCAAGCGGTTCGCCGGACGAAGCCAGTTCGGTCAGCCCCAGCATAGGCCTCGGTGCATCTCCGCCACCGATTCGCGCAAGGAAACAGGAGAGTGTCCAGCCATCCGCCGCGGCATCCCGCGTCACCGCGATCGCGCCTTCCTCCTCGAAAAATAGCGTCACGGCATCCGTCACGGGCACGCCATCCCATGCAAGATCGAGGAAGGAAATGCCGGCTTCCGTGCCGGTGCGCAGGACGGACAGCCTCAGCCCGTCGCCGCCAAGGGTACTCCAATGCCCGGGCAGACCGCCGCCGGCCGCCGGGATATCGGTCATGCCACTCTTGCGGATCAGGTTCCGTGCGGCAGGCTCGACCAGCAGTCCGCCGCCGTCGACACGCCTCGGGTGATGGGCGGCAACGGTCCGCCAGCCGGCACTGCCCTCTGCAAAGCCAGGCGTTTTCCGTTTGCAGGAAAGAAGGCGCGCGAGCGCCACACGCGCGCCGTCGATGCGCGCAATATCGTTGACGAAATCGATTTCGATGCCGCGCCGGCCGGACGATACCACCGCATCCGCCGCGATGCGCTGGAAAGCCGACGATGCGGCCGCGGCCATCGCAACGTGCCCTGCCGCCTGCGGATGGATGCCATCTGCCGAAAGCGTTGCGCGAACCGGCGTGCCGGCGTCATGGGCAGCGCCTGGGCCGCCATTCAAAACCGCAGTGACGGGATGTGTTGCCGAGACCGTGGTCACATGCGGCCAGTTGAGCTCCGCGCCCTCGCTTGCTCCGTCCGGCGCGACCGGCAGGAAAACGAGATGATCGCCCGGCAGAGGCGCATCGCGCAGCACGAGCGCGCCGCCCCAGGCCGGAACCGGGGCCGCAAGCACGGTTTCGAAGAGGGGCACGTGCCATTTGTGGTTCGTCTGCACGGCTCCGACGATATCGAGAATATCATCCGGGCCTTCGTGCCCTGCATCTTCGCCGGGGGCTCGCGCCGCGGCAAAGGCCGCGATGGCATCGTTGACCGCCGAGACGACGCTGGCTGCACCGAAGCCGAGCTGGCTTTGCTGGCCCTCGATGGTCGTGTTGGCGTCCGGAGAAATCGTTTCGGAGAGGATGGTCGCCTGTGCGATGTGGCGGACGCCCGCCGCCCGCAGGGCGCTCCAGATCGTCTTCAGGTCACTCGACACCTGATCGGCCGTGCGTCCGTCGCGAATGTCGTTGGTACCGAGCGCCACGATGGCGGCCGTGGCGCCCGCCCGCCGGACGAGGGCCAGCGATTTTCGAGAGTTGCCGCTCACGAACTGCGCCTTGTCGCCGGTGCGCGTCACCGAGAGATAAGGCAGCCCGGCAGCGAAAGCGGCCCGCCGCCCCCAGCCGCCGCCCGCCTGGCCATCGCCGGCCATGTCTACCGCCCCATCGAGGAGGCTATCGCCGATGCCGGCGACGGAGGTGACGGGCTGCGCCGGCGTGCCGACCAGCATGACGGCGCACGGCGCGGGCACCCAGAGATCGGAGTCCTGCGGGATCTGCCAGCCAGCTTCGTTGATATCGTCACCGCCATGGCGCGGATTGAACAGAACCTGGCTTTCGCCGGGAAGATAGGTCGCATTTCCCTGCACCGCGATGAGACCCCTGGGCTCGAGATCGACCAGCATGCGAATGTACACGACCGTTCCCGGCGCGAACGACGTCAGCCCGAACGCCTCGGCCGACAACGCTTCCGGCAGCACCTCGACGGCTCCGGCCTCGACGCTTCGGGAGCGCTGGTCGTCGAAGAAGAACGGCACCGTGCGCCCGACCGAGGATGCCGACACCTTGACGAGCGTATATGCGACCTGGCCATCGATCTCGCGCTCCGCCGCGTTGACGATGCTGAAATTGGAAAAGACGGGTGCGATCGACAGGGCGCCGCCGGCCCCGACGACGAACCGGGTCGCAACCTTCATGCGGGTCTTGGCGCCATTGGCGGCGCCCGTCGCGTTGGGAACCTGCCCCCGGCTTGCGATGTTCGAAAGGAGGATGGCTGGCGAACCCCACGCCGCACGGGGTCCGACGGCACTGGCCGCTGCGGCAATGCCGGCCGCCGCGAGAAACTGTCGTCTGTCGATGGTCCACATGCCGCCGTTTCCCTTTTCCAGTATTCAGTCCCTTGCGTTCCGTCCGGCTCAGTCCCGTTGCGGTGAACCGATCGCTCGCATCTGTGTCCCGCTTCTACTCTCACTGGAGCCCTCAGCAGCCGACACTATCGGCCTCAGCCACATCGCGGGGAGATGTCGAAGGGTGGCCCGCGCGAGGGTCCCTTGATATGGCTTGAAAATTTCGAGTTCTTTCTCCAAAACAGACAGCTTTCCACCCGGATTTTCCCCGCGACCGGCACGTCACGGTGCCTTCACCTGCCACGTCCGCGCTCCGGGGATGGCGCCGGTGCCGATAATGGCTTCGGCGAGGACCTTCGAGCCTTCCGCCGTCAGATGCCCGTAGTCCCACTGCAGAGGGACATCGCCGACCGTCGTCCTGCAGGCCGTATCCGGGTTCGGGCAGAGGAGCCGGTACGGCGAAACGTAGATGGCGCCGGCGGTCTCGACCACCGCCTGAAGGTCACGGTCCCGCTGCACCTGCTCGGTCGTTCGGCTCTCAACCAGAAGCGCATCGCTACGCCCGCCCGCGAGCTGGGCGAGGAGACGCGCCAGGGGTCGCTGGTACTCCACGATCGGGCCGGAGACGACAACGGTGCCCGCCTTGTCCTTTAGCTGCCGGAGCGTTTCGGCCACCAGTGGCAGATCCTCGTCGGCCCAGCGTGCCGAGAGGATCAGCACGTCAGGCCTATTCTCCGGCAGAAAGCGCTGGAACATCATTCGCATGAGGCCGACGCATTCCGGGTCGCCGCCCACACCGATCAGCGGCTTGCATCCGCTGGATGCGGACAGCATCACATGCGCCTGCGGCAAGGCCGTCTCGAAGCCACTGCGAAGATGGGCGGCGTGACTGTCGCCCATGATCAGGACATTCGGCTTGACCCTGGAAGGAGACAGGCAGTCGGCGGCGGCAAAATCCGCCACGGTCTGCTGGTAGCCGATGAGGAAGCAGGTTCCACGCCGGTAGACATCCCGATCGTCGTAGGTGAGATAGGTGGCGAGGCGATCGCTTTCCGTCTGCGGCAACGCGGCCGCGAAATGCCAGATCCCGAGGCCAAGAAGGCAGCAGAGGCACCAGGCCGCACCCGCCAGCCGCCACAGCGAGCCTGCCGTTCGTCCGATCCGGCGTTGCCGGAAGGGCTGTTCCACGAAGCGCCAGGAGAGATAGGCGGCGGCCACGCTTGCAAGGAGAAGGCCGATGGCCTCCGGTATCGTCGGCGCCCGCGCGGTCGTCAGTGCGACACCGACGAAGATCGGCCAGTGCCACAGATAGAGCGAATACGAAATCTTTCCGATGCCGACGAAAGGCGGAAGCGCCAGAAACCGCGTGACATGGGAGCCGCCGGTGCTGCCAATCGCGATCAGGACAACCGCACCCGCGACGGGCGCGACCGCGAAGACGCCGGGGAAGAACATGCCGCCATGGAACCTATAGGCGCTGCCGAGAATCAAGGCGAGGGCGAGGAGTGCCAGGCCATCGCGGATGCGCGCCGGCAGGCGGGGCAGCGGCAAGAAGACGAGCAGCCCGCCCGCGATCAACTCCCAGGCGCGCGACACGGGTACGTAGTAGGCAAGATCGCGGTTGGCGCCCGTCAGCCAGAGACCAAAAAGAAAACTCGCGAAGGCCGTCGCTGCGACCGCGGCGCCAGCACACCAACGCCCCCAGCCCGACACGGCCAGAAGGATGAACGGAAAAACGAGGTAAAACTGCTCCTCGACACCGAGCGACCACGTGTGGACAAGTGGCTGGCTGTAGACATCGGCGGCAAAATAGCCGGATTTCCCGAGTGTCTCCACGGCGAGATAAAGGTTCGATACGGAGGTCAGGGCAGCCAGCCCCGTCCAGACCGTCGTCGCGCGCTCGCTCGCAAAAAGGACCAGCGGCGCGCAGACAAGGGTGACCGCGACGGCGAAGACCAAGGCAGGCAAGATCCGGCGCGTGCGGCGCTCATAGAAAGTCAGGAGCGAGAATGTTCCCTGCTGAAGCTCATGCCAGATAGCCTTCGTGATCAGGTAGCCTGAAATGACGAAGAAGACATCGACCCCGATGAAACCGCCGCGCAGCGGACTGATCCCCGTGTGGAACAGCAGAACGATGAGAACCGCGATGGCGCGCAGTCCGTCGATATCCGCGCGGTAGACGCCCGGTTCATGCCAGACGGCGCCCTGCTCCGGACGTCGCAACGTTCCCTTCGAAACGTCCTGATCCAAGAGCATACGTCGTCTCCAGTGCAGAGGAAGTCGCGACAGCGTTTGTTTGTCGCTTGCCTACCTCAGTGTATCGTGTCACTCAATTAGATACAGATGAAATTTAGTTTGTCGACGGAATTGCGCTCGGACATGGAAGACGTTTGCGTGACATTTGGTAGAGACGCATGAGGACCGCGGTTCTCGTTGCCATACCGACCTACAGGCGTCCCGCCGAACTCGAGCGTCTGCTGTCGCGGATCGCCCGGCTGGACATCGCCGTGCCCGTCACGGTGCTGGTGGCCGACAACGATCCCGAGGGGCGGCAGGGCGAAGAGGTCGTTGCGGCGCTTGCAGCCCGCTCCTATCGTTTCCCCATGGAAGCGATCACGGTTTCAGCAAAGGGATTGGCGAAAGTGCGCAACACGCTGTTTACGCATGCACTTTCCCATCATACCTTCACGCATATCGCAATGATCGATGACGACGAGTGGCCGGACGCACCCTGGCTCGGCGAACTCCTGCGCGTCCAGAAGGTCACCGGAGCGGATATCGTCGGTGCGCCCGTCGCCTCCATTTTCGAAGGCACCGGCGGGAGTTGGATGCGTCGAGCGCGCCTGTTCCAGCCGGAAGCCAGGCCCGAGGGACCCTGCCCGATCATCTGGGCGAGCAACAACGTGCTTCTCACGCGCGACTGCATCGAGACCGCCGGACCGCCCTGGTTCGATCTCGCCTTCAACCTCACCGGTGGTGAGGATGTCGAGTTCTTCACCCGGCTGAAGGCGCAGGGCAAGCGTTTCGCCTGGGCGCCCGGCGCCCTGATCTTCGAGAGCGTGCCCTGCGAGCGCATGCAAGCGCGGTGGCTTCTGCGGCGGGGCTTGCGCATCGGTTCGACGGACGCCCGCATCCAGTTGCGCCACGGCACCGGCCGCCTTCATCGTGCGCGCACGATAGGCAAGGCTGTTCTCGGTCTCGTTGCCAGTCTGTCGCTGCTGCCGTTGCGGGCGCTCAGCGGCAAGCGCCGCGCCGACGGATTGTTCTCGGCCGCACGTGCGGCCGGCAAGTTCTATGGTTTCTACGGAGGCAGGGTCCATGAGTATCAATAACGTCCCGGCCTATAATGCAACATTGGCATTTGCGGGCGCGGTGCGGTCCAAGGAGCCTCTCTGGCTTCGCCGCTTCCTTGAATTCATGCTGTGCACCTTTCTCGCCTACGTCTTCACCGATGGAACGTTGATTGCGGTCAATACCGGCGTCAGCGACATGACGAGCCTTGTGCTCGAAAGTGGCGAAGGCGACTCCAGTCGGCAGATCTTCTATATCGGCATCGCCCTCCTGCTCTTCCTGATTGCCGCGCGCCACGGGCTGCGCAATGTCGTCTTGCCTTTTCCCACTTCTGTCTTCATCGTCGTCTTCTGGTGCTTCTGCAGTGTTTCCTGGGCCATCGTTCCCGACATTTCACTGCGGCGCACCATTCTCGCGACCATCATCATCTTCGCAACCATCACCATCGTCTCGGCGCTCGGGCCGTTACGCGTCACGCAATTGCTCTACCGGATCCTCGCCTTCTTCGTCGTCGCCAACATGCTCTCGGTCGTTCTCCTGCCGGGCTACGCCATTCATTCCGAGCATGAAATGGACACGGCTCTGATTGGGGCATGGCACGGTCTCATGCCGCACAAAAACGTCGCATCCGCGGTTACCGCCCTTTCGGCCATCGTGTTCGGCTACCACGCCTTTCTCACGCGCAGCTGGAAATCGGCCGTGCTTCTGGTCCTCTCCATCATCTTTCTCCTGGGAACGCGCGGCAAGACCTCGCTCGGCATTGTCGTACCCTGCCTGATTGCGGGCATCATGTACAACCACGCCTTCCGCACTCAGCGGCAGAGGTTTCTATTGTTCGCGACCACCTTCCTGTTGCTTGCGGGACTTGCCATGTTCGCCATGGTCTTTACGCCGCTGCTCGCACAGATTTTCGACGATCCGGCCTCGTTTACCGGCCGCGTGGCCATCTGGGACATCGTGCTGCGCTATGCCGAGGCGTATCCGATAACCGGTGCCGGCTTCGGCTCGTTCTGGCTGATCGGGCAGGATTCGCCCATCCTGCGTATCGGCGGCGACATGCCGTGGCTCTTCGGCATTGCACATTCGCATAACGGCTACCTCGAAATGCTTGTCACCACCGGTGTCCCCGGACTCGTGCTGACGGTCATCATGTTCGTCATCGTACCGTTCTATTCCTTCGTCATGGCCGACTCCGCCTGGCGGAAGATCAATGGGCTCTACTTCGGCATCTGGCTCTTCGCTGTCATCTACAACCTCCTGGAAACGCACATCATGAACCGCGACCGACAGGTATGGGTCATCATGCTCATCGCCATCCAGGTCGCGTTCCTCCACCGCAAGCGAGAGGCCGGCACCGGCCCGCGCATCGTTCTGGGCACCTAGGCCAATGTCCGCGCGCACGGACCCGCAGGTCAGCGTCGTCATCCCGCTCTTCAACAGGGCGCACCTTATCGGCGCGACCCTGCAATCGGTGTTGGCGCAGTCGTTTCAGGACTTCGAGGTGATCGTGGTCGATGACGGGTCCGGGGACGATCCCCGCGCCGCCATCGCCACCATAGGCGATCTCCGCATCCGGCTCGTCCGGCAGGAAAATCAGGGTGCATCGGTCGCGCGCAATCGAGGCGTACAAGAGGCCCGTGGCGCACTCGTCGCCTTCCTCGATTCAGACGATCGCTTCCTTCCCCACCACCTCACCACCATGGTCGAGCTGCTCACCGGACGGACGGATACGGCAGCTTATGCACAGGTTATCGCCGATCGAGGGGAGAACCGGACATTCGTGAAGCCGTCTCGTGGCATCCGGGATGACGAGACGATGGCCGACTATCTCGTCTGCCGCGGCGGCTTCGTGCAGACCAGCACGCTGGTCGTTCCCCGATCCTGGGCCATGACAGTGCCCTATCGCCCGGATATCAGCTTCGGCGACGACACCGACATCGCCATCCGGCTTTCGCTGGAAGGATGCAGGTTCATCATGGCTCCGACGCCGGGCGCCATCTGGTCGGACGAGCGGGGCGCCGATCGCCTGTCCTCATCATCCGCGGCGAGCCAAGCGCGCTTTACGTGGCTCGACGATCTGCGCGGACAGATCCCGCACAGGGCCTATGCCGGCTATCGCGGCTGGCATGTCGCCAAGACGCTGATCCGGGCGGAACCGCGCAAGGCCTGGGGGCTCTACGGAAAAGCGCTTCTCAGTGGCGCCTATCCGCCAAAGCTTGCCCTGCGTATCGCCCTGCAGCTGCTCTTGAATGGCGATGGCTACCGGCGGCTGGCCGACCGGCTGGTGGCGCGCAGACGAAGGATACCCTCGTGACCGGATTTCTCAGACGGCAGTTTCTCGCAGGCGCGAGCCTCAGCATCGGGGCGGGCGCTGCAGGGAGGTTCGCGGGCGTTTCGCCTGTGAGCGCCGCACTGGCGAACAGTATCGCGCCCTCCTCTGCGACCGAAAGCCATGACAGCCTGCGCAACCTTGCCGCTCGCCGCGGGCTCTTCTACGGCTCCGCCATGAAGAGCGGGCAGATCACCGAGGATCCTGCCTTCACAGCGGCGGTCATCGCGGATTGCAGCGCCATCGTTCCGGAATACGAGCTGAAACGCGTTATCACCGAACCCTCGCCCGGTCGCTTCGACTTCAGCGGTGCCGATCGACTGTCGCGCTTTACGCAGGACCACGACATGCTGATGCGCGGGCATACGCTGGTCTGGCATCTCGCCAACCCCGCATGGCTCGAGGCGGCTCTCACGGAAGCGCCCTCCCTGAAGACGCATATGTTCGACTATATCGAGACGGCAATGCGACGGTATGGAAACCGCGTTCCCGTCTGGGACGTGGTGAATGAGGCCGTCGCGCCCGAGGAGGGCGATTTTCTCGGCCGCAGAATCGGCTCGCCCTGGTTCAAGGCCTTCGGCGACAGCTATATCGACGACGCCTTCCACCATGCCCGCGCCGTCGCGCCCGATGCCGTTCTTGCCTACAACGACTATGGTGTCGAGATGTCGGGAAGCTGGTACGGCGCTCGCCGCAGGGCCATGCTGCTTCTGCTCGAAGGTCTCCTGGCCCGCAACGTTCCCATCGACATGGTCGGCATCCAGGGACATCTCATCGCCTTCGACAAGGCGTTCGATGAAGATGTATTTGCCGGCTTTCTCGCCGAGATCGCCGGGATGGGTCTGAAGATCACGATCACCGAATTCGACATTACCGACCGGAAGGGGCCAGCCGATCCCGCCATACGTGATGCCGAAGTGGCGGCGCTCGGGCGTCGGTTTCTCGATGTCGCGCTCGACTCCAAGGCACTGGCCGGCTTTCTCAGCTGGGGTCTCAGCGACCGGTATTTCTGGATTCCGGAAGATCCCGAGCAACAGCCGCCCAAGGGGCAGAAACTCCGCCCGCTGCCGCTCGATGAGAACCTTGCGAAGAAACCGCTCTGGGACGCGATCGCCGGTGCGCTTCGAGAGTCCTGATGGAGACGAGACGCGGCGCGATCGACGTCAGGTCGAGGGCGTCTCGTTCAGCGACGCTTCGTTCAGGCGGCTCTTCAGCAGCTTTGCCGGCACGCCGCCGATGACCGAATAGGGTGGAAAGGTGCCGCGCACCACGGCGCCAGCAGCGACCACGCTGTGCGCGCCAACATGGGCGCCATCGAGAAACGTTACCTTTGACCCGACCCAGACATCGTCATCGATGCGGATGCCGAGATCGGTCGAGGCCTGCATGCGGATCGGGATATCCGTGCGGTCGAAAACATGGCTTGCGGCATGGAACGAGACATACTGGCCCATGATTACATTGCTGCCGATCTCGATGCCGCCGAGCGCGCCGAAATAGGAATACTGCCCGACGCCGCTGTCGGAGCCAATTTTCAAGCCCTTACCCAACTGGCTCGGGTGGTTGGTGATGCCGATAATCGTATAGTCGCCGATATTGACCCGCTCCCCAAGGAGGAGCCCCTCGCGCCCGTAGCCATCGAGTTGGCAATGGGCACCAATGGTGGAGAACCGGCCGATCCTGATGCGGCTGCCGCCGCGCATCTTCACGCCCGGACCGATGAAGACCTTGTACCGCCCCCGAAGCAGCGCCCGCAAGAGCCAGACCAACCGTCGCACGAGTGTGTTCACCAAATAGCCGGCGGGAAGCTCGGGCGACATCGCATAGGTCTTGCCGACCAACCGCAGGAGGGCTGCGAAGATGCGGTGCAGAAAAGCATCCACTGTTTGTTTCCTTTGTTGGCGCGGCCCTTACGAACCGTGAATCGTCTTGTATTCGTTATACCGGCGGCCGGCGAAAGCGTTCAGCATGCCCAGACCGCGGGCCGCGCGCGAGATGGCCTTGACCCTCGTTGCCGTGCCAAAGGGCAGCGCTGCGACGGACAGGGCAGCGCCTCCGCCAACACGTGCAAGACCCGACAGGAACAGGGAGACCTGCCGCTTGGTCGAGCATCCCGACAGCTTTTCGGAGAGCACATAGGTGTTGCCTTCGCGGAACTTGCGCGAGATCAACCACTTCGATGACACGCGGGAAGCCGGGACAATCTCGCGAACCCGGGCGTTGCTTGCCCAGAGCATCCGCCCGCCCTTCTTGTAAATCATCATGCCAAGCAGCGTATCCGTTCCGCCCGTATACCGCATGCGCGGATCGAACTGCAGGCCGAGAGCGTTGAAAACCTTGAGGTCGATGAGGATATTGGCCGTGTTTCCGAAAGGAACGACACCGCCGTCCGCGAATCTCCGCGGAACGAAGAAGCCGCCTTCGGAGACCCATTGCGGTGGGGTCGTTTCAAACTCCGAGATGACAGGCCCAAGGATCGCCTCGGCACCGGTAGCGCGGTATTTCGCCAGCAACTGGTCTGCCCATTCAGGCTCCGGGTATTCGTCATCATCGATGAAGAGAATGACTCCATCCGCGCCCTTCGTCTCCGCAACCACACGATTGCGCGCGAAGGGAATGCCCGATTCCGGGTGGACGGCGTAAGCGATGGGAAAGGGAAACGATGGCCGCATCTCCTCGATCAGCCCGGCCATCGGACCATCCCGATCGTTATCGACGACGATCACCGTTATCGGTGGCGGAGTGGTTTCGAAGGTCAGCGCGGCGATGCCTTCCAGCGCCCGACGAAGGCCTTTCGGGCGCCGAAATGTAATCAATCCGATGAAGAGATTGTCGATGCTCATGTCTGCGATCCGCTTCTTGATGTGTCCGAACCGGAGAGTGGCCACCGCGTTGTGGCCATACGCTGGCAAGATGCGTTGTCGAACGGCATTCTCTCGGCACCTCCTTCCTTCCAGCGAAAGATTCACGATCCGTGGATCGTCTTGTATTCGTCGTACCGGCGACCGGCGAAAGCGTTCAGCATGCCGAGGCCGCGGGCCGTACGCGAGACCGCCTTGACCCGCCTCGCCGTGCCGAACGGCAGTGCCGCAAGACAGAGGACAACGCCGCCGCCGACACGTGCCACGGCCGACAGAAACAACGACACCTGCCGAATCATTGAACATCCCGAGAGTTTTTCGGAGAGCACATAGGTGTTGCCCTCGCGGAACTTGCGCGAGATCAGCCACTTCGATGACACGCGGGAAGCCGGAACAAGCTCGTGCACCCTGGCTTCGCTTGCCCAGAGCATCCGCCCGCCTTTCTTGTGGATCATCATGCCCAGCAGCGTATCTTCCCCGCCGGTAAATCGGAGCCGCGGATCGAACTGCAGGCCGAGAGCCTTGAAAACCTTGAGGTCGATCAGGATATTGGCCGTGTTTCCGAAAGGAACGACACCGCCGTCCGCGAATCTCCGCGGAACGAAGAAGCCGCCTTCGGAGACCCATTGCGGTGGGGTCGTTTCAAACTCCGAGATGACAGGCCCGAGGATCGCCTCGGCACCGGTAGCGCGGTATTTCGCCAGCAACTGGTCTGCCCATTCAGGCTCAGGGTATTCGTCATCATCGATGAAGAGAATGACTCCATCCGCGCCCTTCGTCTCCGCAACCACACGATTGCGCGCGAAGGGAATGCCCGATTCCGGGTGGACGGCGTAAGTGATGGGAAAGGGAAACGATGGCCGCATCTCTTCGATCAGCCCGGCCATCGGACCATCCCGATCGTTATCGACGACGATCACCGTTATCGGTGGCGGAGTGGTTTCGAAGGTCAGCGCGGCGATGCCTTCCAGCGCCCGACGAAGGCCTTTCGGGCGCCGAAAGGTAATCACTCCGATGAAGAGATTGTCGATGCTCATGTCTGCGATCCGCTTCTTGGTTTGTCCAAACCGAAGGCCGCCACCATGTTCCGGCCATAGGCTTCCTCGGAGAAAAGCGCCTCGAACCGCGAGAAACCGCGATCCCCCATCTCCTTGCAGCGCAACCTGTCGGCGACAAGCGCGGCCAGTGCCTCGGCCAGCGCCGTCTCGCTTCCCGGTGCCACCAGGAACCCGGTTTCGCCATGCTCAACGATTTCCGAAAGGCCGCCGTGATCGGCGGCGATGATGGGGCGATGGTAGCTCATCCCCTCGATTGCAACACGGCCAAAGGGCTCGGGAAGCGTCGAGGGAACGGCTACGACATCGCTCCAGAGGAAATGCTCGGACGGGTCATCGACGAACGGGTGGATGGTGACCGAGCGCTCCAGGCCGGACGCCGTAATCAACGCCCTGACGTCGTCAACGAAGTGATCCTGGCCACCGTAAACGCCACCGACCAGACGAACCTCGACGCGATCGCGGATCTCCGGTGCCAGGGCCGCTATCGCCCTGACCAGAACCTGCTGGCCTTTCCACGCGTTGAAGCGGCCGATCAGAAGAAGCTTGAGCGGCCCCGAGGCTGGGATATCCGACTGAACTGCCGGTGCGGCGACCCCGTTATAGATGACCGACTGCCCCGTCCCGACCGGGACGACGAAGGCATCGCTTGTCGCCTTGGAATTGAAGATGACCCGGCTGCGGCTGAAGGCGAGAACACGCGAGAAGATGGTCATCGCCTTGCCTGTCGGTATCTCGTGGACATGGCAGATCGTTGGCCCTTTGAAGAACCTGGCAGCGACAAGATAGTCGAACGGTACGAGCGTGCTGATATAGAGCAGATCGCAGCCCGACTCGCGGATCACCCTGCGGGCACGCAGCACGGCAAGAGGGAAACTGATGGGGGCCGTCAGCACGATCCGCTTCAGGTCTGCTTTTCGCAGGACCCACATGGGTCCGTAGAGAATGCGGGTCGAGGCGCGCTCGACATGCGGTGTGATCGGCCCCTCGCCGACGAGACGGACATCAAGCGAGCCATCGGGATCGGCGGCCCTCACAGCCTCGAGGACTTGAAGAAAGCTTCTGTCCGAACCGTAAAGTTCGATGTTCGGATGTACGCAGAGAATTTTCAAGCGTGGCTCCCCGGCCTGTCTTCGGTCATGATCGACGCCGCCACGGTCACAGGCACGTCCGAAGCAGCGCCTCGTAGGCTGCGTTCACCTTCAGCCAGGTGAATTCCGCCTGATGACGTGCAGCGGCCGCAGCCCCTGCCTGTTTGAGGTCTAGGCCGGAGCCGATCTGGTCGATGAGCGCTTCAAGCGCGCTCTGGCTGTCGAAATAGAATTGCTGATCGCCGGCAACCCACCGATTGAAGCGGTTGTCATGGGCGATAATCGGGTTGCCGGCACCAAGCGCTTCGACAAGCGAGGGGTTCGTGCCGCCGACCTGATGGCCATGGAGGTAGGCCAGAGCATGGTAACGCAGGGCGGAGACGACCTCGGGTTCGTAGATGCCGCCAGGGAAAACGACGTCGTCCGACGCTGCAGCCCGAACTTTGCAATGGTATGCATTGTCCGGGGAGAAGTTTCCAAGCACCATGAGCTTGATGTCTCGCTTCTTGCTGGAAAAGGCGCTGACGATCTCCAGGATCGAGTTTTCCGGCTCGGCACGGGCAATGGAGATGAGATACTGGCCGCTCTTCAGGCCGTAGCGTTCGATCAGGCTTTCCGGTGCGGACTCGATCCGGTCGGCGCCATACGGGATCATTACCGCGTTGCTGCAACCGTGGCGGCGCAGATGGCGCGCGATCTCGGGGTGATCGGCGATCGCGACATTGCTGATATTGGCTCCGATGAACTCGTTGGCATAGAGCCAGATCTTCACGGGAAACGACCACTTGTCCCGGCGCCATTCGACGCCATCCATGTTCATGAGAACCTTGCGGCCTCTGAGCCTCTGGAGCGTGTTGAAGACGGCGGTGTTATAGCCGAGAACGAGATCGATCCCCGGCCGCTCGCAAACGTCGGCGACGCACTTCCTGTCGAAAACCACACTTCCCTTCGAGCCTATGGCATCGCTGGAAATGTGGATGCGGTGAATGCCGTTCCAATCGTCCTCGTAATCGGCCTTGCCGCTTTCCTGACAGTAGACGTTCACCGTCCACCCATGCTCGACCAGATAGGGAGCGAGGCGACCTGCAAAGGTCTCGAATCCACCATGGGCCGCAGGAATACCGCGAATGCCAAGAATGTTCACCACCTTGCGGCTCGTATCGACAGTCTTCGACTGTTCGACCATGCGATTGCCCCCTGTCACACTTCGGACCCAGACAGATATGCTCGTCATGACGTCGGGAGCGGCGCGATAAGCACCTGCCATGACCTCAGGACGGGCCAGAGGAGACCATCCTCAACCGGACAGGCTCAACTCCTATGCCTGTATCCGAATATTCTAATCTCATTTAGTAGAAAGCTATCGCATAGTTTTGCTGCAATGCAAAAAAAAATTTCCTGTGAGGTTCATTTTTCAACGATTTCAATAAGTAACAGCAGGCTTACGCTCTGCGCTTCGGCACGTTCACAGCCCGTGTCTGCCGCAATGCAATATAAAGAGCGACCGGGTTTGTCGTGAGGTAACGCCAGAATAGCTGCCTGGGGCGCAGCACCATGCGGTGCAGCCATTCGAGGCCGATCTCCTGCAGGAACAGCGGTGCACGCTGGTAATGGCCCGCAGCAAAATCGAAACAACCACCGCATGTAATGATCCAGCGACCTTCGAAGTGGTCACGGATCATCAGCGAGACGAGTTGCTCTTTCGGCTTGCCGAGGCCGACCCACAGGACGTCCGCCTTCGTGGCATTGATGTCCGCGACGACATCCGGCAAGGCGGCCTCATCGAAATAGCCGTTGCGATAACCGGCGATGATCAACTGGGGATAAAGGAAACTCATGCGGGCGACGCATTCCTCGATGACAGCGTCGGTCGCGCCGAGAAAATAGCAGGAAATGCCGTTTGCCTGGAAACCTTCGGCAAAATCGTAGAAGAGGTCGGTCGTCGCGCTGCGCCCTCGCACCGGCGTCGTCGTGAGCAGGCGCGATACCATGACCAGCGGTTCACTGTCGACGTGCACGACGTCGGCCTTCACCAGGCTCTCCGCATAGCGTGGATCGGATCGGCAGAGGCCGACCGCATGTCCATTGAAATCGAACAAAAGGCGCGGTGCATGGGCTGTTGCATCGAGCGTGGCCTGCACGACATGGTCGGTCAGTTCGGCACGGCTTTTCCGCGTGACCCTGACCCCGGCAACGATCACCGAGTCTTCGTTTTCTGCTTGTTTCGGCACGATGCTTTCTTTGGTCGGAGCTAGAAGGGTATTCACGCTTTCCGGCATCCCGCAACATTCGTTCCGTCGGCACACGAATGGAGAGAGAGAACTGTGGGCGCGGCAAATTGGGCGACATTAACCCTTTGACGGATAGACCCTGAAAAGCATGCGTTCAGCCAGTGCATTCCAAGGCCCCTTCCTCTCATGCGCCACGATACCTAGTCTAAGTTAAGCATCACTAAAAGATATTTTATGAATGGAATCTCAATATCCCTCGCGATGAACGCAACCGAGGCGTACTCCAATGTTTATGGTGGGAAGCACATTCCATGAGCACATTTTGTGATTTCATACAACCCTAGATGAACGACAGCGACGATCAGACGGGGTGATCGAACAATTGCTTCCGACGCGTCAGGCGAAAGACGAGCGCCGTCATCACAACCTCACCCGCGATGATGCCGACGATCGAGGCAATCGGGCTCACCGTGTAGATGATGACCGCCGCGATCGTCATGGTGACGGGTGCGGCAACAAGGCTGGTCTGTGCGAGAGGTTTGAACTGCCGCGCCGCCTGGATGAGGCTGCTTGCGGGAATGCGCATCGACTGAATGAGAACCACGATGAACCAGAGACCGCAGGCGACATAGAGCGTACTCGCCTCATAGGGCAGGCTCGCGACCTTGTCGTGAAAGATGAGGGTGACGGCGACGGCCAGGACGACATTGCCGGCAAGAATTGTCAGGACGATGCGGAGGAACGATCTGGCCGTGCTGCGAGCGCCCTCGACATCACCCTTGGCAAGCTGCCGCGCCATGACCGGCCGTTCGATGAGCATCAGCGAGGGCAGAACGACCGTCAGCGGGCGCCAGAATAATGCGGCAACGGCGATCGGCGCAAAGGCCTGCGGCCCTGCCATGAGCGTGACGAGGTAGGCATGGCCGTTGGAGGTCATTTCCGTGGTGACAACGCCGAGAAGCGCCCAGCGAGACTGGCCTTTCCAGACACCGGCATAGTGCGAGAGCCGGCTCCTGCCATCGACGTTCTCCAGCGACAGCCAGAGATAGATCGCCGAGAGGCTGGCGGCCGTCGCCACCGTGATGCTGGCCACCAGAAGCGTCTCGCCCCAATGTCCGAAAAACATGACGACGCAACCGATGACGACGACGGAGGCGTAGATCAAGTCGGAAATACCGGTCGATTTCACCCTGTGACGCGCGAACTCCGCACAGCGAAAACCCCAGCGAAGCGCTGCCGCGAAGGTGAACAAACCCATGAAGAGCGTCACCGGCAGCGGCATGTCGAACACGAAGCCGGACCCGATGGCGACCAGGCCGGCGAGCACGGAGAGAATCGCATCCACCTTCATGATGGCCAGATACTCCGGTTGCCAGTCCGGGGTGCCCCTGTTCAGCGTGATCGAGAGCGGCGTTCCGCCCATGGCATTCACGATGCTGTAGCTGAAGGCCGTGAGCACCTGCCCGAAGATGAAGAAGCCGTAGTCGGCCGGCACGAGCAGCGGGATCAGCACGAGCGACAGAAGAAAGTTCGACCCGGCGATCGCCAGCGTTCCCGCCATCGACAGGCTGACACGGCTGGCTTTGGCCGCGACCGACCGCAGCAGTAACACGGGCTTCGTCATGAAATCCTCAAGATCCGGAGATGGTTTGGACCGGCAAGGTCGCCGGCTTCAGCTTTAGGGGATGTTCAAACCAAGCGAGACGAACATGTCCGCGTCCCGTTCGCCGCTGGCCTCGTCGAACAGGCCGAAATAGCTGCCGTAACACCAATAGGACCAGGGAATACCGCTCGCCTCGGCCTGCTGGCGCACCGCAGACAGCCAGGCAAGCCGATCGGCATTGTAATCCGGCAGAAGACCCAATTTGGGTCTCGGCGCGCCGAATTCGCCGAGATACAGGCGTTCGGGAGGGATGTCGTAGCGTTCGGCCCAGGCAAGCGCGCCCTCGAAGTCCTGCCGGATATCACCGGCATCATAGCCACGGCCGTAGTAGACGACGAGCTGCCAGAACCGAGAGCTGATATACCCCCAAGACGACGGCTTGCTCCAGAGATCGGCGACGCTATGACCGAATGCGAGGACCGATTCGCTTGCCCCTTGCGCGGTGGCGGGCCATCGAAACAAAGGCGGATACCGGGCGGCACGATCCTGCGTCACCGGTGCATAGCCTTGGAAGATGAACTCGGGCGGCGAGTAGTAATGCACAGAGTAGAGAATGTTCGGATCGTCGAAGCTTGAGGGGTCGAGCCGAAGCAGACCGAAGAGGCTTCCGCCACAGGCGCCGGTGACCACGAGCGTATGATCCGGCGCAATGCGACGCGCGACGGAGACCAGCGTTTTCAGGTAGCCTTCCCAGAGCCCGACTGTTTGGCATTCGATCTGCGGTTCGTTGAAGAGTTCCAACGCCACCCGATCTGACGGACGGCTGGCCGTCCTCTCGGCAAACGCGGCAACGACGCGTGTCAGAGCGTCGAACATCCCCGGCCCCTCGACCAGGGATTGGGCGTCGTAAGGGGAGTTTCGGTCCTTGTCCGGCGTGTGAATATCAACGAGAACCTTCAGGCCGAGTGCGGAAATGGCATCCACCTGGGCAAAGACGTAGTCGGCGCGCGCCTGCAGTTCGTCCGCACTGGCGAGCACTAGGGGGCCGACATTGACCGGGAGACGGACATGGTCGAAGCCCATGGCCTTGATGCCCGAAAAGTTCGAGAGCGGGAAATAAGACCTGACGGGAACATAGCCTGCGCCAAGGAACCGGCCATTCTTCAGTGGCGTCGGCGTCCAGAGAAAGGGAAAGACATTCACGCCTTTCTTCACGCGGAAGGTGGGCTGCGTGTCATCGGCTGTGGCAATGGGCGCCGTGAGCGGGGCCGCGGCAAAGACAAGGGCGAGAACGGGTGCAAGGAGACTGCGCCAGAAACCGTGACGTGCGGTGATGCGCTGGGGAACGTGCGGTCTGCCGATCACGGAGACTGCACCGCAAGGCGGCAATCATCCGCGTGGCGGGAATGCCCAAAGACGATTCGGATAGCTGTATCGTCCAAACTGCACTCCTTCGAAACCTTTTCGGTGAGGTCATCGCCGTTGCAACCGTGCCAGATTGGCAGGCTGGTTGCGTGAACCGGCCGGACATCAACTTTGCGAAGCCTACATTAGATATTTTTCATCTTCAAGCTGCGTCAGGCCTTCTCCTATGTCGACAGGTCGCCTTGTGCGGGTTAAAGGCCCATGGCGTGGCATATGATCCGATCTCCCGATCGGGCGACGGCCTCTTCGTAAGCCTTGATGGGATGAGCATGCGCTATTTTATTACCGGAACCGCTGGCTTCATTGGCTTTCACCTCGCTTACCGCCTCGTCAGTGAGGGCCATACGGTCGTCGGATTCGATGCTATGACGCCCTATTACGATGTGGAACTGAAGCGGAAGCGGCACGCCCTACTCGAACGGTTCGAAGGCTTTACCGGTGTGATCGGCCGGCTGGAGGATCGCGCTGCGCTGGCGGCGGCCATCGAGACGGCAAAGCCCGATGTCATCCTTCATCTCGCAGCGCAGGCCGGCGTTCGCTACAGCCTGAAGGAGCCCCGCTCCTACATCGATTCCAACCTTGTCGGCTCGTTCAACGTCATCGACATCGCGCGGGACATCCAGCCGCAGCACCTGCTCATCGCCTCGACCTCTTCGGTCTATGGTTCCAATGAAAAGGTGCCGTTCGAGGAAGACGATCGCGCGGACGAGCCGATGTCGCTCTACGCGGCCACCAAGAAGTCCATGGAGCTGATGGCGCACAGCTATGCCCACCTTTTTGCCGTACCGACGACGGCTTTCCGCTTCTTCACGGTATATGGCCCGTGGGGACGGCCCGACATGGCCTTGTTCAAGTTCGTGGAAGCCATTCGTCAGGGACGCCCCATCGACGTCTATGGCGAAGGGCGCATGAGCCGCGACTTCACCTATATCGATGATCTCGTGGACGGTATTCTTCGGCTGTCGCAGGCCGTTCCCGCGGAAGCATCTCGCCTTCGCGATGGCGCGGTGGCCGACAGCCTGTCGCACCATGCACCCTTCCGCACCGTCAACATCGCCGGTGGTCAACCGATCGAACTCCTGACCTTCATTGAAACGATCGAGCAGCGGCTCGGCCTCACGGCCATCAAGAACATGCTGCCGATGCAGCCGGGCGATATGCAGCGCACCTACGCGTCGCCGGATCTGCTCAAGGCGCTCACCAGCTTCCAGCCGAAGGTAACGCTCGCCGAAGGCGTCGGCCGGTTCGTCGACTGGTATGACGAACATTATCCCCAGGCTTGAGGCAGCATCCTTCCTCAAACCGGAAGAGATGTGCAGCGCCGACGATAAAGGTCGGGACGGCCAGCCAACGAGGCGTGAGACTACGCCGACTGTCGTGCCGGTGGCTTCACAGATGAAACACGGCGTTTGAGAACCTCGAGCACCTGAACCGGCGCTCCTTGATAAGCGCCGGCCCGACATGCCTATTTGGTTTCCAGATAATAATCGCCATAGCGACTGTTGTGGTAGAAGTTCTCGTCCTGGTGAAGGTAGAGCTTGACCTTGCTCAGATCGACCTTGTTCAGGATGACGCCTGCGCATTTGCGCATGATGCCGGGGTGTGTCTGGACGGCCGTCCGAACGATCCGGCGTGCCGTTGAACCCCATTCGATGATCATCAGGAAGCTGTCGATCTTGCTGGAGATGGCGCGCGCGTCGACCACTGGGCCGAGCGGCGGGAGATCGAGTACAACGTAATCGAAGGTCTTGCAGAACGAGGCCAGCAGGTCGTTCATCGCGTCCGACGAAAGCAGTTCGGCGGAGAACAGGATCCGCTGCTTGATGATGGTCGGCAGGAAAACGAGGCCCGTTTCGACGTCGGTCAACAGAACGTCTTCCACTGCCTGGCTTTCACTGAGCACCTCGTAGAGGCCGCTGCGGGCATTGGCACCGATGGCGCGCGTGGCGCCGGGATTGCGCAAGTCGGCGTCGATCAGCAGTGTCCGGGAACCTTGCTTGGCCAGATGCTGGGCGAAGTTCAAGGCCACCGTGGACTTGCCCTCCCGTGGCAGGACCGAAACCATCCCGATGACCCGGCCGGGCTTATGCCCCGCCTTGAAGTCCGCCGCGATCTTGGCGCTGCGGATGGTTTCCGCAAAGGACGAGAGCGGATGATCGATGATGTAGCGATCGAGGTTCGATTTGCTCAGCACGCCGCGGGGTCCGACCCGAGACGCATCCAGCTTTGCGCCGCCTGCTTCGTGCTTTTCCAGCGGGATCTGGCCGATGAACTCCATGGAGAGTTCCTTCTGGACCTGCTCGCCCGTGCGGAAAAACCGTTCCCCGAACTCGCGATAGGCACCGATGGCCGCGCCGACGCCACAGCCCATGACGAGAGCGAGCGCGAGGATCAGCGGCCTCTTCGGGTAGCTGGCATCCTGGGGAGGCTCTGCCCGCGTGACCACGCGGGCAGCGGTCACAGGGAAGCTTTCCCGCTGGCTCGCTTCCTGGAAGCGCTGGAGATAGGTCTCGTAGAGCGTCTTGTAGGTTTCCGCCGCGCGCTCGTATTCGCGCAGCTGGACGAGATCGTCGTTTGCGACGGCAGAGGTGCTCGTTGCCGCAGCAACCTGTCCTTCAAGGGCCTTCTGGCTCGCCGACGCAACCTCGTATTCCTGCCGGTAGGTATCGGCAATGCGGCGAAGCTCCTTGAACATGACCTCGTCATATTCCTGAAGCTTGGAGCGCAGAAGAACGGCCTGATAGTGCTCCCGGCCGAAGCGCTTGGAGATCTCGGCCTCGCGCCGGGACACGTCGAGTGCCTCCTGCTGAAGCTTGTTGATCACGGGGCTTTCGAGCGAGCCGACGACGGCCGAACGGATATCGCCGCTCGCCACGACAGCCTGAACGCTGTCGTACTTGGACTTGGCATCGGCTGCCGCGCTCTGTGCCTTGACGAGATTGGTGTTGATCTGCGTCAGCTGCTGCTCGCTGACGAGTTCGCCGCCGGTCGCAATCAGGCCCTTTTCCGCCCGGAACTTCTGCACGAGCAGGTCACTGTCGAGTGACTTCTGACGAAGCGCCTCGATCCGCGTCTGCAGCCAGTCGCTGGCGCGCCGCGTTGCATCGAACTTCGAGTTGTACTGGTCCTCCAGATAGGCATCGACAATGGCATTGGCGATCTTCGCCGCGGTTTCGGGCGATCGGGAAACGTACTCGACCTCCAGGATATAGGTCCGGCCGACGCGGGATGCGGAGGTGTTCCGCATCAGGGCTTCCTTGACGCTCTGCTTGAGAGCCTCGACATCCTCCGCCTTCGGCGCCGTGTCCGAAGCGACCAGCGACTTCAGTGTCGTGACCACCGTGGACACGAGCGATGGCGTTCGCTTCTGGAATTCGGGGGCGTTCGTGAGGTCGAGCCGTTCGACCACAAGGGTGGCAACGCGCTCGGACCGCAGAATCTCGACCTCGCTGAGCACCGTCGCGTCATCGTCCCGCGTCGGGTAGCCGGAGTTCCGGTTGCCGTCGGAGAGCAGCTGATCGGCGATCTGCTTGTTGTCGCCATCAATGAAGAGCGTCGAGGATGCCGTGTATTTCGGCGTCGCCGTGAAGGCAAACGCGGCACCGAGAAACAGCATCAGGATGCCGCACAGCGCCACGATCCTCCACTGCCGCTTGATGGTGGAGATGATCTCGTTGAGATCGATCCCGCTCTCGTTCTGAGAAGGAAGAAACTCGCTTGTCTGGGCCTTATCCAATGTCTGTACGCCTTAATGATGCAACGCCGGAACGACTGTTTCGCACCATCATGGCAGAGATGGACACTGTAAAACCAGATGTTTTTTTGCAACGCAGCAATTTAATACTTAGTAGGCATAGACTTACACTTAATCAATCGACAGGATACCCTAGCCGCACGCGTTGACGTCTCGCGACTTGACCTTGCCTTCTGCTGTTACCCTCGCCCCGCCATAGATCAGAGCTTGAAATCGTCTCTCCGCCGTGGACAGGCGCCCGGTCTCTTCCGGACGCCCTTCGACATACTGTTCCTACAGATCCTTCACGGCATCGCGTGTTCTCACGATGTCGGTCGAAACGCCGGATGCCGTCGAGGACACCGAGTTCACCACGTCGAGGAACTTGATCAGCTCCGTTGCCTTCGAATTGGTGATGTAGACGATGTCCTTGTCCTGCATCGGGAACTTCTGGATCATGAACATCGCGGAGGGATCGCGCAGATTGGCGCGGAACACCACGGGGATCTGATCGCTCGGGTAGCGGCTGACATCGACGTGCAGCTGCTTCAGGAAGTTGCGATCGACGACGCGGTAGAGAAGCACCTGCTCGGGATCGGCGCGATTGTCGAGAAGACCGCCGGCCTTGCCGAGCGCCTCTCCGAGCGTCAGGTCCGCATCCTCGAAATCGATGCGCCCGTTCTGGCCGGATGCGCCGAAGGCGAGGAAGGTGCGACGCTCGCGGTTGACGATCACGGTATCGCCGGGGACCATGAAGATGTTCTCGGCCGGCGTGTTGATCAGATAGTCGTAGAGGACCGTGGCCGTCCGCGGGCCGCGCTGCAGCGTGACATAGGTCTCGAGACGGGGGGTGCTGAGACCGCCCGCCTGGGAGATGACGTCGAGAATACGGTCGCCGGCTTCCGTCAGCTCGACCTTGGCCGGACTATTGACGTCACCGAGAACCGCAACCTGGGCCGAGCGGCTGGCAACCTTGGAGATGACCACCTGCGGCTCGATGGCGCGGTTGGCCAGAAGCTGCTGGAGCTCGTCCTGCACGGAACTCGTCGTCCGCCCGGCAACGCGGATGCGACCGGCATAGGGAATGGAGATGCGCCCGCTCTGGTCGATCGTCTGGTTGGGCATGGTAACGAAATTGCCGGAGCGCGAGCCGGCATCGGCTGGAATGAACAGACCGCCCGACTGGGACTCGAACACCGTGACGCTGATGATGTCACCGATCCCCAAGGGGAGGTTCGGCACGCCGCCGCGACGGTTGCCGAAGCTGCCCTGCAACGTCGGCGTCGTCGCCTGCGCGACATTGGCGAGAACCGCGGCACTGATATCGACGAGCGCATAATCGACGCCAGGCCGCTTCCGCGACACGGACCGTGTGTTCACCACCTTGAGGGCGGCCTGTTGCTCGACCTGCTCCGAAGCTGGACCCGAACTCGGCAGGGAGGTGCAGCCGGCGACGAAGGTCGTCGCGGATAGAGCGATAACGCTGATGCACAGACGGTATGACAAGAAACTCTCCTGCAATAGGTCGTGCAGACCAGCGACCTTCAATAGACTACGATGAGCGATTGCCGGATGCGGCGATTTGAGACCAGCCAGCCATGCCCAGAGCGTTTCGAGAATCACGCACTCCACAAGCGCCTTCTAACGCAAGAATGAAGAAGCGTGGTTAAGCATTCATTAAATTATCGTTGCTGACTTTAGATTTTGAGATTTTAGTCATTTAAGGCCTTGGCTATACGACTATCTTGACAGGCGCACGATGTACAGTGATGCCTTAAATAATGTGGACGCCTTTGAAACAAAATTCACAGCGTAGAGAGAGGCAAGCCGCCCCTCGACAACGACTGGACCTTCGACAGTGGGATATGGGTGGGAGCATCTATGTCGTCCCGGACATTCACGGCTGCCTGCATGCCCTCCATGAAGCCGAACGGCGAATAGCGGCGGATCGCGAGGTTACGGAGAGAACGGCGATCATCGTCTACCTCGGAGACTATGTAGACCGCGGGCCGAATTCGGCCGGCGTGATCGAGCACCTGATCGAGGGCTCCATCGAGAAAGCGCACCGGATCATGCTGTGCGGCAATCACGACCAGATCTTTCATGCCGTTCTCTGCACGCAGGCGGACCCGCGCCGCTGGCTGTCGTTGGGCGGACACGAGACGTTGCGCTCCTACGGCATGTATGATGCGGACATCCTTCGGCTCTCGGCCTCGCCCCGCAAGCTGGCCGAGGCCGTGCGGTCGCACGTGCCCGACTCGCACAAGCTGTTCCTGAAACTGCTTCCGGTCGCAGCCAGCATAGGCCCCCGGCATATCTTCGTTCATGCCGGCCTCTACCCCGGCCGGCCGCTCGATCTCCAGACGGACGAACACCTGATGTGGATTCGCGAGCCCTTCCTCACCGACGGCCCGCAGATGCCGGTGGTCGTCGTCCACGGGCACACGATCGTGCGGGAGCCCGAGTTTCGCGAGGATCGTATCGCTCTCGACACAGGGGCCTTCCGGAGCGGTCGTCTGACCGTCCTCAAGATCGCCAACGGGGTTGCCAGCCTCATCTGATCGGCTTTGCGGCTGCGCTCCGGACGCTGCCAAGCGAACACACGTGCACCAGAGCCCTTGTAACGGGCCTTCACGCGCTACGGCAGAACGAAAAAGGGCGCCCGACCGGCGCCCGTAACAGACATCATCTCATGAAAAACGGGAGCGTGACACCAGGCGGCGCATCGTTGCGACCGCGTAAGGAGCCCGCCAGCGCGCTTGCATCTTCAGAACCCGCTACCGCCGCGCAGTTCGGACATGATCGTCCGGCCAATGATGCTCATATCCATCCAGAACGAGTAGTTGTGCATGTAGTAGATGTCGCAGGCAATGCGGGCGCGGGCCTTGGCAGCGTCCGTCGTCGGGCCGCGCAAGCCCCGGACTTGGGCGAGGCCCGTGAGGCCCGGCTTGATCCTATGACGATCGTGATAATGCGGCACGAGGTCTTCGTAGAGACGGTCAGCCGCCAGCATGCCGACGGCGTGGCAGCGCGGGCCGACCAGCGACATATGCCCGAGAAGCACGTTCACAAGCTGCGGAAGCTCGTCGATACTGGTCTTGCGGAGGATGGCCCCGAGACGGGTGATCCGCGGATCGTTCTTCGTCGTCTGCGCGACGCCGCTGGCGTCGCAGAGATCCGTCCGCATGCTGCGGAATTTGTAGATGCGGATACGCGTGCAGTTCACGCCCCAGCGGACCTGGCTGAAGATCGGCGAGCCCTTGCTTTCCAGCCGGATCGCGATGCAGACGAGAACGAAGAACGGCAGCAGGCTCGCCAGAGCCGTGAAAGAAACGGCGATATCGAGCGCGCGCTTCGCCGCCAGATGCGCCGTTCGGCTTCCGGAATGCCCGACGGTCGTCAGCGGACCGCGATAGGCGGCTGGCGAGGTCGGAACCGCGGTCACGTATGTCATCGCACCAAACTCCTTCATACCAACCTCCGAGCGAACGCATCTTCATGCTGCATCGCAATATGCCTCACTCTAAATCAGGAGTCACTAAGCAATATACACTTGATTAACTATGGACGGCTGCTATGCGCGAAATGCATGGCTGGCGGATCGCATGTCACGACGCGGCCAGGGAAAGCATGCGGATGCCGCACGCCTCTAGTCGGAAAGCACGAAAAATGAACCGTTTTTTAGCTGTGTCTTCTGGAATTCTCGGGTTTGGAGGCCGTTCAGGCTGGATTTAACGGCGTCATAAGATGCGTGCGCCTAGGGTTCCGGAAACGACCTGGAGAGCCCGATGACCCTTCGCCTCAAGAGCCTATCCGCCGCCTTCGGCTTATCGATCGCAACCTGGAGCCTCATTCTGCATAGCGTCAGTTCGCTGTGATGGATGATCCTCATGCGGCAAATGCAAAGAGCGCACGCCGTTCCCGACATGCGCCCTTTTATCTCACATGTACACCGCAGCGGACCTGACCCGGCTCAGTCCGAGCCGAACAGATCCCGCGTGTAGACCTTTGCCGCCACGTCCTTCAGTTCCGGCGTGTAGCGATTGGCGACGATGACGTCACAGGTCTGCTTGAAGACCTCGAGATCACGGATCAGGGGCGACTTGAAGAAATCCTCGCCCGGCAGCGCCGGCTCGAAGACCACGACCTCGATGCCCTTCGCCTTCAGCCGCTTCATGATGCCCTGAATGGACGAATCGCGGAAGTTGTCCGAGCCCGCCTTCATGACCAGGCGATAAATGCCCACCCGCTTCGGGTTGCGGCGCAGAATGCTCTCCGCGACGAAGTCCTTGCGCGTCGTGTTGGCGGTGACGATGGCGCTGATCAGGGCCTGGGGCACCTTGCTGTAGTTCGCCAGCAACTGCTTGGTATCCTTGGGCAGGCAATAGCCGCCATAGCCGAAGGACGGGTTGTTGTAGTGCGTGCCGATCCGCGGGTCGAGGCCGACGCCGTTGATGATCTGGCGCGCGTTCAGGCCATGAAGCTCCGCATAAGTGTCGAGTTCGTTGAAATAGGCGACGCGCATGGCAAGATAGGTATTGGAGAAGAGCTTGATGGCCTCGGCCTCGCTCGAATCCGTCAGGAGGATCTGCACATCCTTCTTGATGGCGCCGCCCAGCAGCATGTCGGCGAAGGTCTGCGCCCGCTCCGACTGCTCACCGACCACGATGCGCGACGGGTGAAGGTTGTCGTAGAGCGCCTTGCCCTCGCGCAGAAACTCCGGGGAAAAGATGATGTTGTCACGTCCGAGGCTCGCGCGCAGGCGCTGCGTGTAGCCGACCGGGATCGTGGACTTGATGACGATGACAGCCGTCGGATTGACCGCGAACACGTCTGCGATCGCCGCTTCGACGGATCGCGTATCGAAGTGGTTGGTCACGGTGTCGTAGTTCGTCGGCGTGGCTATGATGACATAGTCGGCTCCGGCATAGGCAACGGCCGCGTCGCCGGTTGCGCGGAAATTCAGGGAGCGGCCGAGATATTCCGAGACCTCGGGATCGACGATCGGCGACTTTCCTGCATTTAGCAAGTTCACCTTGTCGATATTGGTATCGTAGGCAACCACCTCGTTATGCTGTGCCAGCAGCATCGCGTTCGAGATGCCGACATAGCCGAGACCGGCAACTGCAACTTTCATCATCACTCACTTTCCAAAAAAGACGACCCTTCAACGCCATATCCTAATATGCCGGGTGATGAACACTTCAAACATGTTCCGTGACAACCAACCTCGTAACGACCTGTATGTTGCAAACACGACTGGACATCTTTCCGCACGGAAACGTGCTGCAGATACCCATGCGGAGGCAGGCAATCTCACGATCCGGCCGGTGGCATCAGTCGGTGGCGTTCCGCCGCGAGAGGCGGTCTTCCCATTCCAGGGCGTGGCGGACGATCGTGTCGAGATCGTCATATTCCGGCACCCAACCGAGTTCCTTCATGGCGAGAGCCGGGTTCGCAACGATCATGGCCGGGTCGCCGGCGCGGCGGGGGGCAAACGCGACGGCAAGATCCGAGCCGTTGACGCGCTTGACCGTATCGAGAACCTCGAGCACCGAGAAACCGTGGCCGTAGCCGCAATTGGCAACCAGGGAGCCTCCCCCGGCGCGCATGCGCTGCAAAGCCTTCAGATGCGCCTGCACCAGGTCCCACACATGGATGTAGTCGCGCACGCAGGTGCCATCCGGCGTCGGGTAATCCGTACCGAAAACGCTCATCGAGGGGCGCTTGCCGAGCGCCACGGCGCAGGCGATCTTGATGAGGTGTGTCGATGTCTTCGACGACTGGCCGGAGCGTCCCTTCGGGTCCGCACCCGCCACGTTGAAGTAGCGCAGCACCGTATAGGTCAGGTCGTGCGCGGCGGCAGCGTCGCGCAACATGATTTCGGTCATCAGCTTCGAGGAGCCGTAGGGCGATTCCGGGCGCAGTTGCACGGTTTCCGACACGGGTTCCAGCACCTCCGGCGTACCGTAGACGGCAGCGGTGGAGGAGAACACGAAATGCGGGATGCCAGCCTCGACGACGCTGGCGATAAGCGCGCGCGATTTAACCGTGTTGTTCTCGTAATAGCCGAGCGGATCGCTGACGCTGTCGGGTACGACGATCGATCCGGCGAAGTGAATGACGGCATCGATGGCATTTTCCGAGAAGATCCGCGACAGCAGCGCCGCATCCGCGATGTCGCCCTCGTACATCCGCGCTTCCGGCGCGATCGCCCAGCGGAAGCCGGTGGAAAGCCGGTCGATGACGACGACCTCTTCCCCCGCTTCCAGAAGCGCCCATACCATATGGCTGCCGATATAGCCGCCACCGCCCGTCACCAATACTGCCATGTGTTCCTCACATCGGTTCCTGCATCAGGTATGAAACGCCTGCCGGAAAATGACAAGTGTCGCGCCTTACGTTCGCTTTGCCGCCCGCAACAGCGCTTCGCCCAGCGCACCGGTGGCCGCCGGCGCCGGTTTCTCCTGCTTGATCGGCCGATGATCGCGCCGGGGCTCGGCCGGAGATGCAGGCCTCCCGCCCGCCTCGCCGCCATCCTTGCGCATGGTGAGACCGATGCGCTTGCGCGGAACATCCACTTCCGTCACGCGCACCTTCACCACATCGCCAGCCTTCACCACCTCATGCGGATCCTTTACGAACCGGTCGGCCAGCTGCGACACGTGCACGAGCCCGTCCTGATGGACGCCGATATCCACGAAGGCGCCGAAGGCCGCGACATTGGTCACTGTTCCCTCCAGCAGCATGCCGGGCTTCAGGTCCTTGATGTCGTCGATCCCGTCGGCAAAGGTCGCGGTCTTGAAACTCGGGCGCGGGTCGCGGCCGGGCTTTTCGAGTTCCGACAGGATGTCGCGAATGGTCGGGAGGCCGAAGCGGTCATCCACGAAGACCTTCGGGTCGAGCGACTTCAGGAGCTGAGAATCGCCCATCACGGTGCGGACATCGCGGCCGCAGGCGGAAATGATCTTCTTGGCGACGCCATAGGCTTCCGGGTGGACCGAGGAGGCATCGAGCGGCTCCTTGCCGCCGGGAATGCGCAGGAAGCCGGCGCATTGTTCGAAGGTGCGCGCGCCGAGGCGCGGCACCGTCTTCAGTTCCGTGCGCGTCTTGAACGGACCGATCGCATCGCGATGTGCGACGATCGCTTCCGCCGTCGCGCGGCTGAGGCCGGACACGCGCGACAGAAGCGGCGCGGATGCCGTGTTCAGATCGACGCCGACGGCATTCACCGCATCTTCCACCACGGCATCCAGCGATCGGCTCAGGCGTCCCTGATCGACATCATGCTGGTATTGCCCGACACCGATGGATTTCGGCTCGATCTTCACGAGTTCGGCCAGCGGGTCCTGCAGCCTGCGGGCAATGGAGACCGCGCCGCGCAGCGAGACGTCGAGCGTCGGAAATTCGTCGGCTGCGGCCTGCGAGGCCGAATAGATCGAGGCTCCGGCTTCGGACACGATGACCTTTGTGGGCTTCTGGCCCGGCAAGGTCGCGAGCATATCCGCAACCAGCCGCTCGGTCTCGCGGCTGCCGGTGCCGTTGCCGATGGAGATCAGCTCCACCTTATGGCGGGCGACGAGCCTTGCGATTTCGGCCTGCGCGCCGCGCACGTCGTTCTTCGGCGGAAAGGGATAGACCGTTGTGGTTTCCAGCAACTTGCCGGTTCCATCCACGATGGCCACCTTCACGCCGGTGCGAATGCCCGGATCGAGACCCATCGTGGCGCGGGAGCCCGCGGGCGCCGCCAGCAGCAGGTCCTTGAGGTTCCGCGCAAAAACGTGGATCGCCTCCTCCTCGGCCCGTTCGCGCAGTTCGCGCATCAGGTCGAGCGACAGCGACGTGGAGAGCTTGACGCGCCATGTCCAGCGAATGACATCCATCAGCCACTGGTCGCCGGGCAGGCTGCCGATCTGGCAGGCGGCGGCGATGATGCTTTCGACCGGTTTGACGGGCGACGGATCGGCCTCGTCCACGACGATATCGACGGAGAGGATTTCCTCGTTCCAGCCGCGCAGCATGGCCAGCGCCCGGTGGCCGGGCGCGGTCGCCCAGCGTTCGGAATGGTCGAAATAATCGGAGAACTTGGCACCGGCCGCTTCCTTGCCGGCGACGACCTTCGCGCGAAGAAACGCGCCGGCGCGCATATGGCCGCGCAGCCGGCCGAGCAGGTCGGCATTCTCCACAATGCCTTCGGCGACGATGTCGCGCGCACCTTCGAGCGCCGCCTTCACGTCCGGCACATCGGCGGAAAGAAACGAGGCGGCGCGGTCGGCAGGCGCGATGCGGCGATCGAGGAGGATGGCTTCGGCAAGCGGCCCGAGGCCTTTTTCACGGGCGATCTCGGCTTTCGTGCGCCGCTTCGGCTTATAGGGAAGATAGATGTCCTCAAGCTCCGCCTTTGTCGTCACGCCGGCGATCTTGCGTTCGAGGTCGTCGGTGAGCTTACCCTGACCGCGGATCGACTCGACAATGGAATTTCGCCGGGCTTCCAGCTCTCGCAGATAGACCAGTCGTTCGGCGAGCGTGCGCAGCTGGGTGTCATCGAGCCCGCCCGTGACTTCCTTGCGGTAGCGGGCGATGAACGGCACGGTCGCCCCGCCATCCAGAAGCTCGACGGCCGAGACGACCTGCGCCTGCGTCGCCTTGATCTCCTGCGCGATCAGGAGGGCAATCGGCGGAACCGTCCGCTGGGACGTCTGTGCTGGCTGCGACATGAGGCGCGATCTCCTGTTTCCGAATCGCGCGGACCATAGAGAGATCAAGCGGGAACGCCAAGCGCGAGAGCGCGGTCAGGTGCGCTGGACGATCCCCTCGCCCACGAGCCCTTCCCGGCTTGGCGGGCCGGTGAAATCAAGATCGGGGCCGAGCGGCACGATGCCCGTCGGGTTGATGTGGGCGATGGAGTAATAGCCGCGCTTGATATGGTCGATCCGAACCGTCTCCGCGATGCCGGGCCATTGATAGATGTCGCGGAGATAGGCCTGAAGATGCGGGTAGTCGGCGATGCGGCGCAGGTTGCACTTGAAGGCGCCGTGATAGGCGGCATCGAAGCGCACCAGCGTCACGAACAGGCGGATATCGGCTTCCGTCAGGTGGCGGCCGGCGACATAGCGGTTTTGCGACAGATGCTCCTCAAGCGTATCGAGGGTCGCGAAGACGCCTGTGACAGCCTCCTCATAGGCGGCCTGCGTGCGGGCGAAGCCGGCGCGATAGACGCCGTTGTTCAGCGTGTCATAGATCAACGCGTTCCATCGATCGATGTCGGGGCGAAGGGGTTCGGGATAGAGATCGCCACGGTTCCCGGTCAACTCATCGAAGCCGCCGTTGAGGATGCGCAGGATGTCTGCCGACTCGTTGTTGACGATCCGGCCTTCGCGGATGTCCCAGAGCACGGGCACGGAGACCTTGCCGGTATAATGCGGATCGGACGCCGTGTAGAGTTCGTGCTGGTAGCGGATCAGACCGACGCGCGGCCCGGCATCGGCAGGCGGATCGTAGGTCCAGCCGTTTTCGCCGAGTTCGGGCTCCGAAATGGCGACGGGTATGATGTCGGTCAGGCCCTTGATGCTGCGCATCATCAGCGTGCGGGAGGCCCACGGGCAGATATAGGCGACGAACAGCTGGAAACGCCCGGCCTCGGCCTTCAAGGCCGGCTGACCCTCCGGTCCCGGGCTGCCGTCCGGCGTGATCCAGTTGCGAAAACTGGTCGGTTCGCGGTGGAAGGCGCCGGCCTTCATTTCGCCGGCGGCGACATCGCCTTTTTCCCAAACCCCATTCACGAGCTGCGGCATCGGCCGTCTCCTTGCACCTGATCTGCATCATGAGGTGCCACGGCGCACGCGGCCGGACAAGCCGGGCAGGACTGGACGGAGCGTTCACCGAATCGCCTGATCGCTCCGCCATTTTACATCAGCGGGGGAATTCCAGCCCCATCTCGCGGAAGCGCTCGGGGTCGTCGCCCCAGTTTTCGCGTACCTTGACGAAGAGGAAAAGGTGGACCGGCTGCTCCAGGATTTCGGAGATTTCCTTGCGCGCCGCCATGGAGATCGCCTTGATCGCGTCGCCATTCTTGCCGAGCGCGATCTTCTTCTGGCTGTCGCGCTCGACATAGATGACCTGCTCGATCCGCACCGAGCCGTCCTTCTTTTCCTCCCAGCCCTCGGTTTCCACATGCGAGGAATAGGGAAGTTCCTGATGGAGACGCAGGAACAGCTTTTCGCGGGTGATCTCGGCCGCCAGCTGGCGCATGGGCAGATCGGAGATCTGGTCTTCCGGGTAGTACCAGGGACCCTCCGGCAGCGCTGCCGCCAGATAGTCCATGACATCCTCGCAGCCGGAGCCGGTCAGCGCAGAAATCATGAAGGTGCGCTCGAAAGGAACCACCTCGTTGGCGGCGGACGCCAGCTGAAGCAGCACGTCGCGGGAGACCTGATCGATCTTGTTGAGCACGAGGATCTTCGGCTGGTGAACTTCCTTCAGACCCTCCAGAATCATCTGCGCATCGCCCTTGAGCCCGCGCTCGCTGTCGACCAGCAGCATGATGAAATCGGCGTCCTTCGCCCCGCCCCAGGCGGTGGTCACCATGGCCCGGTCGAGCCGGCGGCGCGGCTTGAAGATGCCGGGCGTATCCATGAACACGATCTGCGCGCGCTCGTGAATGGCGATGCCGCGCACGATCGCGCGCGTCGTCTGCACCTTGTGGCTGACGATCGACACCTTGGCGCCCACCAGCCGGTTGACGAGCGTCGACTTGCCCGCATTCGTCGCACCGATCATGGCGACGAAGCCGGAATGTGTCGGCCCGACATTCTCGGCGACATCCGTTGCGCCTTCGGTTTCGACTGCTGCGTCCTGTCCGGTCTCGGCAGGATCCGTGTGATCTTCGGTCATCATATCCGTCAATTCGTTGAGGGCCGGCGTGTCTGCCGGCGTGAGTATGAACCGCAATCGCTTCCGCGACCAGAGGTTTGAAACAGGTTCGTTGCGCGCCGGATCAGGCGCCCATGATCAGGGTCCGGAAGCGGCCCAGACCCCTTCCCGCTCCAGAATGCGGGTCGCGGCAGTCTGCTCAGCGGCCCGCTTGGAACGGTCCACGCCCGTCTCGGGCGCAACGCCGGGAATGATGACCGTCACCGTGAAGCGCGGATCGTGGTCGGGACCGGAGCGGTCGTCCACGCGATATTGCGGGGCGACGCCGAACTTCGCATGCGACCATTCCTGCAATTCGGTCTTGGCATCCCTGCGGGCACCGTCGGCGCGTGTCGCGCGGGCCTTCCAGTGCTTGAGCACGAAGCCGCGCGCGGCCTCCAGCCCGCCATCGAGATAGATGGCGGCGATCAGCGCTTCCACCACGTCGGCGCGGATGTTCAACACATGCTTGCCGGAAAGCTTCTTGACGTCGGCGCCGGCGCGGATGAAGCGATGAAGCTCGATGTCGTCGGAGATGGCGGCGCAGCTTTCCGCGCTGACCAGCTGGTTCAGCCGCACCGACAATTCGCCTTCGTTTGCTGTCTTAAACGTCTGGAACAGCAACTCCGCAACGCAGAGACCGAGCACGCGATCGCCAAGAAACTCCAGCCGCTCATAATCGGACCCGCCGGAATTGCGGGCGCTCGAATGGGTCAAAGCACGGTCGAGCCTGACCTTGTCGGTGAAGACATAGCCGAGCGTTTCTTCCAGGCGCTCGCGCTCCTGCGGCCCCAGATCGCGCGGCTTCATTACTTCAGAACCTTGAACAGTCGGTCGTAGCGCAGGTTTGCCGGCCACTTCCAGATCTCCAGGAAGGAGGTGTCGTGTCCGAGCGAGAAGAAGATGAGGCTGGCGCGACCGACGAGGTTTTCCGCCGGCACGTAACCGACGTCGAAACGGCTGTCGGCCGAGTTGTCGCGGTTGTCGCCCATCATGAAGTAATGACCTTCCGGCACCACGAACTCGCGGGTGTTGTCGCCGCGCGAATCCGGAAACTGGTCCAGCGTGTCGAAGCTGACGCCGTTGTCGAGCGTCTCGCGGAAGACCGGAACGTCGGCGCCGGTGTCGTACTGGTCGTCGGCCCGGAAGACCCCGTCCGGCGCGCGGGCGACTTCCTTGTCGTTGACATAGAGAATGGAGTTGCGCACCTGCACGCGGTCGCCCGGCAGGCCGATGACGCGCTTGATATAGTCGATCTCGGGATTGGGCGGGAAGCGGAAGACGGCGATATCGCCACGCTTCGGGTCACTGCCGAAAATACGGCCGCTGAAGAGGTCGGGCGAGCGCGGCAGCGAGTATTTCGAATAGCCATAGGCGAACTTGTTGACGAAGATATAATCGCCCACGAGCAGCGTCGGCATCATCGAGCCGGAGGGAATCGTGAAAGGCTGGAAGAGCACGGTGCGGATCACCAGGGCCAGAAGCAAGGCCTGGATAATGACCTTCACATTCTCCCAGAGGCCGCTGTCCTTCTTTGCGATTTGTTCTGCCACGCCCGTCTATCCTTGTTTGCCGCTGACCGGCGCTTGTTGTCGTTTGAATGCCGTTGGTCTGCAGGGGTCCATGGCGCTCGCATCGAGCTTGGCCCATCGGGCTCAAGCGACCTTGCGAACGCGCGCACCGTCAGGCGCCGCCAACCTCGACGTGGCCTTCCTCTAGCCGCTAACGTCTTCCGGAGCAACGGGCAGCGCCTCTATTATGACGAAGGCCTGCGCCAAAGGATCGTCGTCGGTGATCGTCAGGTGCACGACGGCGCGGTGGCCGTGCGGAAGCATGCTCGCCAAGCGATGGGCGGCGCCGCCGGTCAGCACCATCGTCGGCTTGCCGCCGGGCAGATTGACGACGCCCATGTCCTTCCACAAAACACCCTGCCCGATCCCGGTTCCCAAAGCCTTGGAACAGGCCTCTTTGGCCGCGAAACGCTTGGCATAGGACGCCGACCGGTTTTTTCGGCCTTCGGATTTCGCGATTTCCACCTCGGTAAAGCAGCGCTGGATGAAGCGCTCGCCGAAACGGTTGAGCGAATTGTCGATGCGGCGGATGTCGATGAGGTCGCTTCCAAGGCCGATGATCATGAAAACCTGATGAATCCAAAGAGTTGATGGACTACGCCGCTTGCGACGCCTTGAGCTTTTCGGCGAGACGCGACACGCGTCGGGACTGGAACAGCCGGGCCGCATAGAAGGAGCCGATATAGAAGACAACAGCGCTGCCGGCCGCCAGCGGCAGGCTGCCGAGCAAGAGGGGCTTCAGCACAGGACCCCAAAGCTCGGCGAGTTGCAGATGCGTCAGCATGTGCAGCATATCCTCGCCATCCAGCGGCGCGTGGGCGCCCGAGCCGAGGATCGCCGTGCCGATCTCGTAGCTGCTCGCGAGAATGACCGGAATCGTCAATGGGTTGGCGAGCGTCGTCGCAATGCCGGCGGCGATCAGGTTGCCGGAGAAAAGATAAGCGGCCGCAAGTGCTAGGAGAATATGGAAACCCACGAAGGGCGTTGCGGAGGATGCGGCCCCGGCTGCAACGCCCATGGCGATGGAATGGGGCGACGACGACAGGCGCAGGATGCGCAGGGCCAGATAACGAAGGCCGCGGGTAAACCCCTTGCGCGGCCAGACCAGCTCGCGGAGCCGGGCCGAAAACGATGCGGGCTGACGACGTTTGAATACCATAGTGCTGTGATAGACGATGCCTGTGTGGCCGTACAATGGCAAACCCGGGCAAAACAATGGTAAACCGGGGCAAACCCGGGCAATGCGAGGCAATCTCGACGCAGGTGCAGCATTTCAGCAGCACGGCAGCGGCACATCTTTCTCGACCGTAGCGTGGGGAGGCAGGCTGCAACGGACGGGTTGTTTTCGATGTGGACAGCTATCGACCCATGACGGGTATCGCGCTCAGGCAATGCGTGGATGATCCGAAGATCGCGGCGGACGCAGGCCCCGGAAAGGACACACCGCATGACAATCCGACCGCTCGTCGATATTTGTCCATCATGAACCGCCATCTCTTGAGCATTCCCCGGTCGAGCCGCCATCATGGCCGCATCCTGCCGGGAAAATTTCAGGACTTCTGGTAGGAACGAGCTCCAATGAGCTTGCGCAAGTCAGCCTTGCACGAAGCGCAAGGCTCGGATGTTTATTCGGCTTGAATGAACCTGGCTCAGAGGCCGTTGCGGAAGAGGCCGCGGTCGATCTGGCGCTGGCGGTATTCGAGGTCGATGCGATCGGACGAGCCGTTGAGGTAGCTCAGTTCGCGTTCGGCTGCCGACAGGGGGCGCAGGGCGCCGGTGAGCTTCTTGATCTGCTTGAACATTGGTAAACCTTTCTTCGTTTACCTCCCGAGCCAGAACATAAGCGTATCGTTGCCTTTGCACCAGCGCCGGGTTCGGCGGGCAGCCATGCTGTCGGCGCATACCGCGTTCAGCAGCAGCCTATCTTGCAGGCAGACCGCTCAGAGAAAGACCCGCTTCACGGTAGAGACGACCGGCAGTTCCTTCAGCTGCGTCAGCATATGGTTCAGCTGGCGCAGGTCCCAGACCTCGAGATCGAGCATCAACTCGCTGAAATCGGCGGCGATCGGCCCCATGGTGATGGCGCGGATGTTGATGTCGCCGGTGGCCAGCGACTGGGCGATATCAGCCAGCGTGCCCGGCTCGTTCAGCGCGTTGACCTGCACGCGGACCATGAAGCGGGTGTTGTTGGCCTGGTCGAGATCCCAGCGCACATCGATCCACCGCTCCGATTCGTCGTCGAACTGCTGCAGGCTCGGCGACTGGATCGGATAGATGGTGATCCCCTTGTCCTTCTCCATGATGCCGACGATGCGGTCGCCAGGCACGGCGCCGGACGCGCTGAAGTGAACGAAGGCATTGCCCGAGAGGCCACGGATCGGCAGGTCTTCCGGCCCGCCGGCATCGATCGCCGTCGCGCTGTCCTTGGAATGACCGGGGATCTTGAACGCCATGCCGGCGGCGGAGCGCATCGCGAACCAGCCGTCGTCCGTCGAGGGTTTTGGCGTGACGCGTTCGTCCTGGTGGTCGGGGTGCATGGCACGCAGCACGTCGAGGGAGGAAAGCTCGCCGCGGCCGACGGCGGCGATGGCGTCCTCGACCTCTTTCTGGCCGAGCCGGTGCAGGATCGGCTTCATTGCCTCGCGCGTAAACGGCTTGCCGGCGCGCTCGAACGTGCGCTCGAGGATGCGGAAGCCGAGACCCGAATATTGCTTGCGGATGGCCGCCTTGGTCGCACGGCGGATGGCGGCGCGGGCCTTGCCGGTGACGACGATCTCCTCCCAGGCCGCCGGAGGCACCTGTATGCCCGAACGGACGATCTCGACCTCGTCGCCATTGGCGAGCCGCGTGACCAGCGGCATGATCCGCCCGTTGATCTTTGCGCCGACGCAGGTATCGCCGATATTGGTGTGCACCGCATAGGCGAAATCGATCGGCGTCGCGCCACGCGGCAAGGCGATCAGCTGGCCCTTTGGCGTGAAACAGAAGACCTGATCCTGGAAAAGCTCGAGCTTGGTATGCTCCAGAAACTCTTCCGGATTGTCGCCTTCCGCCAGCGCCTCGATGGTGCGGCGCAGCCAGGAATAGGCGTTGGAAGTCGGCGACAGCTTGACGTCACCCTGCTGTGTCTCCGCGCCATCCTTGTAGAGCGTATGGGCCGCGATGCCGTATTCGGCGATCTCGTGCATGCGCCGCGTGCGGATCTGCAGCTCGATGCGCTGGCGCGACGGGCCGACGATGGTGGTGTGGATCGACTGGTAGTCGTTCTGCTTCGGCGTCGAGATATAATCCTTGAACCTGCCGGGAACGACGCGCCAGCGGGTGTGGACGATGCCGAGTGCGCGGTAACAGGCGGGAATGTCCTCGACGATTACCCGGAAGCCCCAGACATCGGACAGCTGCTCGAAGGACAGGGACTTGGACTGCATCTTGCGGAAGACGGAATAGGGCTTCTTCTGCCGCCCCTTGACGGCGATGCCGGTCAGGCCCTTGGCGGCGAGCAGATCGCCCAGCTCGTCCTCGATCTTCTTGATCAGCCCCTCGTTGCGCGCCGAAAGCTCGTCCAGCCGCTGCGTCACGGTTTCGAAGGCATCGGGATTGATGTGACGGAAGGAGAGGTTTTCCAGCTCCTCGCGCATATCGTGCATGCCCATGCGGCCGGCCAGCGGCGCATAGATCTCCATCGTCTCCTCGGAGATCCGGGCGCGCTTTTCCGCCGACATATGGTCGAGCGTGCGCATGTTGTGCAGCCGGTCGGCAAGCTTGACGAGGAGGACGCGCACGTCGTCGGAGATGGCCAGCAGCAGCTTTCGCAGGTTTTCCGCCTGCTTGGCCTTGCGGCTGACGAGATCGAGCTTCTTGATCTTGGTCAGGCCCTCGACCAGCGCCCCGATGTCCTCTCCGAAGAGATCATCGATCTCCGCCCGCGTCGCCGTCGTATCCTCGATGGTGTCGTGCAGCAGCGCGACCGCGATCGTCGCCTCGTCGAGGTGCATTTCGGTCAGGATAGCTGCGACTTCCAGCGGATGCGAAATATAGGGGTCGCCACTGGCGCGCTTCTGCTGACCATGCTTCTGCATGGCATAGACGTAGGCCTTGTTGAGCAATGCCTCGTTGACGTCGGGCTTGTATTTCTGAACCCGTTCGACGAGTTCATATTGGCGCATCATGCGTGTGCGGCTCCGCGGGGGCTGTGTATCTGCAGCATCACTCCTTTAATGGAAATCCATTTAAATCATGACGCAGCAGCAACTGAAAGCGCGTCCGGTGCAATCGGGCGCGATTCTTCCGGTATATCATGGCGCTACCGTCGATTTCCCACCATCGGAATCATAGATGCGCAAATTTTCCGCGCTTTATCGCCGCAGCGAAGCTCCGGCGTTGCGATGCAAAGGGACGCGGGAGCTGAAGGGCGGCCAAAACGACAAAGCGCCGGACGATGCCGGCGCTTCGAAGATCAAATGCTGATAGGGACGATCAGTAGTCGTCGCTCTTTTCCGGCGGAACGAGGCCCTCGATGCCGGCCAGCAGTTCTTCTTCCGTCATGCGGTCGAAGGTCACGGCTTCGGGTTGATCGTCGTCCTCGGAAGCGTCCGCGAAGTTTGCCGAGCTGCCCGTGATGGAGGCCGGATCCGCTTCGGGCTCATCGACCTCGACGTGCTTCTGCAGCGAGTGGATCAGATCTTCTTTAAGATCGCCGGGGGACAGGGTCTCGTCGGCGATCTCGCGCAGCGCCACGACCGGGTTCTTGTCGTTGTCGCGATCGATGGTGATCGCCGCGCCCTGGGAGATCAGGCGCGCACGGTGGCTGGCGAGGAGCACGAGCTCAAAGCGGTTATCGACCTTGTCGATGCAATCTTCGACCGTAACGCGGGCCATTGCGTATCCTTCGATGGTTCAAGCGCCGGGCGCGGCCAAAAGCTGCCTGCCTGCGCAGATATTGATGACGAGAGCGGCCGAGGCTGGCGCGGCTTTCCGGCTCTCAGGAACGGATTGGTTGCCGGATACAGCCATTGGCCTGAAAATTCAAGTTTTTCATGCGAGGGCGAGCGATAAAGGGTAAGCGTTGCCGATAGTATTGTTTCGAGACCTTATCGTGAAAATTGCAAAAGCCCGGTTGCAACATTAGATCTGTGTGAAAAGTGGACAGCTTACCACATATTTAGGAGTTCGTTTGTCATGTTGATGTGTGCATTGCCGATCGAGACTAGTGAGCCGGGAAAAATTGTGCTCGAACGACGTTTGTCTTCTATCGAACTTTTCTCTCGATCACTGGTGCGATAAGGACAGTCATCATGATCCCCCCGGTCTGCACTTGTTTCGCGTCTGATAACGGACAGAAAAAATTGCGCTCCTCGCCGGACTGAAGGAATGCCGATGTTCGATCCCCGCGAAAAAATAGCTCTCTTTATCGATGGCGCGAACCTGTACGCCGCGTCGAAAAGCCTCGGCTTCGACATTGATTATCGTAAGCTTTTGAAAGCTTTTCAGAAGCGGGGCTATCTGCTGCGCGCCTATTATTACACGGCGCTGATCGAGGATCAGGAGTACTCTTCGATCCGCCCTTTGATCGACTGGCTGGACTACAATGGCTACAAGGTCGTGACGAAGCCTGCCAAGGAATTTACTGATTCGCTCGGCCGTCGGAAAATTAAAGGCAATATGGACATCGAGCTTGCTATCGATGCCATGGAGCAGTCGGAAACCGTCGATCACCTCGTGATCTTTTCGGGCGACGGCGATTTCACCACGCTTGTGGAGGCGTTGCAGCGCAAGGGACGGAAAGTATCGGTGGTGTCCACCATGTCGACGCAGCCGCCGATGATCGCCGACGACCTGCGGCGCCAGGCAGATCATTTCATCGACCTTGTCAGTCTGAAGACTGAAATCGGACGCGATCCGTCCGAGCGGCAATCACGCGTTGTCGAGCCGGCGCATCAGGACGATCTGAACTGACGTCGTAACCCCGGATTGGCGCCCCGGCGCCGACCAACATCGCCTGCGCGCCTCAGCCGTCCTTCAGGAGACGACTCTTCTGGCGGTTCCAGTCGCGCTCTTTCTCGCTTTCCCGCTTGTCATGCAGCTTCTTGCCCTTGCCGAGTGCCAGCTCGAGCTTGGCGCGTCCCTGATCGTTGAAATAGATCTTCAGCGGGATCAGCGACATGCCCTCGCGGTTTACGGCCCCCTGCAGCCGGTTCACTTCGCGCTTGGACAGCAGAAGCTTGCGGCGGCGGCGCGGCTCGTGGTTGAAGCGGTTGGCCTGCAGATATTCCGGCAGATAGGAATTGATCAACCATATCTCACCGGCCTCGTCCGTCGCGTAGGATTCGGCGATATTGGCCTTGCCTTCGCGCAGCGACTTCACTTCGGTGCCGGTCAGCACAAGACCTGCCTCGTAAGTGTCGAGGATCTCGTAATTGTAGCGCGCCTTGCGGTTTTCGGCGACGATCTTGCGAACGGTGCGCTCGCTGCCCTTCGGGGCCATCAGTTCAGCAGCCCTGCATGGACGAGCGCTGCCTTGATCGCGCTTTCGGTTGCGGGCTCAAGCGACGACATCAGCGGCGAGCGGACGTGCCGGCTCATGCCACGCAGCCGGTTCAGCGCGAACTTCGATCCGCAGACGCCCGGCTCCATGAAGATGGCCTTGTGCAGTGGCATCAACTGGTCCTGATAGGCGAGTGCCTTGGCGAAATCGCCGGCAAGCGTCGCTTCCTGGAACGCGGCGCACAAACGCGGCGCGACATTGGCCGTGACGGAAATACAGCCGACGCCGCCATGAGCGTTGAAGCCGAGCGCCGTCGCGTCTTCGCCCGAAAGCTGGACGAAATCCGGACCACAGGTGATACGCTGTTCGGATACGCGCTCGATCTTGCCGGTCGCGTCCTTCACACCCAGGATCGACGGGTAGGCCTTGCGCAGTGCACCCATGGTTTCCGGCGACATATCGATGACCGACCGGCCGGGAATATTGTAGATGACGATCGGAAGCTTGACGGCCTCGGCGATCGCCGAAAAGTGGGCATAAAGCCCCTTCTGCGTCGGCTTGTTATAATAAGGTGTCACGACGAGGATACCGTCGGCGCCAGCCTTCTCCGCGTGCTGGGCAAGCTCGATCGCCTCGCGCGTATTGTTGGACCCGGCACCGGCGATGACGGGAACGCGACCACCGGCGGCCTCGATGCAGAGTTCGACGACGCGCTTGTGCTCGGCATGCGACAGAGTGGGGGATTCGCCCGTCGTTCCCACCGGAACGACACCGTGACTACCCTCGGAGATCACCCACTGGACGTGATCGACGAATGCGTCCTCATCCACGGCGCCGGCCGGTGTGAACGGGGTGACGAGAGCGGGAATGGATCCCTTGAACATGCACGACTCCTGACGGCGCGCGGGCACTGGAGACCCATGCTTCGGCCGTATTTCACGGTTAGAAAATTGCCGGCACCTTAATCGTCCCGATCTCCGGCGGCAAGCATTGACTGGCAGCGACGACGCAGAGCGGAACGGACGAGGCGGCCTGAGGGTTCAGGCGGTTCACGCTTATTTTTGAACACGAGACGATCACGGTTCAGGGCAATGTCAGGATCCAGGAACGGTTTAATCTTTCATTAGCGTCTCGCTTGCCAAATGCGATAGGCGAAATACGGTAGGCCGAATGCGGTAGGCCAAATGCGGTAGGATTGCCAAACGGCGGGTTGATCATAGGCGGGAAAGTCTTCATGCGTGGTGCCATCCATCGAACACTGATCGCCGCTTTGGGTGTTTCCACGCTCGGACTCGGCGTGCTCTTCGTCCCGAGTATCGCCGCACAGGCGGAGCCGGTCGGCGTCCCCCTCCCTCTTTCGCGCCCGCCCCTTTCGCAACCGCCCCTTTCGCAACCGCCCCGTTCGCACTCGACAGACGTGGCATCCGCGGCGGAAGCCTTCGTGCCCGTTCCCAAGGCGCCGGCCGCCTTCAGCGGCATGGCGGATGGCGGCATGACCGGCGCCATTCCGCGCAGCACCATCCCGGCCTCCGTTGCCGCCCTCAAGGACGGTTTGGACGCACTGTCGAATCGCGATCCCGTGCGCGCCATCGCGGTGCGCAACGCCATGGACGACGATACGCTCGACCGGCACATCCTCACCTGGGCCATCGCGCAATCGACGCAGAAGGGCATTCCGTCCTACGAAATCGCCCGCGCGCAGCAGGAACTGAAAGGCTGGCCGGGCCTCAGCGGGCTGCGCGCCAGCTCGGAACGCGCGCTCTACCGGGAGAACCCGGCGCCGAAGGATGTGCTCGCGGCCTTCGGCAGCACCACGCCCGAGACGTCGGAGGGCACGCTGATTCTCGCGCGGGCGCTGGTTGCGAAAGGCGACGCGCGGCAGGCGGCAACCCGGCTCCGTACGCTCTGGGCGACGAAAGCGCTGGACGCCGCGACGGAAACAGAGGTGCTTGCGGAATTTACAAGCCTGCTGACGACGGCAGACCATAAGCGCCGCATGGAAATGCTGCTATATCGCGGCCGTTTCGAGCAGGCGACGCGCTTCAGCGATCTCGGCAAGGCGCAGTCGCTCTATCGCGCCTGGATCGCCATGTCGAAGAAGGCTGCGAATGCGGATGCGCTGATCGCCGCCGTCGATCCGTCCTGGCGCAGCGATCCGGCCTTTCTGTTCGTGCGGATCGAGCAGTTGCGCAAGCAGGAGAAGTACGTCGCGGCCGCAAAGCTCCTGTCGCAACTGCCGAAAGACCCCGAACGCCTGATCGACACGGGAGAGTGGTGGGTCGAGCAGCGGATCATCAGCCGGGGGTTGGCGGATGCCGGAGATTTCCGCGGTGCCTACCGGGTTGCCGCTGCGCATGTGGCCACGGATGCCGCCGATGTGGTGGATGCGGAATTTCATGCCGGCTGGTATGCGCTGCGTGGTCTTCAGGACGGGCAAACGGCCGCCGCGCATTTCGAGCGCATTCTCAAGGCGTCCAATCGGCCGATCTCGGTGTCGCGCGCCTATTATTGGCTCGGCCGCGCTGCCGAGAAGGGTGGACCCGGACAGGCTAAGACCTATTATGCCAAGGCAGCCGCGCTTTCGGGTACATTCTATGGACAGCTGGCCAGCGCAAAGCTCGGTCGCAAGACGCTGAACGTCACCTATCCCAGCCCTACGGCGGACGACCGCACGCGGTTCGAAAGCCGCGAAGCCGTTCGCGCGATTGGCCGACTTGAAGCGGCCGGTCACGGATGGCGGGCGGACGGGCTCTATCTGGCGCTGGCCGACAACCTGACCAGTCCGGGTGAGCTCGCGATTCTTTCTGCGCGGTCGGAGAAGACACGGACGCATAGCCTCGCACTTCAGGTCGGCAAGCTGGCCTTCGGTCGCGGAATCGATGTGGCGGCCCTCGCCTTTCCCTTGGGCGTCATTCCGGGCACGGCGAATATTTCGGGTTCCGGCAAGGCGCTCGCCTATGCCATCGCGCGGCAGGAAAGTGCCTTCAATCCGGCTGCTGTGTCGCCGGCCAATGCGCGCGGCCTGCTGCAGATCCTGCCGACGACGGCAAAGCTTGTCGCGAGCCGCCATGGCATCCCCTATTCCAAGGAGCGTCTGACGACGGATGCCGGGTATAATGCAACGCTCGGCGCGCATTATCTCGGCGAGCAGATCAATGATTTCGGCGGCTCCTACATCCTGACGTTCATTGCCTATAATGCAGGCCCTCGCCGCGTGCCGGAATGGATCGGCCGCTATGGCGATCCGCGCGGAAAATCGATCGATGAGGTGGTGGACTGGATCGAGCGCATTCCTTTCGCCGAGACGCGCAACTACGTGCAGCGAGTGATGGAGAACTACCAGGTCTATAAATCGCGACTCGGACAAAGTGCCGATATCGTCGAGGATCTGCGGATGGGGCGGCAGTCGTCCTAATCAGGCCGATTCCGCTTTCTTCCTTTCGTCTTCGTCCCCTCTATAAAGAAGAGAGAATCGAGACGGCGGAGCAACACGAACTTCCGCGAATGGAGGGGATATGGACAGGCACGGCATCGTCGAGCATTTCATCCGGGTTCGTGATGGCCTGACGCTGTTTGCGGGGGAGTATCCTGCCGCTCATCGTGCAGGGGATGGCGACGATCCCCTGCCCGTCGTCTGCCTCCCCGGACTCAGCCGCAACTCCCGCGACTTCCATGGCTTTGCGCAGGCCATCTCGAACGATCGGGAAAAGCCGCGGCGGGTGATCGCGGTCGATTATCGCGGGCGTGGACGATCCGACTGGGACCCGGACCCGAGCCGCTACCAGCTCTCGGTCGAGGCGGGCGATGTTCTGGAGATCTGCAGCGCGCTCGACATCGATGCCGCCATCTTCGTTGGGACATCCCGTGGCGGCTTGATCCTCCACCTTCTGCCCGGAATGGCGCCCGGACTTTCACGCGCCAACATTCTCAACGATATCGGTCCCGTCATCGAGATCGGCGGGCTGCTGGCCATCGCCCGCTATCTGAATGACGAAGGCCGCTACGCATCATGGCGTGCCGCGGCCATGGAGTTGAAGATGCTGCACGGACCAGCCTTTCCCGCCCTTCAAACGTCGGATTGGGACGAGATGGCGCAAAGCCTCTATCGCGAGACGAACGGCGTCATCATACCCGACTTCGACCCTGCGCTCGTCGCACCGCTCCTCGAACTCTCGGCGGAAACGCCCCTCACCGACCTTTGGCCCCTTTTCGATCACCTTCGGGAGCAGCCGCTCATGGTGATCCGCGGTGAGACGTCGTCGCTGTTGTCGCAGAAGACGGTTTCGGACATGGCCCGGCGCCATCCCGGACTGCATTCGTTGACCGTGCCCGGCCAGGGTCACGCTCCCCTCCTCCACCTCACCGGCGTTATCGAGCCGATCAGGGACTTTCTCGCGACACAGGCTTGAGTGACGCGGCATAATCTGCGCCCGCGTCGGTTTCCGTCGTGCATCGTCTCGTCCGAAAACGAAAAACCCGGCATTGCTGCCGGGTTTTCCATCAATGACCGTGAGGTCAAGTGATATTAGAAGTCGCGCTGAAGGCGAACGAAGCCAGTCCACTGGTCGTCGGATACGAGCGCGTCAGCTGCGTCGCCGTCGAACTTCGTGTAGTTGACGGTTGCCAGCGTGCGCAGGCCTTCCGTAACCTGGTAGCCAGCCGTCAGGCCAACCTTCCAAGCGTCGAGATCGTTGTTGAAGTCGCTGCCGGTACGAACGTTGCCGAAGTACTGAGCGGCCGGGGTGATCGTCAGCTTGTCGGTTGCCTTTACAGCGTATTCAGCTGCAACGGTCCATTCAGCGCGGTCGTAGTAGTAGTTCGGGTTCGTGGCGTACTGGCCAGCGATGCCGAACGTGCCCGGGCCGATTTCAGCCGTAGCAAGCAGGCGGAACGCAGCTTCTTCGACGTCGACGTCGTAGGAAGCGAGACCGTAAACGTTGAAGCCGCCGATCGTTGCGCCGAGCTTACCGGTTACGCCAACGTCGTTGTTGCTGTCGCGGTCGGTGAAGTAGGTGTTCTCAACTTCTTCAACCGATACGCTGGCCATGAAAGAGCCGGCGTCATATGTGTAACGAGCCGAGTTCTGCAGAGCGCCGAACGAAGAGTCGAGCGAGTCGGTTTCGCCAGAGAGACCATCGTCCCAGTAGCTGTAGAAGTAACCGACGTCGAAACCAGCGATGTTGATCCATGCGCCGTCAAGGAATACGTCGCTTTCGGTATCAGCCTGAAGGTTGATGTAGGACGACAGCGTGCCGTATTCCGTGTCGTTCTTGGCAGCGAACGTCAGGTAGCCACGCGAGTAGCCATCATAGTCGCCACGGCCGTTTGCGCCGTAGGAATTTTCGTTGAAGCGAACTTCGGTACGAACGTAGCCGCCGATCTTGAGGCAGGTTTCCGTGCCCGGGATGTAGAAGTAGCCGGTGCCGAAAGCGTCGCAAACGCGAACGTATTCCATTGCTTCCGGTTCAGCAGCGACGATAGCGTCGGCAGCGTGTGCGCCGGATACTGCTGCGAGAGCGGCAGCGGAGCCGAGAAGAAGGCTCTTAATGTTCATTTCTGACCTCCAGTCAAAAGTTTAAAACGGGTCTGGGTATTTTGCTGAAGGACAGCGTTCCCTGCCCCATCCCCAACACTTCAGAAGTTGGCGATCAACCGCCCGTGCTTCTGGATTTGAAAATACCTGACCCGGCCGATGGCGCAATCACCAACTTGCTATCCCGCCTCCTTTCGTCCGCCCTTCCGCATGTCCTGTTGCTGAAACGACACAAAATGGCCATCCAGGCTCCAAAGTCTTAACGAGAGCTTAAGAAAATCGTTTGTTGCGAAGTGCTTAGCGGAGCGGAGGCTTGCGCGAAACTGGTGTTTAAGGTGTCAAAACAGGGGCCAGGTGGGTCGCAAGGCCTTCCCGCCGTCACCATCCGCCGCCTGCTTGCCCTGGCACCGTGCCATTCGACCGGGGCCGACAACCGGTTGCCGCGCATGATTCCCTAGAGAGAATCGATGTCGGGAGGTCCGGACCCCCGACAGTGCGAGAGCAAGGCGTTCCAACTTTCGGCCGGCGCGGACGGTGCCGCAGGGCCGCACACGGCGCCGACGGCCTCAAAGCCCTGCTGGCCGGACGTTTGGTAAGTTTGGACTCATTTTTGACTGGAGGTCAGAAATGAACATTAAGAGCCTTCTTCTCGGCTCCGCTGCCGCTCTCGCAGCAGTATCCGGCGCACACGCTGCCGACGCTATCGTCGCTGCTGAACCGGAAGCAATGGAATACGTTCGCGTTTGCGACGCTTTCGGCAAGGGTTACTTCTACATCCCGGGCACGGAAACCTGCCTCAAGATCGGCGGCTACGTTCGTACGCAGATCGCTTACGATGAAGACTACACGCAAGCCGGGGCCGACTGGAACCCGCTGACGCGCGGCTACCTGACGTTCGAAGCCAAGAGCGACACGGAATTCGGTGCGCTGACCGGCTACATCAACCTCGAGACCAATGACGACGGCGACACGCACCTCGATGGCGCATGGATCAGCATCGCTGGCTTCGACGTCGGTTATCTGTACAACTGGTGGGACGATGGCCTCTCCGGGGAAACGGACGACATCGGTTCCGACAACACGCTCTCGAACGAAGCGCGCTACACCTATGACACCGGTGCATTCCAGGTCGGTGCTGCGGTTACCGAGCTTCGTGGCGGTGGCCTTGTCGATCCGGGTACGAACGACGACGTCGGCGCTTCTGGCCTCGTTGGCTTTACCGTGGGCGGCGTGACCGGCCAGTTCATCGGCTCCTACGATTTTGATGCCGAAGAGTCGGCCTTCCGCGGCATCCTTACCGCTGATGTTGGTCCGGGCAAGCTCGGCTTTGCTGCCGTCTATTCGACGGATCCGAACTACTTCTACAGCACGTCCGAATGGGCTGTTGCAGCAGAGTACAAGATCAAGGCAACCGAGAAGCTCTTCATCACCCCGGCTGCTCAGTACTATGGCGACTACGGCTTCGTAAACGGCAAGGACGCCTGGAAGGTCGGCGTTACCGCTGGATACCAGATCACGGATGGCCTGCGCACGCTCGCTACCGTCAACTACAAGGACGTCGACCGCGAAGACGAAAAGTGGACCGGCTTCCTCCGTCTGCAGCGCGACTTCTAAGTCACGCACCCGCGACGTCGTCAGACCTTCCTACTCGAAGGTCTGACATCAAAATCATAAAGCCTGCAGTTCTCGCGAACTGCGGGCCTTGTGGTTTTGGAATTTTGAAAATAAGTATGCCCTGTATTAGGCATATTTTATAAATTTATGCAGATGCTGTGGCGCTGCATAAGCTCCCGAACACGTGAAGTGGCAACGCTTCTCCGCCCGCAAGGTCTGCATCGCGTCGCGATGCCGTCATCGCCGGGCTGCGTCCATCGTCCTGCCCGGCCCTCACACGGTCGAGCAGAAGGAACCTGCATAGGCGCCCTCGCCGGGTGCATCATTGGAGACGGCATTCATGGATATGAACGGCAAACCCTTCGTAGCGGAGTCTTATGGCGCCGGCTCGTTTTCCGGGCTCTCCTACACGCTGCGCGCGGGGGGCGACTTCGAACCGCCGGCCACGCATACGCTCGTCACGCTTCTCGATCGCTATGGCGACACGCTCTGGGAGGGCGGGAAGCACAAGGCCAATGTCGTCGCCTTCATCCACGATCTCTACGACATGATGCCCGAAAAGGAATTCAGCGGCTTCTCCCAGGACATGCTCGACCGTCTGGTGAACGCGCTGCGCAAGCGCGGCAACAGCAACGCCACGATCAACCGCAAAATGTCGGCGCTGAGCAAGCTTCTGCGCAAGGCGCACAAGATCGGCGACATCCATGTGCTGCCGGATTTCACCCGTCAGAAGGAGCGCGCGGGGCGCGTCCGGTTTCTGGAGCATGACGAAGAGGTCAGGCTTTTCGCAGCGATCGCTGCGCGCAACGAGCTGTATCAGCGGCTCTGCATCTTCCTGGTCGACAGCGGAGCGCGTCTTGGCGAGGCACTCGGTCTTCGCTGGAACGACCTGCAGGGCTCCATGGCCACCTTCTGGATCACCAAATCCGGGCGCAGCCGCTCCGTTCCCCTGACGACGCGGGCGCGCAAAGCCATCGGCCATGCCACGGCCCGCGGTCTCGGGCCGTTCTCGGGCATCGACCAGCAGCAGTTCCGCACGGTGTGGAAGGCAGCGAAACAGGATGCCGGTTTTCTCGACGATCCAGATCTCGTGCCGCATGTGCTTCGCCACACCTGCGCCTCACGGCTGGTGCGCGGCGGCATCGATATCCGTCGCGTCCAGATGTGGCTCGGCCACCAGACGCTGCAGATGACGATGCGTTACGCCCACCTCGCCTCTCACGACCTCGATCTTTGCGTCCCCGTGCTGGAGCGCGCCAGTCAGAAAGCCTCCATGTCCACAAGGACAAACCGGATGCCGCAACAGGCGCAATCGGAACAGGCTTGCTAAATCCATGCAGCCTTGTCCGACGGCCATCGAGCATTGTGCCTGGAGGAGAACTTCCCCTCCACGCCAATCTTTTTCCCTTCGGAAAGGAACGCACGTCCTTCGCTTTGCCCTACGCCACCATAGGCGACAGTCGGTTTTCGCGTGACGCCCTATGAGGCCGAATCATGCGGGATCTCGTCCGTCACCACGTCGAAGCGCACCAGCGTGGCGGGTCCGAAGGCGGTTGAGAGCGCGACGTCCGTCGCATCGCGTCCGGTCGCCATCAGGATACGGCCGATGCGGGGCTTGTTGTGGCGGGCGTCGGCCGTATGCCAGTGACCGCCGAGATAGACCTCGAACCAGGCGCTGAAATCCATGGGATTGACGTCCACCGGCACGCCAATATCGCCGAGATAGCCCGTGCAGTAGCGAGCCGGGATATTCATGGCGCGGCAGAGGGTGATGGCGAGATGGGCGAAATCGCGGCAAACGCCGGTCTGATCGGTGAAGCCGCCAAAGGCCGACCGCGTTGAATCGGCCCGCTGATAATCGAACCGGATGCGGTTGTGCGTAAAATCCATGATCGCCGCCACACGCGGCCAGCCCAGGGGCACATGAGAGAACGTCTGCCAGGCGAAGTTCGAGAGGCGGTCGGTGTCGCAATAGCGGCTGCCGAGCAGGTACACGAGCACGTCATCGGGCAAATCCTTGATCGAATGCTGCACGGCATCATACGGAATGATATCGGGTTGACCGGTGTCGTAGATCTCGAACTCGGTCGAGAGCGTGGTTATTCCAGCCGGTGCGACGATCCGGCTGCAAGCGTTACCAAAGCCATCGACATATTCCCAGGCCTCGATCGGCCGGTCGAACTGCAAAACCTGATCCGTCAGCAGATCCACGCGCCTGGAAGGATGAATGTTGAGCACCAGCAACATGGCGGTGTCCTGCTGGCATTCATAGCTGATGTGGAAACCGGCTTTGATCTTCAAATGCTCTATCCTTCGTTGGGAGGTGACGGGAGGGTCATTCTGGACAGGAAATGGTTTAGGATGCCGATTGTTTCGAGCGCTCGCGTTCCGGCGTCTCGCTCTCTGCGGCTTGCGGAACGCCGGCTTGCGCGTGGAGCGCGCTGGCGGATGTGTCGCCGGCCGCCATCGGCGCCTCGCTGACCACATTGACCTGCACGGTCATGCTGTCGAAGTCGCCTTTCTTGCCGTCATAGCTCCCCGAAAGCGGCACCGCCTGCCGGGGCGTGCGGGCCACGCCGACGCGGATCAAATCACGGTTGCCGACGATGCCGTTGGTCGGATCGAATTCCACCCACCCTGCCCCCGGCAGATAGACCTGGCACCACGCGTGGGTCGATCCACCGCCCAGCGTGCGCTGCCCATCCCGGCTCGGCACGTAGATATAGCCGGTGACGAACCGTGCCGCGAGGCCGAGCGAGCGGGCGGCTTCCATCATCAACAGCGCGAAATCGCGGCAGGTGCCCTTGCGAAGACGCAGTGTTTCCAAAGGCTGCTGGGTGCCGTGCTCCTGCCGTCGAGCGTAAACGAAGCCCTCGCGGATCGCATAGCAAAGGGTCATCAACAGATGCCCGGTCTCCGTCGGCCGACCGACCCGCACGAACTGGCGCGCCCATTTGCCGACCTGATCGTCCGGATCGGGACAATGTCGCTTCATCGTCCGCTCGAGGTCGAAGGCCTCCTCCGGATCGTAGGAGAATGGATAGGTTCGCGCCTCCTCGTCGATCACGAAATCGATCGGCACATGCGGCGTGTGTTCGAGCCTGATCAGTGTCTCGAAGGTGAGTTCGCGCGCCGGCTTTTCAAAGCCGACCAGAGCCACGCAGTTGCCGAAGACATCATGAACCCAGCGAACGTAGCTCGGCTCCGGAGACACATGCAAAGATGCTTCCAGAAGCGTCTGATCGAAACTGTCGCGCGGTCGAAACATCAGCCGGTGCTCACCGAAGGCAACCGGCCGCTTGTATCGATAGGACGTCTTGTGGTGAACCGAGAAGAGAACCATTAGCCGACGTTAGCACCTCGCCCGCCGTTCGTCGCCGGGAAAGCTTGCGACAATCGTGATTTTGCAGGGCTGCCCGAGCCATTCGATCGGCCTTGCAGCATCCATGTGAACCGCGCGAAAAACGCTCAGATCGCGGTTACTGATCGAAGAACCGCATCCATGGGTTGTCCAGCGTCTTCAGCCTGTCGCCGAGCGCAGACACCTTGCGACGAATCACGACCTCGTATTCGCCCGCCGGCATACCCTCATAAACGACATCGGGAACGATGATCGTGACGCTGCCGTATTTTCGGGCCTTGCGATGCCGCGTCGCGACGCGATCGACAAGCTCTATCGCCCCGGCCTCAATGGCATCCGGGAGAAGGCGGGGCTGTTTCATCACGATCATCCTTTCGCCCCATATGTGGCGCCAGCCGCACAAACGATCAAGGGGTGGCAGGTTCAACCATGACCCTGAGGCCGTCGAGCCAAGGCCGAAGAGCAAGCGCCCTGCTGGACGTACCAGCACTGGACGCATAACGTGAACCCATCTGCTTCAAACAGAGACCTTGATATCGATATGCTTCTGAATGATCTCAACAGCTTCAGCTTGTCGCCATCCGCCGCGATCTGCACATGCATCCCGAGGTCGGCTTCAATGTCGAGAGAACGGCAGCCGTGGTGGCGCAGGAATTGTCGAGGCTCGGGATCGAGCATGTGACGGGTGTAGGGCGAACCGGCGTGGTCGGTTCCATCAAGGGGGGAGCACCCGGCCCGACCTTCCTGATTCGCGCCGACATGGCAAGGGCCAGCTTCTCGCCGTAACCGACCTCAAGGCGACCGACACGCATGAGGTGACGGTGAAGCTGAGCGCGGGCAATGCGGCTTTCCCCGCGAGGTTGGTGGAATATCACATGGGCAGATTTCGACAAGCGGGTCAGCACCGGCGCTTTCGTTCTCGAAGACTTCCAGCCCGGCGTTCGCGCGCTGATCACATAACTGGTGGCTAGTGCTCAGTTCGACTGGGTGACAGAAGTCTTGAAGGGCCTATCATGATTACTCACTGCCCCAGCTTCTTACTATATTTCCCACAAGAACGTTCCTGATGTAAGTGAGGAACATATAAGGGCATATCTATCGAAAGCTGGGAAGTTCTCAACGTATCCGTGTTTTGGAAGACATTTTTTCTTATCTATTTCGGGAATGGCTGTTTGGCCTGCCAGTTATGCCGGTGATGTAATTTGTGCCGCCTTACACCGACTATAATGCCGTTTGACGTAAATATTTACTTATAATTCGCTTCCGGAACTTTTCTCGCTTAATTTTAGAAGATTTACGGAAAACTTTTTGCTTGACTGCGCCGCCGCCTTGGCCTTCCCAACGGCCCGCTAGATGGAACATGTAGTACCTCTTTTATCGCTTCAATGTCCGCAGCGGTAAAGAGGATATCACATCTCTCACTATGCAGAGCCCGCGCTGCTTACTTTCTGACGATAACCCAATCTTTCTGCGAGCGTTCTATATTTAATTTCTTGTTTACTTTCATATTGAAACTTACAGTCCCACCGTATAGCACGTCATCATACCGAGTCTTTTCTACCTTCGTGCCGATGTAATTACAGACGATAATGTCTCGACTAGCGGCTTCATCATTACAAGCGATATCGTCAATTTTAACACCCCGTTGCGCCAACTCCAACATTATCCAAGATTTCGTGGGACGCACCAGTTTCAGCTCTAGGTTAGCTGTCTTTGTATCAAGAGCTAACTTAATAGGTAAGTAGGTCGACTCTCCACCTTCAACAATTTTCTCAAGCACTCCAGCCTTTCTGTTCTCAAAATTCCTCAGCTTCAAATCGTCGCTGTAATAATCTGTTCTTTTGAAATATGCGTCCCACTGGAATTTTTATAGACATTCAGGTTAAGGAGACATATTTTTACTTCTAGACGCGTAAATTCCATCCGAACTTTCCACAGAGGAATTTCTGAAATCAAATAACACCGTGTACCTGCATAAGAGCTTTTCATCTTCGTCTGTACACTTGGCATCCTTCACGGATACATCATTAAAATCTTTAATAGTGGTAGTAGGCATGGCAGTCAGGCCTGTTTTAATGCTATCCTCTATAATATTTATTGCTGACGCCATCTGAGCACGACTGTAACGCGACGGCCGCAATGAGCATAGCAAAACGATACTTCATCTAGAATCTCCTATAAAATAGGTATTTCTAAAAAAATATCATGCCGCGCGCGGAGCCAACGGAACGCGCCAGAGCGCTCTTTGCGCTGCTGGGATTGCCGGACCCGGCGCACTTCGGCGACCGCTATCCGTATCAGGCCTCCGGCGGGCAGCTGCAGCGCGCCATGACCGCGATGGCGCTCTGCCCGAACCCGGAACTGATCGTCTTCGACGAGCCGACGACGGCGCTCGACGTGACGACGCAGATCGACGTCCTCGCGGCCATCAAGCACGCGATCTCGAAGACCGGCACCGCCGCCCTCTACATCTCGCACGATCTGGCCGTCGTCGCGCAGGTCGCCGACGAGATCCTCGTGCTGCGGAACGGCCGGATGGTCGAGCACGGTCCCGTCGAGCAGATCTTTCGTGCACCTGAGGAAGACTACACCAAGCGCCTCGTTTCGCTGCGCCGGAGCGACAAGCCGTCGCAGGCTCGCGGCGACGATGTGCTCCTCCGGGTCTCCGGCATAGAGGCGGGATATACGAAGGGCGTCTCCATCCTCGACGATGTCAACCTCGACCTCGTGCGTAGCGAAACGCTGGCCGTGGTCGGCGAGTCCGGATCGGGGAAATCGACGCTCGCGTGCGTGATCACCGGACTTCTTCCCGCAGGGTCGGGGCAATTGCAGTTCGACGGCGCGGTGCTGGCGCCGGTGCTTGCCGCACGGAATGCCGAGACCCACCGCAACATCCAGATCGTCAACCAGATCCCCGACCTCGCGCTTAATCCGCGCCAGACGGTCGAGGCGATCCTGTCGCGGCCCCTCGCCTTCTATTTCGGGCTCAAGGGGCCGGCTTTAAGACAGCGCGTCGCAACGCTACTCGACCAGATCGAGCTGCCGTCCACCCTCCGCGACCGGTATCCCGCCGAGCTTTCCGGCGGCCAGAAGCAGCGCGTCTGTATCGCCCGCGCGCTGACGGCCGACCCAAAACTCATCATCTGCGACGAGCCGACATCGGCGCTCGATCCGCTGGTGGCAGACGGCATTCTCGACCTACTGATGCGCTTGCAAAGGGAGGCCGGAACCTCCTATCTGTTCATAACGCATGATCTTTCGATCGTGCGGTCCATCGCCGACAGCGTCGTTGTGATGCTCGGCGGCAAGGTGGTGCGCAGCGGTGGGAAAGCCGATGTGCTCGCACCGCCATTCGATCCCTATACGGAAAGGCTGATCGCATCGGTCCCCGAAATGCGCCCCGGCTGGCTCGACGATGCCATCGCAGGACGCAACCGATCCGAAGTAGGCAAACCGTGACGCGGGACGTGAAGCAGAGGAATGATCGCATGACGAAGCAAGGGCTGATTCTCGATGGTGGTACGGGCCGCGAACTCGAGCGCATCGGCGCGCCGTTCCGGCAGCCGGAATGGTCCGCGCTCGCGCTGATGGAAGCGCCAGACACTGTGCGGACGGTGCACGACAACTACATTGCGGCCGGTGCCGACGTCATCACCACCAACAGCTATGCCGTGGTCCCCTTTCATATCGGCGACGCGCGTTTCGAAGCGGATGGCGCCATGCTGGCTGCCCGTGCCGGCCGTCTGGCGCGTGACGCGGCGGACGCCAGCCGTGATCGCAAGATCCTCGTTGCCGGCTCCCTTCCGCCCGTCTTCGGCTCCTACCAGCCGGACCGCTTCAACCCCGCCCTTGCCGGCCGCTACCTCGACGTGCTCGTGCAGGGCATGGCGCCGTCGGTCGATCTGTGGCTTGCCGAAACGCAAAGCAGTCTGGCCGAAGCCCGCGCCGCGCATCAGGCGACGAAGGAGACAGGCAAGCCGCTCTGGCTGTCGTTCACGCTCCGTGACGATATCCCGGTCTCGCAGATGCCCGAGCCGCTTCTCCGCTCCAACGAGACGGTCAAGGCCGCAGCCGAACTGGCGGCGTCCGTCGGTGCGGAGGCCATGCTGTTCAATTGCAGCATGCCCGAGGTCATGGAAGCGGCCATTGCGGCGGCCCGCTCGACGTTCGAAGGCCTGGGCGTCGATATCCCGGTCGGTGTCTATGCCAATGCGTTCCCCTCCCAGCAGGACGACGAGGAGGCCAACGCCACGCTGACCGAAGTTCGCGAGGATCTCGGTCCCGCCGCTTACGGCGAATGGGCAAAGCGGTGGGCGGCATCGGGTGCCAGCATTATCGGTGGCTGCTGCGGAATCGGAGCGGACCATATCCACAGACTGTCGACGGATTACCGCTGCTTTTGACGCCAAACAGGCTTTGCAACAGGAGCGAATATGCTCGTTCCTGTTGATACCTATCCGACACAGCCAACGCCCGGAAAGCGATCCAACACCAATGGCCCGTAAGAACAGAGATGAGGTGTCTGCATGGGACATCGAAGCCTTGCCGCCCGTACTGTGTCCGATCTGCGAGCGAATCATCCCGGATGATCAAACGGACGCGCATCATCTCGTCCCGAAGAGCAAAGGCGGCAAGAAAACCGTCGTCCTGCACCGGATCTGCCACGATCAGATCCATGCGACCTTCACGACTTCCCAACTCGCAAAGACGTTCTCAACGATCGACGCCATCCTCGGGGACCCTGCCATGCAGAAATTCGTCGCATGGATCAAAGGCAAGCACCCGGGTTTTTCCGACACGGCCAAGCCATCCCGGCAAGCAGCGGGTTCCGGTCGAGGGCGCAGATAGTCAGAACGTGGGCCTCAGACGCCTGTGAATGACCGAATCGGTCGGCTGGTTCTGAGACGGTCAGGCTATGGCGGCAGGGAGCACGTGCGCCGAGCTCTGGACGCCGAGGAACCGATACGCGTTGATCGGCGTGTCACGTAAAAGATTGACCGAGAACCGGCTTAAGGTTTTTCGGGATTCGGCGCTGACGCCAACACTTCCAAAAAATACAATGAGATGAATGAAAACAGTGGCGGAGAAGATGGCCGCCGCGTCATTATCCCGCGTGACTTACACGAAAACTATCCGCTGCTTTCATTGCGTTTTTTCAGATCTCATGCGCCTAATGCGTCTCAAATGACCCTTGTGACAAGGGGTGATATTGGTACGGAGATTAGGACGGGATGGCGCGCAACAAGCTGACAGCCACGCAAGTGAAGGCCGCCACGAAGCCCGGAAGGCTTGGCGATGGCGATGGCCTGTATCTCGTTGTCAGGAAGGATGGCGCGAAGGCGTGGTCATTCATTTTCATCAGAGCCGGCGTCAGGCGAGAGATGGGGCTCGGCCCGGTCGGTAGTGGGACAGGACAGGTTTCCCTCGCGGATGCCCGCGTGAAGGCAGAAGAAATCCGGACCATCCTCGGGCGCGGAGGCGATCCGTTCTCCGAGACAGAGGAGCGCAAGGCAAAGAAAAAGCCGCACACCTTCGAAGAGGCGGTGAAGGCCTTCCTCCAGACCCTCGACGGAAAATGGAAGAACGCCAAGCACCGCGCGCAATGGGAGATGACGCTCGGCGACGCCTACTGCAAGACGATCCTAAAGAAGAAAGTGTCCGCGATCGAGACTGACGACATCAAGGCTGTCTTGGAGCCGCATTGGAAGGACAAGAACGAGACGGCTTCACGCCTGCGCGGGCGCATCGAGCGCGTGCTCGACTACGCCAGGGTGTCAGGATGGCGCGACGGTGAGAACCCAGCGCGATGGAAAGGTCATCTCGAGCACCTTCTCGCAAAACCGGATACCAAGCTGAAGCGCGGACACCACGCGGCGCTGCCTTTCATCGAACTCCCTGAATTCTTCGGGAAGCTGACGGGCGTCACCGGCTATGGCGCTCGCGCACTAGAATTCCTCATCCTGACTGCAGCACGAACAGGCGAAGTGCTCAAGGCGGAGTGGACGGAAATCGACATCGAGTCCGCGGTCTGGACCGTCCCCAAAGAGCGCATGAAATCCGGACGCGAGCATCGTGTTCCCCTAAGTAAAGCTGCCATCGTAATCCTGGAGAAGATGCAGGCCGCAAGCCTGAACAAGTACGTATTTCCCGGAATGAAGGCCGATATGCCGTTGTCCGATATGACGATGCAGAAGGTACTGCGCACGCTAGAATATGATGATCGAGCAACCGTCCATGGTTTCCGGTCGGCATTTAGAGACTGGGCGGGGGATCGAACGAATTTTCAACGCGAGGTTATTGAAGCCGCTCTCGCTCATATTGTTGGCGACAAGGCGGAGCAGGCGTACCGCCGGTCCGACGCCTTGGAAAAGCGCCGGCTGCTCATGGACGCATGGTCGTCTTTTGCAACCGTAAAGCACGATGGAAAAGTCATAGCCATTGGAGCGGCGAGCCGATGAACCGGAATTGGATCCTGCCCGATGATGTCTGGCTGCGTCTCTGCGAAGATCTTCGCCCGCACCCCGCTCAAGCTCCGTTCATTCGCGATTATCTTCAGCGTAACATTCAGATGGCTGTAACAACGGCGTCTTATGTCGCGCAGTGCGAGACTTCGGAGGCCCGACGCAAAGCTGAAGCTTCGCTTTCCGGGATCGAGGTCTGCTCGCTGAAGGTTTTCGGCGTCCGAGATCCTGGCAAGGTTCGAGACCTAGACACACCAGTTGCGGTACTCGAAGCGAGGGCGTCGCTTCCAGAGCACGAGAATGAAGATGGCAGTCCCGTGTGGGGACGTCTGCTCGTTGACTTGAAAGCTGCTCATCGGGAAGCGAAGAAGGTGCTTGAAGACCTTGAGAGAGACGTTGGACTGAAAAAGACGGCTGGACGAGATATTGTCATCAACGTTGCTATGGAAGCCTATCGCCAGTGCCAGGGCAAAGTGCCGCACGCGCAAAAATTTCCCGACAAAGCGACGAAGTATGACCGCTTCCTGCATACTCTCGTAGACCTGTTCGATGATGTGCGAGGGGCAGAGCGAACCAACTCGGCCACGATCAAAAGCGCTGCGGACGCCTTGCGGAAACAGAGATACCCCAAGTCGTGATGCATTTTCTTTTCAGTTAGGATGGAGCGGATCGGGGGAACGTGTGTGTATTTAAGTCATCCAAGTCGAAGAAAGGATGACGCAATGACACAAACGCCTGAACTGATCTCGCTGAACGACGCATGCAAGGTCACATCCCTGAGCCGCACCGGCATCAATAAGGCCCGCCGCGCCGGACGGTTTCCACAAGCTGTAAGCCTTGATGGCCGACGGATCGCATTCGTCCGAGCCGAAGTTCTTTCTTGGATCAATTCCAAGATCGATGCGCGCGACGCTCGCGCTTAACCTCCCCACTCCCACAATCTAAAGGATTCAAACATGTCAAACATGAGCAGCGAAGCTATGCCCGAAACCCAAGCCGGATCTGGCGATACTGCCGCTTTCTTTTCCGACAAGGGCATTCCATCACTACCGATCGAATACTTGAAGACTCTATCCCGCCGCGACCTCCTGGACGTTGCGGAATACGTCACGGCGGCTATGGAACGGGTTTTGGACGTCGATAATGAGCGCGCCGAGCTTGCCTATAAGCGCGGCGAGAACACCCTGTACACCGTGTCCGAATGCAACCACCTGATCCCGGTGGAATCCCCTCACGATGCCATGATTGCCGATCGCTTGTATGACGTGTGCGACGTACACGACGAAGAGCCGCAGGAGTGGGCGGCTGAAATACATTCGGTCGACTTCCTGCTCGGCGCGCATGATGCTTCAGGACGCGCACTCGACTTGGTGAACCTCGATCCCCTGCAAATCGGAGATCCCGTTGAAATCGCGTTGCGGGCGCTGATGGTGGCCAAGCTGCGCGAAGGGCCGATGACGTGGACCGATTTGCACGTCTACCTCCTCCAGGCATCGGAGGCCGACGAGGAAAAAGTGACACTCCACATGATTTTGTACGACGCGCACCACGCCGGTCTTGTCGAGGCTTCGACGGTGGCACCTGAAGGCCTCTTCATCGACTGGACGACCGTTGTCCGCCTGGGCGTCTGGTACAACGCAGAGCAAAGTGTGGAGCAATCGAGCGCTGCTGAATAACGAGAAGGCCTGCTAGCGCTTCCCACGCTGGCAGGCCTCTTATTCCTGCGATCGACTGTGGTGGTCGATCCCATTAAACATAAGGCTTCCGACCCATGTTTTATTCGAAGAGTATAACGTCAAAAGCTCATCCCTTCAATCCTAATTGTATTGCGAAGGAGTGGCGGAAACGTCTTTATCGCCTCGATCTGCCGGCCACCGTCCTCCGCGTGGCCGGCGTTCTCGTCGATGTGTTTTGCAAGGCCTCAGGGCGATGCCGACCGAAGATCTTGGCTATCTGCGAAGCGACCGGGATCTCGCGCTCGAGCGTGAAGCGCGCCCTCGAAATCCTTCGGGATGCCGGTCTGATCAGCACTGACAAGCCGCGCGCCCGTGGTGCACTCACAATTGTATTGACGCAACCGGAGGACGACCATGCGGGTCCAATTTCAGACCCACAGGAATTGCTCCATGAGGGTTCAAGCGTGAACCCGCTATACGCGCGCGCACGCGTTTCTGATACGGGAACCTTTCCGCAAGAAGACGTTGAAGCAGATGACACGGCCGATGGCGCCTTCGGCGGTCCTGCGGACGATGACGACATAGCTGTCGCCATCCCGGCCTCTCCTCCGCACTCCCCCTCGACGTCGGGCATTTCTATTTCAGAAAGAGACAATGTCAGGGTCGCACCGCGGACAAAACAGACCGGTCGAACTCGCTTCGACCCTGCCGAAGGCGATCCGGAGGATTGGTCCCGAGTTCCTTTCGCTCACCTCGAACCTTACGGCCGGCTGGATGCTCGACCTGAGTACGACGCTGCGCGCGCGGGGCGGATCGCAGCATGAGCGATCTCGCATCCCGTCTCGCCACTGAACGTGCAGCCTTGGCCATCCTGGTCGCCCGTGTACTTGCAGCCGCCGCCCGCGTCGAGGCGGCAGGAAGGGACGGACGACAATGACGCGCCCCCTCAGCCCGAAGGAATTCGACAAGATCGTGAAAACACCACAGAAGGCACGAATATTGTGGACCGCGCAGGCGATCGCGAGCAAGATCGGCTGCACTGCTGAGTTTGTAACCGGCCCTCTTGCGAGGGAACCTGGCTCACCGATTCGCAAGATCGGCGGGCGTTGGTGTGCCGATGAAGACCACTTGCTCGAATTCTTCAAGTTTCGGCAGGATTAAACCGGCTCCGGCGGATTTAAGCCGATATTAATACTTCGTCTCATGCGTCAGAATCTGGTGCATGAGCTTTTTCAAACGCAAATCATCTCAGACAGTCGAGACCCGGGACGCTCCCGTAAGCGATCCCGACGACGTGCTCGCGGCACTTTGGTCCGGCGCCTCGTCTGGCTCCGTCGCGATTTCCGGCGCCAGCGCTCTGCGCGTGCCGGCCGTTGCCGCCGCCGTGCGGGTGATCTCCGAAGCCGCCGCCACGCTTCAGGTTCGGATCATGGAGCGAGCCGCCGATGGCAGCGAGACGGAAGACGTAAGTCATCCGGTCGGGGCGCTTCTCCGCGGTGACGTAAACGGGTGGTCCAGCGGCTTCGATCTGATCCGCGACATGGTAGCCGGCGCCCTGATTCACGACTGGGGCAGTCTCGCCTACGTGAACCGTATCGGCGCCGAGATCCGCGAAATCATCCGTTATCAGCCTGCCGCGATCAGCGTTCAAAATGATCCCTTTACGGCAGAGCCCACTTTTCGACTGAACGGCCTGATCGTTCCGTCTTCGTCCATCCTCCATGTTCGAGGCCCGTTCGACAAGGCGCCAATCACCCTGGCGGCGGAAGCCATCGGGGTTTGCCAAGTGATGGAGGAGCACGTCTCGTCGTTCTTCAAAAACGGCGCGGTGCCCTCGACCGTGATCTTGAACAAATTAAAGGTTGGCGAGGCCGGTGCGAAGAACATGCTACGTGGCTGGCGCGCTGCGTTCGGCGGCCCGCGAGCTTCCGGCAAGACCGCAGTTCTTTGGGACGATGCGACAATCCAGCAGTTGTCCATGACATCCGTCGACAGCCAATTTCTGGAATTGCGAAAATTCCAGGTTCTTGAAGTCGCCCGAGCCTTCCGGGTGCCTCCGTCGATGCTTTTCGATCTCGACCGGGCGACCTGGTCGAATTCCGAACAAATGGGCAGAGAATTTCTCATCTACTGCTTGGAGCCGTGGCTTCGGGCCGTCGAGACCGCCTTCACGCGCTCGCTGTTTTCCGCCGAAGAGCGCGGCCGCTACAGGATCTTGCTTGACCGCGACGACCTGACCCGTGCCGACCTCAACAATCGCGCCACGGCGGTGAGCAGCCTCGTCTCGGCAAAGCTTCTCAACCGCAATGAGGGTCGCAGCTGGTTCGATCTGGCGCCTGTCCCTGGCGGGAATGAGTTCGAGAATCCGCACATCAATCCCGACGCTCCCGGTGTTGGTCACAACGGTGGACCCCCGATCGAGGACGACAGTAAGGAGCCCGACGATGGATCTAAGTGACATCCGCGCGAACATCAGCGATCAGGACAAAGGCCGGTGGCTGACGATCGCAGATCCTTGGACGGGCCAGCCGACGGGCATCAAATTCCGCGTCGCGGGTCCGGACTCGGACACGCAGCACCGTGCTCGCATTGCCATGATGGATCGCCTCACCGAACTGGCCGAGCCGGACGGCACGCTGTCGGCGGCAAACCGGGAGAGCGCGCGCCTGGAGTGCCTCGCCGCTTGCGTGCTGGAGGTCACGGCCGAAGAGGACGGACAGGCGTTGCCCTCGACGACCCAGACGATCTTGCGCCTCCTCCGGGCGGGCACGTGGATCCAGCAGCAGGTCGATGCCTTCGCCGGAAATCGCGCGTTTTTTCGTTCGGGAGGTGCTGAATGACCCCCGAGATCTTTCGCGTCATCGGCGTCTTCGTCGTTTTGATCATTCTCGTCGCCATCGTCGCGGCGGATATCGGAGGTCGAAGCTAATGGACCATCTGGACCTCTCCCTCCGCTTCGATACCCCGACCGACGCCGGCGAATTCTCCGGATATGCGGTCGTGTGGGACGAGCGAAATGGGCACAACGAAATTGTGACCCGTGGCGCATTCGCCAAATCGCTGCTCGAACATCGCGCCGCCGGCACGCGCCCCGTCATGCTCTGGAGCCACGATCCGAGCGCCATCATCGGCGTTTGGAGCGAAACACGAGAGGACGAAAAAGGCCTCTTCGTCCGTGGTCAGCTGGTCATGTCCACGCCGCGTGGCCGGGAAGCCTTCGACCTTCTGAAGGCTGGCGCCCTCAATGGTCTTTCGATCGGCTTTCGGGCTCGTGGCGACAGGCGCCGGGCCGATGGGGTCCGCATCCTGACGGACATCGACGTTCGGGAGATCTCGCTCGTAGGCATGCCGTCCGCCGGTAACGCCCGGATCACCTCCATCCGCAACCACCCCGGCCGAACCAGCGAAAGCGCGGCCGCCTTCGTCGCCGCATGCCGCGCGGCTCGTCTATCTTTGAAAGGAACCTCGAAATGAAGCATCTCCTGAATATCGAAACTCGTGCAGAGCCGGACGACGTCGATCCGCTTGCAGCTGCAACTGCCGCCGTCGATGAACTGCGCACCGGGTTCACCGAATATCGCGCTGGCTCCGAAACCACGATCACCGAGCTCCGTTCGCAGATCGCTGCGATGGAAACCCGCATGAACCGACCGGGCTTCGGCACGGCGGCTCCGGCGGAGGTCTCGCTCGAACGCCGTGCGTTTTCCTCGTTCCTCCGTCTTGGCGACAACCGCATGAGCGCGGAAGAAGTTCGCGCGCTGATCGTTGGCGACGATACCAAGGGCGGATATCTCGCACCGGCCGAGTTCCAGACGGAAGTCATCAAGGGCATCGTGGACCTCTCCCCGATCCGACAGGCCGTCCGCGTCGGCTCGACAAGCGCCGGCTCCGTCATTCTCCCGAAGCTTACCGGGCGCCCGACGGCATCGTGGGTAGGCGAGGACGAGGAGCGGCCCGAAACGACCATGACCTATGGCCAGATCGAGATCCCGGTCCATGAACTGGCTTGCTACATCGACGTCTCGCTGCGCCTCCTTGAGGACTCCGCCATCAACGTCGAATCCGAGATCGCGACGGAGCTTTCGCAGGAATTCGCGATCAAGGAAGGCGCCGCCCTTTCGAACGGCGACGGCGCCAAAAAGCCACAGGGCGTGCAGCGTATGCCGGGTGTGGCGGAGGTCGTAAACGGCAGCGCCACCGCGCTCAACCCGGACCGCCTTGTGGCCCTGATGTACGCGCTGCCGGCGCAGTACCGTTCGAACGCCAGCTGGCTGATGAACGGCACGACGCTTGGCCTGATCATGACCATGAAGGATGGACAGGGGAATTTCCTCTGGCAGCCGTCGTACCAGGCTGGCCAGCCTTCGACGCTTCTCGGCCGTCCGATCATCGAAGATCCCAGCATGCCGGACATTGCGAATGGCGCTTACCCGATCCAGTTCGGCGATTTCAGCAAAAGCTACCGCGTGTTCGATCGCGTTGGAATGTCGGTCCTGCGCGACCCGTACACGCAGGCCACGCGCGGCCTTGTCCGCTTCCACGCACGTCGCCGTGTTGGTGGTGGGCCGGTTCTCGCTGAAGCGCTTCGGAAGCTGAAGATGTCCGCTTCTTGAGCCGGACCAACGAAAGGAAATTCACATGCGTGACATTGTTCACAATCTCGGCGCCGTGCTGGCCATCGCGCCGGCCGACATCGCCGCCAACATCAACGGTGCCTCGATCGACCTGCTTGGCTTCGATTCTGTCGCATTCGTTGCCACAACGGGTGCCATCACCGGCGCTGGTGCATTCGCCCTGAAGCTCCAGGAAAGCGATGACAACACAGCCTGGAACGACGTGGCGGCCAATCAGTACCAAGCGCCCCTTGCCGGCAATCTCGCCGCCAACGGCACCGCCAAGGTCGGGTATAGAGGGTTCAAGCGGTACGTCCGCCCGGTCTTGACCAAGGCCAGCGGCACCTCGATCTTCGCAAGCGTGATCGCCATCAAGGCCCACGCCGTCGATCGTCCGGTGGCGTGATGGGAGTGGACCGCTTCATGAACATGGCCGACACGATCTCTTCTCCGGCGCGCACGCATTTTGCGATCGTACCAAACGATCAAGCCGATCTTGCGGTCACGCCGAAGGCGATCTGGTGCCAGGCTGACGGAACGATCGTCGTCCGCGACCACCTTGGTGTCGATCTGCCCTACGCCATGAAGGTCGGCCAGATACTTCCGCTACGCGCCGCCCGTATTCTGGCCACCGGCACCTCCGGCACCTTCTACGGGTTGGCCTGATGCCTTCGCGCGCTCCCAGCATTTGTGCATGTGGCAAGGCCGTTCCCCCCGGTGTCACTTGCGCATGCCGAGCGCGCGCAGCGGCCGAGAGGAAGGCACGGCACGATCTTCGCCGGCCTTCTTCTCGGGATCGCGGATACGACGCGACCTGGACGCGGGAGGCGAAAGCTTTCCTCGCCCGCCCCGAGAATGAGTTTTGCTCATGTGGATCGCCTGCGACGCTCGTGCGTCACGTGCTGTCGATCCGCCGGGCACCGCATCTGAGAATGAACAAAAGCAACTGGCTCGCGGGCTGCGCCCGGTGCAACGCCCGCGATGCTGCGCGTGAGCAGCAGAAGGAGAAAACCTAATGGCAATTTTCACAGTCGCAGGCAGCAAGATTTCGATCGGCGCTGCCCTGCCTTCCAAGGCCACAGATTTCGTTGTGGCGGATTTCGCAAGCCAGACCTGGCAGGAGGTCGGCAACGTCGAGACACTCGGCACGTTTGGCGACACTTCGGAAGAAACGACTTTCGACGATATCGGCAAGGCCCGCCGGCAGAAGCTGAAGGGCGTCCGCGACGCCGGCACGCTGGAGATCGTGTGTGGTCTCGACTATTCCGACGCAGGTCAGGCCGCTCTCGTCGCGGCGGAAAAGGTCCCTCACGAGTTTGCCATTCGTGTTGAGTTCTCCGACAAGCCGAGCGGCGCCAGCCCGAAGAACTCGATCCGATATTTCGTCGCACGGATCATGTCCGCCGCGGAGGCGCTGGAGGCAGCAGGTGACGTTGCCAAGCTGAATGTCTCCATGAGCATCAACAGCAACATCGTACGCGTCGCGGCATCGGCCACGTAATGCTGTTCGCAGTCGCTGGTTCCCGCTTCTTCGTAGGTTCCTCATTCAGTGCCGGCATCGACCAGGTGTCGGCAACTGACTTCGCCTCGCAGGCGTGGGTGGAGGTCGGTGGGTGCGAAGCCCTTGGATCATCGGCTGAGACCGTCACGACGTGGGACGCCACTCACATGGGTAGCACGCGTGGGATCATCGGCAAGGGTGTCGCTACTGCCTCACCTATGACGCTCACGGTAGGGATGGACGCGGCGGATGCCGGGCAGCTGGCACTCATTGCCGCCCTGCGCAGCCCCGACGCCTTCGCCTTCCGTATCGCGTTGAGCGATGGCACGACGCGCATGTTCCTCGGTCTCGTCATCGGTGCCGAAGAGGTTCTCGAAGCCGCCTCTGATGTCGCACGTATGATGGTCACGATCGCTCGGCAGACGAACCTCGTGCGGTTGCCCTGACCCTCCCTCACCCCGGGGGGTGGTCTCCGACTTTCGGACTGTCGGGGGGACCGGCGCGGGGTCCTTCTTACGAAATGCCGTCAAAATAGATCTAGTTTTTTTCAACCAAAAAGGTGCCCAGATGGTCGTGACCGTCGCCGAACTGAAGCAGCATCTGAATCTGTCCGAGGATCTCGGAACAGACGACGACGCCTTGTTGGCTCGCATCTTGGCAGCATCGCAGCGGCATATTGAATCGCAGTTGGGCTTCAAGCTTGCAGACCGTTACGGCGCTACCGGACTGGAAGACCTGCCGGCGGATCTGCCGCATGCGGTCACGATGCTGGCGGCTCACTGGTACGAAAATCGCGAAGCGAGTCTTGTCGGCATTTCGGCACAAGCTTTGCCCTTCGGCGTGTCCGATATCTTGTCCTCGTACAGGGAATGGAGCTTCTGAAATGGCGAATGACGGCGGCCTCTCCCGGTTCAAACAGCGGATGCAGGCGATCCCGAAGGCGGCGCGGGAAGCGGTCGTGCCTGCATTGGTCAAGGGCGCGGACGAAATCGCGGACACGCAGCGCCGTCTGGCGCCAGTCGATGACGGCGATCTCCGCGAAAGCATCGAGGTCACGCGGCCGGGACAGAGTACGCCGCCGTATTCCCAGCCCGGCGGCGCACGCGTCGCGGGAGAACTCGAGGCGATCGTGACCGCTGGAAACAGCGACGTTCGTTACGCCCATCTAGCCGAACACGGAACCACGAAGGCACCGGCTCAGGCGTTTTTCTGGCCGGGGTTTCGCCTGGAGCGCAAGCGCGCACTCACCCGCATCAAGCGGTCAATCAGCAAGGCCATAAAGGAGACGAAAAAATGAGGATTTCCAGCTTTGAATATGACCGCGGATATGCCGCTGTCGAGGCAGCACGGCAGACGGGTTTCACTTTCGACGTCACTTTGAATGGCGCACCGGTCGCGGCGGCCGTTATGGCCGACGAGGAAGAGGGCATCGTTCAATTCTGCAGGCTCAACGAGGCGGGCGATATCTACCTCACGGCCGACGAGCATGCCTACGTCAACACGGCCTACGGCGCCGTCGTCGTCACGAAGCGCGCCGCGGCATGACACCGGAAATCGCCCTTCAGACCGCCGTTCGAGCCCGCCTCGTTGCCACTCCAGGCATCGTGGCGCTGGTGCCGGCCGTCAGTATTCTCGATCGCAACGAGCGCCCGAATCCGCGCCCCTCGATCATCATGGGCGAGGCTCAGGCTGTAGACGAAGGCGACACCGTCGCCCGCACCCGCGTCCGTATCTTCATGGATTTGCATTGCTGGGTAGAAGAACCGAGCACGGCAGGCGTGAAGGCGGTGGCCGGCGCGATCCGGACCGCACTCCGCACGAAGTTGATTGCCGGAATTCCCGGCATTGAGATTGTCGATGCTCGCGTCGAGCGAAGCCGGTTCCTCCGCGACCCCGATGGCAAGACGAGCCATGGCGTCGTCACGATCAACGCAATCGCAGAGGAGAAATGAATGCGCGCCGGCAAGCTCGATCGAGCCATCACAATCTCGCGGTTCGCTTCCGTACCGAATGACTTCGGAACGCCCGTTGAGACGTGGACGCCTGTCGCGACGCTGCGCGCGCAGGTGATTCAATCATCGACGGAGGAGTTCCTGACGGCCCAAGGCGCGACCGACGAGACCGTTGTCATCTTTCGCACGCGTTGGATCGACGGCATCACCACGGCCGATCGCGTTGAATATGGGTCAGGCCCATATTTCAACATCCGCGAAGTCAAAGAACTCGGCCGCCGGCGCGGACTCGAGCTTCGATGCGAGGCGACGAAATGAGCACCCGTGGGCGGAAGGCAGACCTCAAGGCGATCGACGGCGGACTGACGGGCGTTCCCAAATGCCCGACGTCGGTGCCGGCCGAGTTCGCCGCCGAATGGGATGCCATCGCCCTCGACATGGTCGCTCGCCAGATCCTCACCACGCCGGCGCTTGGCCTGCTCGAATCGTATCTTGTGGCCCGGTGGACGGTGCGCCAGTGCCAGGCAGCAATACAGGAGCATGGCCTCCTCGTCAGCACCGCGCACAAGATGATGAAGCCGAACCCGGCAAGCGGATTGTTGTCGAAAGCCTTGGAGGCCACGGCTCGGCTTGCGGCTGAACTCGGCATTTCGCCTGCCGCCCGGTCGAAACAAGGCTTCACCCCGAAGGACAAGAAGAATGGAGGCGCACCCGATGGCCTCGACGTCTAGAACCACCCGTCCAGAATGGATTTTCGATGGCAGCGAGATCGAAGACCCTTTCGGCAAGGGCGAGCGCGCCGTCAAGTTCCTGCGTGCGTTGAAGCATCCCAAGAGCGAGACAGGCGATTTCGAATTGCCGATGTTCTGGGAGCGCATCGTTCGCCGGATCTACGGCCCGTGCTTCCCGAACGAGCGCCGGCAGGTCCGGACCGTGTTCATCCTCCTCCCGCGTGGCGCACGCAAGACCACGCTTGGGGCGGGCCTCGCATTGCTGCATACCGTCGGTTACGAGCGCGTGCCCGGCGGGCAGGCCATGGTCGCAGCATCGGCCGAGGAAGACGCACGCATTGCCTATGACGAAGCCGTCGGCATCGTTGGCGAGACCGAATGGCTTCAGGGCGCCATGAAGCCCACCGAGTCAGTGTTCTACCTGGAGCACAAAAAGTCCAAGGCGACCTTCCGCGCGCTCGCATCGGGCGGCAAGGGCAAGCTCGGGAAAACCCCGAATTTCGTTCTGGCAGACGAGTTGATCAACTGGGAGGGAGAAAACGCCCGTCGCAACTGGTCTGCCATCCGAACCGGCTTGAACAAGGTTGCCAACACGCTTTTGTGCGTCATCACTCAGGCCGGCCGTGGGCAGGAGAACCTTGCATTCGAGCTTCTGCAATATGCCCGAAAGGTGCAGTCGGGAGAGGTGACGGACCCGGGCTTTCTTCCGGTTCTGTTCGAGACCGACCCGGAGGATGACTGGCAGGACGAATCCCTCTGGCATTTCGTAAACCCCGGCCTTGCCGAGGGTTATCCCGATATCGACGGCTTGCGCCAGATGGCGAGCGAGGCCAAAGAGCGGCCGGCGGAGCGGGACAATTTCCGTCAGTTCCACCTCAATTGCTGGCTCGACCATAGCGCCTCGCCCTTCGTGTCCATGCCAATCTTTGATGAGGGCAAGGGTGTCGTGGATCTCGACGCGCTGGAGGCCGACCAAACGCCGTGCTGGCTCGGTGTGGACTTGTCGTCATCGCTGGACCTCACCGCCGTGGTGGCCTGCTGGGGCGACCGTGAGAGCGGTTATGTCGTGCACCCATGGTTCTTCCTTCCCGAAGATAACATCATCCGCAAAGGCCTGAAGGACGATGTGAATTACGCTCTCTGGCACGAGCAGGGCCTGATCACCCTTACGCCTGGAAACGTCATCGACTTCCGGGCCGTCGAGGACCAGATCCGCGAAATCTGCGCGCGGTTCAACGTCAGGGAAATCGCCTTCGATCCGCACCTCGCCCGGAACTCGCTCAACATTATGCAGGAGGAGGGCTTGCCTGCGATCGAGTTCAGACAGGGCTGGATTTCCATGGCGCCGGCAATTGCCGAACTGGAGCGCGCGATCGTTGGAAGGCAGTTCACCCATAGCGGTCATCCTATTTTGCGCTGGCATTTCGACAACATCGCCACTCAGACGGACAAGGCCGGAAACAAGAGTTTCCACAAGGGCAAGTCGAAGGACCGCATCGACGGCGCAGTGGCTTGCGCGATGGCGGTTGCCCGTGCCGCGGCCGGCGATAACGGCAAATCCTCCTATGAGGATGCCGACATGGACGATGTCGAAAACTGGGCTTGGGCCTGAAGGAGAACCGCATGTCCGGTGATGAAGAGCGTTTGGTCGTCTCCCTTGAGGCGAGAATCAACGAATTCGAAAAGCGCATGAAGGCGGCGGAGAAGACAGGTTCCCGCTCATTTCAGCAGCTGCGCAACAGTTCCAGTAGTGCCACGCGCGCTATGGAGACCGACATGGTCCGCACCACGACGCGCGTCAATCAGGCGCTTGCTCAGACGTCGAGCCGCATCGGCACGTTCGGCAAGGCCTTCGTCACTGGTCTGGCGGCCGGCGCTGCGATCGGCGCCCTGGAGGGCATTCGGCAGGCGGTGATCGACAGCACGAAGTCTGTTTTGGAAATGTCCGACCAGGCGAAGCGCGCCGGCGTATCCTTCAAGGCGTTCCAAGAGCTCAAGTTCGTCGCGGAACAGAACCGCATCGGTATCGACAGCCTCACCGATGGCCTGAAGGAAATGTCCCTCCGGGCTGACGAGTTCATCAAAACCGGCGCCGGCTCGGCTGCCGAGTCGTTCAGGCGGCTCGGGTATAACGCGTCCGAACTGGCGCGCAAGCTGCAGGATCCGGATCAGCTGTTCCTCGAAATCATCGGGAAGCTGCAGCGCCTCGACAAGGCCGCTCAGATCCGCATTTCGGACGAGCTCTTCGGCGGCACCGGTGGTGAGCAGTTCGTGCAGTTGCTCACCAAGGGCGAGGCCGGCATTCGCGCGCAGATCAAGGCGGCGAACGATCTCGGCATTGTCATGGATGACCAACTGATCGCGAAGGCCGAAGAGGTCGACCAGCAGTTCAACGTGATCGCGAACACCATCGGCACGCATTTGAAGTCTGCGATCGTCGAGGCGTGTTCTGCGTGGTTCGAATTCCTCGACTCATACCGCGAGTTCGAGAACCAGAAGTCGAAGACGCTGGAGAACCGGCAGGCCGATCTGGGCATGAAGCGTCTCGACCTGGAGACGCAGATCCTCACGATTGGTGATGCCGAGCCGATGACGCGTCGAAAGCTGGAGGTCCAGCTGGCAGAAATTGCCGCCGAAGAGAGGATGATCGTTGAGGAGCTAAACAAGCGCGTCAAATCCGTGCCGGCTGTCGTGCGCCCCAAGGGGCTTGCCACGACGTCACGCTCAATCACGCCGGCGGCGGACCAGGTCGACCGCATCGCGCAGCGCGACGCAGCGATGACGCAGAATTTCTTGACGCAGCGTACAGCCGAGGCGGCCCGGAGCGAACTGCAGAAGGACATCGAGGCGCGTGCCGAGGTGATCCTCGCGGCGGCGGAGAAGGTGGGTGTCTCGCTGACGAAGGCGGCAGCCACCATCCAGGCATCGAGCGAGATCGCGGCAGAGAACGCGACAGCGGCCACGACAGCATCCGTTGATTCCGCGACGGCGCTGATCAAGCAGTTCGAGGGCTTCAGCGCAAAGCCCTATTGGGACGTCAACGCGCTACGTGCCGGTTACGGCTCGGATACCGTCACGCTGTCGGACAACTCCGTCCAGCGCGTTACCGCTGGCATCTCGGTTTCGGTTGCCGATGCGAACCGCGACCTCACGCGCCGCATTGGTGAATTTCAGAAAGGTATCGAGGGGCAGATCGGCGCCGATACCTTCCGGGCTATGACCGAAAACCAGCAGGCCGCCCTGACCTCGATCGCCTACAACTACGGCAGCCTGCCCGACCGGATCGTTGCGGCCATCAAGTCCGGTGACGCCGGCACCGTCAGCCAAGCCATCGGCGGACTTGGTTCCGACAATGGCGGCGTGAACCGTGGCCGTCGCAAGCAGGAGTCTGAGCTTTACCTCTCGGATGCGCCTCAGGGCGTGCAGGACCGTGTGGCGGATCTTGAGGACCGGGCAAAGGAATATGCCGACCTCGTGACGCAGGCGCAGGCCTTCATCGCCACGCAAAGCACAGAAGCCACGGCCGTCGGCATGACGAAGGAGGCCGCCGCCGCCCTGCGTTACGAGCAGGAACTCCTCAACCAGGCCAAGCAGGCGGGGATCGATCTTAATCCGGACGAGCTCACTCACCTGCAAGCTCTCGCCGAACAGATGGCGGCTGCCGAGGAAAAGACCCGAGGCCTCGTTCAGAGCCAAGAGGATCTCCAGCGCACCATGTCCGAGTTTGGACAGCTAGGATCGACGGTCGCAAAGGGCTTTGTCACCGACCTGATCAACGGCAAATCCGCGGCCGACGCTTTCAAAAATGCGCTGGGCCAGATAGCGGACAAGCTCTTGTCCATGGCGCTCGACGGCTTGTTCGGAGGCGGCGCGGGCGGCGGCGGGGGGATCTTCGGGCAGCTGATCGGCGCATTCTTCGGCGGCTTCCGTGCCGAAGGCGGCCCGGTCTCCAGCGGCAAGGCTTACGTCGTGGGCGAGAAAGGTCCGGAGATCTTCAACCCGGGGAAATCTGGCACGATCACGCCGAATGATCAGATCGGTGCTGCACCTCGATCCGCTGCAATGCCGGCGCCGGCCGCCCCGATGCCACAAGCCCGCGATGTCTCGTCCGTCCAGTCCACAAAAGTCGATGTCGAGACGAGTCTCAAGGTTGGCGTCGATGTCGACTCCAGCGGAAATCTGACCCCTTTCGTCACGGAAATCTCCGAGAAGTCGGCTCAGAAGTCCTCTGCGCAGATGGCCAAGAAGATCCACAAGCAGCTGCCTGAATCCGTCGCGCACATCAACCGCAACCCGAGGAACCGGCCATGAAGCTCGACCAACTCGAAAAGCTCTTGGTCGCCGCCCTGCGCTCCAGCATGGCCGGCCGCCCCACGGTGGTGCCGGAGCCCGGCCGACTGGTGTGGTCGTGGTTCATCGAATTGTCCTCGACCAGAACGTACCATCCTTCCGGCCCGAACGCCGTCAGCTTTGCCGAAATCGAAGCCTGGGCGCGGTTGTCCAAGTGGACGCTCCAGGCACACCACATCCACCTCCTGCGCGCCATGGACGCGGCGTGGCTTGATGTGGCGTACGCGAGCCGCGGGGACGGCAAGACAAAACCAAAGAAGCCGTCCGGCGCCCTGTCGGCCGACGCCTTCGATGCAGTGTTCGGGTGATGAAATGGTCTACCTCAAGAAGCGCTCGCACGCCAAGCCCCAGCCGAAGCAGATCATAGGGGGCGAAAAGCGCAAGTTTGTCATTTCCAAGATCATCGACATCCTGGACGATTTCCGCTTGTCGAGGTTCGAGAACGAAGGTGCCATTCGCGCCGGCGTGAGGTCGGCTCTCTGCCTCGCCGGCAACGGCTGGCATCCATCCGATAGCGAGGCGGCGGCGCTGCTGGCCACGGCCTTCACGAAAATGGGCGCGCACCGTCCTTCGTGGTTGGAGGGTCAGAAGGAGTACGTTCTCGCGCAGGAGGAATGCTTCCAGTGCGGTCGTGACCTTGATGAGGAGTCAATCGCTCGGAATGATCGGTTCTGCTCTGAAAATTGCCGCACCACTGCCCGCGTGTACCGGGAAGGACTAGAACGTTTTAACCGCCATCGCGTTCACGCCAGAGTTGGTGCCATCAATGCCCTCTCACGCGCACCGGAGAGAAAATGCGCGCAGTGCTCAAAAGGCTTCTTCAGCGCGAAGGCCGATCAGATATTCTGCAGCCACGCGTGCTACCAGATCAACGAGCGCAATCCACTTCGCCACCGTCAATGCGCACACTGCTCGACGAACTTCGTCTGCCACCAAGGCGGAGATCGGGAGCAGAGGTTTTGCTCTTCGGAGTGCTTTGCCGCCGGCCGCGAGGTGCGCCAAGTCAGCTGCCTTGTTTGTGAGACGACGTTCTCCGCCAAGAGCGCGCGAGCGAAGTTCTGTGGCCCGAAGTGCACCAACATCTTCCACCGCCGTAAACGCCTGGAGGAGGCGAAGCTGACTGCGTCCGAATTCCAGACGCATTCGGAGGCGGAACCAAGCGTCCTAATTTCGGACGCGTCCAATATCCTCAGACATCCTGCTCTGACGATCGAGGCCTTTGACGCTCTGTTCCATCCGCCGCGCCGGCCGACCCTTGCCGAGACGCTTGCCGCATCATTTGGCGGCCAGCGCCCATTCGTGTCTCAGGGCGAGCTCGTCCGCGATCTGCGCGTCAGGCTTATCCAAGAAGGGTTGTCTTGGTCAGAGGCCCAAGCCGAAGCGGAACAGACCGTCGATGAGGCAATCCAGATCGCCGGCCTTGAACGGCCGCGGAGCACGATCGCCGGTGGCTACCGATTGTCACAAGAGCGCAAGGCAGTACGGTGACGCCGCCTTAAACCACGAAATTCGCGGTTTGGGAAAATTCGATGTTCCTCCATCGGAGGAAGTTGATGTTCCCCCATTGGGGGGACATCCATCAGACTGGGAAATTTTGTCCGCCCTGAAGATAATACTCATCCTCTAGAGCTTGGAGCTCTGTCACGCAGTTCATAATCTCGACCTCAAAATCACCCTGCGCCAACATCCTCCAGTGGCTCCTTTGATGATCTGCATTGCGAAGCCTTAGAGGGATTTGCTTCGCAATTTGCACGGCTCGTTCTTCAATGGTCTGGAGGTTGGCAGGGATTTTCCCCGATCCATAGCAACGCTTGCAGCTGTCGTCGGGGACCCTCATAGCAGGTACGATGTTGAAGGCGTGTTTCTCTCCGACGCAGTCCGGACAAACGACATTATGAAGCCGGGGCGGTGCGATCAGGATTTCAAACCTCTCTTCGTCGTAGCCGCTCTGCCGCGACAGTTGTGCCTTCAACGAGCGGATGTCATCAGGAACGCTCACTAACGCGAAAACCCGATATCGGCCATTCGGCTGCACGACTTGAAAGCTCTCGATTTGTTTGTGATTCGCTAAGAATCGGTGGAATGAAGCGCGCTGGTCATGCTGTGAAGTGCTCATTATTCCCTCCTGCACCATATCTCACGGTGAGCTTACATCAACGTCAACGACTTGAGTGGGACTTTTCCACAGCGTTGACTGATTGGGATGACCATTAGGACGGGATATACAGCAACCAAATTGAGTAAGCGAAATCATCAATTTAGTGAGATTTAATGGCGGAGAAGATGGGATTCGAACCCACGATACCCTTCCGGGTATACTCCCTTAGCAGGGGAGCGCCTTCGACCACTCGGCCACCTCTCCGTCGAGGCCCCTGATAGGATCAATCCTCGTGGGGATCAAGGGCTATTTGGTCTTTCCTGCAATGATATCGCTGATCGGCGGTAAAGATGAGCGGGTTAGAGCGTGGGTGAGAGATGCGCGGGCGCGCAGCTCTCGTCGTTGCGGCCTGCGCCGGTTGCGCATTTCCTCGGAGATGCGCGAATGGCCTGTCAGGGCTCGAGCCGGCGGCCTTCGGCATATCCGCTTTCCTTGAAGTGCGCCTTGGCGCGTGCTTCCGGAGAGGGATCTTCGCGAAAATGCGCGAGGTCGGCATTAGCCTTGATGTAATCGTCCCACTTGAAGCCGTTGAAGCCGGGAAAGCGCCGTTCCATGTTGCCGCGTTCCTGGAAATGCGCAAATCCTGAGGGGAAGTCGCCTCTCTGGACGGCTTGACGGACGTCGGGATTGGCACGGATATAGTCGGCCTCGTTGAAAAGGAGAAAGCCGTTCAGCAAATTCTGCAGGTCGGCCGTCGAAAGCTTGTCGCCCGTAGTAACTTCGTTTTTAAAGAGAAACTTTTTCATAGGTCCTACCTGAAGGACAGCGCTGGAAAGCACCGTGCCCCTGTTGAAAACATCTCCTCCTGCGTATTTCTCTAACGGAGAAACCCGATTAATGGAACCTAAAACTTACATATCAGCATCTCGTTGAAGACGGAACGAAGCGGCACCCCCGACATCGCCGCGGGCAAATAATTGCTTATAAAGCGCGCGTTCACGCAACCAAAAGGCAAGCTCGAAACAAGCTTGATGACTTAAGGCTTGGCGGAACCATCGACCGAGCGACCCCTTTCCGGAGCGATCCCATGTCCATGATCATGCACAGGGCGGAGGCCCGTCCGGGGCAAACGAGTGCAACCTACAAGCACTTTTTCGTCGAGCGGCCGTGCCGCATCCTCGTCGTCGGCCAGCATCTGAAGCCGAAAACGAAATATAACGGTTTGCTGCGCCATATCTCGATCGGCGGCGCGATGATCGACTTCAATCCCGCGGTTTCCCTGCCCCAGCATTTCTTCGTGGAGATCGTCGGCTTCCCCGAAGAGATCGGCAGCACCGTCGTTCACCGGGTCGGTTCGGAACTCGGCGTTCGCTTCAACATGCAGCTGTCGCAGGACGTCATTCGGCAGCTGATCCGCATGGATTTCGCGCAAAACAGCATCGCCAACCGCTAAAAAGCGGTTTCCCTGCCCTCTTCCCCACCTTGGTGCCCCATCAATGACGCAGCATCCGGTAATCCGGTGCTGCCCGGCCTTCGTAGACGTGCGAAACAGGAGCGCGACGATGAAGACCTATCTGATTGCCTATGCCGGTACCCTTCTCTCCTTCCTCGTCGTCGATGCCGTGTGGCTGGGCCTGGTGGCGCGAACGTTCTATCGCGACCAGCTCGGCGACTTGATGTCCCCGCAGCCGAACCTTACCGTCGCTGCCGTTTTCTACCTGTTCTTCGCCGCCGCCATCGTCATCCTTGCCGTGCTCCCCGGCCTGCGCGCGGGATCTATGATGACCACCATCGGTTATGGCGCCGTACTGGGTCTGGCAGCCTATGGCACCTACGATATCACAAACCTCTCGACTTTAAGAAACTGGCCGGCGATGCTGAGCGTGGTGGACATGATCTGGGGCACCTTCCTGACCGCTCTCGGCGCTGCATGTGGCCTGATGGCCGTACGCTGGCTGGGTGATGCGGCCGCTTGATCCGTGTCTGATCTGCACATCAGGAGGTACGGGAATAGCGGTTGATCGCGACGGCGGGCCGTTTCCGGCGTCGCGGTTTCTGCTAGGGTAACGGACCTTCGTGATCATCGGACCCATCATGTCAGCATCAGCCTTCGCCCGTTTTACGCCGCTTGCCCGTTCCCTGCCCGCGACCGTCCCTTTCGTGGGGCCGGAAGCCATCGAGCGGCAGCGGCATGCACGATTGACGGCACGGATCGGGGCGAATGAAAGCGGTTTCGGGCCAGCACCCAGCGTGATCGAGGCCATGACATCGGCGCTCACCAGTGTCTGGAAGTACAACGATCCGGAGAATTTCGATCTGAAGAAGGCGCTTGCCGGTCATCTCGGCGTGCGGCCGGACAATCTGGCGATCGGCGAAGGGATCGACGGGCTGCTCGGCCAGATCGTGCGGCTGGTCATCGAGCCAGGCATGCCGGTGGTGACGTCGCTCGGCGGTTATCCCACATTCAATTTCCACGTTGCGGGCCATGGCGGCCGGCTGGTGACCGTGCCCTACGATGGCAACGACCGGGAAAATCTCGAAGGCCTGCTGGAGGCCGCCCGGCGCGAGGATGCGCCGCTCGTCTACCTCGCCAATCCCGACAATCCCATGGGCAGCTGGTGGGATGCCGGGCGCATCGTTCAGTTCGCGGAGGCTTTGCCGGAAACGACGTTGCTCGTGCTGGACGAGGCCTATGGCGAAACGGCCCCGGCGGGCACGCTGCCCGACCTCGCCGCTTTCATCGACCGGCCGAACATCATCCGGACGCGGACATTCTCGAAGGCATATGGCCTTGCCGGAGCACGGGTCGGCTATGCGATTTCCACGCCGGGAACAGCGGCCGCCTTCGACAAGATCCGCAACCATTTCGGGATGAACCGGATCGGCACGGCGGCGGCCGAAGCGGCGTTGAACGATCAGGCCTATCTGCAGACCGTCATCGCGCGCATCGCGGCCTCCCGCGCGACAATCGCGGAGATTGCCGACCGAGGAGGCCTGAAGGCTCTGCCATCGGCTACGAATTTCGTGACCATCGACTGTGGTCGGGATGCGGCGTTCGCGCGTGCCATTGTGGACGGACTGATGGACGAGGCCGGTGTGTTCATCCGCATGCCGGGTGCGGCACCCCTCAACCGGTGCATCCGGGTAAGTGCCGGACCGGAGGCGGAAATGGACGCCTTTGCGGACGCTCTGCCGCGTGTCCTCCACCGGCTTTCCAAGGCCTGAGACGACACATCATTGGTCACCGGAAACGAAAAGAGCGCGCGGCCTGAGGCCACGCGCTCTTTTCTATGCGACGTGTTCGATGATCAGTTGACCGAGGTCAGCGTCATCGACGTGCCGGCAGCGGCGATGTTCAGGCCAACCTGCCCTTGCAGGCTCAGGAGCTGCAGGTGGATCGAGCCCGACGTACCGCCGGCGAGAACGTTGGCGCCAACGCCAAGGCCGACCGTGGCTTCAGCCGATGCGCCCTGGTAAAGGCCGGCCAGCGACCCATGGTGGTAACCGGCTGTCGGGGCGAGAACGGCCCAGATCAGGCGACCTTCCGTGGTGAAGCCAAGATCGACGCCCAGCTTTCGCATGGCACCCGAATAGTCGTCGACAGGCTCGCCATCGATGGTGGATTTGAAGGCGCAATCGACTGCCTTGGACGAACCGAGAACGTAACCGGCGCCGCCGGCAATCGTGCAATCGAGATAGCCGATCTTAACGCCATTGCGGGCACCGGAATCGGAATAGGACTGTGCAGGGGCGAGGTCGGCGGCCACGACCGGCAGGGTACCGGATGCGATGGCTGCAGCGCAGACGATGCTGGCGAGGGATTTGTTCATGATTTTCTCCTGTCAGAACGAGATACGGACATCGACCCGAGTTAGGGCGGAAATGCGTTTGGCCGTTCACAACGCGCGAGAGGCCGAAACGATCCGCTGGCGCCTGTGACCGGGATGTCACAAAGAGTGACAGGCCGTCACGTTTCGCAAAGGCATGCAGCGATGACAACGCCCGGTGGCGCATCTTTACCCGCTGTTAACCATAAACTCCGCATTTTGGTCTCCACAGAATCACCACATTTGAGGCCAGTCCATGTCCATCTCCCGCCGCGGCCTGCTGCTCGGCTTTTCCGCTCTTCTCGCCGGCTGTGCCGATACCGGGTCCCTCGCCCGGCTGAACTATGCGGCGCTTCCTGAAGAACGGTTTCCCCTGCTCGCGGTGCCGCTGGACCAGATCGAGCCGGAACTGCGCCGGCAGGAGGTGGCCTATCCCGCGACGTACGCGCCGGGCACCATCGTGGTCGATACGCCGGCGCGGCGGCTGTACTACGTTCTCGAGAACGGCCGTGCCATGCGCTACGGCATCGGCGTCGGCCGCGAAGGCTATGCGCTGGCCGGTAATGCCTATGTCGGCCGTAAGGCGGAATGGCCGAGCTGGACGCCGACGCCCAACATGATCCGGCGCGACCCCGCCCGGAACCTGAAATATGCCGGTGGCCTGCCGGGCGGCCCCAACAATCCGCTGGGTGCCCGCGCGATCTATCTCTATCGCAACGGCAACGATACGATGTTCCGCATTCATGGCACGAACCAGCCGCGGTCGATCGGCCATGCGATGTCGAGCGGCTGCGTGCGCATGCTCAATCATGACGTGGTCGATCTTTACGGGCGCGTGAAAGCCGGCGACCAGGTCGTGGTGCTTCAGGCCTCGGCCTAAGCATTCGGCCTTTATTCGCGGATGCGAAATAAGCAGGGCTCGTCCGCCTGCCCTCATCTTGAACCCGGTGACGGACGCCGCATATACGATCCGGCAAGAGGGACAGGCCGGGGTTTGCCCGGCTTCGCCCAGCCTTGTGCTCAGACAAAGCCGGGATCCGCATGAAGCTCAAAGCCATACTGAATAGCGACGGCGGCACCTTTCGCACGACCGACATGGACCTTTACACGAAGGCGATGGACGAGGCCTTCCGGTCGGCCGGCCACGAGATCGAGATCGCCGTCGTGTCGGGCAGCGACATGGAAGCCGAACTGAAGAAGGCGGCGAACCGGGATGATCTGGATGCGATGATCGCAGGCGGCGGCGACGGGACGATTTCGGCTGCGGCCGGCGTTGCGTGGAAAAGCGGGCTGCCGCTTGGGGTCGTTCCCGCGGGAACCATGAACCTTTTCGCGCGCTCGCTGAAGCTGCCGCTCGATATCTGGAAGGTTCTCGACGTGCTCGCCGATGGCGAGGTCATCGACGGCGACATCGGCAGCGCCAATGGTCGCGCCTTCGTGCACCAATTCTCCATGGGGCTGCATGCGCGCATGGTGCGCTATCGCGAATCCTACAGCTTCGCCTCACGCCTCGGCAAGATTTCCGCCAGCACCCGCGCGGCCATCGGCGTCGTGTTCAACCCGCCGCAGTTCAGAATAGAATTTCGCGCGGATGGCGTGACGGAGCGGCGGAAGGTTTCGGCCCTTTCCGTCTCCAACAACCATTTCGGCGCCAATTCGCTGATGTATGCAGACGATCTGACCGGTGGTCATCTCGGCTTCTACACCGCCCCGCCCCTCACCCCGCCGGGCGTCGGGCGCCTCGTCTTCGACATCCTGCGCGGCAAGTTTCGCGAGAGCACGCTGATCACCGAAATGAGCGTCAAGCAGGTCGAGCTCTATTTTCCGGATGCGCGAAAGCACAAGATCAATTGCGTCATCGACGGCGAACTCCTGCGGCTTCGTGGCGATGTGGAGATCAAGATCCACGCCGGCGAGCTGAAGCTGCTGGTCGGCAGTCCGGTAGCACCCCAAGCCGCGGCCGTGGAGCCGGCGCCCGGCATGACGGTCTAAACGCCGGGGTACACCCAACGCGGCAGGTCCTGTCGGCGTCGCCTTTTGGGCTATTGTTTGGGCTACTGGAAGGCCGTTTCGAAGAAGCTGCGCAGCTTGCGGGAATGTAGCTTTTCCGGGGGCATGGCCGCCAGCTTCTCCAGCGCGCGAATGCCGATCTGCAAATGCTGGCTGACCTGATTCTTGTAGAACGCCGTCGCCATGCCGGGAAGTTTCAACTCGCCATGCAGCGGCTTGTCAGAGACGCAGAGGAGCGTTCCATAGGGGACGCGAAAGCGGAAGCCGTTGGCGGCGATGGTGGCCGATTCCATATCGAGCGCGATGGCGCGCGACTGGGAGAGCCGTTTGACCGGGCCGCGCTGGTCGCGAAGCTCCCAGTTGCGATTGTCGATGGTCGCGACCGTGCCGGTGCGCATGATGCGCTTGAGGTCGTAGCCCTCGTAGCCCGTGGTTTCCGCGACGGCTTCCTGTAGGGCCATCTGCACTTCGGCGAGCGCCGGGATCGGCACCCAGACCGGCAGATCGTCATCCAGCACGTGGTCCTCGCGGACATAGGCATGCGCCAGAACGTAGTCGCCCAGCGCCTGACTGTTGCGCAGGCCGGCGCAGTGTCCGAGCATCAGCCAGGCATGCGGGCGCAGCACGGCGATATGGTCGGTGATCGTCTTGGCATTGGAGGGGCCGACGCCGATATTGACGACGGTGATGCCGCCATGGCCCTTCTTCTTCAGGTGATAGGCCGGCATCTGCGGCAGACGGGCGAGCGTCAGATCACTGTCCGGCTCGTCCGATCCGGCCTGTGTGACAATGTTTCCCGGCTCCACGAAGGCCGTATAGCCATTGCCACCCTCGGCCATCTGCCTGCGCGCCCAGACGCAGAACTCGTCGATATAGAACTGGTAATTGGTGAAGAGCACGAAATTCTGGAAATGCGCCGCGCTGGTCGCGGTGTAGTGGCTGAGACGCGCGAGCGAGTAATCGATGCGCTGGGCCGTGAACGGGGCCAGCGGAAACGGCTCGCCGGGGCCGGGCTCGTAGGCGCCGTTGGCGATCTCGTCGTCGGTGGTCGAGAGATCGGGCGTATCGAACAGGTCGCGCAGGGGAACGTCGATGTTTTCGGCGAGCGACGCCTCGACATGCGCGCCTTCACCGAAGGCGAAGTGCAGCGGGATGGGCGTGGAGGATTCCGACACGGTGATGCCGGTGCCGTGGTTGCGGATCAGCAGGCCCAGCTGCTCCTTCAGATAATGCCGGAAAAGCTTCGGACGCGTGACCGTGGTCGTGTAGACGCCGGGCGCCGTGACATGGCCGTAGGACAGGCGCGAATCGACATGGCCGAAGCTCGAGGTTTCCATGCTGACCTGCGGATAGCAGGCGCGGAACCGGCTTGCGGCGACACCCTTGCCGAGCGCCGTGAAGCCATCCACGAGGAAATTGGTGTTGCGCTCGTAGAGCGCCGTCAGCGCATCGACAGCCTTGACCGGATCATCGAAGGTCTGCGGCTCGAAGGCCTCCGGCATTGCGGTGGGAAGGGCTTGGATGGAGGAGATTCGTGCGCTCATGCGGCATTATAGGACGCCGCAATTGACAAGCAAACGACAAGTGAAGACGAACCGGCGCAATTCCTATGAGAGCCGGCCTCTCTTCCTCTATCCGCGCGCAGGAGCGATGATGACGAGTGTCCCGGCAAGCGCAAGCAGCACGCCCGCGAAATCGAATCGATCCGGCCGAACGCCTTCCGCCAGCCACATCCACAGGACCGACGCCGCAATATAGATACCGCCATAGGCCGCAAAACTACGCCCCGCCGCCGGCTGCGGGCTGAACGTCAGAAGCCAGGCAAAGGCAACCAGACTGGCAATACCGGGAATAAGCCAGAGCGCGGACCGCCCGAGACGCAGCCACGCCCAAAGACTGAAACAGCCTGCGATCTCGAACAGAGCCGCAAGCGCATAGATAAGGATGGTGGAGAGAGGGAGCGCGAACATTCTGCCAGAAGACCGGAATGCGGGAGCGGACACAAGCCGATTTGCGCGCGAAGGCACCCCGACTGGACGGTGCGCCCACCTGGTAACCCGCCGGCCTTTGGCGGGTCCCGTCTTATTATCGCGTTGGATCGGGCGCGCTTACGTCAGCCAGCGTCAGAGCTTGGCCTGGCAAAACTGGGCAGTGTGGGCGGTGCAGTCGGCCAGCGTCGTGGTGTAATCGTGCTGGCGGCGGCGCTCGGTATCGGCGCTGACGGCGGCGGCCAGGCTCATGGCGAAGACGACCATGAGAGCGCTGATGATCGTGAGGCGGCGTGCAAGAATATCCATGACAGTCGATCCGTTCGAAGCAATTGGGTTGGTGTTGGTTCGATGACCGTCTTTTCGCACAGGCAAACTGAATTCTAGCTGAGAGGTCGGTTCATGTGCCGTTCAGGTTGAATGCTGCAATGCAACGATTCTTCTCACCGAACCTCTCGATGCCTCTCATCCGGCCTGCTTTACCGGCCCGGGCGGGAGCGATGTTCCTGCGCAGACGGTTTCGGTTCTCGGGTTTGTGCGCTAGGCTCACATCTAACCCGATGCATGCAAGAGACCGGAGACCATGATGTCCGCACCCATAGACCTCTACTACTGGCCGACCCCCAATGGCTGGAAGATCACCATCATGCTGGAAGAACTCGGCCTTCCCTATGAGGTCAAATATATCAACATCTCCAAGGGCGAGCAGTTCGCGCCGGACTTCCTGAAGATCGCCCCGAACAACCGCATGCCGGCCATCGTCGATCCCGATGGTCCGGGTGGCACGCCGATCTCCGTGTTTGAATCCGGCGCCATCCTGCAATATCTCGGCCGCAAGACCGGCCGCTTCTACCCGAGCGGCGAACGGGCGCGCGTGGATGTCGATCAGTGGCTGTTCTGGCAGATGGGCGGGCTGGGGCCGATGGCCGGACAGGCCAACCACTTCCGTCACTACGCCCCGGAGAAGATCGCCTATGGCATCGATCGCTATACGAACGAGGTCAATCGCCTCTACGGCGTCATGAACCGGCGTCTTGCGGATCGCGAGTTCCTTGCTACCGAGTATTCGATCGCCGACATGGCCTGCTTGGGCTGGGTGCGCCAGTATGAAAGCGGCGGGCAGGATCTGAACGACTTCCCGCACCTGAAGCGCTGGTTCGAGACCCTCTCGGCCCGCCCCGCCGTCATCGCCGGCTTCGATGTCGGCCGTGAGGAGCGCGAGCGGCAGAAGCATCTGTCGGAAGACAAGGATGCGCAGAAGATCCTGTTTGGCCAGCGCGCGCAGTAGGGAGGATCGAGCGGGAATTTCTCGCTTCGTCCGGACCCCTCGCGATCCCGGCTTTCCCGGCAAACCGGGAAAGCTCCATTCCTTTATCGTTGCCACCTTGCGCGGCGGCGACGCCAACCGGCGCCGCCTCGGATAGGACTAGAGACGGCTCCAGGTCTGGCTCTTGCAGAGGACCTTCAGCACGCAGCCCTTCAGTTTCAACTGGTTGCCGACGACGGCGGCAGAGCCGCTATAGGTCTTGTCGTTGTCGGGGTCCGTCACTTCGCCGGAATAGGCCTCGCCCGCGCCCGACAGGGTGCCGATCTTCTTTCCCGCATGCTTACCGGTCTTCACCGTGATGCAGAAGCTGCCGCCGCAGGTGGCGATCGCGGCTGTTTCGCCGCTCGCCGTCTTCCAGTTGCCGACAATCGGCTCCGCTGCCAGAACGGGCAATGCGAGAAGAGCCGAACCCAGGATAGCGGCCGACATGATCAATGTGATCTTCATGAAATCTCCCTCCATAGGACGCCTCCCGAGCGTCTCCCTGCTAAATTACGTGAACGTAAAAGGAATGTCAAAAGGCAGATTCGAAAAGATCGCGCCGGTCGATATTTTTCGGTCGCGAAAGGTGCGCAGCGTTTCGTGGTGAACGAAGCGTTGAAATCGAGATGTAAAAGATGCGTAAAATTCGAGACGAAAGCCCGGCTTCGCAGGGGGTCGGATGTTTAACAAAAACCCAAGTTTACCAATCGTTTGAACTTCGTTTGCCGCGAATTAAGCATGCATTTTAAGCGGGAATTGAAGGCCGTGCCGCATACTCCAACCCATAAGACGAGCGGAGACGAACACTCCGCCGACAGCCTCCGGAAGATCAAGAGCCACGCAGATGGCCGGGCTTTCAGGGGTCGAAACAGGGACTGCACGAAGAAACGATCTAACGAAACAGGGACAACGACAATGGCACGCTTCGACCTCCAGAATTTCACCTACGCAACGATCGCCGGCGAAAACCGCGCGGAAGCCTTCTGCAACATGGGCCTGATGTACGCCACAGGCCGCGGCTGCGACATCGACGTCGTCGCTGCCCACAAGTGGCTGAACATCGCCGCCATCAAGGGCTCCGAGCGGGCAGCGGAACTGCGCGCCGAACTCGCCGCCACCATGTCGAAGGCCGATCTTGCCATCGCACTGCGCTCGGCCCGCGAATGGATGACCGTGCATTGATCGATCCGCATAAAGAAAAACCCTCCCGTCCCGCTGGCATCTCGTCCAGCCGGGTCGTGGAGGGTTTTCGTTTTCCCAGAACGCCGCGAAGGTGTCTTCCCGGCTCTATCAAGCCTTACATGTTCGGGTAGACAGGACCCTCGCCGCCCTGCGGCGGAACCCAGGTGATGTTGCCGTTCGGATCCTTGATGTCGCAGGTCTTGCAGTGCACGCAGTTCTGCGCGTTGATCACGAAGACCTCCTCGCCATCCTTCTCCACCCATTCATAGACGCCCGCCGGGCAATAGCGTGTGGACGGCCCGGCATAGATGTCGTGCTCGGAGCGCTTCTGCAGCGCCATGTCCTTCACCTTGAGGTGGACCGGCTGGTCTTCCTCGTGGTTGGTGTTGGAAAGAAACACCGAGGACAGCCGGTCGAAGGTCAGGACACCATCCGGCTTCGGATAGGCAATCTTCTTGTGCTTTGCCGCCGGCTCCAGACTTTGCGCATCCGTCTTGCCGTGCTTCAGCGTGCCGAAGAACGAGAAGCCGAAAAGATGGTTGGTCCACATGTCGAGACCGCCGAGCGCGACGCCGGCCACCGTGCCGAGCTTCGACCAGAGCGGCTTGACGTTGCGCACGCGCTTGAGGTCCTGCCCGATCGGGCCGGCGCGCCATTCGTTCTCGATCTCGACCACCTCGTCATTCGCCCGACCGGCCGCAATCGCCGCGGCGATCTTCTCGGCCGCCATCTTGCCAGAAAGGACGGCGTTGTGGCTGCCCTTGATGCGGGGGACGTTGACGAGGCCGGCGGAACAGCCGATCAGCGCGCCGCCCGGGAAGGTCAGCTTCGGCACCGACTGATAGCCGCCCTCGGTGATAGCGCGCGCGCCGTAGGACAGGCGCTTGCCCCCTTCGAAGGTGCCGCGGATGGCCGGATGCGTCTTGAAGCGCTGGAACTCCTCGAACGGGTAGAGGTAGGGGTTCTTGTAGTTGAGATGCACCACGAAGCCGACGGCAACCGTGTTGTCCTCGAGGTGATAGAGAAACGAGCCGCCACCCGTGCTGAGGCCCAGCGGCCAGCCGAAGGAGTGCTGCACGAGGCCCTGCTTGTGGTTCTCGGGCTTCACCTGCCAGAGCTCCTTGATGCCGATGCCGTATTTCTGCGGCTCGCGATCCTTCTGCAGGTCGTAGCGGGCGATCAGCTGCTTGGCGAGCGAGCCGCGCACGCCTTCGCCGATCAGCACGTACTTGCCGCGAAGCTCCATGCCGCGGGCGAAGCTCGGGCCGGGCTCGCCGTTCTTCTCGATGCCCATGTCGCCGGTGGCGACACCGACGACCGCGCCTTCCTCGTTGTAAAGCACTTCGGTCGCAGCAAAGCCGGGATAGATTTCCACCCCGAGCTCTTCCGCCTTGCCGGCCAGCCAGCGACAGACATTGCCGAGCGAGACGATATAGTTGCCGTGATTGTTCATGAGCGGCGGCATGGCGAAATTCGGCAGGCGCAGGGAGCCAGCGGGGCCGAGCAGCAGGAACTGGTCCTCCGTCACCTCCGTCTTGAAGGGATGGTCCGCCTCCTCGCGCCAGCCGGGCAGAAGAGCATCCACGCCGCAGGGATCGACCACGGCGCCCGAGAGGATATGGGCGCCGACTTCGCCGCCCTTTTCAAGAACCACAACCGTCAGTTCCGGATCGATCTGCTTCAGACGGATCGCAGCGGAGAGGCCCGCGGGGCCGGCTCCCACCACGACCACGTCGAAATCCATGCTTTCGCGCTCCGGCATTTCCTGTATTTCGCTCATGACCAGCCTCCGCTTCAACGGCCTATGCCGCGCCCGTCTCCATGGGTCCTCATGTCAAATAAGAGCAAGCTTGTCGAGCCGATGTGCGTCACGAAGCGGCGCGATGCCGTCTCCGCTTCCTGTTTTCGAAGGCGGGCGCTCTTGTTTTTGAGGGCGGGCCATGCGAGGGAGCGGCATCCCCACAGCCGATAACGGCGACCATTTCCATTCCCGCAGGCCCACCGCGAAGGGCCGGCCCATGCTCGCGATCGACAGCCGTTGCGGCGACCGGAACTCCCGGCGCTCGACCTGCCGCAGCACGGCGATCCCCACGAGGAAAGACACCATGACCCAGTCGCTCGGCTTTGATTTCGGCACCACAAACTCTGTTCTGGCCGCCGTCGAACACGGAAAAACACGGGCCATCGACTTCGACAGTCCTGCCGGACGATACGATACGATGCGGACGGCCCTGTCGTTCATGAAGCATCCGAACCTCGGCGCGCAGGCTCTGCAAATCGAGGCGGGACAGGCCGCCATCCGCACCTTCATCGACAATCCCGGCGACGCGCGCTTCCTGCAATCGATCAAGACCTTTGCCGCGAGCCCGCTTTTTCAGGGGACGCTGATCTTTGCGCGGCGGAATGGCTTCGAGGACCTGATGCGCGCTTTCGTCGCACGTCTGAAGGACTATGCCGGCGATGCCTGGCCTGTCGACGGCACCCGCATCGTCGTCGGCCGGCCCGTGCGCTATGCCGGCGCCAACCCGGACGACAACCTGGCGCTGGAGCGCTACCAGACGGCGCTCGGCAGTTTCGGCTTTTCGGATATCCGCTACGTCTACGAGCCGGTTGCCGCCGCCTTCTACTTCGCCCAGACATTGAAACAGGATGCGACGGTGCTGGTCGCGGACTTCGGCGGCGGCACCACCGACTATTCGCTCATCCGCTTCGAAACCCATGCCGGCGTGCTGTCGGCGACGCCCATCGGCCATTCCGGCGTCGGGATCGCGGGCGATCATTTCGACTTTCGCATCATCGACAATCTCGTCTCGCCGCTGATCGGCAAGGGCACCCAGTTCCGCTCTTTCGACAAAGTGCTGGATGTGCCCTCCGGCTACTACGCGAATTTCGGGCGCTGGAACCAGCTGTCGATCTTCAAGACGCTGAAGGATTTCGCCGATCTGAAGCAGCTCGTGCGCTCGTCGCTGGAGCCGGAAAAGCTGGAAGCCTTTATCGACCTTATCGAGCATGACGAGGGCTATCCGCTGTATCAGGCCGTTTCCGCGACCAAGATGCGGCTTTCGGCCGAGGAAGAGACAGAGTTCTTCTTCGCTCCGCTCGGCGAGCGCAGCCGCAAGATCGTGCGCCGCGCCGACTTCGAACAGTGGATCGCGCCGGAACTCGGACGGATCGAGAGTGCGCTGGACGAGGTGCTGGAAAAGACGAACACAGCGGCCGGTGCGGTGGACAAGGTGTTTCTCACGGGCGGCACGTCCTTCGTGCCAGCGGTGCGGCGCATGTTCGAGCGGCGGTTCGATACGGCACGCATCGAGAGCGGTGGCGAACTCCTCTCCATCGCCCACGGTCTGGCACTCATCGGCGCGCGGGACGACATCGACCTGTGGACAGCGGCGGCGAACTGACGCCTGGTGCCTGCGGCGAGCCCGTTCGCAGCATTTGCCGCTTTCATGCGCGGCGGCGCTTCTGTAAACCTTCTGTCATGAGCTCCCGCGACGAGACACGGTTTTCCGACGGACCGACCCTGGATGCAATGACGCCGCACGAGATGGCGGCGCTTTTGTATTTCCATGCCGATTCGGGCGTGGAGTGGCTGCTGGATGACGACCCGATCGACCGGATCGCCGCCTTTGCCGCCAGCCAGACGGCGCGCGGCGAAGCCGGGTCGGGCTCTGGTCGTGGGGGCAACGCGGGAGCCTTGCAGACCGCGCAAAGCTACAGGCCGCCAGCGCCCAAAAATGAAGCGGATGGCCGCGCTCAGCCCCCCGCTGCGGAAAAACCGAAGACGAGAGGGAAGTCCGAGCCCGCACCACGCCCGGTTTCCACCCGCGTCGCCATACCCGATGAGCAGGCTGTGGCCGAGGCGCGGATCGCTGCTGGATCGGCGCAGACGCTCGCCGACCTCAAGCTTGCACTTGAAGGCTTCACAGGCTGCAATCTGCGCAACAGCGCCCGCAACCTCGTCTTTGCCGAGGGCGATCCAGCCGCCGGCCTGATGATCGTCGGGCCGGGACCGAACGGCGACGACGACCGCGAGGGGCGGCCCTTTGCCGGCCGGCAGGGCGATCTTCTGGACAAGATGCTGACGGCCATCGGGCTCGACCGGGCCGGTGTACTGATCACGAACGTCATTCCCTGGCGCCCACCCGGCAATCGCATGCCGTCCGCGCGGGAGATGGAGATCTGCCGGCCGTTCCTCGACCGGCAATTCGCACTCGCCAAGCCGCGGCGCGTGCTGGTTCTCGGCAATTTCGCAGCACGATTCTTCTTCGGCGGCGCCGATACGATCCACGAAATGCGCGGGGACTGGCGGACGATCAGCACGGGCGGCGAGACCTTCCGGGCGCTGGCGACGTTGCATCCGCAGGACCTGATGTCCGCGCCGATCTGCAAGCGCCTTGCTTGGCAGGACTTGCAGATGTTTGCCGCGGCCGACGATTCCTGACGCTCGTGCGTCACGCGCCTCTTTCCAATTGCGAAGAAACTATGAATGGCGGAGGGAAAAAGCCATGCAAGTTGCGCATGGCAGCAACCCGACATCGCGGCTTGTGAAAAAGATGGTGCAGCGCAATATATGATCACGGGGGGAATGGAATCTAAGGAACTGACAATGAACACCCGTCCGCGCCCTCTGCATTGCGGCTTCGAAACGCTCCGTCGCAGTGGCTCTGCCCTCCGCACGCCGTTCAACGGCTTCGGCTCGGCAGCAAACGAACAGATGACGGCTGCCGGCTACGCCCGCGCCGCACGTCCTGCCAACATCTACGCCGAATTCATCCAGCGCTGATCGAAGGCTCGCTTGCGAGCGTCAAGCGCTGACGCCGGCGTGATCGCCGGCAGACACGATCTCGAAACCGTCCATCCGGGAAACGTCCCGGAAGAGATGGAAAGGACTACATCATGGCCTTCCGCGCTTTGAACGCTCTTGTTTCCGACATCCGGATTGCCGTGCGCGCATCCCAGACCTTTTCTGACCTGAGCCGCGATGCGCGCGCTTCGTCGGATGCGAACCGCGGTTCGTTCGGCCTGCTGCCGCGCTAAGGTTTTCGGCATATCGCTCTCCTCGCCGCATGATCGGTGGGCGATGGTGACGGTGTCGACCGGACTTCAGGTTAAAGCCCGCCCGTACCATCGGGTCACATGCTTGCGAGCGTCCATGACGCCGAACCTGACAATGGCGCCGGCCTGATGCGCCATCCCATCTAGGATCACCTCGAACACCTCCCTCTCCGTTCCTCCGCTCGGCTGTTCCATGTCACCCCTGCGGCGTCACATGCTTGCGCGCGGCCTTTCGCTCCAGGCCCAGCCGGTGTTCCCGTAGAATGATGAAGATGCCGGCGCCGATGACGATGGCGGTTCCGATCAGCATGGTGACGGTGGGCACGTCGTCGAAGAGCCAGTAGCCGATCACCAGTCCAAGAACGATCGAGGTATATTCGAACGGCGCGATGGTCGACATATCGGCATAGCGATAGCTCTGCGTGAGCAGCAATTGCGCAACACCCCCGCAAAAACCCGCGGCCATCAGAAAGAGGAAAGCGCGCCACGTAAGCGGCTCCCATCCGAAAGGCAGCGTCAGCAGCGAGAACAGGGAGGCGGACAGGGAGAAATAGAGGACGATGGTGTGCGTCCGTTCGTTCATTACCAGTTTGCGCACGAGCACCATGGCCGTTGCACCCAGCGCCGCCGAGAGCAGCACCGCCAGGGCGCCGTAGGCCGCCCCCGCCTCCCCGCCGCCGCCGGCAAACAGCGTCAGGCGCGGATAGGTGATGATCATCACCCCAACGAGGCCGACGATGACGGCCGACCAGCGATAGATGCGCACGACCTCTTTCAGGAACACGGCGGCAAAGACGACGGCCAGAAGCGGCATGGCGTAGCCGATGGCGATGGCCTCGGGCAGCGGCAGATGCGTCAGACCGTAAAAGCCGCAGCTCATGGCGAGAATGCCGATGAAACCGCGAATGAGGTGGCCGAATGGATCGCGCGTCTTGAAGGCGGTGGCGAGATCGCCCTTGATCGCGAGGTATCCGAGGATCGGCACCATGGCGAAAGCCGAGCGGTAGAAGGTGATCTGGCCCGTCGCGATACCGTCGCCGGCCGACTTGATGAAGGTCGACATTGCCACGAAAACGAGAACGGAAGAAACTTTGAGAGCAATACCCAGAAGCGGGTTGGGCTCGTCGCGATCCATAAGATCGGTCCTGCATGCACGAGGAGGAAAAGGCAGCTTGAAGCGGCGCGGAGAATCGCAAGCCTACTGCATAAATTCCCAAACCGGAATCAGCCGAGGCAGAAATTTGCGAATTTCCGCCGAGCTAACGGTTCCTGCGTTCACGTTGCTCTTGTTGGTTTACGCATTCTCCGTAGCGGACGACAGGTTGTCGTCGCACGGTTTTATCATCGTTACTCGAAAAGAATGAAGTCTGTTCCAAAATGGCTTATTGCTTAAAATCTTGTTAGGCCGAAGCGCGTAATTGTTCAGGTCTTTTATCGGCACTGGCCGCCGCATCGTCGCGAGCGACTTTCCAGAGTGCCCCGGGGAGCAAAACGACACATGCGGACGGACACGGGCGAGATCATCCACCTTGAAGACTACCAGCCGACAGATTTCGTGCTTGAACGCGTCGATCTGACCTTCGAGCTGGATCCGCTGGAAACCAAGGTCGAAGCCCGTCTGATCTTCCATCGCCGCGAAGGCGTGGCGGCCGACCGGCCGCTGGTGCTGGATGGCGACGAGCTGAGGATGACGGGTCTGCTGCTCGACCAGGAGCCGATCGCCGCCGAGAACTATACCGAAACAGAGCAGACGCTGACCATTCGCGGCCTGCCGGACAGCGCGCCCTTCGAGATTACCGTCACGACCGAGCTTTCGCCGCAGACCAACACCAAGCTGATGGGCCTCTACCGGACGAACGACGTCTACTGCACCCAGTGCGAAGCCGAGGGCTTCCGCCGCATCACTTTCTTCCCCGACAGGCCGGATGTGCTCGCCGTCTACACGGTCAACATTATCGCGGACAAGGCGACCGTGCCGCTGCTGCTGTCCAACGGCAACTTCCTCGGCGGCGCCGGCATGGGCGACGGACGCCACTTCGCCGCCTGGTTCGATCCGCATCCCAAGCCCAGCTACCTCTTCGCGCTGGTGGCCGGCGATCTCGGCGTGGTCGAGGACAGTTTCACCACCATGACCGGCCGCGAGGTCGTGCTGAAGATCTATGTCGAGCACGGCAAGGAGCCGCGTGCGACCTACGCCATGGACGCGCTGAAGCGCTCCATGCGCTGGGACGAGGAGGCCTTCGGGCGCGAATACGATCTCGACATCTTCATGATCGTCGCCGTGTCCGATTTCAACATGGGCGCCATGGAGAACAAGGGGCTCAACGTCTTCAACGACAAATACGTGCTGGCCGACCCCGAAACCGCGACGGATCAGGACTACGCGAATATCGAGGCGATCATCGCGCACGAATATTTCCACAACTGGACCGGCAACCGCATCACCTGCCGCGACTGGTTCCAGCTCTGCCTCAAGGAAGGGTTGACGGTCTATCGCGACCACCAGTTCTCCGCCGACCAGCGCTCGCGCGCCGTCAAGCGCATCGCCGAAGTCCGCCACCTCAAGGCCGAGCAGTTTCCGGAAGACGGCGGGCCGCTCGCCCATCCCGTCCGCCCGACGCGCTATCGCGAGATCAACAACTTCTACACGACCACCGTCTACGAGAAGGGATCGGAAGTGACCGGCATGATCGCGACCGTGCTCGGGTCTGATCTCTTCAAGGCCGGCATGGATCTCTATTTCGACCGTCACGACGGACAGGCCGTCACCATCGAGGACTTCATCCGCTGCTTCGAGGAGGCAAGCGGCCGGGACCTGACGCAGTTTTCGCTCTGGTACCACCAGGCCGGCACGCCGCTCGTCAGCGCGTCGGGCACCTACGACGCGAGCCGGCAGACCTTCACGCTTCAGCTCGAACAGACCGTGCCGCCGACGCCGGGCCAGAGTACCAAACAGCCGGTGCACATCCCGCTTCGCTTCGCGCTCATCTCCGAAGATGGCACCATCGCCGAAGCATCCAGCGTCTCCGGCGCGGAAGTGACCGGCGATGTGCTGCATCTCGTCGAGCGCAGCCAGAGCGTGACGTTCGAGGGCATCGCCTCGCGGCCCGTCGTCTCGCTCAACCGGGGCTTCTCCGCTCCCATCAACCTGCACTTCGAAAAGTCCTCGGCCGACCGCGCCCAGATCGCCCGTTTTGAGACAGATCTCTTCGCGCGCTGGCAGGCGCTGAACGACATGGCGCTCGATGCGCTGGTCGCAGCCACGGCAAGCGTCCGCGCCGGTACGCCGGTCGTCTGCGACCAGGCTCTCATCGACGCGCTGATGGCGACCGTCTCCGACGACGCCCTGGAACCGGCCTTCCGGGCTCAGGCGCTGGCCTTGCCAAGCGAGTCGGACATCGCGCGGGACATCGGACGGGATAACGACCCGGACGCCATCTTCGCCGCCCGTCGCGAGATCATGACGGCGATCGCCACGGCCGGCCGGGAAACGTTTGCCGGTTTGTTTGACACCATGCGCTCGACGGAGGCGTTTTCCCCGGATGCCGCGAGTGCCGGCCGCCGCGCTTTGCGCAACAGTGCCCTTGCCTACCTCGTGCTGGCCGAAAACGCGCCAACACGCGCCGTCGATGCCTTCTCGGCCGCCGACAACATGACCGACCTCAGCCAGGCGCTCACCATTCTCGTCCACCGCTTCCCGGACACGCCGGAGGCCACGACGGCGCTTGAAAGCTTCCAGACGCGGTTTGCGGACAACGCGCTCGTTCTCGACAAGTGGTTCACCGTGCAGGCGACCATTCCGGGTGCGGCGACGCTGGAGCGCGTCGAGGCCTTGATGGCGCATCCGCACTTCAACGGCCTCAACCCGAACCGTGTCCGCGCGCTCGTCGGCACCTTCGCCTTCTCCAACCCGACCGGCTTCAATCGGGCGGACGGCAAGGGCTACCGGTTCCTCGCGCGCCAGATTCTCGATATCGACCCGCGCAACCCCCAGCTTGCCGCCCGCATCCTCACCTCGATGCGGTCCTGGCGTTCGCTGGAATCCGGACGGGCCGAGCATGCCCGCGAGGCTCTGAGCGAGATCGCAGCTGGCGCGAAGCTTTCGCCTGACGTCAGCGACATCGTGGAGCGCACGCTCAAGGGCTAATCCGCGTCATCAAAACCTTTAAATTGTTGATTCCTTTCAGTGTCTTACGCTGAAAAGCGGGTTCGCGGCGCGACAAGCTGCGAATTCGCACCAGTGAGAACTGGTTAACGTCCCGTTACCCTTTTCGCTGGACAAGAAGAATCCGAATTGATTCATTGAGCCAGATTCGGGCGAGCGGCGCGTCGAATCAAGCGAGGTTCAAAGATTTGACGAAGATGGCGGAAGCGCAGCAGATGCGCGCGGCCGGGGATCGGCTGCGTCCACGATTCCCGGGCCTAGCGGGCCTTGAGCAGGGTTTCCTGCGACATGTGCGCAGCCTTGCCGCACCGGCCTCCCTTCGGCTGAACCAGGCGGAGCCGCTCCTGAAGCGCTCCATTCCCGTGCTGATCACGGCGTTCCTGATCGTGGTCGCCATTTCCCGCATCAGCGGCATCGTCAATGAATATGCCCGCATGGAAAACAGCGCCCGCCAGACGACGGTGATGGCGGCAACGGCAGCTGAAGCCACGCTCGCGCCGCAGGCGCATCTCCTCTTCGATCAGGCCGAACGCGCGCCCGTCGAGCAGACGCTGAACGACCTCCTCTCCCCCGACATGCTGGAACCCGGCGCCTTCGCGCTCGCCGTCCGCAATGACGGGCGCATCTTTGCCGCCTCGTCGGAGGGCAAGCCCTTCACGGGCCGAGCCCTATCGGCGATCTCGCCCGAAGTCGCGGCCTTCCAGTATTTCGGCGAGCGTTCCACCGTCATGAACGCCTTCATCGGCGGCGACGAGTACCTCGTCGCGTTGATGCAGGTGGGCGACAAGGCAGGCACGCTGATGGTCGCGACACCGCTCGCGCATATGGACCGGCTCTGGCGCGACGAGGTCTCGCTGAATGTCACGCTGTTTGCCGGAATTTCCGCCATCCTGCTCGTCGTGCTGTACGCCTATTATATCCAGGCCAAGCGCGCCCGCGACGCCGACCAGATCTTCGCCGAGTCCAATCTGCGCGTCGAAACGGCGCTGTCGCGCGGGCGATGCGGGCTCTGGGATTTCGACATGCCGAACCGGCGGCTGTTCTGGTCGCGCTCCATGTATGAAATGCTGGGCATGGCGCCGCAAGGCAGCGTGCTCTCCTTCGGCGACGCCGCCCGGTTGATGCATCCCGACGATACCGGCCTCTACAAGGTCGCGCGCTCCGTCTCCCGTGGTGAGATCCGCCACATCGACCATGTGTTCCGCATGCGCCATGCCGACGGCCATTACGTCTGGCTGCGTGCCCGTGCGCAGGTCATCCGCACCAGCGGCGACCGCGTGCACCTCATCGGCATCGCCATGGATGTGACCGAGCAGCATCGTCTCGCCCAGCGCTACGCCGAGGCCGACCAGCGGCTGGCGGATGCCATCGAATGCACGTCGGAAGCCTTCGTGCTCTGGGACAAGAACGACCGGCTGGTCATGTGCAACACGCACTATCAGCAGGCCTACCAGCTCCCTGACAGCGTGCTCGTACCCGGCACAGAGCGCTCGACCGTCAATGCCGCCTCTGCCCGCCCGATCATCGAGCGGCGCATCGCCGATCCGGATCGCGCCAATCATTCCTCCACGTCGGAAGTCCAGCTGGCCGACCAGCGCTGGCTTCAGATCAACGACCGCCGCACGCGCGACGGCGGCCTCGTTTCCGTCGGCACCGACATCACCCTTCTCAAGCGCCATCAGGTGCGCCTGCGCGAATCCGAACGCCGGCTGATGGCGACCATTGGCGATCTCTCGACGTCGCGCATGACGCTGGAGCACCAGAAGTCGGAACTGTCGATCGCCAACGCAAACTATCTGGCGGAGAAGCAGCGCGCCGAAGCCGCCAACCGGGCGAAGTCCGAGTTCCTCGCCAATATGAGCCACGAGTTGCGCACGCCGCTGAATGCGATCCTCGGCTTTTCGGAGATCCTCAAGCACCGCATGTTCGGCCCGCTCGGCTCCGACAAATACGGCGAATATGCCCTCGACATCCACGACAGCGGCAAGCATCTCCTCAACGTCATCAACGATATTCTCGACATGTCGAAGATCGAGGCCGGGCAGATGCGGATCGACCGCGAGCGGATCGATCTTGCGCCGTTGATCGAGGAGACGCTGCGCCTCACCACCATCCCTGCCACGCAGAAGAACATCAGCGTCATCCACCAGGTCTCCTCGGGCCTGACGATGGTCGCGGATCGCCGGGCGATGAAACAGGTGCTGCTCAATCTGCTGTCGAATGCCGTGAAGTTCACCAATGAAGGCGGGCGCATCTCGCTCCGGGCGCGCAAGGTCTCCGGCGCGGTCATGTTGACCATTGCCGATACCGGCATCGGCATTCCCCGCTCCGCCATGCGCAAGATCGGCCTTCCCTTCGAGCAGGTTCAGAGCCAGTATGCCAAGAGCAAGGGCGGCTCGGGCCTCGGGCTCGCCATCTCCCGCTCGCTGACCACGCTGCATGGCGGGCGGATGAAGATCCACTCGGCCGAAAACATCGGTACGATCATTTCCGTGCGCATCCCCGACTCGGTCTGAGCCGTCAGTCGGAAACGAGCGCGAGGAATATACGGCGCACGGCCTTGGTCAGTCGCCGCAGTTCGGCCTCCAGCACCTTGATATCGGGCGCATCGCCTGCCCGGCAAAGCCGCTCGATGAGACCGGCCGGCGCTTGTTTCGGATCGAACGGGCCATCGATGCAAAGGCGGACGATCTGCGAGAGATCCGTCATCAAGGCGAGCGCCCGCATCATCAGCGTGAGATCCGCATCCGACAGGAAGCCCGGGCCGAGCTCCTCCAGCACGTCCACGGTGGGCAGGCCGCAGGCCGGCAAAGCCTTCCCTTCCGCAGAGGCCAGCAGGAACATCAGCTGCGCCGAGAACTCGATATCCACGAGGCCTCCGGGGATCAGTTTGAAATCCCAGCCGTTTTCCGGCGGCTTTTCCGCCTCCACCAGCACGCGCATCTCGCGCACGTCCTTCCGCAGCACCTTCGCATCACCCGGTTCCGCGATCACAGCCTGGATCGCATCCGCCGTCGCCTGTACCATGTCCCTGTCACCGGCGATCGGGCGCGCGCGCGTCAGGGCCATGTGCTCCCAAGTCCAGGCCTCTTCACGCTGGTACTTGACGAAGGCCGGCAGCCGCGTGGCCACGGGTCCCTTGTTGCCCGAAGGGCGCAGCCGCATGTCGACCTCGTAGAGCACGCCCTCGGCCGTCGGCGCGGACAGCGCCGCGATCAGCCTCTGCGTCAGGCGGGCGTGGTAACGGGCGGCGTCGAGCGGGCGCGGTCCGTCGGAATCCGCCGCCTCTCCTTTATGATCGTAGATGAGGATCAGGTCGATGTCGGAGCCTGCCGTCAGTTCGCGACTGCCGGCCTTGCCCATCGCGACCAGCGCCACCCGGCTGCCTGTGATCTCGCCGTGCGCCCAGGCAATCTCCTGGCGGACGGTCTTGAGGGTCGCGGCAACCAGTATCTCGGCGAGATCGGTCAGCGCGCGACCGGTCGCCGGGCCGTCGATCACACCGGTCAGGAGCCGGATGCCGATGAGGAAACGTTGCTCGGAGGCAAAGATCCGCAGGCGGTCGAGCCGGTCCTCGTAATGGCGGGCCGTCGAGAGGAAATCGTCCAGCCGATGCGCAAGGTCCGCCCGCTCGGGCATCTCATCGAGCACGCGCCGGTCGAGCATGCCGTCAAAGACATGGGGCTTGGCCGCGATGATATCGGCCAGCCGGGGTGCGGCCGACATGATGGTGACAATCAGGGAGAGAAGGGCCGGATTGTTGCCGAGCAGCGAGAACAGCTGGATGCCGGCCGGAAGTTTGGCGAGAAAGGCATCGAAGCGCAGCAGCGCCTCGTCGGCCCGCCGGCTTTCGCCGAACACCTTCAAGAGCCGTGGCGTCAGTTCTGTCAGTCGCTCGCGCGCCTCGACCGATTGGGTCGCCCGGTAGCGGCCATTGTGCCATGTGCGCATCACGCGGGCAATATCCCGCGGCCGCTCGAAGCCGAGACCATGGATGGTCTCCAGAGTGTCAGGATCGTCCTTCTGACCGGTGAAGACGAGGTTGCCCAGTTCCGAGGAAAGCTCAGCCTCACGCTCGAACAGTTGCACATAGCGCCGCTCCACCGTGTGCATGACGCGCGAGAGCGCATCGGCAAAGGTCTTGGTGTCGTAAAATCCCGCCATCAGCGCGATGCGCTTCAGCTCGCCTTCTGTGGTCGGAAGCGTGTGGCTCTGTTCGTCGCGCACCATCTGTATCCGATGCTCGATATCGCGCAGGAACCAGTAGGCCGCCGTCAGCTCATCCCGCGTCCCGCCGTCGATCCAGCCGGCCTCTGCCAGCGCGGCCAGCATCGCTTCCGTCTCGCGTCCGCGAAGGGCGGCAGCACGGCCGCCGGCGATCAGTTGCTGGGTCTGCACGAAGAACTCGATCTCGCGAATGCCGCCGCGGCCGAGCTTGACGTTGTGTCCCTTCACCGCGATCTCGCCATGCCCCTTGTGCGCATGGATCTGCCGCTTGATCGAGTGAATGTCGGCAATCGCTGCATAATCGAGATATTTTCGGAAGACGAAGGGACGGAGCGCCTTCAAAAACCGCTCGCCGGCCTCCAGATCGCCCGCAACGGGGCGCGCCTTGATATAGGCCGCCCGCTCCCAGTTCTGCCCCCGTCCCTCATAATAGATCAGTGCCGCCTCGACCGGAATGGCGAGCGGCGTCGCGCCCGGATCGGGCCGCAGCCGCAGGTCCGTGCGGAAAACATAGCCGTCGCCCGTGCGCTCCTGCAGGATCCGAACCAACCGGCGCAGCAGCCGCGCGAAGATGTCGGAGGCATCCAGAATATCGGCAAAACCGAGCGCTTCCGGCTCGTAGAAAACCACGAGGTCGATATCGGAGGAATAATTCAGCTCGTCGGCCCCGAGCTTGCCCATGCCGAGAACGATGACGCCCGAACCGGCACTCGGCCGCTCTTCATCAAGGAGCCGGATCTTACCTGTGCGATGCGCCCCGAGAAGCAGGTGGTCGATCGTGGCAGACGTGGCCGCCGCCGCAAACCGGCTGAGCATCCGCGCGCTGTCGCGCGCCTCCGTCAGCCGCGCCAGATCGTGCAGCGCGAGCGCGAACGCCGCTGTTCGCTTGGCCCGGCGCAGACGCTCCATCAGCACGCTGTCGGTCACGTCGAGCCCGCGCCAGCTTTCGCGCGCTTCGGCGATGGTTTCGTCGAGAAGCGGCCCAAGCGGTTCTGTCACCACCCTCAGGAGCAGCGCGGTATGAGCAATCGCGATATCGCGCAGGTAGGGAGACAGGGAGAAGGCCGCAACGAGGAAATCGCGCAGCACAGGCGCCTCCTCCAGAAGCGGCTGCAGCAGAGGCTCGGCCTTCGTCATCGCCTTCAGATCGGCGCTGACGCTTCTCGCCTCGCTCTGGCTCATCGGCTTCAGTGCGCATGTCGCCAATGTCGCCAATGCCGCCAGCCGCGTCGGCTGCTCCCGCCCGGTCATGAAACCTCCCGATCACGACGTTTTCCAACGTTACTTTACAGCATGTCGCCGGGATGTGTGTAACGGTTTCGGGAGACCGACATGCGGCAGGGAAGCCTTCAACTCGACCCCTGCGGGAAAACCATCTCCGTCGTCAAACCCTTCGCACCTTCTGCCTCGGGCGAGGTGCTGCCAAGCACAAGGCTGCCGTGATGCAGTTCCATGACGGCCTCGACCAGCGACAGGCCGAGCCCCGTTCCCGGCTTCGACCGGCTCTGATCAAGGCGCACGAACCGCTGCACCACCACCTCGCGCTTGTCGTCGGGAACGCCGGGGCCGAAATCCGCGACAGAGACGACAAAACGGCCATCGCGCCGGAAAAGTCGGACGAGAATGCGCGGGTCAGCGGCGCCCTCGGAATATTTGATGGCATTGTCGATGAGATTGCCGAGCGCCTGCCCGATCAGCTCGCGGTTGCCCGTAATCGAGATACCCGGTTCGAGCTCGGCTTTGAGCGCCAGCGCATGCTCGTCCGCCAGCGGCTCGTAGAGTTCGACGCAATCGGCCACGCTCTGCGACAGATCGACCTCGCTCATCTCCGCGGCGGACGAACCAGCCTCGACGCGGGAGATCATCAGCAGTGCATTGAACGTGCGGATCAACTGGTCGGATTCGTTGATGATCTCGTCCATCGAGCCACGATAGCCGTCGATGGAGGTATTGTGGGACAGAGCCGCTTCCGCCTTGTTGCGCAGGCGTGTCAGCGGCGTCTTCAGGTCGTGGGCGATGTTGTCGGAAACCTGCCGCAGGCCCTCGTTCAGTTTCTCGATGCGCCCAAGCATGGCATTGAGCGATTCCGACAGCCGGTCGAACTCGTCGCCCGAGCCGCTCATCGGCAGGCGCTGCGACAGGTCCCCGGCCATGATGCGCGTACTGGCATCCGACATGCGGTCGATGCGCTTCAGCGCATTGCGGCCGATGGCAAACCAGATGATCAGCGCGCCGATGCCCATGACGCCAAGCGCGACCATCAGCGCCTGACGGACAAGAACCCGAAATTTCTCCGGCTCCTGTAGATCGCGGCCCACGAGCAAGCGCAGGCCGTTATCGAGGAAGAGGACATGGGCAAGCGCGACATGCCGGTCCTTGCGGGTTTCGTCGGTGTAGCGCTGGTAGGCGAAAGCCTCGTCCGTCCAGCCCTCCTTGTCGAGCAGACCCGGCTGCAACGAGGCGACGTTGCCGGCAAGGATCTCGCCCGTCGGACCCGCGATCACGTAAAGGGCGGCACCCGGCTGGCGCGCGCGGCGCTCCAGCGTCCGCAGCAACCCGTTGATGCCGGCACGCCCGTAGATGGCCTCGATCTGCGAGACCTCGACGCTCACCGCATCCTTGGTCTGCTGCTCGAGCAGGCGTTGCGACATGCCGGTGACATAGAAGACAAGGAAGGCGGCGCAGAGCGAGAACAGCACGAGATACAGCGCCGACAGCCGCACGGCGGTCGTGCGCATCAGAATGTCGACGCGGCTCATGCCTCGGCGCGCCCCTCGACCTTGGGTTCGTCCTTGATCATGTAGCCGGCACCGCGAACCGTGCGCAGCAGCGGCTGGTCGAAATCCTTCTCGATCTTGGCGCGCAACCGCGACACATGCACGTCGATGACGTTGGTCTGCGGATCGAAATGATAATCCCACACGTTTTCGAGCAGCATGGTGCGCGTCACCACTTGGCCCGCGTTCTTCATCAGATATTCGAGCAACCGGAACTCGCGCGGCTGCAGCAGCAGTTCGCGTCCCTGGCGCTTGACGGTGTGCGACAGCCGGTCGAGCTCGAGGTCGCCGACCCGGTAGATCATGTCCTGTTCCGGTGCGCCCTTGCGGCGCCCGAGCACCTCGATACGGGCCAGAAGCTCGTTGAAGGCGTAGGGCTTCGGCAGATAGTCGTCGCCGCCGGCGCGAAGACCCGTCACCCGGTCGTCCACCTGCCCGAGCGCGGAGAGAATGAGGACGGGCGTATGAATGCCGCGCGCGCGCAACTCGGTAATGACGGAGAGGCCGTCGCGGCGCGGCAGCATGCGGTCGATCACCAGCACGTCGTAGCTGTTCTCGCTCGCCATGAACAAGCCGCTCTCGCCGTCGCTGGCGTGATCGCTGACGATGCCCGCCTCGCGGAACGCCTTGGAGAGATAGGCTGCGGCCTCGAGGTCGTCTTCGACAATCAATATCTTCATGTGGCTGACCATACTGCCGGTCCCGTCACTTTCACAGTGTTTCCTTGAAAACAGAGCTGGTCTGAAAACGGCAACGCCGCGAAACCTTGTCGATTTCGCGGCGCGCCATCACCTTACCAGGGCAAGATCAACCTTGGTCGATAGGCAGCGCGATGAAGCGGCTGGCGTTATCGGCCTGGATCTGGAACAGCGCCTTGGTGCGCCCGTCCTTCTTGGCCTGGCTGATCACCTTCAGGATGTCGTCGGCCGACTTCACTTCCTGATTGTTGACCGAGACGATCTTCTCGCCTTCCTTCAGGCCGCGATCGCTCGCATCGCTGTCCGGATCGACCTGCGAGATCGTCACGCCCTGACCATCTTCGGCAGGTGCAACCGTCACGCCGAGATCCGCCAGTGCCTTTTCGCTCGCAGGCTGCGAAGGCTCGTCCGGCTGGACTGTTTCAGCAGCCGCTTCCTGCTTGTCGTCCGGCAGCGTGCCGATCACCAGCTTGACGCTCTGCGACTTGCCGTCACGCCACAGCGAGACATCGACCGAGCTGCCCGGCTTCATCGCGCCGATCTTGCGGGCAAGTTCGCGCGGTCCCTTGATCGGATCGCCATCGACGGCGGTGACGACATCTCCCTTCTTGATGCCGGCCTTTTCGCCCGGCGAACCCGGCTGCGGCTCGACCACCAGCGCACCGCTGGCCTCCGCAAGACCGAGACTGTCGGCGATGTCCTTATTGACGGGCTGGATCTGCACGCCGAGCCAGCCGCGCGAAACGCTGCCGTCCTTCATCAGGTCCTCGACCACGTCCTTGGCCACGGAGGCGGGAATGGCGAAGGCGATGCCGACATTGCCGCCGGAGGGCGAGAAGATCGCGGTGTTGATGCCGACCACCTGGCCTTCGAGGTTGAAGGTCGGGCCACCGGAATTGCCCCGGTTCACCGCCGCATCCACCTGCAGATAGTCGTCATAGGGGCCGGAGCCGATGTCGCGTCCACGCGCCGAGACGATACCGGAGGTCACGGTGCCGCCAAGGCCGAAGGGGTTGCCGACCGCGACGACCCAGTCGCCGACGCGCACCTTGCTGTCGTCGGCAAAGCTCACATAGGTGAACTTGCGCTTGTCATCGACCTTGAGAACCGCAAGGTCGGTGCGGCTGTCCTTGCCGACGAGCTTGGCGTCGAGTTCGGTGCCGTCGTTCAGCACGACCGTGAAGGCCGAGCCATCGCTGACGACGTGGTTGTTCGTGACGAGATAGCCGTCTTCGGTGATGAAGAAGCCGGAACCCTGTGAGGTCGGACGCAGGCGACCTTCGCCGCCCTTGCCATGCGGACCGCGTTCAGCGCGCGGGCCGTTCGGCCCATGCTGCGGACCACCGTTCGGGCCACCGAATTCACGGAACAGACGCTTCAGCGGGTGATCCTCGGGAAGATCGTCGAAACCGCGACCGCCGAAATCGAACGAGAAGCCATTGGAGGCATCCTCGGAAACGGGGTTCGCGCGGCTCTGCACGCGAACGGAAACGACGGCCGGGGAGACGGCATCGACCACATTGGCAAAGCTCGGAACCTGCTGCGGCGCCGTGATACGGACGGGCTCTGCAAAGGAACTGGTGATCGCGGCCGGAATACCCGTCGAGAGCATGACGGCGGCAAGACCCGCGACGCCGGACGTCTTCAGGACGGTCTTGAGGGAGGGACGGAAAGAACGTGTCGTTGTCATCCTGATATGCCTTTTCTTCTCTGCTCTGGCTGTGACTGGAGGGAAACAGCCGATGACGACAGAGATAGGCTTCCCCACCTTACGAGGGAATGTCTGGGGCATGAACATTTGGTAATGTTGGGAAAACGCCTTAGTCGTCGAGCATGGAGCGCAGCCGCGCCTCTTCCTCCGCGGACAGCGGCACCCCCGTCGCCCGTGACTGCCGACGGCCGCGGCCCGCGAGCAACATCGCCGTGCCGCCGGCAACCAGCAGCAGGACCGGCGCCCCCCAGAGGATCAGGGTCTTGCCCTCGAAACGCGGCTTCAGCAGCACGAATTCGCCGTAGCGCGAGACGACATAGTCGATCACGGCGGCGTCGGTGTCTCCGCGTGCGAGCCGCTCGCGCACGATCAGCCGCAGGTCCTTGGCGAGCTCCGCATTGCTGTCGTCGATCGACTGGTTCTGGCAGACCATGCAGCGCAGCTGGGCCGACAGCGCCCGCGCCCGCGCCTCCAGCGCCGGATCGGCCAGCACCTCGTCCGGGTTGACCGCCAGCGCCGGGCAGAGCGTTGCGAGCCCGAGCATCAGGATGACGACCATCGTCGCCACGGCCTGCACGCCCTTGCGAACCAGCCCGGGCACCGTCATTCCGCGGCCTCGGCCAGGCTGCGGACCGGCTTTCGCGCCCGCGAAGGCGCGCCGATGCGCAGGCGGCGGTCGCTGAGCGACACGGCGCCGCCGAGCATCATCAGGATCGTGCCACCCCAGATGCAGAGGATCAGCGGTTTCCACCAGATGCGCACCACGACGCCGCCGTTCGTCTGGTCGTCGCCGAGCGAGACGTAGAGCTGGCTTGCCCCGAAGGTCAGGATGCCCGCTTCCGTGGTCGGCATGCGTCGCGCCGTGTAGAGCCGACGCGCCGACCAGACGTCGGCGACCACAACTCCCGCTTGGCTCACGGTGAAGTGCCCGCGTTCCTCGGTGTAATTCGGTCCATTGCCTGCCTTCACGCCGTCGAAGCGGAGCGCATATCCGCCCGCATCCGTCGTCTGCCCCGGCGTCATCGCCAGAATATGCTCGCTCTGGAACGCCGTCACCGCGACGATGCCGATGACCGTCACGCCGACGCCGGCATGGGCGAGCGCCGTGCCGAAGCTTGAGCGCGGCAGCCCGGACAGCCGCCGCCAGGCGGTGGCGAGCGGCACCTTGCCGAGGCCGGAGCGGAGCACGAGATCGGTCACCGCGCCGCCGATCATATAGGCGCCGAGCGCGATGCCGAGCAGCGCCAGAACCGGACCGCCGCCCTGCGCATAGGCAACGCCCGCGCCGACCAGCAGCCCGAACGCCACGGCCGCAAACAGCCGTTGCCCTGCCGCCAGCATGTCGCCCCGCTTCCACGCGAGCAGCGGGCCGAACGGCACGGCAAACAGCAGCGGCAGCATCAGCAGGCCGAAGGTCATGTTGAAGAAGGGCGGGCCGACCGAGATCTTGTCGCCGGTCAACGCCTCCAGCGCCAGCGGGTAGAGCGTGCCTGTCAAGACGGTCGCGGCAGCGGTCGTCAGGATGAGGTTGTTGAAGACCAGCGCGCCCTCGCGCGAGATCGGCGCAAACAGCCCACCGGCCTTCAGCCGCGCGGCCCGGATCGCAAACAGCGCCAGGGCGCCGCCGATGAAGAGGATGAGGATCACGAGGATGAAGATGCCGCGCTGCGGATCGGTCGCAAAGGCATGCACCGAGGTGAGCACGCCGGAGCGGACGAGGAAGGTGCCGAGCAGCGACAGCGAAAAGGTGAGCAACGCCAGCAGCACCGTCCAGATCTTCAGCGCCTCGCGCTTCTCCATCACCAGCGCCGAGTGCAGCAGCGCCGTGCCGGCAAGCCAGGGCATGAAGGAGGCATTTTCGACCGGGTCCCAGAACCACCAGCCGCCCCAGCCGAGTTCGTAATAGGCCCAGTAGGAGCCCATGGCGATGCCGGCCGTCAGGAAGCTCCACGCGGCTAGCGTCCAAGGCCGCACCCATCGCGCCCAGGCCGCATCCAGCCGCCCTTCGATCAGCGCCGCCACGGCAAAGGAAAAGCAGACGGAGAAGCCGACATAGCCGAGATAGAGCAGCGGCGGATGGATCGCGAGCCCGATATCCTGCAGCACGGGGTTCAGGTCCTGCCCCTCGCCCGGCGCCGGCACCAGCCGTGCGAACGGGTTGGAGGTCAGGAGCACGAAGAGCGCGAAGGCGGTGGCGATCAGCGCCTGAATGGAAAGGACATGCGCCTTGAGCGTGTCGGGAAGATTGCCGCCGAAGAAGGCGACCAGCGCCGAAAAGAAGGTGAGGATCAGCATCCACAGGAGCATGGAGCCCTCATGATTGCCCCAGACGCCCGAGAACTTGTAGATCAGCGGGATCGCCGAATGCGAATTCGCCCAGACGTTCTCGACCGAGAAATCCGATGTCACATGCGCATGCGTCAGCGCCGCAAAGGAGAGCGCGACAAGGATGAAGGTCGCATAGGCAGCCGACGTGCCGCTCGCCATCAGGCCCGCGTCGCGGCAAAAGGCGCCGATGGATGGCAGCGCTGCCTGCAACAGGCTGGTCGCCAGCGCCAGCACCAGCGCGTAATGTCCGAGTTCCGCGATCATCGGATCGTCTCCTGCCCGCCGAGCGAGACGCCCTGCGCCTTCAGCCGGTCGGCCACATCCTTCGGCATATAGGTCTCGTCGTGCTTGGCCAGCACCGTATCGGCCACGAACACGCCTTGCTCGTTCATCGCGCCTTCCGCCACCACGCCCTGTCCCTCGCGAAACAGGTCGGGCAGCATGCCGGTATAGGTCACCGGCACCTTGGCCAGCGTATCCGTCACGGTAAAGGTCACCGTCGTCCCCGCGCTCCGCTCCACGGAGCCGGCCGCAACCAGCCCGCCCAGCCGGATGCGCGTGCCCGGCGCAACATGCGCCTTTTCCAGATCGCCGGGAACATAGAAATAGGCCACCGCCTGGCTGAAGGCGAAGAGCACGAGTAGCACAGCTATGCTCAGGAAACCGACGCCGCCGGCAATCAGCGTCAGGCGCTTCTGCTTGCGCGTCATCCTTCCCGTCCTCCTCCCGCCCATCATCGTGGCCGTCATGGCGCCCTCGCCGTATCGATGCCGAGTTCGGCGGCAAGCGCCAGAAGCTGCCGCCCGCCGTCGCCCTCGCGAGGAAAGGCTGCAAGCCCCTCGCGCAACGCAATTTCCGCCTTGGCGCTCTCGCCCAGAACCGCATAGGAGCGGATGATCCGCTGCCAGCCCTCAAGGTTGGCGGGGTCTTCCTTCAGCTTCGCGGCGAGGCTCGACACCATGCCCTCGATCATCTGCCGCCGGTCATCCGCGCTCATCGCTTGCGCATTGGCGATCGCCGCCGCATCCGGCCCGCCGAGCCTGGCCTCGCCGGCTGTGGGCGCGCTGCCCGCAGGTGCCAGCGCCGCAATATGCTCGTTGACGAGCGGCAGCCACGGTGCGCCGGCAGGCGATGTCTTCACAATCTCGCGAAACGCCGTCGTCGCCTCCGCCGCCTTGCCGTCCTGCTCCAGTCCCAGCGCGAGGTAGAAGCGGGCGCGCGGGTCCTGCGGTTGCAGCGCCAGCGATTGCTCCAGCGCCTTGCGCGCCTCGGCCGCCACCCGTCCTCCCGACCGCGCGATCAGGCTTTCGGCATAGCCACCCAACCGCTGCGGCGACGGGCCGTTCAGGCGGATGGCGTTGGAAAAGGCGGAGATGGCATCGTCGAAGCGGCCGCTGCGATAGTAGATCGGCGCCAGAACGTCGTATCCGGCACCGTCATCCGGGTTGGCGGCCAGTTGCTTCTCGGCCTGCGCGATGAGAAGTTCGATGTCGTCGCCAGGGTCGGCGAGACGCGCGGAAAGCGGCGCATCGGGCAACTCCGGGCTGCCCGTCGTCACGTAAAGACAGAGCCCCACCACAGGCAGAACGACGATGACGGCCGCCTGCGCCAGCCGGTTGGCCCGGCCGGCCGAAGACGCCCCGTTCGGCGCCCTGTCCTGATCCGCCATGGCACTGGCGGCAAGCAACCGCCGGGCGATCTCCGCGCGGGCAAGCTCGGCCTCTTCAGGCGCAATCAGCCCGCTCCGCGCATCCCGTTTCAGCTCTTCCAATTGGTCGCGATAGACTTCGGCGTCATGCTGTCCCGCGACAGTGCTCGGCCCACCTGCCCGCAACAGCGGCAGAAGCAGCAGCGCCGAGACGATGGCCGTCATCACGGCAACGATAATCCAGAACAGCATGTCCAGTCTTTCAAGCCCTCACAGCGCGCCCGACAGGACGCTCCGTCATCGAGCCCTTCCTCATGCCACGGCGGCAGACGGATCACGCTCTGATGGCAGCCATACTATGCGGACAGCCGTGTTCCAATCGGCAAAGCGGGCATGACGGAAAATTGAGGCATCGGCTGGACGGCGATGCCGCCCGCTGCCTGCCGGCCGTGAAAACCTGCGTCAGGTCAGCGGCGTCCAGGTGCCGTTGGCGTTGCGGCAGGCAACGCCGCGCGCGACGTTGTCGGCGGTGCCCGCCGTCACCGTATGGCTGTACTGCCGGCAGTTCTGCGAACCCACCTGATAGGGCGCCGCCGCAACCACCGAGCCGCGCATGCCACTGCCCTGCCAGACGACCGGCTGGCCGCCCGGTGCGGCCTCGAGAGCGCGATATTCCGCTTCAAGCGCCCGCTGGCGGTCCGCGCCCGACAGCTTCACATTGGCGTTCTGCCCGATGATGCCGTTGCCCAGCGCCGCGATAAAGGAGGACGATGCGCTGCCCCGCGTCGCCACGCCGCCGAGTGCCGCCGTCGTCGGCCCGGCGGACTTGGAGGCACAGCCGCTCGCAACGCCCAGAGCGACGAGAAGTCCCGTGGTTGCGAGCCTGATCATGCGGGGAAAACGGTGTCTGTCTGTCATGCGCGAAGCGGATCCGGGTTTCATGGGCAAGCAATGATGGGCTTATTTTGCATTGCCGCAAAATGCGGGCAACAGCTCATCGCGAAATAAGCAAGGACATCCGTTCATTTCCCGCCGACCCGTGTCGAAAAAGCACGCCGCAACCTGTGCCGCCGTCACGAAGCGGCCGGCAGCACCAGCGTCGCTCGGAGGCCGCCGATCTCGGCACGGTCCATGGCCAGCGTGCCGTGATACTCGCCGGCGATCTCCCGTACGATCGAAAGGCCGAGGCCGGTGCCCGGCTTGCTCTCGTCCAGCCGCCGCCCGCGCTTCATCGCCATGGCGATCTGCGCGGGCTCGATGCCCGGCCCGTCATCCTCCACATCCACCGTGATCCAGGCGCGCCGCCCGGGGTCCAGCCCCTGCACGCCTTCGCCCGAGAGATGCGCGGTGATCCGGACTTCGCTCACCGCATAGCGCGCCGCATTGTCGAGCAGGTTGCCGACGGTTTCCTCCACGTCCTGCTGTTCCATCGCCAGCACCAGGTTGGGCGGCGAGATCGTCAGGAGAAACGTCTTTTCCGAATGCAGGCGGCGCATCACGCGCACCAGCCGCTCTAGCGCCTGCTCCACTTCGGTGCGCGCCAGCACGGATTCGCGCTGCGCCGCGATACGCGCCCGGTTGAGGTAGGATTGCACCTGCACCTGCATGGCGTCGGCCTGGCTGCGCACCAGTTCGCCATGCGGCGCCTCCAGCACGCGCGCCTCGTTGATCAGCACGGCCAGCGGCGTCTTCAGCGAATGCGCGAGATTGCCCACCTGCATGCGCGCCCGTTCGATGATGCGCCGGTTGCTGTCGATCAGCGCGTTGACCTCGCTCGCCAAGGGCTGGATCTCGCGCGGAAACACCCCGTCCAACCGCTCGCTCTCGCCCGCCCGGATCTTTTCGAGCGACCGCCGCGCCTGATCGAGCGGCCGCAGGCCGAAAAGAATGGCGAGCGCGTTCATGCCCAGCCCGCCGAAGCCGAAGATGGCGAGCGCGAGGTAGAGATTGCGGTTGAAATCGTTGATATCGGCCTCGAGCACGTCGCGGTTGCCGGCGATGCGAAACCTCGCGGTGCGGCCTTGGATGTCGAGCACCACTTCGGTCTCGGCCACCTCGACCTCGTTGCCGAAGCTGTCGAGCGTCGTGTAGAATCGCTCGTAGCGAATGTCGAACGGCACGTCGTCGACGCTGACGATCGGCAGCTTGCCCGAGCCGAGCGAGGTCGAGACCAGCGGCGGCGTGTTGAATTCGCCGATCGGCTCGACGATCCAGTACCAGCCGGTCTGCGGCTGCGAAAACCGGAGGTCGCCCAGTTGCGGGCTGCCGGCCAGCACGCCCTTGTCGTTGACGACGATCGAGTTGATAACGTTGTAGAGTTGCGCCCGCAGCAGATCCTGAAAGCCGCGCTCCGAGCCTTGGCGATAGAGCGTCGAGATGACGACGCCGATCACCACGAGGGCTGCCGCCGCCCAGATGGTGGAGACGAGGAGAACGCGGGCGGTGAGCGATTGCAACCGCAGCATCAGCCGCGCCGGCTTTTTTGGGACAGCGGCCTCAAGACTTTTCCGCCATGCCTTTTTCCGCGACACCCGGCGCCTGCATGCGGTAGCCAAGCCCGCGCACGGTCTCGATCAGGTCGTTGCCGATCTTCTTGCGCAGCCGCCCGACGAACACCTCGATCGTGTTGCTGTCCCGGTCGAAATCCTGGTCGTACATGTGCTCGACCAGTTCGGTGCGCGATACCACCTGCCCCATATGATGCATCAGATAGGAGAGAAGCCGGAACTCGTGCGAGGTCAGTTTCAGCGCGATGCCGTTCACCGTCGCCTTGGAGCCCTTGGTGTCCAAGCGCACCGGGCCGCAGACGATCTCGGACGTCGCGTGGCCCGCCGCCCGGCGGATCAGCGCGCGGATACGGGCGAGCACCTCCTCGACATGGAACGGTTTCGTCACATAGTCGTCGGCGCCCGCATCGATGCCGGCAACCTTGTCGCTCCAGCGGTCGCGGGCGGTCAGGATCAGCACGGGCATGCGCCGGCCGGCGCCGCGCCATTTCTCCAGCACGGTGATGCCGTCCATCTCGGGCAGGCCGATGTCGAGGATGATCGCGTCATAGGGTTCGCCCTCGCCGAGATAGTGCCCCTCCTCGCCGTCGAATGCCTGATCGACGACATAGCCGGCTTCCTTCAGCGTGTCGGTCAGCTGCCGGTTGAGGTTCACGTCGTCTTCGACCACCAGAATGCGCATCAGATACCACTCTCCGTCTGTCCATCGTCACGGACCTTACCGGGCAAGCCCGGCAGCATTGCGTTCAGTGCCCGCCCCCGCCATTCCATGGAAGAGGCACAGTCGTCATGCGGGGCCGATCTACATCGGCACCCGCATCGTCACCTTCTTCGGCCGTCCGCCATTGCCGGGAATGAGCACCGTCACCACACATTGTCCGTCCGAGGTCATCTGCACCGACAAGAGGTCGCCGCCGGTTTCCTCGACCACCTGCGAGGCCGCCGAACTGCAATCGCCGGAAACGGGCGCGACCTGCAGGGCTCTAACGTTCGCGATAACGGGGCCGGCCGCGAAAGGCGCCGCCGCCGTCGGCAGCGGAAGCAGCGTCAGGCTTCCGGCCAGGCTTCCGACAAGCATCGCGATGATCAGCGGTGACGGCATGAACGCACTTTCGCATTTCCAAGGTGTTGCGTGTGTATTAGGTGTCCCTGCCTGAATGGCGAATGAATGCGCGACTTACGCCACTTTCTCCGCTCCGGATCAAGCCCTGATCCACTGTTCGGCGGCAGCGTCCGACGTGTCTTGCTGCAATTCTTAGCTGCGATCCGCCCTCCCTGCCTCACACGGCCAGCAGCGCGTCACCTGGAAGCCCGAGCGCCACCACCTGCCCCCGCTGCCGCACCCGCACCGACATCTGGCTCTGCCGCGCCCCGAAATCCGCGATCTCCTGCGCCAGCGGATAGGCGAAAGCGTTCGTGGTCGTGTCGCTTGCGCGCACCACCTGCATGCCCGAGAGGATCTCGACACGGTAGGCCTCGACAGGTTCGTCGAGCGGCGTTTCCCCGTCGAGCCAGGCATCCGCGGAGCCACGCGCGCAGCGGATCCACCGGAGCGTCAGGTTGCCCCCGGCATCCCGCCGCGCGCTCAGATGCACCGGCGCAAGCGGCATTTCCGCGCGCAGGCCACCGGCAAAACTGTATGTCTCTGCCGCACCGGCCGGCCTGCCCTGCGCCTCGACGATCCAGTTGAGCGTCTGCCCGGCTTCCGCACCGCTCAGGCCCAGCGGCTGCACGGCCGGGTCGAGCATCACGATCGCGGCACCGGCATCCGACCCGGCCGCCTGTGCATCGGTCGATCCGCCAAGCCCGCGCAGCAGCCGCGACAACCGCCAGCGCCCGGACGCGATCTCCTCGGCAAGCCCGAAGCCGAGGATTTCCCAGGCACCGTTGCGCGACAGCACGGCCATCCGGTTTTCGCCCTGAAACAGCGCAAGATCGCTGATCGACGTCAACTCCCCCGCATGCAGGTCGAGCGTCACCGTATTCGCACGGTCGAACCGCCCGGAAACGCCTTGCGAAAGCGCAGCGACGAGCGTTCCCGTCCGGGCGGGCCGCTCCAGCGACAGCCGCGCCGCATAGCCCTCGCGCATCGGCGAGGCCGAGAGCGTTACCGACGTCCAGGGCCGTGCAAACACCGCCGCCCGCGCAAAGCTCGCCGTGTCCCCCTCCGTGTAGCGCGGCAGGTCCATCAGGTGCACCAGCGGCGCGAAGGCAGCGGATGCGCTGTGGCCGTTCGCCGCCACCCGCGCCTGCGGCACGAAGCGGCTGGCGCCACCCATGACGATGCCGCGCGCCTCCACCCGGCGCACGTCGCCATCGTCGATCCGCTCGATGACGAACGTTCCGGACGGTCCTTCAGGCACGGTCACTACATCTCCCGGCATGGGGCCGAGCGCGTTTGGCGGCAGCGCGAAGCTCAGGCGCCGGCGCCCCGCCTGATGGTCGCGCAGCGCCGCGTCCACGGCATCGGTCGCCGCCGCCTCATGAAGCGTTCCCGCCAGCGACAGCCGCAGGATGCGCTCGTTGCCGGGCGCGGCCCTGCGCGAGCGGGCGGTCGACCGCCCATAGTCGCTGGCGGGATCGAGATGGTCGAGAATCGCCTCGCGGGCATAGTCGCCGGCGTCGCCGCGCAGATCCTGCGTTAGGGCGGCGTCCTTCACCTCGGCAAGCGTTTCGAGCCGGGCCGGCGGCCCCGCCTGCAACAGCCGCGAGCGGAAGACGAGCCGCCCGTTCCGCTCGACCGCATCGATGCCCGCCGCCGCCATCAGCGGCTCCAGCAGGTCACGCGCCGACATCTGCTCGGCCTGCACATAGCCGCCGAGATCGCCGCAGACGAGATCGGTATCGCCGTCCGCAAACCGGTGATCGGCCAGAATGGCTGCGATCGTGTCGGCCATCGTCGCCGTGCCCAGCCGGCCGTTCAGCCAGTGTCCCACCTGCCAGTTGCGGCCGTCCGCCCACACATCGAGCGCTGCGGGAAAGGCCGGCTGCGGCCGCGCGTCCCAGGTCCAGACGAACATATGGTCGGGATCGACGCCCCCGGGCGCGTGTGGACGCTGCCAAAAATCGTGGCTCGCCTCCAGAAACCGTCGCTGCACCGCATCGCTGCGCCCGCCGCCGGAAAAATACGGAACCGCACTCTCGGAGGATTTCGGATCGGAGAAGACGTTGGGCTGGTTGCCCCCCTTGTCGATGGCCGGGCAGCCCGTCTCGGTGAACCAGACCGGCTTCATGCCCGGCACCCAGGCCGTCGGCGCCGCCTTCTCCACGCCGCCGATGCGCTCGTGATGGGCGTTGCCCCACCATGCGCCGATGTCCTTGACGCGAAACATCCACGGTTTACCTGCCAGCCCGTCGGTGATCGCGGTGCGCTTGCGGGCTGCCCGGTCCAACTGGCTGGCATAATACCAGTCGAAGCCCTCACCCGCCGCATTCATGGCCCTGAACACCGCTCCGTCCTCGGGCGTGCGCTGCCTGTCCGGGTTGCCCTCGGCGATATCCTCGTCCCGCCAGTCCGAGAGCGGCATGTAATTGTCGATCCCGACCGCGTCGATGGCCGGCGACGCCCAGAGCGGATCGAGATGGAAGTGGACATCGCCCGATCCGTCCGCCGGGTGGTAGCCGAAATACTCGCTCCAGTCCGCCGCATAGGTCAGCCGCGTTCCCGGCCCCACGGTCGCGCGCACATCCTGCGCCAGCACCGTCAACGCCTCGACGAAGGGAAACCGCAGCGCCCCGTCGCGCAGCGTCGTCAGGCCGCGCATCTCCGAGCCAATAATAAAGCCGTCCACCCCGCCCGCATCCCGCACCAGTCGCGCATAATGCAGCACGAAGGCGCGATACCGCCCGTCCGCGCCACTGGTTACGGTGCCGGTACCGCAAAAGGCCGAAATCTCGCCGCGCACGGCCGATGTTCCCTCGCTGCTTCCCGGAAGCCCCGGTGCCACCGCCGCGGTGATCCGCCCGCGCCACGGATACGCCGCCTGCCCCGCGCCGCCATAGGGGTCCGGCAGGGTGTTGCCGGCGGAAATGTCCATCATCACGAAGGGATAGAGGAACACCTCTAGCCCCCGCACCTTGAGATCGGCGATCGCCGCCACGACGCTGCGGTCGGATGGCGTACCCCCATAGGCCGGCCCGCCGCCATCGCTGCTGACGAGATGCGCCGCGCCGCGCGTCATACCTGCGGCCGACCACGCGCTGCTCTCATGGCCGCGCTCGCGCGTCTCCACGCCGGGCAGGATGCGGCATTCCCCGGCGCGCAAGTCCGTGCCGAACCAGGAGACCACCAGCGCCACGCGCTTGAGGTTCGGGCAGAGCGCCTGCAGCTCGTCCAGCGAGGCCTGCCAGTCCGTCTCGCCGTGAAAGACGTTACGGTTGAGGATACGGGCTTCCCCCGCCCCGGTCTTCTCCTGCACCTGCGCCGGGTCGTAGCCATGCTCCGTCGCGCCGGGGATAATGGTCACGGCGCGGATCTGCCGCTCCAGCCGTCCGACGGGGCGGATGACCTCGACATGCAGCAGCGGAATCCGGTTGCCGTAAGGCCCGAGCGGCAACCGCTCGAAGACGATATAGGCGAGCCCGCGATAGGCCGGCGTCTCGCCCGCTGCCTGCTTCGCCGCGATCAGCGGGTCGGGCGCCTGGCTCTCGGCTCCGGTATGCAGCCGCATCTCCACGGTCGCAAGATCGAGCTCCCGCCCATCGGCCCAGACGCGCCGGATCCCGTCGATCGGCCCTTCGCAAAGGCCGAGCGCGATGTTCGCGAAATAGCGGAAGGTCTCCACCCTCGGCCCGCTCGCCTTGCCGCCCTGCCGCTCGCGATGCACCTGCTCCTCGAAGCGCGTCGCCCAGATCAGCGTTCCCCCGATCCGCATCGTGCCGTAGACGCGCGGAATGGCCGTGCCTTCTTCCGCACCGGGCACGCGGGCATCGCCGAGCCGCGCCCCGGTCACGGTCGTCATGCCGTTGAGGATCGAGCGGTCGATGACGGAACCCGCCAGCGCGCCGGCCGCACGTCCGACGATCGCGCCCAGCGGCCCGAACACGGCTCCGAGGGTTGCCCCCGCCGCCTGCAGAAGAATGGTTGCCATCTCTCTCAAACCTTCTCGGGAAAGCGGAAGACGCCGGCAATCCGCCGCCGCCAGGACGGTACCAGCGCCGATTCCACGACGCTTGCCTGCTCATAGGCATGGATGAAGCGCGCTGTGTCGCTCAAAATCCCCGCATGCTTGGCCGGTATGCCCAGCCGCCATCGGAAGAGGATGAGGTCGCCCGGCAGCATCGCGCAGAGGTCGATGGGTGGCCCCATCGCGCGCGTCGCCGCGTCCCACAGCCGATCCTCCCCGCTCCGCTCCGCCCAGTCCGGCCGGTAGGGCGGCGGCGTCTCCGGTTCCGCGCCGTGGATATCGCGCCAGATGCCGCGCACCAGCCCCAGGCAGTCGCAGCCCACACCCTTCAGGCTCGCCTGATGCCGGTAGGGGGTGCCGAGCCAGTCCCGCGCAGCAGTCAGCACCCGATGACGCATGGGTTCCTCAATGAAACAACGGCCGTCCGTCATGCACTGTCTCCCCATCCGCATAGCCATAGGAAAAGTCGCTGCCCGGCATGTGCGGGAAGCCGCGAAAGTTGAGCGCGTTGTCGAAACGGTCGCGGCAGGTGGCAAAGCTCTTGTCGCACCCCATGGTCACCGTGAGCGTATCGCCCGGCGACAGCGGCACCGGCGGCGGCAGCCACAAGGTCAGTCGCGCTGTGCTCACGCCGCTCTCAGCCGTGTGATCCTCGACATCGCAACTCCATCCCGCATTCGCCCCGCTCGTTATGCGGATGAGCCCGTAGCGATAGGCACCGGCCGCCGCCGAAAGACCGGACACACGCAGCCCCACATCGCCGGCAACCTCCATGATCACGCCCGTCTCGGTCCGCCCGGCAAGGCTCGCGCCGCATCGGGCATCCCCGAAGGCCGCGTCACATCGCCGTCCATAGCTGCGACCCTGCACCGCGCCCAGCCGGTGCGTCAGGCTGCGAAGCTCGGCGCGAAAGGCCCCACCCGCCCGCGTCACCTCGCCGATATCCTGCACGGTCAGCAACAGATGCTGCTCGGGCGCCTGCCAGTTGACCAGAAACTGCTCCACCCGCGCGCCGTCATAACGCCCCGCCGCCACATCGACCTCGCTGATGGCGGCGCTCGAAAACCCGCCCGCCACCTCGCCCGCATCCGCCGCCAGCCCTGCCGCCGCTTCCGTCTCGCTTGCCCGAAAGCCGCTCGCCGCCAGAAAATCGGTCCCCGCAAAACGGAGATCGCGGTCATGCTCGGTAAAGCCGATGACCACGCCATCGCGCCGCGTCACCCGCCAGCCATGGCACACCGTTGTCGCGTCGCCGGTGAGATGTGCCGCCAGCGCGTCCGGGATCTCTCTCATGGCCGGATCTCCACCAGCGGAATGGTCGGGATGCGCCCCGCCTGAAACTGCGCGAGGTCCACGTCGATCCGGTCGGTGTCGAACCGCACCGGCACGTCGAATTCGAACCCCGCCCGCACGGTCGCCCCCGCAGGCGGCACATGGCCCGTCGCAAACGTCACGATCCCCGTCGTCGTATCCAGCGCCAGATGCTCGCCCGCCACCGCCGCACCATTCACCGAGATCAGCAGCGTCCCCGCCGCCGGCTTGACGATGTCGCGCACCGTGCCGCCGCCCGCATCCGCATAGGTCTTGGTCAGCTGGAAGCGCGCCGTCACGCCGTCACCGGTGCCGATTACCTGATCGCCCGCCATTACCGCCCGGCCGGGCGGTCCGGAACGGAAATCCACCGGATCGCGGAAGCGAAACCCGTGCAACTGCCCCGACCGCGCCTCGAAGAAAGCGAGAACCGCATAGAGGTCGTCGATCTCGCGGATGCCGGACCCGGCATCATAGTGCCGCCGCGCGTCCCGCCAGCGGTTGTTGCGGTTCTCCCGCCCGTTCGACAGGCTGACGATATCGGTGCGGCGCACCGGCCCGCCGCTGGTGCCGAGCGCCAGCCGCATCGGAAACCGAACCTCGTGAAATCCCTGATCCATGGACCTTCCCTTTCAAACGCCGCGCCGGCCGCGCCCGACGGTGCGGGTCAGCATGGCGGCGATCTGCCCTTCCGAGCGGCGAAAGCTGTCGGCATCGCTCGCCGTCACGTTGAAGACGACGTTCGGCACGCCGCCGACCGCAATCACGCTCGCGTCCGGCCTGCCGCCGGCCGCATGTCCGCCGACGGAAGAGCCCCCGCCGCCCGTGGCACGTCCTTCGGCAAGGCCCTGAAGAAACCGGGGGGTGCCAAGGCTTCCCGTGTCTGAAAACGGCGCCACGGCACGTCCGCCGGAGGCGCCGCCCGCGCCCTTCGGCAGCCCTTGCGCCAGTCCCTCGAACACCGTGCCGATCCCGGTGGAAACCGCGTCCTGCAACGGCTTCAGTCCCGCAGACAGCGCGATATCGACCAGCCGGAGCCCGGTGCTTTTCAGGATATCGTCGAGGCCCCGCCCGCCGCGCACGGCGCTCGACAGGGCGCTTGTCATCGCCGCGCCAAACCGGCTGGCGCTTTGTTCCAGATCGGAGAGGACCGCGTCCAGCGCCTTCCCCTCCACGATCATCGCAGGGAAATCGCCGCCGTTCTCAGCTTCATCCGCCATATCCGCCTCCGTTGCCGTTATCGTCCGCCGCTCCGTCGGGAAATTGCGTCATCATCCGGGAGAGCCCGGCCCGGTCGGGTGCGGCACCCTTTCGCATGGCCAGACCCAGCGCTGCCGCCAGTTCGCGCGGGGTCATCCGCCAGAAATCGCGCGCCGGCAGCCGCAGACGGGAGAGGCCGGCCTCCATGGCCGCCTCCCAGGGAAAGGGCGCCGGTGCCGCCCCCGCCTCGCCGTCCACGGCCGTCAGGGGTCCCGCCGCGCCTGCCCGTCGTCGTCCGGTTCGCCGCCGAAGGCTGCCGTCAGCAGCTCGCCTACCAGCCGTGCGAGGCCCGCCAGCCCGTCCTCGACGCTCATGCCGGCCACATCCTCGTCGGAGACGATGTTGCCGCCGCCGCGCAGGCCGGCCGCGAGGATCGCGATCAGGTCCTCCGCCCTGAGCCCGCCCGCCAGAAAACGCCGCGCAAGCGCGGCGAGACCGTCGGCGGCAAAAGCGGTTTCCAGTTCGGCAAGACTGCCGAGCGTCAGGCAGAGGATGCGGCGCTCGCCGTCGATCACGGCTTCCACCTCGCCGCGATGCCGGTTCGCGCGCCCGGTCACGCTTCTGTCGCGCGGCCGCATCAGGCCACCGCGAAGGTCAGAGGACCGGCCGATTCCAGCGCCGCCTCGAACTGGACCTCGCCATTGTGCTGACCGGTATATTCCAGCGTCGTCAGCTGGAAGAGGCCGCTCACCGTGCCGAAATCCGGAATGATCGCCTGCCATGTCAGGATCGCGCCCGAAAAGAACGTCGCGCGCACCAGCGCGTCGGAGGCCTGATCTTTGAAAATCCCGGCACCGGCGATCGAGGCGCGCTGCACGCCCGCCCCGCCCAGAAGCTCGCGCCACCGCCCGCCGGATTCCGCATCGGTCACATCGACCGTTTCCGCATTGAACGCCAGCCGCTTGGATCGCAGCCCCGCCACGGTCGTGAACCCGCCGCCGGTCTCGATCTTCAGCAGAATATCCTTGCCCTTCTGCGCCACCATCGGCTCGTTCCTTCCTGTTTTCGTTCTGTTGATTGCCTCAGGCCCGCGTTCGCTCAGCCCATCGGCTCCGTCACCGCGCGAAACCGCATCGCGGCCACATGCCCGCGCGCCTCCCCGTCACGCGCCGTGTGCGTGCCTTAATGCCGCAGGTTCACCAGATGATGGTCGGCAAGCGAAAGGCCGGCATCGTGCAGCAGCGCCCGCACGCGGCCCGCAATCTCCTGCACCACCTTGTTGCCGCCCTCGCCGCCGCGCGCCTCGATCGTCATCGCATGCTCCTCGCCCGGCTCGCTCGCCGTCGACCAGTCGCTGCTCTCGATGCCGGCAAGGCGCAGATAGGGGTGCTTTGCCCCCTCCAGCAGCCGGTCGTGAATGCCCCCATCCCCGAGCGCCGCGACAAGCGCCGCATCGCCCGAAAGCGTTGCAAACACAGCCGCCTGCAACGCATTCCCCGCACTCATGACCCCGCTCATCTCAGGGTCTCCCGGCACCGGCAGACGAGGTAGCGCCGGCTTTCATCCGGATCGAAGGCCGACAGGATCGCCAACAGCCGCGCGCCCTTGCGAAAGCGCATGCCGACCGACACGTCCGTGCGGTGGCGGATCCAGACGTCGTGCTCGAGGTGCTCGATCTTCTCGCCGGCCCGTTCCGTGATCAGCGCCACCCGCGGCTCGATCAGCGTCCACAGCGCGCCGGCGCTCACAAACGCCCGCGAAATGCCGCCCTGTCCGTCCGGCGTATCGACAGGTCGTTCCAGTTCCATCCGCGCCGTCATGCGGCCGGGATCGATGGTATCAGTTCGCATGGTCAGAGCCTCATCCGGCGAAAGGGCGCGACCAGCCGGTCGTAGCCGGCCGGCACGTCCGCCGGCTGATCGCCGGGGGAGACGGCGCCGCGATAGGCGTAGAGCAGCGCCAGATGCAGGAGCAGCGCCCGCTTCAGCGAGGCGGGCATCTCGGCCCCGGTCGTGCCGAAACCGGCGGTGAAGTCGATCTCGATACCGTTTACCGCCCGCGCCGTCTGCGGCGCCGCGCCGAGGCAAAGACGCGCCGGAAGCGCCGCGCCATCCAGCACGAACCCCGTCATGTCCGCCTCGAACGGCGCGCCCAGCGCGTCGTATCCGGTGATGGTCTCGATGCTGGTCACAGGCGCGCGGCCGATGTCCAGCACGGAGGAATCCGGCCAGCGGTCGAGATAGAGGCGGAAGGTGCGGGCGATCAGCACGAGGCCGGTCGTCCGCTCCAGATGCTCGCGCACGGTGGTGATGAGGTCGGCGATCACGGCATCGTCGGCGGTGTCGTCGACGCGCAGATGCGCTCGCGCCTCGGCAAGCGTCAACGGCTCGCCCACCGGCGGCGCCAGTTCGGCAATGGTCATGGATATCTCCGGTCTGGAAGGGGAAGACGAAGTACGGGCGGGGGCAATGCCCCGCCCGAAACACCGGGAGGTCAGTTGACCGCGAACTTCACCAGCTTGATCGCCTCGAAATTCTGCACCCCGCCTCCCACACGCTTGGTCGTGTAGAACAGCACATAGGGCTTGGCGGAATAGGGATCGCGCAGGATACGCACGCCCGTCCGGTCCACCACGAGGTAGCCCGCCTGGAAATCGCCGAAGGCGATCGCCATGCCGCCGGTGGCCACATCCGGCATGTCCTCGGCTTCCACGACAGGAAAGCCCAGCAGCGAGGCCGCCTGACCGACAGTGGAGGGCGGCTGCCACAGATAGTTGCCGTCGGCATCCTTGAACTTGCGGATATCGGCCTGCGTCCTGCGGTTCATCACGAAGCTCGCCTTCTGCCGGTGGCCCGCCTTCAGCGCATAGATCGTGTCGATCAGCACGTCGGACGGCCCGCTCGATCGGAACCCGTTCTCTGCCCCGGTCGCGATGTAGCCGAGGCTGCCCCAGGCCCAGCTGGCCTCGGCCACATTGCCGTAGCTGAGGAACCCCTTCGGCTTGTTGATGCCGTCGCCGGTGACGAAGGCCGTACCCTCCTGCTCGCTGAAGGCGATGTCCACCTCGTCGGCGATCCAGCTTTCCACGTCGACGGCGGCATCGTCCAGCAATGTGGCCGTCGCCGCCGGCATGGCGTAGAGTTCCATGGTCGGGAAGGTCATCTCGGAGAGCTGCGGCGTCGCGGTCTGCGGCCGCGCCGCCGTTTCCGAGACCCAGCCGGAAGCAAGCCCCGACACCGCGAACGGCTTCTTCAGCACGCTGCCCGACACCTGCCGCACGGTCGAGAGCGCGCGGATCGGCGAGATCACCTGCAGCCGCCGGCCGATTTCCGTGTCGGTCTGCGCCGGCACCAGATAGCCGCCGTCGCTCGCCGAGCCGATGGAGAAGGCCTTTTCCTCCAGCGCCCGCAGCGCCCCTTCGTCGCCGCGGCGGATGTAGCTGTCGAAAGCCGCCTTGTGTTCGGCCGCCTCGAAGCTCATCGCCTCCGCCTTGCCGCCCAGCGCCGGGCGCGCCTTCTTCAGCAGCATCTGGTCCAGCGCCCGCTTCTGCTCGTCCATCCCGCGCGAGATGCGGTCCACCTTGTCGCGCGTCACCACGTCGGCGGAAAGCTTGCTCTCGATCTCGCCCAGCCGCTGGTCGTTCGCCTCCTTGAACACCTCGAAGGCGCCCATGAAGTCCTCGAAGGCCGAGGCCATCGTGTCCGGAATCGTCTTGATTTCCGGGGCCGTCTTCAGAGCTCCCACGGTCTGTGTATTGGTCATCTCAAGAAATCCTTTCGTTCCACCATCATCCGGGCCGCCCGCCGCATCGTGCGCACGAGCTCCGTTTCCCTGTCGCGGAAGAACCGCGCATGCTTGACGTTCGAGACCCGCGCCGATGGCAGCATCGGAAAGGTCACGACCGAAATTTCCCAAAGGTCCGCTTCCAGCACGCGGCGGATGCCGCTCTTGGCGTCGGTGCGCGCCTTCACGGTCTGAAAGCCGAGGGAGAGCCCGTCGAGCGCGCCGCCCTTCATCAGCTGGTGCACCTCGCGGGCGCGGGCCACGCCGGTCGAAAGCCGGCCCTCGACGAACAGCCCCCGCCCGTCCTCGCGGATCGTCGTCCAGGTGCCGATCGGCTCGTTCGGATCGTGCTGGAACAGCATCCGCACGCCGCCCGCGCCGCGCTTGGCCAGCGAGTGCAGGAAGGCGCCGCGCTCGATCGTGTCCTTGCCGAGATCGATCTCGCCGAACACGCTGGCATAGCCCGAAAACCGCCCCTCGCCCGTCACCCCCGCCAGCGTCAGCCCGGCAACCGCCGTCGTCCGCCGGACCGCATACCGGTCTGTCGCCATGGAAATCTCCCGTGATGTGATCGATTGAGAAAGCCGCTTCCCGCAGCCGGGGCGCTTGCCTATTTCTGCCCGTACCGCCGCGAAATCCGCAGCGCGGCGCCCAGCGCCCACCAGGCCATGAGGCTCGCCGCCGCCGATCCCGTCAGCAGCACCTCCGCGCTGGAAACGCTGCCGGCGATCCCCAGCCGCTCGACCGCCCAGATCCCGGTCGGTCCCCCGAACACCAGCCCGCAGACCGTCCCCGTCAAAAACCGCGACGCCGCCTCATGCCGGCTTTTCGGCAGGAGATAGATCAGCGACACGGCAGCCCCCGCCACGGCGCCAATGCCGCGCGCTGCCCAAAATCCCGGATCATCCGCCATCGCCCTGTCCTCGCCTCGTTGCGTTTTCAGCCTCAATATCCCACCGCCGCGCGCTTCTCCGCGTCGGTCAGAAAACCCGCCGCCCCGACGCGCGCCCAGAGTTCGCTCCGCTCGCCCGCAAGCCCGCTCACCTGATCGAGGTCCGCCTTGAGCTGCAGCGGCTCGCCGAACCGGTCGGAGAGCCAGGCGGAAAGCGCCGTTGCCGTTCGGTTGATCAGCGGCAGCACGGTCAGCCGGTAGAAGGCCCGGTGGGCTTCCTGATAGTTCGCATAGGTGTTGTCGCCGGGAATGCCGAGCAGCATCGGCGGCACGCCGAAGGCGAGCGCGATGTCGCGCGCCGCGCCGTTCTTCGCCTCCACGAAATCCATGTCCTTCGGCGAGAGCCCCATCGCCTTCCAGTCGAGCCCGCCTTCCAGCAGCAGCGGCCGCCCGGCCCGCATCGGCCCGCTATAGCCCTCGTCCAGCTCGGTTTTCAGGCGGTCGTACTGGTCGGGCGACAGGTTGCCCCCCTCCTTCGGCTGGTAGACCAGCGCGCCGGAGGGCCGGGCGGAATTGTCGAGCAGCGCCTTGTTCCAGGTCGCCGCCGCGTTGGACAGGTCGAGCGCCGTCTGCGCCGCCGCCAACGGTGGAAACCCCAGATGATCGTCGAGCGGATGGAACAGCTTCAGATGCAGCAGCGCCGTTCCCGCCACATAGCGCCGCACGGCGCTGCCGGCGCGATATTCATAGCCCTCCGGCCATCCGTCCCGCCCTTCCAGAACGCGCACCCGGTCCGGCCGCAACAGATGCAGTTCCCGCGTCTCCGTGCCGATCGTCACGGCCTCCACGAAGGCATTGCCCGACAGCAGCAGGTGGCCGTAGAGCGTTTCGAGAAAATCCGCCGCCGCCATCTGTCCGTTCGGCCGCGCCATTAGCTGCAACACCGCATGGTCAGTCACCTCGGTCTCGCCACGATAGACCAGCAGCGGCACGGCGGCCGACGCCTCCGCGATCATCCGTACCGTGCGATAGGCGACCGGGTTGCGCAAAAAGCCTTCCCGGGCCAGCGCCGCATAGGAGCGCCCGGTCCAGTGCGCCCGCCCCTCCTGGGCGATGGCGACGAAGCCCGCCGATTTGCTTTCGCGCCCCGGCGCAGCCTTGCGGTCCCCGCCGGATCCCGGCATTTTCAAACGAAACGGCATCTTCATGACAAGACGATCCTTCTGATGGAGGGCAGCCCGGCGGCGCTCAGCGCCGCGTGATAGGCGCGGGCATATCCCGCGATATCGACGGCACGGTCCCGCCCGTTGATGATCCGTCGCGCGCCCACCCAGTCGGTCCGGCCGGCGTTGAAGACATCGGCCAGCGACACGCCGGTAAAGGCGCCCGTCTCCATGCCGATGAAGAGAATCTCGACCGCCGTTGCGCCGTCCATCGCGCGGGCGGGATCGGCGACAAGGTCGATCCCGACAAGGCCCGACACTCTCTCGTAATTGCGCCGGTGCGTCAGCTGCACCAGGCCGCGACCGAGCCAGCACTTGCCCTCGGCATCGCGCCGCCAGTAGGGCGCGCGCACGGTCGGCAGCTGTCCGGCCGCAAAAGCCTTGTCCAGCCGGGCGATCGCCTGCGCATCACTCGCCGCCATCGTCTCCCGCACAGGCTGCATCTTTCGCCCGGTTTCGTGATGCGCGGTCGCGAGCATATAGGCAAGCCACCGCCCGTCACAGGACCCGGCGAGGCCACCCGGCCCGACCCGCGCCCGCTCGAGAAGGGCGCTCATCCCCACCACCTGCCCGCTCGTCAGCCGCCCGCCAAAAAGTGTCCGGCGAACGTTGCCGAAGAATACAGCCCTGTCCATCCGCTGATCCCCTGTCCACCAGCGTCCGCAGACGCCCGGTTGTCACAAAAAATGTGCAATACAATCGATTTAAGAAAACTAAATCGTTTAAACCTCTTAAGGCACTGATTTACTTTTTGTTTAGGCTCTGCCAGCGTAAAACCAGCAGGCGGGACCGGCCACTCAGGGTCGAATTTTAAAAAAACCATAGGGAGAGACAGCATGACCTCGACGGACAAGACGCAGACCACCGTGCGCGAAACCATCCCGCCGCATCTCCTCAGCCGTATCGAAAACGAATGGCAGCAGATGCGCGCCGTCACCGTGGCCACCCCGCGCGCAGACGTCCGCCCGGATGCCCGCCCCGCCGCGACCCCGCGCGACTGACCGTCCGCACCGCGGCACAACCCGTGGAACCTTTGTGCCCCCTGTGCGTTTTCGTCGCACTCAACCGTCGCGTTAAGGAGAGACCATGACCGTCAAGACGATTTCCCAGAGCCTTTTCGAACGCTTCGAGAACGAATGGCGCGAGATTCGCACCACAACCACCGCCCCCGCCAAGCCCGTTCCGGCGAGCGCGAAGTAGGCGATTGAGGTTGTTTCGAGAGTGACGAGAGGCGCACGTCGGGTGCGCCTCTTTTCGTTTGTGGGACGGGTTGTTGGGGCAACAAGAAAACCCTCTCTGCCCTGCCGGGCATCTCCCCCACAAGGGGGGAGAAGACTTGCGGGACGCCCTCAGCTTCAATCTCGAACGTTTCTTTTGAAGCGAGCGGCGAGCCCCGAGTCCTCTCCCCCCCTTGTGGGGGAGATGCCCGGCAGGGCAGAGAGGGCCTTCCTTCCTCAGATCCCAAACCACCACCGTCAGCCCCTCATCCGCCTGCCGGCACCTTCTCCCCGCAAACTGGGCGAAGGGACACGCGGCGTAGCTTCCGCCCCTATCATCAGCCTTCGAGAAAGAAGCGAGCGCTTGCCTCAACTCCCTTCTCCCCGCAGGCGGGGAGAAGGTGGCGGCAGCCGGATGAGGGGCCACCCCGCTCATAAGCGCCCACACCCCTCACACCATCCGCAACCGCGGTTCGCCCCCGCCCTCCAGCATCAGCGCCGTCAGCGCCCAGACCAGCGCATCCAGCCGGTCGGGCGAGCGTCCCGACGAGAGCCCGTCCGCGCCGAAATCGCACATCTGGTCCTCCAGCGCCGGAAACGCTCCGGCATGCACCACCCGGCCCTGCTCGTACAGAGCCGCCACCGGTTCGGCGCGGAGCCATTTGCCCCGGCTGGCCCGGACATTGGTGATCGGCAGGCGCGCGTCGATGCCGCGCAGAACTGCCGCCACCATGTCGCCGCCCTGGTTGATCTCGACCACGACCCGGTCGGCGTCGAAACGCCTGAACGCCCGCACCACGGCGGCGGCCCATCCGGCGGGGCTGGCACCTTCCACCGAGCAATCCGCCAGCACCACGGCGCGTCCCCGCCCGTCGATGCCCGCCACCACGATGCCGCAGCAACTTTCGGCACCCGAGCCCGCCGGCGGATCGACCGCCACGACGATACGGCCGAGAGGACCGGTATCGCGAAGCTTCAGCGCCTCGATCGCGTCCCGGTTCCAGAGCGCGTCCTCCCGGTCGGCGATCATTTCGCCGTCGAGTTCCTGCCGCCCGAGCCGCGTGCCGCCATAGCGGCCGTCCATGGCTTTCAGAAAACCCGGCGCCAGATTGTTCGCATTGTCCATGGTGCGAATCCGGCGCAGCACCGTCGCCGGGTCGGCGGCCAGCGCCTTCAGGATCGGGATCGGCCGCGGCGTCGTCGTCACCAGAATACGCGGGTCGGCACCCAGCCGCAGCGCGAACTGCAGCATGTCGAAGGTCGCCTGCGCATGTTTCCACTTCCCCAGTTCGTCGCACCAGGCATAGTCGAATTGCGGCCCGCGCAGACTTTCGGGATCCTCCGAGGAGAAAATCTGGGCGATCGTTCCATTCGGCCAGACCAGCCGGCGGCGCGAGACCTCGAAATCCGGCCGATGCCGCGTCGCCACCCGGCAGATGCCGGACACGCCGTCGATCATCACCTCGCGCGCATCGCCCAGCGTTTCCGCCACCAGCGCGATCCGCAGGCCAGGCCGTGCGCCGGGGGCCGTCGCCAGATCGTGCACCCAGTGCGATCCCGCCCGCGTCTTGCCGGAGCCGCGCCCGCCCATCAGCAGCCACACCCGCCAGTCGCCCTGCGGCGGTCGCTGCTCGGGCCGCCCTGTCAGCCGCCAGTCGGACGCCAGCCGCGCGAGAAGCACCGGCGAAAGATCCCCCGCCGCTGCTGCCAGCCAGTCCGCGAAACCGTTGGGCTGCGCTCCGCCATCCCCTTGCGGAAAAGAGCCCGCCCCGGTCGGCCGAACCGAACCGTCCCCCGCCAGGCTTCCGGAGGCAACAGCCGTGGAAACCGGGGCTGGCGCGGGAGGCTTGGCAACGGCACCTCCGGCGATCATCGCGGCCATTCCGGCGCTCGCGGAACCATCAGCAGCACTCCCGGCAGCACCGGCATCCGCCATCCCCCGCCCCACGCGGCCCAATTGTGCCAGCGAGCGATCCCAACGTCCACCGATCCGCGCCACGCCATCCTCGAAATCCGAAACGATCACCGCAACCCGCGCCGCATGTGCCACGTCGATCCTCCGACGCTGCGCGGCCTCCGCCGCATCCGGCTTATCCGGTGGGTGCGAGGGGGTTTCCGCTTCGGGAGGCGGCGGGCACGGAACCGTCGCCAGCCAGAGCCACAGCGCCTGCAGCACATCCGGCCCCGGTTGCTCTGTCTCGTTCTCCGCCGTCCTGCGCCCGCACCACATCGCGTTCCCGGCAACGCTCGACAGCGCGCTGCTCGACCAGAGCCTCCAGCGTGTCGAGAAGATTTTGGTATCCCGCATCGTCCAGTGCCTCCGCGTCCCGCCGTTCCCGGTCCTGCGCCAGCGTCCGTTGCAGGCTGTCGATCTTTTCCAGCGTCCGCACGATCAGCGACATCGCCTCGATCGAGGCCTTCGCGTCCGCCTGGGCGGCCTTGCGGTCGATCTCCTCGCCGGCCTCCGTCTGCCTGCGGTCGGTCTGCTGGCGCAGCATCTGAAACATCTGCATCTGCTCGCGCAGTTCCCGCGTCATGCCGTTCAGCATGTCCGCGAGCTCTTCGCCAGCCGGCATATCGGCCGATTTGCGGTCGAGGATCAGACGGAACGCGTCATCGAAAGGCACCTGCTCCAGCGATAGCGCCTCGCCATAGGTGCACCGCGTCGCCCACGCGCCGAACAGCGCCGGATCATAGGTCCCGTCGGTCATCGCATCGTCCTGTCGTGAGATAAGGAATGTTTTGAAGGAAAAAGGCCGGCTGTGCGACCCGCGGCCCTGCCGCATCCGCACATCTCCGACCATACGCAAAACCTACCTGAGGACCGTCACGCCGTCAAGGACTATTTTCCTATTTCGGGAAAATAGTCAGTATTCTGTCGTTTTGTTGCCGTCCGTCGGCCAGTCCGCCAGATAATCCTCGAAGTCGTCGATATCGACATCGTCCTCGCTGACCGTGCGCCCGCGCGCGGAAATGCCGGCGGCGTGCACCGTCTCCGGGTCGCCGGACACCAGCGGATGCCACCAGTAGAGGTCCACGCCGTCGCGCACGAGGCGATAGCCGCAGGTGGGCGGCAGCCAGGGGAGTTCGCGCACTTCCTGGGGCGTCAGCTGGATGCAGTCCGGCACGGTCGCCTGCCGGTTCGGATAGTCGCGACAGCGACAGGTGTCGCCGTCCAGCAGCGTGCAGCGGATCGAGGTCCAGGCGATTTCGCCCGTATCCCAGTCTTCCAGCTTGTTCAGACAACAGAGGCCGCAGCCGTCGCAGAGGCTTTCCCACTCCGCGCCGTTCATCGTCTCCAGTGTCTTGGTCTTCCAGAAAGGCACGTCGCCCATGGATCCGTCCCGCCATCCGTACCGGCTTCATCTATACCGGGCCGCCGTCCTTCGCTAGGTAAGTCTGCGTTTCCAGAATTTTAAGGCTGTTGCGACATATCCTCGTGGAAGGGAAAGCCGCTGCGTGGCAGTATAGTGCCATCCCGCGCGAAAAAAGCCTGCTTTCGCCAGCAGCCTGTGCGACATCGAAACACCGCGCGAGATTGAGGACGGTCCGAAGCGTTGACAAGCCCGAGCGACGACATTCCCGACACGACACCGCGCCCGGCGCCACCGGAGAGCGCAGCGCCCCTGAGTGCGGCTGAGCTTCCGAAAAAGCGCCACATCCTCCTGCGCATCGATGCCTTCATCGATTCGACCGTCTGGCACACCGGTTTCCGCCTTGCCGAATGGTGGGAAGACATCACCATCTTCTTCCGCCGGTTTCGCGTGCGCGGCTGGAAGCGCGTCGTGTTCGAATTGCTCGGCGAGGGCATGACCTGGGGTACCGTCGGGGCTGTGCTCCTGCTGGCGCTGGCGCTGCCCGCCTTTCAGGAAACGAAGGGCAACTGGCTGGCGCAAAGCGATTTCGCCGTGACGTTCCTCGATCGCTACGGCAACGAGATCGGCCATCGCGGCATCATCCACGAGGACAGCGTCCCCGTGGACGAGCTGCCGGATACGCTGGTGAAAGCGGTGCTTGCCACCGAAGATCGCCGTTTCTTCGACCATTGGGGCATCGACTTTCTCGGCCTCACCCGCGCCATGACCGTCAATGCGCGCGCCGGCGGGGTCGTGCAGGGCGGCTCCACGCTGACGCAGCAGCTCGCCAAGAACCTGTTCCTCTCCAACGAACGCACCTTCGAGCGCAAGATCAAGGAAGCCTTCCTGTCCGTCTGGCTGGAATGCAACCTCTCCAAGAAGGAGATCCTGCGTCTCTATCTAGACCGCGCCTATATGGGCGGCGGCACCTTCGGCGCGGCGGCGGCGTCGCAGTTCTACTTCGGCAAGGCCATCACCGATATCAACCTGGCCGAAAGCGCCATGCTCGCCGGCCTGTTCAAGGCGCCGGCCCGCTATGCCCCGCATGTCAACCTGCCCGCCGCCCGCGCCCGCGCCAACGAGGTGCTGACCAACCTCGTCCAAGGCGGGCTGATGACCGAGGGGCAGGTGGTGGCCGCCCGGCTCCATCCGGCATCCGTGGTCGATCGCGCCGAGGTGACCGCGCCCGATTTCTTCCTCGACTGGGCCTTCGACGAGGTCCAGCGCATTGCCGCCCCCTTCGCCCAGCACTCCCTGATCGTGCGCACCACCATCGACATGGGCTTGCAACAGGCAGCCGAGGACGCGATCGAATCCAGCCTGCGCCAGTATGGCGAGAGCTACCGCGTCGGCCAGGGCGCCCTCGTCATGATCGAGAACGGCGGCGCCGTGCGCGCCATGGTCGGCGGGCGCGATTACGGCGAGAGCCAGTTCAACCGCGCCACAAAGGCGCTGCGCCAGCCGGGCTCCTCCTTCAAGGCCTATACCTACGCCGCCGCCATGGAAAAGGGCATGACGCCGGAAACGACGATCAGCGATGCGCCGATCACCTGGGGCCGCTGGTCGCCGCAGAACTACGGCCGCAGTTTTTCCGGCAAGGTCACGCTGCTCAGCGCCATCGCCCGCTCCATCAACACGGTGCCGGTACGCCTTGCCAAGGAGACGCTGGGCATTCCCCGTATCGTGGAGCTTGCCAAGGCCTTCGGCGTGGAAACGCCGATCCGCCCCGACAAGACCATTCCGCTCGGCACGTCAGAGCTGACCGTCATGGATCAGGCGACGGGTTACGCCGTCTTCCCAGCCGGCGGCATGCAGGCGCGCCGCCACGGTCTCAGCCAGATCCTCAATTACGACGGCGACGTGCTCTACGATTTCAACCGCGATGCCCCGCCGGCTCAGCGCGTGCTCAGCGAAAAGGCTACGGCCTCGATGAACTACATGCTGACTCAGATCCCGATCATCGGCACGGCCCGCAAGGCCGCGCTCGACAACGGCGTCGTTGCCGGCGGCAAGACCGGCACCACCCAGTCCTACCGCGATGCCTGGTTCGTCGGCTTCACCGGCGATTACACGGCCGCCGTCTGGTTCGGCAACGACGACTACACCTCGACCAACAACATGACCGGCGGCTCCCTGCCGGCCATCGCGTTCAAGCGCCTGATGGACTACGCCGAGACCGGTATCGACCACCGCCCCATCCCCGGCATCGCCCCGCCGCCACCCGCCCCGTCCAAAAAGGACAAGCCCCCCGTCGTCGCGAAAACCGACGAAAACGCCCTCCCCCCTCTCGTGCGCCCCCGCATGCTCTCCGGCGACGTCACACGCCTCCTGAAGTCGCTCGGCACCCGCTTCGAGACCACCCCGCCTCTCGAAAACCCCGCGTCCGTCCCCGGCAAGGTCGCCAGCGCCGCCCCGGACCCGGCGCGCGATGCCGCCAGCAACTGACGCGATGATAATGCATTTCCCCTTTCGCCCGTTGCGCCGGAGGCCGCCCCTCACCCGAACCCTCTCCCCGCCTGCAGGGAGAGGGGACGTGCCATGCTCCACCTCGGTGGTCACCGCAAATCCTCACCACATGTCTCTTCTCCCCGTAAAAACGGGGAGAAGATGCCGGCAGGCAGATGAGGGGCAGCTTCCGCGCGCACGTTTCAGCGGGTTGGGAAGAAAGAACCCTCTCTGCCCTGCCGGGCATCTCCCCCACAAGGGGGGAGAAGACTCGGGGCGGGCCTCTCGCCCACTGAAGAGACGTTCTGGAAAAGAGCTGGGTGCGTCCCACGAGTCCTCTCCCCCCTTGTGGGGGAGATGGCCGGCAGGCCAGAGAGGGTCTTTCTTTTCCGCGCGACGGACACAAACCCACTCCCTACCCCCCTCGCTAAAAAGCCGCCAGTCCTGATGTTTCGCGTACCCTTCCTCGTCGCACTTACGCTCTGCGTCGCCTTCGGCGGTGGCATTGCCGTGAGCATTTCGGCACTGAAAGCCTCCACCGGCTTCGGCTCCATCCGCCTCGGGCCGTGGGTCGCCTATCCCAATGCCCAGACCGCCGACACAGACCCTTACGCCAAGGCGCACCGGGCTCGGGCCGGGCGGCTCCTCTATGGCAAAGCAGAGGGCATGCGCTTCACTGCGGAAACGGACGATACGGGGCAGCCGCTCTCCGGCGCCTGCCGCTACGACATCGTCGGCAACACGCCGCCTGCCCGCTTCTGGACCCTCTTTGCGACAGACATCGCCGACCGGCCGCTGACGGCGTCGGAGACGCTGCCGGTCGCGCTCAATGCCTGGAGCGTGCTGCGCGAGGCCGATACGTCCTTCGTCATCCACGTGGCACCGGACGCACAGGCGGACAACTGGCTGGCGGTCACCGAACCCGGCCGCTTCCGCCTCGTCCTGACGCTTCTCGATGCGCCGACGGCCAATTCCTCCGGTGCGATCGAGCTGGTCATGCCGAAGATCACAGCACAGGGATGCGGCCGTGCGTAGCCTGCTCTATGCCATCCTCGTCGGGCTGATCGGTGCCGCCCTGCTGCACATCGTCATCATCCTCGCTCTACCGCGTTTCACGGCGGAGGATGCCTATAGCCGCGTGCTCGGGCTCTACGAGATGGACAGTTTCTTCCCGCTGACCTCGGCGCCGGGGCCGACGGGTCTTTCCAACGACGATCCCTATCTCCGGGTCGCCGTCTGCGGTTTCTCGGTGCTCGGCGGCCCGGTCCGGTTCACGGCGTCGGGCGATGTGCCGTTCTGGTCGCTCGCGATCTATGATTCCGGCTCGAACGAGATCTTCAGCATGAGCGATGCGACGGCGGTCAACGACCGGGTCGATGTCGTCGCGGCAACGCCGCTGCAACTGGTAGAGCTCCGCAAGCAGCCGGCGGAAACCATCGGACAGACCATCACGGTCGAAATGCCGGAAGACGAAGGCTATGCCGTGCTGAGAGCCCTCGCGCCGCTCGGCAGCTATGAGGCGGCCGCCAGCAAATTTCTCGGTGAGGCGGGTTGCGAGCCCATGTCTCGGTAAGGCCGGTGTCTCGGTAAGGCCCATGTCTCGGTAAAAAACGTTTCGGTAAGGAAAGTCTCACTCAACCAAGGCGCACATACGCCTCAAGACCTGCAAGACGGCCTTGGATCATCCGGGGAAAAAGTCAGTGTTTCTGCGTCGAGCCGTTCAGCGGCTTGATCGAGGAAACCCCGGGGGAAACCTTGGGAAGGGTCACGCCTTCCATCCGCTCGTAGCGAATACCCGTGAAAAGCAGGATCGTCGCGTCGTGACGGGCTCCATCGGGGTTCATCTTGCGGCCGCCGCGGTGCTGGCGGTCCTGAAGTCTGATTACATCTGCCATTCTCGTCTCCAATGAACGGGATGAGACGGATGAACTTGAAACAGATTTCATCCTGCCCTCGTCGGGCTGACGCTTCACTGATCCCGTAAGATCAGCCATGAGCGCCGTTCTCGTTGCTCCTTCTTCCGGATGATTCCGGATGTATTTAGGCTCATACTGCGATGTCGGTGGTACGTCCTGAGCGTGCCGGCCCGCAGGATGATTGGGCCACAGCTTAGTAAACAAGCTCTTAACTTTGGATACCCCAAACCTAGCGATGGAAAACATCCCGAAAACCTGCCGTCCGCCCGTTGAAACCCGTGATTCGCATATGCCCATGATTCGCATATGAATGTGTACGGTGCCGATCGGAACGCCATGCGCTCCAGTCGCCGAAAGCCGCAACATCCCTCGGGGACATTGCGGCTGCATGGCTTTGCGTCCTGACGACGGGCGGCGGCCTTAGCGGCGGGCGAGAAGGCCCAGCACGAAGGAGACGCCGGCGATCGTCAGAAGCGTGGTGACAGGCTCTTCGCGAACGCGGTCACGCAGGCGCTCGGTCAGCACTTCGGCTTCGGACTGGACAACAGCCTTCGCGCCGCTGCCGATTGCGGAGACCGAGTCGGTCAGGCGGGCGATTTCGGCACGCAGATCGGAGATCTGGCTGTCGAGGTCGCTCTTGGCAACGCTGGCTTCGACTTCGGCTTCCGTGCTGGAAACGGTGGCGAACTTCTTATCGATCATTGTCCGGGGCTCCTGTTCGAACTGACCCGATAACGGGCGATCGTCCGTTTTGTTCCCCGCTCTGCCGCAAGGCGCTGTATTTCCGGGCGATGCGACGCCTGGATCCCGGGCCGCCAAAGATGTGCTTCCCGCCCGTTCAGGATCCGTTCAGGCCAGCCCGCATAGGAACAAAAACAGGCAGACGCTGTTTTCTGCTTCGCTACGTCCTGTGTGACGGCGTTCATCCGTGCCTTGCCTGCTTCCTATGCGCTTGAAGATTTTCCCGGCGCCGTCGATCGACAATCTTTCTCGTGTCGATGAGCGAACAGGAAGGGACAGCAGCCGGACGATGCCATCATGTGGACGTGTTTTACCTTGCCCATACCGTTCGGCATGGTCTGCCAGCCCCCGCCCGCAGGCCGAAAGCTCGATAAGCTACTGGAGGACCCTAGAGTGTATTCCGTCAAATCCATCCTGTCCGGCATAGCGCTGGCGGCCACGCTGCTGGCGCCGGCCGTGGCCAGCGCTGCGGAGGGCTTTGCCACCGCCAATGTCAACATGCGCTCCGGCCCCAGCACCCGCTACCCCGCCGTCGTCGTCATTCCCGTCGGCGCGCCCGTCGAAATCCACGGCTGCCTTGCAGATGCTAATTGGTGCGACGTTTCCTTTTCGCGCGGTCGCGGCTGGGTCTCCGGCTCCTATGTCCAGGCAGAGTACCAGCGCAGCCGCGTCTATGTCGCGCCGCGCTACTACCGCCCGCTCGGCATTCCCACAGTCACCTTCGAACTCGGCAACTACTGGGATCGCAACTACCGGAATCGCGACTTTTATCGCGACCGCGAATACTGGCGTGGCGGCCCGGATCGCTTCGAGCGCGATCGCGATCGTCCGCGCTTCGACCGGGACAGGGATCGGGATCGTCCCCGCGTCGAGCGGGACCGCGACCGGGAGCGCTTCGAGCGGGATCGGGATCGTAACCGCTTCGACAATGACGGCCCGCGTTTTGACCGTGACCGCCCGGACCGCGATCGCCCTGACTTCGAACGCGACCGCAATCGGGACCGGGATCGGGATCGGGATGGCAATCGTGACCGCCCCCGGTTCGACCGCGACAATGACGGCAACCGCGATCGCCCGCAGTTCGACCGGGATCGTCGGGACAATGATCGGCGGGACAATGACCGTCCCAACGGCGACCGTCGCGATAATGGCGACCGCCGTGACAACGACCGCCGCAACGCCGATCGGCCCACCCTGGAACGCCCCGATCTGGACGGCACCAACGACAACCGCGGGAACCGCGACCGCGACCGCCGCCGCGCCTGCGAGATCGGCGAACCGGGCTGCACGCTCTAAGCAGCACGTCGTCACACCGTAAGACAACAGGCGGCGCCCGACACGGCGCCGCCTGTTGCGTTGGAGGGGTGCTTCTCTCCCGACCCAAACGCCCTCCCCGGCCTGCAACCATGCCTTGCGGGACCTCCCACACAGCACGCCATCGCCTGTCCCATTGCCTGCCCCATTGCCGGACGTCCTTAAGCCGATGTTAACCACGTCGGCATAACCTCCGTCTCATGGCGCGCTCGTTGCCATCGCCGGGACACCTGCATCATGGATTCCAGAGACGTCAACGCGTTGCGCGGAGATGTTCGGAAGACGCGTGAGCTGGAGCCGGCGGCACGAGGCCTGCGTCCGGACGAGGGCAAGGGGTGCCTTGCCGAGGGATGCGTCGGTGTTTTGCGTATGAGGTGGACGTGTGGCGGATCGGTTTCGTGATTTGGAAAGACCTCAGAACGGCCGCGTGAAAGACGCGGTGCTGATGGCAACAGTGTCGAGTTTCGAGGGGCTTCGCCAGCCGCGGTCCTCGGATCTCAAGCAGTTCTGCGAACTGTTCGAGCCGCTGTTTATGGCCTCCAGCGACGAGGCACGCCGTCAGGCGGCCGCAGCGCTGGCCAGAAGCCCCCATGTGCCCCCGTCCGTCGCCCTCCAGATCGGCAGCGCGCCCATCGCCATCGCCGCCCTGTTTCTTACGCGCGCTGTTTCGATCGAGGAGCGCGTCCTCCTCGACATCATCCGCCACCAGAGCCCCTCCCACGCCAATGCCATCGCCCGTCGCGACAATCTGAGCGTCCGGGTGGTGGATGCCCTTGTGGAGCGGCGCGACAGCACCTCCCGCCCGGCGGCCTCCATGCCGGAGCCTCCCAAGCCCGTGGCCGCCCCTGCCAAAGAGACGGCCTCGCTGGAGCGCGAGGAGCGCCTGCGCGCGGAGTTGAAAGCGCTTGCCCGCACCGCCGGCCAGCCGCTTGCCGCGCCTGCAACGCCACCCCGCCGTCCCCTTCTGGCGCTCGACGCCACGCATGAAGCGCTGCTTGTGCGCTTTTCCCGCTCGGGCGAGGTCAATCTTTTCGCCGCGACTCTCTCGCATGCGCTCGACTGCTCGGCCGTATTCGGCGAACGCCTCGTTCTCGACGTGTCCGGCTGGCAACTCGCCGTCACCCTGTCGGCGCTGGGCACCCCTCGCATGGAAATGGTGCGCATGCTCACCACGCTCTACCCCTATCTCGGGGAAAGAAACGGTTCGGCAACGCGCTGCGATGCGTTGCTCGACGGCATCGATCCGGTCGATGCGAAGACCCGCGTGGAAGGCTGGATTGCCGCCGACGATGCGCGCCGTAACGGGGGTCAACGCCATGCGCCGATGCTCGGCCCGGAGCGCGCGGAAGACCCGCGCCAGCCGGCTGCCTACCCCGCCCCCGCCAACCAGACGCAGCAGGTCGCCTCCACCTTCTACCCCCGCAATCTGACGCGCAGCGCGCGCTGATCGGCCTTCAACCGTCGTTCTTGATGGTTTCGAAGAGATCGGAAACATCCTGCGTTTCCAGCTCGACGACCCAGCAATCCGGATCGAACCGGATCTCGCGGGCGAGCGCCGCATCGATGGCCTCAGCCTCGGACGACGAGAGGCGGCACTCGAACAGCCGCCCGCCCTCTTCCTCTGCCGTCACCAGGCTCTGCGGCGCCGGCCCGAACAGCGTTTCCTGCCCGTCCCGCGTCCGCTGGCGGATGAAGATCGCACCGGCCGCCTCGGACCCCTTGCGCAGCACGGCCGCATAATCCCCGCGCGAAAACACGCGGCGGGTGATGGCGGAAACGAAGATATCGGAACGGAGGCGCATGGCCCTGCATAGCGCGGGCGAAGGACCGCGTCTATCGATGCCGGCACAAGTGGTTAGGTGCGGAATTCTCCACCGGTTCGCGAAGAGTTTCGCACGTTGATTCCGAAAACACGGAGAATCCGCTGGAGCGATTGCGCTTTCCACCCCTCCCCTCCGTCATGCTCGGGCTTGTCCCGAGCATATGATGTCGCCCCCGCAAACACCATGGCCCTTCAGATCGCGGGCCGTGCAGCAGATGCTCGGCACAAGCCCGAGCATGACGGCAGGGGCTGGCGGCGCTCGACACCGGAACAATGCCATCCGGAGGCAATCGACCGGACGCCAGCTTAGATCGCGCCGATTTCCTTCATTTTCTTCAGCACCGCGGCACTCGGCTCGCCGGTTTCCGGCAGGCGGTAGTGCTTTTCGAAATGGCGGATGGCCATGCGGGTCTGGTCGCCCACCACACCATCGACCGATACATCCGCGTAAGCGAGGTTCGACAGCCCCCGCTGGATGGACATGACCATGCCGGCGCCGCTCGCCCCTGATGCGCTTGATTCGGCAGAGGCCGTTTCGGTCGCCTTGGCGTGGACGGGCTTCGGCTTCACCTCCGCACCCCCTTCGGCCGCGCGGATCGCAGCGGCGATCGGGTCGATCTCGGTTGGCGTCTTCGGGGCCGGCGGAATCTCCGTCGGGCGCGGGGCCGGCGTTATCGTGGCGATGCCGGGGGAGGCCGACGTGTCGCGCTGCAGAGCGGCGAGAAGGCCCTGGCTGACCACGCCGGTTTGCGGAAGGCCGCTGGCTTGCTCGAAGCGGCGGATGGCCGCCGTCGTCTTGGGTCCCAGACGCCCGTCGGCCTCGCCATCATAGAAGCCGTGCCGCGCGAGTTCGGCCTGCACAGTGCGCACGAGGCTCGTCGGGTCGAGGTCCGCGTTCGTGTCCTGCCGGGGTGTCGGCTCGCCCGGCAGCGTCGCGAGCGTGTCGGACCCGGGAACGCTGGCAGTGCGCTCGCCGGTCGGCAGGGCTTCGGCCGGAACCAGTCCAGGCTCGGCCTCCCCCGCTTCGTCTTCCCTGCGGATGACGAAGGTCGTGACCTTGCTCGGGTCCGGCACGTCCTGCGGTTCGCTCAACGAAACGCGCGCCGGGTCGGGATGGGTGAAGGGCAGCCGGGTGCGCATCAGCGGCGACGGGTGGTGGCCCGGCTGATACCAGAGCGCATTGGCCGCGACGAAGCCGAACACGACGGCAAACGCCGCGGTCCCGCCGAAGATGGCGGGATTGCGCAGCGCCAGACGCAACATGCCGGATGCGGCACGCAGCACGATGTTCGGTCGAGACACTCCCTTGCGCTTCAGCGCGGTCGCGCCCTTGGCGGCGCCCGTTTTCCCCTTTGCTGTTGTCGCGGGGGCTTTGCGTCGGTCAGGCTGTTTTCGCGTAGGCTTCGCCATCTGCCGCACCTCCTTTCTCAACCTCTGGCATCTGGATGCCGGGGTTCAGGGACGTGGAGCCGGCCTGGGTCTTCAGGCGCGGCGGAAATTCTGCAATGCTGTCGGCGTCGGTAAGCTGATCGGCATCGCGGATGCCGGACCCGTCGAGCGGCAGGCTGATGCGGATCACCGTGCCTTCGCGCGGGCGGCTGGAGATGTCGAAGCGGCCGCCATGCAGCGCCACCAGCCCCTTGACGAGCGCGAGGCCGAGGCCGGTGCCCTCGTATTTGCGGGTATATTCGTTCTCGACCTGCATGAAGGCCTGCCCGAGGCAGGCGAGCTTGTCGGCGGGAATGCCGATGCCGGTATCGCTGACGGTCAGCCGCAGGTCCTCACCCACGATCTCCGCATCGATGGTGACGATGCCGCCGGCGTCGGTGAACTTGATGGCGTTGCCGACGAGGTTGATGAGGATCTGCTGCACGGCGCGACGGTCCGCATGGACTTCGCCCACGCCGCGCATGACGCGGCTCGCCAGCTTCACGCCCTTGGCCTCGGCCTGCAGGCCCAGCATCGCCTCGCAGGCGGAGACGGCATCTGCCACGACGAAGGGCTCGGCGATCAGCTCGTAGCGCCCGGCCTCGATCTTGCTCATATCCAGCATCGTGTTGACGACGGAGAGGAGATGGGCGCCGGACTGGTTGATCAAGGCGACGTATTCACGCTGGCGATCGTTCTCCAGCCGGCCGAAATATTCGCCGGAGAGAATGTCGGAAAAGCCGAGAATGGCATTGAGCGGCGTGCGCAGTTCGTGGCTGACGGCCGCGAGGAACCGGGTCTTCGCGTCGTTGGCGCTTTCCGCGGCCTCGGCCTTGCTCGCGGCATCGGCCTTGAGGGCGACTTCGGCCGAGATATCGCGCGACTGGACGAGAATGCCCGACAATATGCCGTCTTCGACGATGGCGGCGAGTTCGCACCGCATATGCAGAAGCTCGGCGCCGCCTTCCGTCATGGAGCCGCGTTCCAGCCGCAACTCGACGGTGTCGCTGTCGGCGCCGAGCCGGATCGTGTCGATGGCGCGCAGGAAGGCGATGCGGTCGGAGACGTGGATCTGCTCGATGAAGCCGCGGCCGGTCGGGTCGCGCATCCAGGCGAGGAAGCCGGACGCATCGCGGCCATGCACGGACGTCACGGAGCCGCGCAGGTCGTGCAGCGTCACGAGGCCGGCGAAGAGATCATAGGCGAGCGCTGCCGGAGCGACGGGTGCTGCGAGGGGCGTGACCGGGCCTGCATCGCGGCCGGCAAGGCCGACGGCGGCGAGGCCGCCGACCAGCGTCAGCGCGCCGACGAGGCCGGCACCGACCGGCAGGGCCAGCGACAGCGGCAACACGGCGGCAAGCGCCAGCGGGGCGATCGGGAAGGCGATGAGGGCAGAGGCTGCAACGGTGCGGATGGCGGAAAGCTCGCGCTCCGTCGGTGCCGGGCGGGGCAGCCAGAGCCTGGCGGCATCGTCCACACGGGACGCAAACCTTCCAGCGATGTTCCGCACAATTGTCACGCCCGACCCTGCATTTTTCGTTATCCGGAACATCCTGCCCCGGTTGTTTATAAAGTGCCGCGCGGTCGTTTCCGGCCCGTCGAAAAAGGGTGGAACGATCGTCATCGGACAAGGCCGAATGTCTCACCGGCGGCTTAATGAAACTCTAAGTGAACACCCCCGATGTGTTGCAAAACGGCTTCACCGGCCCTTCTGAGCCAGATTCGGACGCCCTTCCTTTGTTGTGGTTAACGTGGCGTAACCGTTGAAATCATGGTATTTTTCGAGTTAATTTAACCACTATGGCATCTCGCTCCACTGCCGGAAGCCGCATTTGCAGGGGGCTTGGGCGCGGCCGCCGCCTTGACCCTTAACGCGATTGGCTCAAATGCCCTTCAAATGCGGATCAAATGCAGATCGATCGAATTTTACGAAAAGACGCCTCAAATACAGGTCTCGTTTTCAAGGCCGTGTTGGAAGAGGTGCCCTAGTTTGACGTTCGACCGAGCTGCTTCCCATTATCGGTAACCGGCACAGACCGGCCATATCGGTGAGGACACGGAACAGCAGGCGGTCGGGACAGTTGCGTAAACGTGAAGAACGGGGTCGACCATGTGGTTTCTGATCAAGGCAGCATTCTGGTTTTCGCTGGTGCTCGTTCTCCTGCCGATCTTCGGCACGGAGGAGGCAGCGCAGCCTGAGGCTGCGGCCGGGGCGAAAATGGATATCGGCCAGACGGTTTCCGCCGCCAGCGAGGCGATCGGTTATATCGGCGCCATCTGCCTTGAGAAGCCCGATGTCTGCACCAAGGGTGCCGAGACCTTCAATGCGCTCGGCCACCGCGCGAAAGATGGCGCCCGCATCGCCTATCAGCTGCTCGAAACCCAGTTCGGCGACGAGAAGACCGCTGCGGCAGACGACGCTGTCATACCGGGCGATGCGGTGACCACGGGTACTGTGCCGGAGCAGGCCTTGCCCCCAGCCCTGCCCACAGCCGCGCCCTCTGCCGCCGCTTCTGCCGGACCCGCGCTTTCGGAGACCCCTGAGGATCTCGGCTTCACCCGTATTCCGGTGCCGGAAAAGCGCATACCGCCGAAGCCGCATCGCGCGTCCTGACCGGCCCGGCGCTTGCCACGAAACCTCTGCGAAAGCCTTGCCTACCCAGCCGATCCACCTTCTCAACGCGGAACCGATCCCTTATAGAGACGGCATGACCGATGCCGCCTTCACTCCGACGCCCCTTTCCGAAATCCTCGAGAACTGCGCCTATCTCGACGACTGGCAGGACAGGATGAGCTATGTGATCGAGCTCGGGCGCACCCTGCCGGACCTGCCGGAAGAGAAGCGCACGGCTGACAACAAGGTGCAGGGCTGTGCCAGCCAGGTCTGGCTCGTCACCCACGCCGCAGAGGGCACCGATCCCGTTCTGACCTTCGAGGGCGAATCCGACGCCCATATCGTGCGCGGCCTCGTCGCCATCGTGCTCTCGATTTTTTCGGGCAAAAGAGCCTCCGAGATCGCGGCGACCGATGCGCTGGACCTGTTCGGCCAGATGGGCCTCATCGAGTTCCTGACGGCCCAGCGCGCCAATGGCCTGCGCTCCATGGTCAAGCGCATTCAGGACCAGGCGGCGGTGCGGCTGAAAGGTTGAGCGTCTTCGCGTCTGAAGAGATACCCCCAACGCCTTGCTCTCACGACCATCACCCGCCGCGCTCCCGGCCCCCATCCATATCCGGGCGATAGCCCTCCGCGCCCCAGGCATGGGTGCGGCGCGCTGGTGATGCCGGCGGGGGTGGTGCGTAGTGGCGGGCGAGTGCCATGAGGGCGGCGCGCAGCAGGAGTTTTGCCGAGCGGGCCGGCCACTGGCGTTCGCGCTCCACCGTTTCCAGCCCCTTTTCGAAACCGCAGACGTCGATGGCGACGCCGCAGAGTTCCGGGCCGATCGCCGCCATGGCGCGTGACACGCGGGTTCTGGCCGTCATAGCACTGTCGGCGATCTCAGGACCGCCGCCGCTTCCCTTCGTGCGCGTTGACAGCCGGGGTTCGTAGGACATGGTCATGCGCGGCTGCAATTGCGCGTGGGTAAAATCCCGGTGCAGCCGCTGCCCGGCTTCCAGCGCTTCAGCCGGCAGAAACGGCTTGCCGGACTTCTCCTTCAGCCGGCTCATATGGGCGAGCGGCGATTCCGCGAGATTGACCTGCACCGTCTGCCGGCCGGCCCCCGTTTCCACCGTGCCCGAGGCGATGTGCCGATGCTGGCCCGCGAAAACCGCCTCCGGATCGGACAGAGCGCGCTTGAGGAAGGGCACGGCCGGCGAAAGCACGTGCCAGCGACCGGACACCTCCGGCCCTCCGGCATCGGGCTTGGCGACGAGGCCGAGGGAGAGGGCCTCGCGCATCGCCGCTGGCGGCAGGGTGCGCTTCGCACCGTCCGCACGCGTGACGATCACGTCAGCGCCCTCCTCCGTCACCGTGAAGGCGGCGACGACAGCGGCGTCTTCTGCTGTGTCCGGCCGGGCTTCGCCGGGTCTCGCCCGCCGGCCACCCACGAGGTGGCGGACCAGCCGGACGAGATCGGCGCGGGCGGCGGCCTCCGGAGGCCTCACGTCACGCATGGGCAGCATCTCCGGCCGGCGGGAAGACGGCCGTGATGACGCGCTCGATGGCGGAGACGAAGGCATCGAAATCGGCATCGTCGCGGCGATCCTCCACCACATGGCAGGAATAGCTGACCGTGGAGCGATCCCGGCCGAAGGCGACGCCGATATCGGTCAGCGAGACCTGCAGCACGACATGGCTGACATACATGGCGATCTGGCGGACATGCGTCATCATCCGCCGGCGGTCGCGCCGCAACTGCTGGCGATCGCCGACCATCATGGTGAGTTCCTCGACCACATCGGCCACCATGCGGCAGCGAGCCTGCGCCAGCGGGTCGGGCGCTGCCGTATCGGGCCGTTCGGAAACCCGGGATGTCGCGGGCGCGGCGGACGGCGGCCATGCGGATTTGCATTCGGGCGCACGACCCAGAGCGTGACCGGGCGCGTGACGGGGCGCGTGACGGGACGCAGCCGTCCCATACGAGGCTGCCCGGACTGAGAAAGATGTCGTGGCCAGACGGAGATCGTCCGGAAAACGGCCGAGAAGACCCAATGGGCCTATCGTGGTCAGTGCGCTTTCGGCATGTGTATGAAGCATGGTCATCGCAGATCTCCGTTATAGGAATACTTTCACATATCCTACGCGGAACACGAAGCGAGCGCTACAACCAGCGCGCAATTTTTTGTTGTATTATATCATATTTCCGATAGCATCCTGAATCATATAGGCATTTTTTCCTTATTCCGGTTCTTGAATATGCCCTTCCGCTCTCCGGACATGAAAAAGCCGGACCGGATAAGGATCCGGCCCGGCGCTATGGAAACATCTTGCATGACAAGGCTTGATAAAAATCCTGCCGAGTGTGCTGTCAACCTTACTTGGCGGCGCGCTTGCGGCGCTGGCCGAGGCCCATTTCGCGGGCGAGGCGCGAGCGCGCTTCGGCATAGGCCGGGGCGACCATCGGATAATCCGACGGCAGTTCCCACTTTTCGCGGTAGTCTTCCGGCGACAAAGCGTGATGCGTCATCAGGTGGCGCTTCAGCGACTTGAAGTTGCCACCGCATTCCAGGCAGGTGATCTGGCCGTCCTGAACCGACTTGCGCACCGATACGGCAGGCTTCGGCTTTTCCACGGCGGCGACGACGGGAGCCGGTGCACCGGTGTTGTTCAGCGCCGTGTGCACATCGCCGATGAGAGTCGACAACTCCGAGACGGGCACGACATGATTGCTGACATAGGCGGCGACGATTTCTGCGGTCAGTTCCACGAGCAACTCGTTGCCATGTCCTGCCAGGTTCAGTCCGGCCATGCCATGTCCTGCCATCTGTTCACTCATTTAGTTCTCCTTTCGGGCGATTGTCTCGTTTTCGCCCGCAGGTTCGCAGGCTTTTCCATGAAGGCGTCATTTTTCCCATGGAAATGCGATCGATTGCGGTAAAAACCGGCACGATTGCATCACAATGGAACGACCGAATTACTTGATGAATGCACTTGCATTGGACGCCGCATATCTTTCCCCTACCCCGAAAAGACAACCGAATTCTGTAGAGATATTTCGGCGGCGACAACCTGCAGTATTTTCAGTCTCAGACACTTTACCGTTACTCGAATAACATTCACCCCAAAAATGTCAAACGCGTTTTTCAATAGATGCAAGACTTGGCGGCTGAAACGGCGCCTCCCGGAACAGTTGTCACAAGCAATCCCGATAGAAACGCGCGCGTTCATCTATCGAGACCCCCCTTTCGGGGCAACATCCGTGCTTGCACCACCGGCGAGGGCTGCGATTCTCTGCAACCTGCGATTCTCACCTCGTTCGCATGCGTTTCCATGAGCAGACGTTACTATAAAGCCGCGCGGCACGAGGGCTTGCGGTGGCTTTGCTTGCGCGTTGCGCGTTCCTATATGAAGCGCAGTTTCAAGATGAGGAGAACGACATGACCGAACATCGCACGCATGCTGCCGGAGACGGCGCAAACACCCCTCTGGCAAACACCCCTCTGAAGGTCGTGAAGAGCGATGCGGAATGGCGCGAGCAGCTGACGCCGGACCAGTACCGCGTCACCCGCCAGCACGGCACGGAACGGGCGTTTTCCAGCCCCGATTTCGCGCTCGGCAAGGCCGGCACCTATCGCTGTATCTGCTGCGGCAATGCGCTCTACGACGCAGGCGCGAAGTTCGATTCGGGAACGGGCTGGCCGAGCTTCTTCCAGCCGCTCGAGCCTGACGCGGTGACGCAGGTCACCGACCGCTCCTACGGCATGACGCGGACGGAAGTGAAATGCGCCGATTGCGACGCGCATCTGGGCCACGTCTTTCCGGACGGACCAGCCCCGACCGGGCTTCGCTACTGCATGAACGGCGTGGCGCTGCGTTTCGAGCCGGCTTAAGCGACACGTCTCAAGCGAGCCCGCTTGGGGCGCCGCGAAGCGCGCGGGGCCTCAAGCCGGGGTGTTGCCGATGACCGAGAACACGGCCGAGAAGTGGACGGCGGCGGCGGTCACGACGAAACCGTGCCAGATGGCGTTCTGAAAGCGCAGCCGTTCCCACACATGGAAGATGACGCCGGCGGAGTAGATGATGCCGCCGGCGAGAATCAGCAGCATGGTGGCGGCGTTCAGCGTCGTCAGCAGCGGCCCGACGGCCAGCACGCCGCTCCAGCCCATGGCGAGATAGAGCACGATGGCGAGCTTGTCGTAGCGCCCGGGAAAGACGCATTTGAGCGCAATGCCCAAAGCCGCGATCAGCCAGATGCCGACGAGCATGACGGCCAGGAACGGATCGTTCCAGCCGCTTTGCAGGAAGGGCGTGTAGGTCGCCGCGATCAGGATGAAGATCGAGGAATGATCGAACCGGCGCAGCAGCCACTTGGTCCGCGACACCGGCCACATATTGTAGACGAAGGAGATCGACAGCGTGGCGACGAGGCCCGCGCCGTAGATCGCGGCGGCCGCGATCTGCCCCGCGGTACTGGCCGCACTGGCGTGCACCAGCAGAATGGTCACGCCAATGAGCGCGAAGGCGAGACCGATGCCATGGACGATGCCGTCCGCGATCATTTCGGTCCGGTCGTAGTTCCACTTGATGCCCTTGATCTCCACGCGTGCTTCGTCTCCAGATCCGTTTCAGGTCAGGCTACGCATCCGCTGCCCGTTTGGCGAGCCCATATGGACGCGCGTTCGTCACTTTCGGTGACGAATCGATCATCGGCGAGGATGCGGGCGGGAGCGTGGCGGCGCGAACACGTTCGCGCCGGGCCGACGAGTTTTCCGTGCAAGCACAAAAAATTCGCAAGGGCGCGAATGTATTCGCGCCGGGATTGTCAACGCATGCGAGACGATCCATCGCCGATCCCGGGGATTTCGCATGGCGGCCAGGCGGTGCATAATCGGTCCTCTTCGGGGACCCTGCCATGGACGATCTGCGCCGACGCCGCCTGCTGCACATGACGGGTATGGCGCTCGTCCTGCCCGGCATCGTCCCGAACACCCTCGCAGGAGCGACCGAGATGACCCTTTCCGACCTGATGCGCACCCCTTCGACGGATCGTCCGCCCGCGCCCGAAGTTTCCGCCCTTCAACATCCGGCCCCTGAACATCCACTCGCCATGCCGGCTTTTATCGACCACGCCCGGCTGGTGGTGCGCGACCTGCCGCTCGTGTCGTCGTGGTACCAGTCCGTGATGGGGCTGAGCCTGATGGAACGGTTGCCAAGCGGCGAGACGCTCGGCGTGGGCGGACGGCCGTTGCTGACGCTCACCACCTCCGGCCATGCGACCACGGCGCCGCGCAACGCGCCGGGCCTGTTCCACACGGCCTTCCTCGTGCCGGACCGGGCAGCGCTTGCCCGCTGGCTGGCCCATGCCGCCGGCCTTCAGGTGCCGCTGCAGGGCGCATCCGACCATCTGGTCAGCGAGGCGATCTATCTGGCCGATCCCGAAGGCAACGGCATCGAGGTCTATCGCGACCGGCCCCGCGCCGACTGGACCACCCTGCCCGACGGCACGGTGAAGATGGCCACCCTGCCGCTCGATCTCCAGACGCTCTACGACGAGGGCGTGGCGCTTGCCCGGGGACACACCCATTGGGGCGGCATGGCGGCGGGCACGTCGCTCGGCCATCTCCACCTGCAAGTGTCGGATCTGCCGCAGGCCAACGGCTTCTTCCGCGACGTGCTCGGCCTCGATCTGATCTCCACCTATCCCGGCGCCAGTTTCTTCTCCACCGGCCGCTACCACCACCACCTCGCCGCCAATATCTGGAACACGCGCAACGCGCCCCGGCGCGTCGCCGATATGACAGGGCTCGGCACTTACGCCCTCCGCTTCAACGATACGGCAGCGCTTCAGACGGCGCTTGCCGCGCTGGACCGCCTGGAAATCCCCACGACCCGCACGGGCGACACCGTCTCCCTCACCGACCCGTTCGGCATCGGGCTGACGCTGTCGGCGTGAGATGGCCGAGACCCCTCAGCCCGGGCGGCGCACCACGAGGGATGTGAGCTTCAGCGCGATCGGGCGGACGATCAGCACGCTGACGAAGGCGGCGGGCATGGCGACGAGGTAGGCAGCGGCGACGCGCATCGGCAGGCCGCTATCGACGCCGCTGTTCACCGAGACGATGATCCAGCACATCACGAAGGCCATGATGCCGGCCATGAAGAAGGCGAAGACGTAAGGTGTTGCCGCCTGGGGAAGCCCTGTCTTCGCAGACCGGGCGGCGGGGGATGTGGGGGTTGCGTTCGTGGGCATGGTCTCTCCGGATGTTTCCTTGTCGATGTCCTTGTCCTAGCCGCAAACGCCGCCGCCGATTAGAGGCTTGCGAGCACCATCAATCTGAAGCAAAACTTTCGAATGGCCACTTTCTGGAGTGCACGCAGCTATGGATAGCCTTCGCGGGATCGAGAGTTTCGTGCGCAGCGTCGAGATGGGCAGCATTGCGGCTGCGGCCCGACAGCTCGGCATCAGCCCTGCGGCCGCCAGCCAGAACATCGCCCGGCTGGAGCGCGACCTCGGTGTGCGTCTCCTTCAGCGGACCACACGCCGGCTGGGGCTGACGGATAGCGGTCAGGTCTATTTCGAGCGCGTCCGCCATGTGGTGCACGATCTGGAGGTTGCCGCCACCGCCGTTTCCGCGCTCAACGACACGCCGCGCGGCCGGCTCACCATTTCCGCATCCGTCGCCTTCGGCCGTCATGTCATCGCCCCGCTCATTCCGGGCTTTGCAAGCATCTACCCGCAACTCTCCGTCGAACTCGTCGTCACCGACAGGGCCATCGACCATATCGCCGAGGGCATCGATATCAGCGTCCGGTTTGCCGAGCAGCTGGAGCCCTCGCTGATCGCCCGACGGCTCGTCACCGTGCCGATGATGATCTGCGCCTCGCCGGATTATCTCGCCCGTCGCGGCCATCCGAAGACGCCGGAAGACCTGGTGCATCACGATTGCCTGCTCTACCGGCTGGCGACGCACGGCCGCCTCTTCCGCTGGACCTTCCTGCGGGACGGCACGCTGTACGAGCCCGACATCAAGCCGAAGATCGTCAGCAACGATATCGACACCCTGACCTCCATGGTCCTTGCCGGCGCCGGCATCGCCCGTCTCGGCGCGTTCATCTCCGACGACCTGATTGCAAAGGGTCTGGTCGTGCCTCTCTTCGGTGAGAGCGCGGAAGGCGACGCCACGGCCGGCAGCGACACCATCGCCGCGCATACGCCCTTCACCTTCTACGCCTGCACGCTCGATCGCCACAGCGCCACGCCGAAGATCCGCGCCTTTATCGACTACGCCGTTGCGGCCCTGTCATCGCGCTGACGTGCTTTGTCGCTTGAATGCATCGGCTGCGGCATCTATGTGCGGAGCATCGAAGATGCATGTTCCGGCGAGGCAATCGCTTCGTCCCGGGACATAACGCCATCGAACCCCCGGAGATCCCATTGTCCGACCAAGCCCCCGTCTTTTCCAGCCTGCCCGCCCCGCCCGTCGCACGAAAGAAGCCGCTCAGCGACACCCGCCACGGCATCACCCGCACCGACGACTATGCCTGGTTCCGGGCCGACAACTGGCAGCAGATGTTCAAGGACACCTCCATTCTCGATCCCGAGATCCGCGCGCATCTGGAGGCCGAGAACGCCTATATGAAGGCGGCGATGGCGGATACCGAGGCGCTGCAGAAGCAGCTTTTCGCCGAGATGAAAGGCCGCATCAAGGAAGACGACAGTTCCGTGCCGATGAAGGACGGGCCGTTCGCCTATGGCACATCCTTCGTCACCGGTGGTGAGCAACCCCGCTACTTCCGCGAGACGCGCGAGGGCGGCGAGCGTGTGGTGCTGCTCGATGGCGACAAGGAGGCTGCGGGCAAGGATTATTTCCGCCTTTCCGGCATCAACCATTGCACCGACCATTCGCTCGGCATTTGGGGCTATGACGACAAGGGATCGGAATATTTCACGCTCCGCATCCGGGATCTGTCGACCGGCGACGACCTTGTGGACGTGATCGCAAACACCGGCGGCGATGGCGCCTGGGCGCCCGACGGCCGCAGCTTCTTCTACACCGTGCTCGACGAGAATCATCGCCCGTCGAAGATCTTCCACCACGTCATCGGGACGCCGCAGGCGGACGACCGTCTGGTCTATGAAGAAGAGGATCCGGGCTTCTTCATGGGCGTCGGAGCCTCCATGCTCGACGACGTCATCTACATCGATATCCACGATCACGAGACCAGCGAATACATGCTGATCCCGACCTCTGACCTCAATGCGACGCCCAGGCTGGTTGCGGCGCGCGAGACCGGGCTCGAATATTCCATGACGGAAGGCGGCGACGTCTTCTACATCCTGACGAACGCCGATGGCGCCAAGGATTTCAAGATCATGGAAACGCCGTTCGACCGGCCGGAGCGGGAGAACTGGCGCGAGGTCGTGCCGCACACGCCCGGCCGGCTGATCCTCAACCACATGGCGTTCGCCCGCCACCTCGTCTGGCTGGAGCGCGAAAACGGCCTGCCGCAGATCAAGATCCGCGACCGGCGCACCGGCGAGGAACATGCGATCGCCTTTGCCGAGGAAGCCTTCTCGCTCGGCCTGTCGGGTGCCGCCGAATACGACACCGACGTCATCCGCTTCTCCTACTCCTCGATGACGACGCCGAGCCAGCTTTTCGACTACGACATGACGACGCGCGAACGCCGGCTCCTGAAGACGCAGGAGGTGCCCTCCGGTCACAATCCCGACGACTACGTCACCCGCCGCGTGTTTGCGCCCTCGCAGGATGGCGTCACCGTGCCGGTCACGCTGCTCTACCGCCGCGATACCCCTCTCGATGGCTCCGCGCCCTGCCTGCTCTACGGCTATGGCGCCTACGGCATGTCCATTCCCGCCTCGTTCAACACCAACTGCCTGTCGCTGGTGGATCGCGGCTTCGTCTATGCCATCGCCCATATCCGCGGCGGCAAGGACAAGGGCTTTGCCTGGTACGAAGACGGCAAGATGGAGAAGAAGACCAATACGTTCAAGGACTTCATTGCGGCTGCCGACTACCTGAACGAACAGCGCTTCACCTCCTACGAAAACATCGTCGCCGAGGGCGGCTCGGCCGGCGGCATGCTGATGGGGGCCGTCGCCAACATGGCGCCGGAGAAATTCGGCGGCATCATCGCGGCCGTTCCCTTCGTGGATGTGCTGAACACCATGCTCGACGACACCCTGCCGCTGACCCCGCCGGAATGGCCGGAATGGGGCAACCCCATCGACGACGAAGCGGCCTACCACCATATCGCCAGCTATTCGCCTTATGACAACGTTGCGGAAAAACCCTACCCCGCCCTCCTCGCCCTCTCCGGCCTCACCGATCCCCGTGTGACCTACTGGGAACCGACCAAATGGGTGGCCAAGCTGCGCGACAAGACCACGGGCAACCAGCCGATCCTGCTCAAAACCAACATGGGCGCCGGCCACGGCGGTGCGTCCGGGCGCTTCCAACGGCTGGAAGAGATCGCGTTCGAATATGCCTTTGCGATCAAGGTGGCGCGGAAGATGTGAGGGGGTCAGGGAAGCAAGGCCCTCTCCGGCTTCCCGGGCATCTTGTCCCGGCAAGCCTTCACGAAAGTTGAGAACGACGCGCCGACTCGACTTGAAGTTTGCGTCGTGATTTATGGTGGTCGAAACTTTGATTGCGAACAACCGATGAGTTGACGTGACATGGCGCTAAGCGACGGCAGTAGGGAGACCATCGTCCAGGAAGCACAGTTTTTTTAACTCTCTTGCAGGTAATCTGTTTGCAACAGGCGTTCTGGGTACAGTCGGCACCTATATTTTTTCGGCGACGCTGTCGGATGATCGCGTTTACGTTGCATCCCTGTTCGGCATCCTTTGCTTTTTTGTATGCTTTGCCCTACATTTTCTCGCGCGCCTCAGATTGAGGGAACTGGACAAATGAATTGGCTCCTCTTAGCGACCCCCGTAGTCGGTACCATCGCTATCGTCTGCGGAATGCTTTTCCTGCGACGTGCGATGCCTCTTCGGCGGGACGCACCTTCAACAGACGATAGAGTGTCTGACGCAGTCGAACGGACCGCGACGATGCTTGCCGCTGCCGTCGGCGCAGCGATGCGAGACGAGCGTAACAAGGGCGTTGACCTTGGACTTGAAAGCTCCGCAGCGCACAATCTTGAGGATACGCTTTCCGGATACCGCCGTAAGGCCTCTTAGGCTGAGTTGAAATAGGCTTCATATCGGCAGGCCAGACAGGGTTTTTCTTCTTTCCTTACCCCCGTTCCCGGTCAATTCCCACCTCACCCCCGCGACGAACGCCGGTTGCGCCCTATAACGTCACGGGAGGGCAGCCGCTCCGGCATGGCCCGTCAAGGGGGTCCCATGCTCAGGTCGAAACGTCTCTGGCAGGTGATGCGGCTGTCGCGGCGGTTGTGGGTTCGCGCGACGCTTTATTGCCTTGCCGGTGTGGCGACGGCACTGGTTGCGGTCGTTCTCGGTCCTTTCATTCCCGAGGACATGACGCGGGCCTTCGGCGCGGATGCGGTGGATCCGATCCTCAGCATCATCGCCTCCAGCATGCTGGCCGTCACAACCTTCTCGCTGTCGACACTGGTTGCCGCCAGTGCCGCTGCGGCCAGCGGCGCGACGCCGAGGGCAACGAGCCTGCTGCTCGAGGACGCCACGGCCCAACGCGCACTCTCGACCTTTCTCGGCACCTTCCTGTTTTCGCTGGTCGGCCTGATCGCGCTGCATGCCGGGCTTTATGGCGGCGGCGGGCGGCTTGTCCTCTTCCTTGTCACGCTCGGTGTGATCGCCGTGATCGTGCTGACGCTGCTGCGCTGGATCGATCACCTCTCCACGCTCGGCCGGGTCAGTGAGACCATCGACCGGGTGAAGACGGTGGCCATATCCGGTATGCGCGATCACCTTGACGACCCACTTCTCGGCGGCGCGCCGCTCGGCCCGCTTCTGGCCGGTGCCGTGCCGGTAAGCCCCACCAAGGTCGGCTATCTCCAGCATGTCGATATGCCGCAATTGCAGGCGCTCGGTGAAGCCGGCGATCTCGATCTGTATCTGGTCGCGCGGGCCGGCACGTTCTGTTCGCCCGGCACGCCGATGGTCTACATTCGGAGCCGGGCGGCGGGCGGGCTCGACCCCAAGGTGCAGCAGGCCGTTCTCGACGCCCTGACCATCGGCCCGCGCCGCACCTTCGAACAGGATCCCCGTTTCGGCTTGATCGTGCTCGCCGAGATCGCCGCGCGTGCCCTCTCCCCGGCCGTTAACGATCCCGGCACGGCAATCGACGTGCTGACGACGATGGTAGAGGTGCTCGCCGTGGAGCCAACGGCGGATCGCCAGCGGGACGTGCCGGAGTTTCCACGCATCCACGTCCCGCCTCTGGCACTTCGCGATATGTTCGAGGATGCCTTCCTGCCGATTGCGCGAGACGGTGCCGGGAATGTCGAGATCGGCATCCGCCTGCAAAAGAGCCTGCGGGCGCTGGCCAGCCTGCCCGGCGGACGCCTGCACACCATCGCCCGCGAGATCGCGGTGGTAAGTCTTGCGCGCGGGCTGGAAAGCCTGACCTTCGAGGCGGACCGGGAGCGGCTCAAGCGGGAGTCTTTCGTGGAGGCCTGAGGCTCGCCTATCTCGACAAAGACTGCCGCGAACCACCGCCGGCGCGGGACGCCTGGTCACCCTTTCATGCCGAGACCGCCCACCCTATCTAACATTGACGACACCGGTCTTCCGACCGGATCGACGAATAGCGGACAAGGCACGGAGCGGAGACGACCATGGAGGCGACGAACAGGACGCGGGCGCAGACGCCGCCCATTCCCTTCGACAACAGCTATGCCCGGCTGCCGGACAGCTTCTTCTCGCGCGTCGCGCCGACCCCGGTCGAGGCCCCGGTGCTGATCCGCTTCAACCGGGCGCTGGCGGAAGAGCTCGGTCTCGATGTCGCGAGACTGGAAGCCGATGGCGCGGCCGTCTTCTCCGGCAACACCATCCTGCCCGATGCCGAGCCGCTGGCCATGGCCTATTCCGGTCACCAGTTCGGCGGCTTCAACCCACAACTCGGCGATGGCCGGGCTATTCTTCTCGGTGAAGTGGTGGACCGGCACGGACGCCGCCGGGATATCCAGCTGAAGGGTGCGGGGCCGACGCCCTATTCCCGGCGGGGCGACGGACGCGCGGCGCTCGGCCCCGTGCTTCGGGAATATATCGTCAGCGAGGCGATGCATGCGCTGGGTCTGCCGACCACGCGAGCGCTGGCCGCCGTCGTCACCGGCGAGCCCGTCTACCGCGAGACGGTGCAGCCCGGCGCAGTGCTGACGCGGGTCGCGGCCAGCCATATCCGGGTGGGCACGTTCCAGTTCCACGCCGCGCGCGACGATCAGGCGGGCGTCAAGCGGCTCGCCGACCACGCCATAGAGCGGCACTATCCCGACATCGCCAACGACCCCCATCCCTATCTCGCCTTCCTCTCCGCCTTTGCCGACCGGCAGGCATCGCTCATCGCCCGCTGGCTTTCGATCGGCTTCATTCATGGCGTGATGAACACGGATAACGTCGCGATCTCGGGCGAAACCATCGATTTCGGCCCCTGCGCCTTCCTCGATGCCTATGATCCGGCCAAGGTTTTTTCCTCCATCGACCGCAACGGCCGCTATGCCTATGCCGCCCAGCCCGGCATCGGACAGTGGAACCTCGCGCGCCTTGCCGAAACGCTGCTGCCGCTTCTCGATACCGACGAGGAGACGGCCGTGACCGCCGCCAACGGCGTGCTGAAGCTCTATGGCGAGCGCTTCCAGCACCACTGGCTCGCCGCCGTGCGGGCAAAGCTCGGGCTTTCCACAATTGAGGACGGCGACCTCGATCTCGTGCAGGACCTGCTGACGCATCTGCATCAGGAGGAAGCGGATTTCACGCTGGCCTTCCGGCGTCTGTCCGATCTTGCGGCCGACCCGTCGGCGGAAACCGCGTTTACCGCTTTGTTCCGCAACCCCGCCAGCACCAGCCTCTGGCTCGACCGCTGGCGCCGCCGCGTGGAGGCCGAAGGCCGAAGCTCGGGCGACACCGCAACGGCTATGCGCGCCGTCAACCCCGCCTTCATTCCCCGCAACCACCGGATCGAGCAGGCGATTGTCGCAGCGCAGACGAATGCGGATTTCTCGCCGTTCGACGCCCTGATGCGCGTCCTCGCCCGCCCCTATGACGACCAGCCCGACATGGCCCACTTCGCCGAGCCTCCGGCCCCGGGCGAGGAAGTGCTGCGGACGTTCTGCGGGACGTGACGGGCGGGGCATGCTGCTGTTGCTCTGAACGCTGCGGCATGTTATGAGTTTATTCTCATATGAGGTGCTGAAATGGCTGTAACAGTCCGCCCGAGGCCCGTAGAGGCGCAGGAAACACATATCGATCATCTTACCCGTATCGCTGCGGAAGCGAAGAGAGAAGAGGGTGAAGCGCTGCCCAAGATGACGCGTGAAGAGGCCCATGCTTTCTTCTTCAAGAGGTAGTTCGACCTTCCTACCAAATTAGGTCTGTGAGATGAGCCGGGAATGCTGAGCGCAAGACGGACTCCCGAATTGCGCCCAGACCTCTCAAAATTGTCCTGTCTCCACATTTTCGGCCTGATCTGTACTTCCGGGGAAAACCTCATCTTGAGGAATATTTCCTCGATATTTTCCTGGCGATCCAGAACGGTACATCTCTTCCTAAATGGGCTTACCGCCGGGATCTGGATACGACAGACGACGCCCTTCTCCAGCGCGAGGGCATCATGCATCTTCATCTGGGCTCGCAAAGTTCGAACGAGCTTGTCTTTCTGCTGCAGTTTGATGATCACGTGACGTTTCTGGAAATCAACGACCACCGGCATTTTCAGACCGATCCACCGGGAACCTTACTTGTCAGGCTCCACCAGGCAAAGGTCGCCGCTTTTCATGCAGAGCTGGCGGACCAGCAAGAGGAAATTGCGGACCGCTTGAGACACGAGGCAGCGGAAAAGCGGGCTGCACGGGTGAAGGCCGTGAAAGCCGGGATCAAGCCGCGAACGTCGTAGGTGCGATCATCTTCGCCTGCTTTTCGAGAGGCACCCATCTCCGTCATAACCGTACGCTGCCGACCCAAGGCCCCGGATTGTGCGCTGCGACATTGACCCATGCGAAACTTGCCCTAATTTCGCCATAACGGAGTCCGGATCTCGATCGGGCTTCGACTGCGTGATGTCTTGAGTCGCGATTGCTGCGGAGACGACATGATGCGGTATTTTCAACGTTTTAGGGCGACCGCAGTGCACTACCTCACGCGTGCGGCGTTCTGATATCGATACTGACGGGGCGCATGTCGTGGCGCCAGGAGTCTCTTCCATGATCATCTTTACGTCTGTCCTTTTTGCGCTGATCGGACTGGGGCTGACCGGCTTCGGCGCCTGGCTCGCCGTTCTCGGCGGCAGCTGGTACTATGTGTTGGCCGGTCTTGCCTTCCTGGCAACGGCCGTTCTGCTCTCGCGCCACAGGTCGTCAGCGCTCACCGTTTATGCGGTGTTCATCGTCGCCACGCTCGCCTGGGCGCTGTGGGAAGTCGGTTTCGACTGGTGGCAGCTCGGCCCGCGCGGCGGCGTCGTCATCGTGCTCGGCCTCTGGCTGCTGCTCCCCTCCATCCGCAAGCCGCTCGGCTTCACCAGCCCCACGGGCCATGTCTACCGCGCCAGCGGCTGGCCGCTCGGGCTTGCCGTCGTGCTCTCCGTCGCGGTCGCCGTCTATTCGATGACGCAGGACCCGCTCGACAAGGCAGGCGCGCTGCCGACCACGATTGCCAACGCGACTCCGGCGCTCGGCGGCAATGTGCCGGATGGCGAATGGCATCAGTACGGACGCACGCAATATGGCCAGCGCTATTCGCCGCTGACGCAGATCACCTCGGCCAATGTCTCTGATCTCAAGGAAGCCTGGCGCTACCAGACCGGCGACGTGAAGCTGCCGGAAGACGTGGGCGAGACGACCTATCAGGTGACCCCGCTGAAGATCGGCGACACGCTCTATGTCTGCACGCCGCACAATTGGGCGATCGCCATCGATGCCGCCACCGGCAAGGAAAAGTGGAAGTTCGACAGCAACTCCGGCATGAACCCGGACCGTCAGCACCAGACATGCCGTGGCGTCAGCTATTATCAGGATGCCGCCGCCGCACCGGGCAGCGCCTGCGCAAGCCGCGTCTACCTGCCGACCTCGGATGCCCGCCTGATCGCGCTCGATGCCCAGACCGGTCAGGTCTGCACCGGCTTTGCCGACCAGGGCACGCTGCATCTGGAAACCGGCATGCGCTACCAGCCGGCCGGCTATTACTACTCCACCTCGCCGCCCGTGATCACCGGCAACAAGATCATCATCGGCGGCGCCGTCAACGACAACTATTCGACGCAGGAGCAGTCGGGCGTCATCCGCGCCTTCGACGTCAACACGGGCGCCCTCGTCTGGAACTGGGACTCAGGCAATCCCGACGTCACGACCCCCCTGCCGGAAGGCCAGCACTATACGACGAACTCGCCGAACAGCTGGTCGGTGTTCTCCTATGACGAAGCCCTCGGCCTCGTCTACATCCCCCTCGGCAATCAGGTTCCCGACCAGCTGGGCATGGGCCGCAGCGAGAATGTGGAGCGGTTCTCCTCCTCCATCGTCGCGCTCGACATCAATAGCGGGCAGCTGCGCTGGGTTCGCCAGACCGTGCATCACGACCTCTGGGACATGGACGTTCCCGCCCAGCCGGTGCTGCTCGATATTGAGGGTCGCCCGGCCCTCGTCGGCCCGACCAAGCAGGGCGATCTCTACGTGCTCGACCGCCGCACCGGCGAGCCGATCATCCCCGTGAAGGAAATCCCCGCGCCGTCGGGTGCTATTCCCGAGGATTTCACGTCGCCGACCCAGCCGATCTCCGATCTCACCTTCTCGCCGCCGCCCCTGACGGACAAGAACATGTGGGGCATCAGCATGTTCGACCAGCTGGCCTGCCGCATCGAATTCGAGCGGCTGAAATATGAAGGCCGGTACACGCCGCCGTCGCTCGAGGGTTCGCTGATCTATCCCGGCAATTTCGGCACCTTCAACTGGGGTTCCGTTGCGGTCGATCCGGAAAAGCAGCTGATGTTCGGCATGCCGACCTACCTCGCCTTCACCTCGCAGCTCGTGCCGCGCGACCAGATCCCGCCGAAGGGACAGGACCAGAAGGGCAGCGAGCAGGGCCTGAACCGCAATGACGGCGCACCCTATGGCGTGCTGATGGGACCGTTCCTCGGACCGCTCGGCATCCCCTGCCAGGCACCGCCATGGGGCTACGTCGCGGGCGTGGATCTGAAGACGGGCGAGGTCGCCTACAAGCACCGCAACGGCACCGTATACGACATGACGCCTCTGCCCCTGCCCTTCAAGGTCGGCGTTCCCGGCATCGGCGGCCCGATGATCACCAAGGGCGGCGTTGCCTTCCTCGGAGCCGCCGTCGATAACTATCTGCGCGCCTATGACCTGACGACCGGCCGCGAACTCTGGCGCGGCCGCCTGCCCGCCGGCGGCCAGTCCACCCCCATGACCTACAGCACCGACGACGGCACCCAATACGTCGTCATCGTTGCCGGCGGCCACGGCTCGGTCGGCACCAAGCCGGGGGACTACATTATCGCCTACACGCTGCCGAAGTAAGGGCAGAGGAACGCGAGACGATCGAGCCCGGCCGCGCAAGCGCGCCGGGCTTTTTTCGGGGGGTGAGGCACACCTGCCGACTACGTCCTCCTCATCGCCGTGCGCGACCTCGACGAATACAAGCCTTCATCGAGAGGCTCATGACCGAACAGCGGGCGTTGGTGCGGAAGTCCAAAAGCATCGTCGCCCTGAAGATGATTACATACAGTCTGACCGTGCCATCTGTGCGAAGGGCTGCGCTAAGGCTGGAAAGCCCGCATCCGCTCGCTTATCTCTGAGACCACGCGGCCTTCATCCGCCGCACGGAGAACAGCCTCATGTATTCGATCGGCGATCTGTCGCGGCGCACCGGCGTGAAGGTGCCGACCATTCGCTATTACGAGCAGGCGGGGCTGATCGCGCCGGCGGAGCGGACCGAGGGCAACCAGCGGCGTTACGAGCGTCAGGCGCTGGACCGTCTGGCCTTTATCCGCCACGGTCGCGATCTCGGCCTGTCGATCGAGGCCATCCGCGACCTGATCGACCTCAGCGACCACCCGGAGAAACCCTGCGCCCGCGCGGATGCCATCGCCGCCGGGCATCTTGCCGCCGTGCGGGCGAAGATCGCACAGTTGCAGCGGCTGGAGCACGAGCTGGAGCGGATCGTCTCCCACTGCGCCGGCCATACGGTGGAGGATTGCTATGTCATCCGCGCGCTGTCCGACCACACCCTCTGCGACGGCGACCATGCGCGGCCGCTGGAGGATATGCCGGTTCCCCGGCGGGCATGATCGCCGTTGCCTGCAAAAACAGGCCGGTTGACAGGCTTCTCAAAAGGGATCATGCATGGCACATGATCACGACCGCAACCCGTGCCCGCTGGTATTTTACGCTGCATTCATAGATGCGGCTGTCTGATCACGTTCAACAAGCCGCCGCCAGGCGGCTTTTGTTTTGGACGGTGCCTGGGGCGGATCAGCTTCAGGAATTTCGATGCCCACCTTGTCTTCTCCGCTTGCCAGCCGCCTCCCTGCCCTGCCCGAAGGGCTGAACGTGCCGCCTGCCGCCGCCCCCAGCCGGGCGCCGCTGGTGACGATCCGCGTGGCGCGGCCGGGCGATATCGCCGCACTCTGCGAGATGATCGCCGCGCTTGCCGCGCATCATGGCGATGCCGCGCCGCTCGACGCGGACACGCTGGAGCGCGACCTGTTCGGCCCCGTGCCGTGGATCACGGCGCTCGTGGCCGAGGCCGGCGGCGCGCTCATCGGCTACGCCATTCTCGTGCCGCTCTACAGGGCGCAACTCGGCGTGCGCGGCATGGATCTGCACCATCTCTTCGTGCGCGACGCCCATCGCGGCACCGGCATCGGCCGCCATCTCGTGGCCAAGGCCCGCGAAGAAGCCCGCCGCGCCGGCTGCGCCTACCTCTCCGTCAGCGCCGCCACAGGCAATGTCAAAGCGCACCGGTTCTACGAGCAGCAGGACTTCACGGCGGGTCCGGTGACGGGGATGCGGTATGTGCAGGCTTTGCGATAGGGGGTGAGTCGGCAGAGAGCATGCGCCTTGCCTTTCAAGACCATTGGGAGGCGCAACGCTATTGCCTGACCCGTCCCGCGAGATCAGGACCCCGAGACCACGCCAAGCAAAGGAGAAGCATCAAATATTGTCCCGCTCGTCGGCCGCGGCTTCGGCCCGGCGTTCGGCAATCAGCTCCTCGGAGACGAGGCCGTGCCCGATATTCCGTCCCTTGAGCGCATCCTGCAACGCCTGAAGAGCTTCCAGCTGAGACGTGACGGGCTGGACATCCCCGCCCAGAGCGGTTGCCGGGTCGTCTGCATCCGGGCCTCCTGTAACCGTCTCTTCAGGCATCTTCCGTCGCCGCCTCCGCCAGCACTTCGGCGGCCCACTGGTTGAGGCTCTTGCCGGCGAGTGCCGCCGCGCGGGCGGCCTTGGCGCAGGTCTCGATGTAATCGTCCACGGCCTCGTGGAAGGCGGCTTTCAGGTCCGAAACCGTGTCCGCGTGGAACCCGACGCCATCCGTGATGCCGGCAAGACGGCCGAAAAAGATCTCGTCCTCGGCGTCATACTCCACCCGCGCGAAATAGCCTTTGTGCGACATGACGTTCATGGTTGACCTCCCATACGCTTGATAAAATCACGCGCCGCTCGAACCTTGTAGCGCTTGGCTTCCTTCTCCGGATGCGGACCGTGAAAGCTTTCGATATCCGCCCATGCGATCGTTCCGGACACCGGATCCGCAAAACAGCCACCAGGATCTCGCGGTGCCGATTGTTCATGCCGGACTCTACGTAGTGCTTGCACTTTCTGCAAGCACTACCGCGCCGGCACCGCCTTCAGATAGGCCGCGATCGCCTCGCGGTCGGCTACGGTGAGTTTGGCGATGTTTTGCTGGACCTCGACCATGGAGCCGCCGGCGCTGTCGAAGTCCGGGGTGAAGCCGGTTTCGAGGTAGTTGGCGATGTCGGCTTCCGTCCAGTCGCCGATGGTCTTCGAACCGGGCGTGATGTTGGGGATCTGGCCCTCGCCTTCCGGGTTCGGCGCGCCGGCGAGCCAGAGATCGGTCTTGAAGCCGCCCAGCGCGTTGCGCGGCGTGTGGCACTCACCGCAATGGCCGGGGCCTTCCACCAGATACTGGCCGCGCACCAGCTTCGCATTCGTCTGGTCGACCGGCACGCGCGGCCTGTCGCTGTAGAACAACAGCTTCCAGCCGCCGAGCGACGCCCGGATATTATAGGGGAACGGGAGATCGTGCGGCGGCGCGATATTCGGGCTCTTCGGCAGGGTCTTGATGTAGCCGTAGAGGTCGTTGACATCCTTCGGCGTCAGCCGGGCGTAGGAGCCATAGGGGAAGGACGGATAGAGATGCTGGCCGTCCGGGCCGACGCCGCGCGTCATGGCATCGCCGAACTGGGCGAGCGTCCACCGGCCGATGCCGGCGGTGTCGTCGGGCGAGATATTGGGGAGGTGGAAGGTGCCGAACGGGCTTTTCAGCGGCAGACCGCCGGTCAGCACCAGCTTGGCATCGCCCTGCGCGCCCGGGGCAGCGTGACAGCTGGTGCAGCCGCCGGCCCAGAACACCTGTTCGCCATGGCTGATATCCGGTGGGCCGAGACCTTGCCAATGCGCGGCCGGCCATGGCTCGGGCTTGGTGACGAACCATGCGCCGCCCGCCGCCACGATGCCGAGGAAGAGGACGCTCGAGACGAATTTGCGCGCGCGACGGGCCATGCGGCGGGTCCCTGTTCTCAGCGGCTGTCCGGTTCACTCTCAACCGGACAAGCGCTCTTTTTGTCTGTTTTCGTGTGTCTTTTCGGGATAACCGGTTCCGACTTGCTCTGACAAAGACCAAGGCGCCGGGCGGTGGGATCAACCCTGACCAACAGGCCAGTGGCGTCCCGCGCGCACGCGGAATGCCATGGTCTGCCGGGGCGTGGCTGAAGCGCGTCTCGGTCTACCGCTTACTTCTTGACGCGGTAGACCTGATGACAGTCACCGCAATGGGGGCCGAGCTTGCCGAGCGCGGCGCCCACGCCGGCCGCATCCGCTGGCAGCTGCGCCAGCAGCATGTCGGCATCGTCCCCCAGGCTCGCGGCCTTGGCATCGAAGTCGGCCTTGTTCTCCCAGATCTTCGGACTCGCCTCGGAATTGGCCTCCGACCCCGCCGGGAACTGATCCGGAAAGGCCTTGATGCTGGTGCTGATCGCGGTCAGCGACGTCTTGACCACCTCGGCATCGTAAGGCTTCTGACCCTTGGCGATGGCCGAGAGCGCGCCCAGGGAGCCGCCGATCTTCTTCATCAGGCCTTCGCGCACCTCTTGCGGCTCGGCCGCCGTCACCGCACCGGCGGCAAGGCCTGCCAGCGCTGCGGCGAGAAACAGGGTTCTCAGTTTCATGGGAGTCCTCTCTGGTGGCGACGCCCGTTGCGGACGCCCGTTCCGACATGCGTGTCCGACAGAAATGGCCGATCCCCGGCAGACCGATGTCCGGCCGGAATCCGGTCATTTCGTCGCAGGCATCTTGGCATCTTCCGGTCGCGTTGAAAGTAAAATTTTCGCGACATTTCGGCTGTGGAACAGGCGATGGACAGGTGTCAGGGGCGCAGGGTTTTCGACAGCTCGGGCCACTCCGCCATCAGCGCATCGCGCGTCAGAACGCCCGGCGAGGTCTTCGTCTTTTCCCGTGTGCGGATCAGGCGGGCAAAGACCACGGTCTTGTCCTTCGCCGCGCTCCCTTTCGCATCCGCCGGCCGCTCGGCCCAGCCGACATACCAGCCCCAGCCATGGGCATAGTCGAAGCTGCGATCGACGTTGCGCGGAAAGGCGGCGCCGGTCTTGCCGTGGATCGTCCAGTCGCCGACGGCACGGCTTTCCACGATGCGCTTCGTCTTCTCGATGGCCTCTGGCCCGACCGGCAGCGTGGCATTGACGAAGCCGCGCAGGAACGCGACCTGCTCGCGCGGCGAGACCTGCAGCGACGAGGCGATCCAGGCCCGCTCCAGCCCGTTGTCGAAACCGGGATCGCCGGAGAGGTCGGCATTGCCGTACTGAAAACTCTTGAGATAGCGCTCGGGCGTCTCACGGCCGAGATCGCGCGTGATGCGCTGGGAGTACCAGACGACGGAATAGCGCATCCAGTCGGCCGGGTTCGTATCCCGCAGCCAGTTGGCGCCGCCCCAGTCCGGGTCGCCCTTCCGGTAGGAAAGAACGGGCGTCGCCTCATCCTTGAGAAAGCCGGTGTCGTAGCCGATCAGCGCCAGCGGGATCTTGAAGGTGGAGGCCGGCGTCGTGCGGGCGGCGCAGTCGCCCTCCTCGATCAGCACCTTGCCGGTGGCGGCATCGAGCATGATGGTGCAGGTGACATCGACATCATCAGCGGCGAAAGAGGCGGTGGAGGAGAGCGCGAACAGGCCGAAGGCAAGAGCAAGAGGACGCAAGCCGGTTTTCCTTTCAGAATAGGACGGTGCCTGCACCATCCCCCCTTCAAAAGCCGGGAAACAGGGCATCATTGCGGCGGCACCAGCGGTCGTTCAGCAGACTTTGAAGAATCCCCGATTACTTTCCCGTCCCAAGAACCCGGCTTTCCTCCCGCCCGAACCCCTCGATCTCCAGCCGGTCCTTGTAAAGGCTGACAATCGCGAAGGCGTTCCGGTCGGGCGTATCGACCATGCCGCGGAAGGTGACGTAGTGCGTGCCATCGCGTGTGACGGTGTTGCCGGCGTGGTTGTGGCCGCAGAGCCAGGCGCGCACATTCGGATAGGTCCCGAGCATGTCGATCAGGCGCTGCGCATCCCAGAGATCATGGGCGTTTTCGGGGGCGACGGGGTAGTGGCAGAGAATGACGACCGGCTCGCCGTCGTCGCGGGCCAGATCCAGCACCTCGGCAAGCCAGGCGAACTGCGCCTCGCTGAAGCCCCCGTTCCAGCGCTGGGCATTGATGGCGCCCGCCTCCGTCAGCGCCTGCAGCCGGGCCTTCGCCTGCTCGTAGCGCGGATGACCCTTCGGCACGGCAAACAGGCTGACCTCGCTGCCATCGAGAATGACGAGGCGATGCCCGGCGACGAGGAGATCGTGATACTGCGCCGGCATGCCGAGGCGGCGGTGCACATCGCCCAGATGCTCCGGCGCCACCGCGAAATCGTGATTGCCGGGCAGAAACAAGGCCTTGTGCCGCAGACGCCGATAGACCGCCAGCGCCGGATCGAAGCTTTCCCAGTCCCGGTCGATGAGGTCCCCGAGCGTCACCACAGCATCGAGGTCGCGCCCGTTGAACACCTCGATCGCCTCCTCCAGCTTGCCGAGCGACTGACGGAAATGGCGATCAAGCGTAAGGTTCGGCTCGAGATCGGCATATTGCGGATCGGCGATGATGCCGAGGCGGAGGACGGGGGTATCGGTCATGGGGGGCGACGTAGCGAAGGTGGATGACATAGGGATGACAGGCTGTCGGCTGACAGAAGGGACGAACGCGCCACCCGACATCGGCGTGCCGGAAAGACATCGGCGTGCAGGAAATGGAGCCCCAAGGCCCCCGGCGTCTGCCGATCGGAACCCCTCCTTACGCGACGTCATCCTTGGCCTTGTGCCAAGGATCTGCAAACGACAACATATTCAGGAGGTTGCAGATGCTCGGGACAGGCCGAGCATAACGAAGGAGAGCGTCGAAGATGTCGTCATAACGAAAAAGCGGGACCCGAAGGCCCCGCTTTCCGTCATTGCCGAGCCTGATCAGGCTGCTTTTTCGTAAAGCTCCAGGACGTAGTCCCAGTTGATCAGATTGTCGATGAAGGCTTCGAGGTATTTCGGGCGCGCGTTGCGGTAGTCGATGTAGTAGGAATGTTCCCACACGTCGACGCCGAGCACCGGGGTCGCGCCGTGGACCAGCGGGTTTTCGCCGTTCGGGGTCTTGGCGATTTGCAGCTTGCCATCCTTGACGGCGAGCCAGGCCCAGCCCGAGCCGAACTGGCCGACGCCGGCCGCGATGAAGTCGGCCTTGAACTTGTCGTAGCCGCCGAGATCGGACTTGATGGCCGCGTCGAGCTTGCCCGGCAGGGACGTGCCGCCGCCGCCCTTCTTCATCCACTTCCAGAAGTGAAGGTGGTTGTAGTGCTGGCCGGCATTGTTGAAGAGCGGCTGATTGGTGCCGTAGGACTTCTTGACGATCTCTTCGAGCGAGAGGTCGGCAAGGCCGGCCTCTTCCGCCAGCTTGTTGCCGGCCGTCACATAGGCCTGGTGGTGCTTGTCGTGATGATATTCCAGCGTCTCGCGCGACATGAAGGGCGCAAGCGCATCGTAGTCATAGGGAAGCGGGGGAAGTTCGAAAGCCATGGCGGTTCTCCTCTTGGCATCGGAATTCATTCACGAAATCGTCAGGGGAACATAGGCACCCCGACCACGCGAGGCAACCGGCGTCACCGCTAAATTCATGGTCCCTTGCGAAATGGTTTTCTCCCGGGTGTCCTTCACGACTGCGTCATCGGACGGCTATCACCACTGCGAACCCCCGGAACGCCGCTCTTCCGGCCTTCATTTCGCCCGTTTCTTAAGTCCCTGTTAAGACTTTCCAAACCCAAGGGAATCCTCCATGGCGCTTGGCGCTTCGCATCGATTGCAGGACGGCATCGAGGCCGTCGAAACCATGACGCGTTTCGCGTTGGCCGTGCTGGCGCTGGCCTCCGGCGTCTATACCTATCTCGGCGTCCGTTCGATCCTCGATGGCTCGGCGACCGCGGTGTTCTTCGCCGCGCTGATCTACTCCAGCGCCGTGTCCGTGGCGATTTACGCGTTCTGGAGCTACATGGCGCGGTTCTATCCGCATGTGACCGGCCGGGCCGGGCGCGGCGCGATGATCGGTGTCATGGCGCTCGGCTGCGCGATGATCATCGCCATGTCGAGCTGGTTGAATGCGGCGGCCCTTGCCGGCTCGGCCGCGCTGGAGCAGCATCTGGCGGAAACGCTCGAGGACTACACGGCCGATCTCGACAAGGCGCACCAGAATGCGCTGGCCGCGCAGAGCCTGCTGCCGGATATCCAGCGGACGCAGGAGCGCTTCCAGCGGCTCGCCGATCAGGAGCGCGAAACAGGCGCGCTGACCGGCACCACCGGTGCCGGAAGCGTCGTGCAGCTGCTGTCGCAGATGGCGGCGCAGCTGACGGAGCTCGAAAGCGGCATCACCGCCTCGCGCGAGCGCGTCACCACCCTCTTCGACGATGGCCGCAAGCATCTGGAGACGATGCGCACGCTGGTCTCCGCCCCCGGCGCCATCGACCCGCGCGCTGACCAGTTCTCGGCGGAAGTCGTGGCCCTTTCGGGCGTCATCACCTCGTTGCAGCAGACCTCCATCGCGCCCTCGGTCAAGCGCGCGGCGGAAGACCTGTCGCTCGGCTTCATCGCGCCGATCGCGGATGGCGATGCGCCCGACCTTGCCAACCGGCAGGACCGGGTGATGGAAACGATCCGCTCCTCCGTCGCGGCCCAATCCAAGGTGCTATCGACCGCGGCAGACGAGATCCTGGCGCGCGAGCCGGTCGCGGACCGGCGCTTCGTGCCGCTTTCGTCGGCTGAGGCGGTTCTGCGCTACGCGTCGGATTTCATTCCGAGCTGGGCCGGCGCCATCTCCATCGACCTGCTGCCCGCCGTGCTCGTCTTCATGCTGTCCATCGTCCATGCGGCGCTGCGCCGGCAGGAGGAGACCATGCCGTTCGCGCAGCGCATCACCGCAGCCGAGCTTCTGGACGCGATCGAGGTGCAGCGGGCGCTTGCCCGCAGCGGCGTCGATGTCGAGGCGATCGTGCGCGGTCCGTCCGTCGCGCCATCCCCCGAGACCACGGAGCCCGGCTCCGTCGAGCCGACCAACATCACCAGTCTCGATCTCGCCCCCAAAGGCCCGCCGAAGGCCCCGCGCGCGGGAACGCCCGCATGAGCCTGACCGGAGACGCGGGCGGCTTGCAGGGGGCGACGCAAACCGCAGAGCCGGACAAGGCCCGCCCTTTTCCCGGGCGACGCCCAGTGCAGGGGCAAGGTTTGCAGCGCGAGGGTTTGCAGGGCGAGGGTGTCGCGCGCGACTACAAATCAGCCATGGAGCGCCTTGCCCGACTGGATGACGGGCAGATGATGCGCGCATTCTTCTACGGGCTCCTGGCGACCGCCCTCGTCTTCGTGCTGATGGACTGGCGCACGATCAGCCAGGAGGCTGCCCTCGTGCCGGCCTATGATCCCGCAAACCCGGCGAGCGAGCCGGTGCTGCCGCCGGCGCTGACCACCGGCGAGCCGGAGGATGCGCCGGGCGAGGTGACGACCGACGCGGAAACACTGAAGCAGGCCATCCGCTTCGAACTGCAGCCCGGTGGCGTCATGCTCGCCAAGGGCGCGATCGATCCCGGATCGGCCACACGCTTTGCCGCCGAGATCGAGGCGCGCGGCGAATATGTGAAGGTGGTGCAGCTCGATTCGCCCGGCGGCTCCGTCAGCGACGCGCTCGCCATGTCGAAGCTGATCCGCGAGCGGCAGCTGAATACCGTCGTGGAAAAAGGCGCGCTCTGTGCCTCCTCCTGCCCGATCCTGCTGTCCGGCGGCGTGGAGCGGACGGTGGCCGAGGGCGCCGTGGTCGGCGTGCACCAGATCTTCAACGGCACGCGTGAAAAGCTCTCGCCCGAAATGGCGATGTCGGAGGCCCAGCGCACCACGGCCACCATCACCCGCCACCTCGACGCCATGGGCATCAAGCCGGGCCTCTGGCAGCGCGCCATGGACACGCCACCGGACCGGCTGGCCTATCTCAGCGTCAAGGAAATGCGGGCGTTCGGGCTGACGACGGCGGCCGAGAAGGGAGCGCCCTGAGGGCTGCGTCAGCGGGTTTGGCAGCCCCTCATCCGGCTGCCGCCACCTTCTCCCCGCAGGCGGGGCGAAGGAACATGTGGCGCGGCTTCTGCCCCTATCGTCAACCTTCAAGAGACAAGCGAGCGCTCGCCCCATGTTCCTTCTCCCCGTGAGAACGGGGAGAAGGTGGCGGCAGCCGGATGAGGGGCTGCTCTACACGCGAGCCCCTCAGAAATCCGACCCGTTCCCGTGCGCCCAGTCCATGTAGACTTCCAGCGCCTTCTTGGCCACGGGTCCCACCTGAAGGTGGCGTTCGTCGAGCCTGACGACGGGGACGATCTTTGAGTAGTTGCCGGAGGTGAAGATCTCGTCGGCGGACAGGAAGTCTTCCACGGTCAGCGTCATCTCCCGCACGTCGAGGCCGGCGCGGCGCAGGAGGTGGAGCACGCGGGAGCGGGTGATGCCTGCGAGGAACGTGCCGTTGGCGAGCGGGGTCAAGACGACGCCGTCCTTGACCATGAAGATGTTGGACGAGGCGGTTTCCGCCACGTTGCCGTTCATGTCCCGCGCCAGTGCGTTATCGAAGCCGCGGGCGCGCGCTTCGATGATCATTCGGCCGGAATTGGGATAGAGACCACCGGTCTTGGCCGTGGTCACCGCAACTTCCGCGCTCGGGCGGCGATAGGGCGAGACGGTGAGCGAGGATGGCTCGGCCGTGTTCATCGGCGCCTCGAACAGGCAAAGCGCAAAGCGCGTGGAGGCGGGGTCTGCGGCGACCACCGAGCCCGGCATGCCGTGTTCGGCCCAGTACATCGGCTTGATGTAGATGGCGGTCTGACCGTCGAACTTCTTGACGCCCTCCCAGGCAAGGCCTTCGATATCATCCGCCGTCACGACCGGCTCCAGGCCGAGCGCCAGGGCCGAACGGTTGACGCGCTGGCAGTGGAGGTCGAGATCCGGCGCGATGCCATCGAACCAGCGGGCGCCGTCGAACACGGTGGTGCCGAGCCACATGGCGTGCGAGGTCGGCCCGATCAGCGGCGGGTTGCCCGTCACCCATTCGCCATCGACGAAGGTCCAGGTGGTGCTGCGCGGTGACGTATCGACGGCCATGATGTTCTCCTTGCTTGTCGTCCCGGGGTCTCGCCCTGACATCGAATGCCGTGCCGGGTCTGATCGCGGGCGCCGACATTCTCGTCCTGTCTTGTCGCATAGCCGGAAAACGGAGAACAGGGGGGAATGGATCGATCAAAACTTCTGATCGACCGCATTTCGGGGCTTTGCCGGGTTACCCTGTTTGCGCTAGGCACACGGGAACACGCCCTCACGCCCCGCGGAGACCACCATGCGCGCCATGTATTTCGACACGTTCGGGAAGACGCCTGACATCCGCGATGTGCCCGACGCGACGCCTGCCGATGGCGGCGTGGTCATAAAGGTTGAGGCGACGGGGCTGTGCCGGAGCGACTGGCACGGCTGGATGGGCCATGACCCCGACATCCGCCTGCCGCACGTGCCGGGCCATGAGCTGGCGGGAACGGTGGTGGCCACGGGCCGCGGTGTCATGCGTTACAAGACGGGCGACCGGGTGACGGTGCCGTTCGTTTCCGGCTGCGGCCGCTGCCCGGAGTGCCATTCGGGCAACCAGCAGGTCTGCCCCAACCAGTTCCAGCCGGGCTTCACCCATTGGGGCTCGTTTGCGGAATATGTGGCTATCGACTTTGCCGACGAGAACCTCGTGCTCCTGCCCGACGAGATCGATGCGGCAACCGCAGCAAGCCTCGGCTGCCGGTTTGCGACCGCCTTCCGGGCGATCGTGGATCAGGGCCGCGTGCGCGGCGGCGAGTGGGTGGCCGTGCATGGCGCCGGCGGTGTCGGGCTCTCCGCCGTCATGATCGCGTCCGCCATGGGCGCGAATGTGATCGCAATCGATATCGCCGATACGAAGCTGTCGTTTGCCCGGGAGATCGGCGCGGTCCACACCATCGACGCCACGCAGACCGGCGATGTCGCCGAGGCCGTGCGCGAGATCACCGGCGGCGGCGCGCATCTTTCGATCGACGCGCTCGGCTCGCCCGTCACCTGCTTCAACTCGATCCGCAACCTGCGCCGGCGCGGCCGCCATGTGCAGGTGGGGCTGATGCTGGGCGACCATGCGGCACCGCAAATTCCTATGGCGCAGGTCATCGGGCAGGAGCTGGAGATCTATGGGAGCCACGGCATGCAGGCCTGGCGCTACGAGGCGATGCTGGCGCTGGTGGCGTCGGGCAAGCTCAGCCCCCAGAAGCTGATCGGGCGGCATCTGTCGCTGGACGAGGCCGTGCCGGCGCTGACCACGATGGACACCGCCACCGACCTTGGCATCAGCGTCATCACGAGGTTCTGACCCGACCCGCAGACCCCGGTCCGGCGGGAACACTTTGCTCGATCCAGCTTCGGCTGATAAATTCGCGCACGGGGCAGACAGAGAATCACGAGGTGGATCATGGCACGCGCAGCGCAGAAGCCGGACGAGGACGTCTTTTTTTCGCCGGTGCTGCTTCCCAATCCCGGCCATGCGAACGGCTGGCCGCTGGCAGTCATGGTCAGCTCGCAGACGGAGGCGCGGCACAACCGCGCCAGCTGGGCGCCGACCCATCTCATCTCCATCCGCGCGCCGGAGACCAAGCTCCTGTCGATGATCGACCTGCCAGACGACCGGCACCTGCAGTTGATCTTCGGCGATACGATGGACCCCGAAGAGCGTGACGCCGCACGACCCCAGGCGATTGCCGAGGCCTTCGCCTTCATCGACGGCCTGCCGGCCGACGCGCGTCTGCTTGTTCACTGCCTGCGCGGTATCGGCCGCTCGACGGCGCTGACGCTCGGCATTCTCGCGCGCTACATGGACCCGGACGCCGCTGCCGCTGCCCTGCATGCCCTGCGGCCGGACGCCAAGCCGAACCGGCATGTCGTCGGCCTTTGCGATGCCGCGCTCGGGATGAAGGGCAAGCTGGCCAAACAGGCCCTGCGCTTTCCGGCAAAGGTCTGGAAACCGGCCAAGGGGTGAGCACAAAGGGGTAGATATGGCCTGGTCGGCGGCGCAATATGTGAAGTTCGAGGACGAGCGGACGCGGCCTGCCCGCGATCTGCTGGCGCAGGTGCCCGACCTGCGGCAAGGTCCGCTGTTCGACATCGGCTGCGGACCCGGCAATTCGACCGAGCTGCTGGCCGCGCGATTCGCAGGCGTGCCGCTGACCGGCGTCGACAGCGATGCGGACATGCTGGCTGCGGCAAGGCAGCGCCTGCCGGACATCCCCTTCGTTCAGGGCGACCTCACGGCGTGGCATCCGGGCGAAGCACCGGCTCTGCTCTTTGCCAATGCCGTGCTGCAATGGATGCCCGATCCGGCGGTAAGCATCGCCCGGCTGGCCGGGATGCTCGCGCCCGGCGGGGTGCTGGCCGTGCAGATGCCGGACAATCTGGACGAGCCGACGCACCGGGCCATGCGCGAGATCGCGGCCGATCCGGACTTTGCCAATGCCTATGAAGCGGGCCTGCCGGACCGGAACAGCCTTCCGGCGCCCGGCCATCTGATCAATCTCCTCTCGCCGCTCTGTACCCGTGTCGATGTGTGGCACACGATCTACTACCACCGGCTCGAAGGTCCCGAGGCCATCGTCGAATGGGTGAAAGGCACCGGCCTGCGCCCTTATCTTGCGCCGCTGCCGGACGAACGCCGTCAGGCCTTTCTCGCCCGCTATCGGACGCGCATCCGCGCCGCCTACCCGCCGCTGGCCGACGGACGGGTCCTGCTGCGCTTCCCCAGGTTGTTCCTTCTCGCGGTGCGCAATGGAAGCGTGCCGGCATGAGCGGCACAGCGACAGGATGCCGCCCTCATACATGACCCGGGCATGAAAAAGACCGCCTGAACGTTAAAGCGCTTGCTTGCCCTGCCGGGCCGCTTCACAAAAGAACAACGCAACTTTTCCACACCGTATCCTGATCCATGATGGCATGTCTCGTCTTTCCCCTTTTTCCGCACGGCGCCCCGGCACCGGTTGCGGACGTATGCCGGGGAGGCTGAGGCATGGGACAGTCTAGACAACCGGATTCCCCCTCCGTCGTCCTGGTGGTGGAGGATGAGCCGCTGCTGCGGATGATGGCGGTGGACCTGATCGAGGACGCCGGCTTCACGGTCGTGGAGGCCGGCAGCGCCGACGAGGCCGTGCATCTTCTGGAAACGCGGCTCGATATCCGCATCGTCTTTACCGACATCGACATGCCCGGCAGCATGGACGGCCTGAAGCTCGCTGCCGCCATCCGCGACCGCTGGCCGCCGATCGAGATCATCATCACCTCCGGCGCCGTGACCAATGCGGCAGCCCAATTGCCGGACCGGGCCGTGTTCTTCCCCAAGCCCTACGACCACACCCGGCTGATCACAACGCTGCAGGGTTTTGCGGACCTGCCGTCGCTGCCGGGGTTGTAACGGGCAAGCCCTGCCCTGACGGCCGACCGGAAAGCTGCCGACACCTGTCTGACCATCCAGCTCCTCCCCCACCGTCATCCTCTGGCCTTGTCCCGAGGATCCGGGACGTGAAAGACGGGTTTACGCCAATGGCATGTGCGGCAGATCCTAGGGACAAGCCGCGAGGATGACGGTGGGTGGTGTGGCCGCTGCGGGTGACGGTCAAGGTTCCTCATAATCCTTCAGTCTGATGGTCTTACGGCACAGGCAGCAACTGCCGACACGTGTCACACGGAGGCGGCATCCCGGCCTTCGTCCCCCCTCGCAGGCGCCCATCGACATGCCGCCATCAAACCGGATCGCGAGCCTTTTCGCCACTGATCTTTACCACAGGCGTCGCGTCCAGCGCGGCCTTCGTTTCCCCGGACAGCGGCTGCGCAGCGGAATGGTCACCGTAGAGCTTGCGGATCTCGTCGGCGACCAGGGCCTGGAGGCGCCAGAGATTGCGGTCATGGATGCCGACGGCTTCGAGGTGGAGGACGGTGTTGTAGAGATATTCGGCGCAGGATCCGACGTGACCGCAGGCACGGGCGAGGATGCGGGCGACCTCTTCCAGCGGCAGGCGGGAAACGGCGTCGTGGCCGGTCGACCCCAGCCAGAAGCCCAGCACGTTGACGGGACCTTCCGGCGTGCGGACCGGCATCCAGCGGACGGTGGAGACGGTTTCGCGGGAGGAGAGTTCCCGGCGCAGCAGGCGCTCGATCTGGGCGATCCGGTCGCCGTCGGCCAGCCGGTAGATGACGCCGTCGCACCGCCCGCCGTGCTCCAGCGCCATCATCAGCCCCGGCGCCGCGCGCGAGCCGCGCCAGCGGTCGATCTTCAATGAGAAGGCGCGGTGCCAGCCATAGGCGGTCGCACGGCGGCTTTCGACCGAACAGAATTCCGGCTTCCAGATCAGCGACCCATAGGCGAAGACCCAGAGCGGCGCGCCGCCCGATTGCGCATCGAGATCGAGCGCCAGCGCCCGGTAGTCCTCGTCCTCCATCGGCGTGAACCGCGCATTCAGACCGGGATCGACCTCTTCGCGATAGCAGAGCGCCACCAATTCCGGCGTGAGCGACAGCGCGCGCGGCTTGGAACGAGGCGATGCGAGGTTCGGGGCGGGAGATGTTGCGGACGGGATTTCGGACATGGAAGCACGTTTCCTATCGGACATCGAAACCTCCTCTTGGCCTCTATGGGAGGCCGAAGCGGTTCGTCTGTCAAGACGGCGGGGGATGCTGTTCAGGTAAGGCATCGTGTGGCGGGTCTCAAGGGATCGTCTCTCCCTCCGGCAACGCGCGCCCTATGGGATCGATGCGCTCCACCAGAAAATCGATAAAGGCGCGGATGCGGGCGGCGAGATGGTCGTGGCTGGCGAAGACGGCGTGGATCGTCTCGCGATCGGCCGGGCGGTGCGCCTGCAGCAGCGGCACGAGGCGGCCGGCATCGACATCCGGCTGGATGTGAAACGCGCCGATGCGGCCGATGCCGACGCCATCAAGGCAGAGCCGCCGCATGATGAAGCCGGCATTGACGAGAACCGCCGGCTCGAACGGACGCTGGATCGTCGCACCGCTTGCGGGATCGAGAAACGGCCACTCCGCCCGAATACCGGGAATATTGAAGCCGAGGCAGGCATGCCGGGCGAGATCGGCCGGCACCTGCGGCGTGCCGTTCCGGGCGAGATAGGCGGGCGAGGCCACGAGCAGGCGGTGACTGTCGAGCAGTTTTCGCGCCTTCAGGGACGAATCGCGCAGCGCGCCGGAGGACCGGATGGCGATATCCGTGCGGTCTCCGACGAGATCGACCACGTCGTCGCTGAGCGAGAGATCGATGAGGACATGGGGATAGAGGCTGCGGAACTCGCCGATCAGCGGCAGGATGAAGCGCTCGGCAAAGGCCATCAGCGCGCTGACCCGCAACACGCCGCGCGGGGCGGCCTGCGTGCCGCTGGCGATCAGGCGCTCGGTTTCGTTGATATCGGCGAGGATGGCGCGGGCGCGGGCCAGGTAGAGTTCCCCCTCCGGCGTCGGCTGGAGCGTGCGGGTGGTGCGCACCAGAAGCCGCGTTCCCAGCCGGTCCTCCAGCCGGGCGACGAGCTTGCTGACGGCGGACGGCGACAGGCCGAGCCTGCGCCCGGCCGCCGAAAATCCGCCGCCATCCACCGCCGCCACGAAAACCTCCATCTCACCCGCCCGGTTGTCCACAGGATGTCTCTCATGAATTCAAATCACAAGTGATTATCCAATACACAGGATTATCGCACAAGCGGGCGGCGCATATATCTCGGTCAAGTCACCCCCTTCCCTTTTCCCACCTCATGGAGGCCTCGATGCCCCTTGCCCTTCTTGCCCTGACGATTGCGGCCTACGCGATCGGAACCACGGAATTCGTCATCGTCGGCCTGTTGCCGACGGTCGCGCGGGATCTCGACATCACCTTGCCGATGGCCGGCATCATCGTCTCGATCTATGCGCTCGGCGTCACTTTCGGCGCCCCCATCCTCACCGCCCTGACCGGGCGCATCGCGCGCAAACCCCTGCTGCTCGGGCTGATGGCGCTGTTCATCGTCGGCAACGGGCTGGCGGCGGTATCGCCCGGCTATGGTCTTCTCCTCGTCGCCCGCGTCCTCTCGGCCTTCGCGCATGGCGTGTTCTTTTCCGTCGGTGCGACGATTGCGGCGGGGCTGGTGCCGGAGAACCGGCGGGCCTCGGCCATCGCCATGATGTTCATGGGGCTGACCGTGGCGATCGTTACCGGCGTGCCGCTCGGCACGCTGATCGGGCAGATCTTCGGCTGGCGGGCCACCTTTGCGGCCGTCGCCGGCCTCGGTGCTATCGCGCTGGCCGCCATCGCGCTGCTGCTGCCGGCCCATCTGCCCTCCAGCCCGCCGGCCCGGATCATCGATCAGGTCAAGGTTCTCGGCAGCGGACGCCTGCTCCTCGTCTTCGGCATGACGGCGCTCGGCTATGGCGGGACCTTCGTCACCTTCACCTATCTCGCGCCGCTGCTCGAAGAGATCACCGGCCTTTCCGCCTCCACTGTCAGCCTCGTGCTGGTGCTCTACGGCCTCGCCATCGCGGCCGGGAACCTTGCCGGCGGCCGGCTGGCCAACCGCAATCCGGTGAAGGCGCTGGCCTTTTTGTTCGCGGCCCAGTCGCTGGTTCTGCTGCTGCTTACCTTAACGGCCAGCGCCACCGTTCCCGCCCTCGTGACGCTGACCGCGCTCGGCTTCCTCTCCTTCGCCACGGTGCCGGGCCTCCAGCTCTATGTGGTGGAACTGGCGCGCCAGCACCGCCCGGCGGCCGTCGATGTCGCCTCGGCGCTCAACATCGCCGCCTTCAACCTCGGCATCGCCGCCGGCGCCTGGATCGGCGGTCTCACCGTCGCCTCCGCGCTCGGCCTCGGCGCCACGCCCTGGGTCGGCGCGCTGATGGTGCTCGGTGCGCTGGGACTGACGGTGGTCAGCGGATCTCTCGATAAAAGGCCCGTTGCCGTCGCGGCAGAGGCCTGATCGCGGCCGGGCTTCACGGGAACCTTCCGCAGCTCGGTCCCATTACCTCTCTCTCCGGACGGCGTATATGCCAGCTGCCCGGGAAACCCAGCGCGATGAATCCCTTGGCGGGATTTCAGCATCCTCTTGTGGAGGATCAGCGCCGCCCCCCTTTCCCGCCCGGCCGCAGGACGGCCGTGCCATTTCGACCCAGGAGATACGCCTATGAACATCGTCAAAGCCAACGGCGCCGAAATCCCAGCGCTCGGTTTCGGAACCTTCCGCATGCCGGGACCGGAGGTGCTGGAGATCGTGCCGAGAGCCATCCGGCTCGGCTTCCGCCATGTCGATACGGCCCAGATCTATGGCAACGAGGCCGAGGTGGGCACGGCCATTCAGCAGTCCGGCGTCTCCCGCAACGAGATCTTCCTGACAACCAAGGTCTGGCCAGAGAAATACGCCCGGTCGAGCTTTGCGCAGTCGGTGGACGAGAGCTTGCAGAAGCTGAAGACCGACCATGTCGATCTGCTGCTGCTGCACTGGCCGCGTGGAAGCTCCGTGCCGCTCGAAGAGCAGATCGAGGGCCTGAACGCCGCCGTGAAGGCCGGCAAGGCACGGCATATCGGCATCAGCAATTTCAATACGGAAGACATGCGCGCGGCGAGCCGCCTGTCGGAGGCGCCGCTGGTGACCAACCAGATCGAGTATCACCCCTATATCGACCAGTCGAAAGTGCTGCAGACAGCCCGCGAACTCGGACAGTCGATCACTGCCTACTATGCCATGGCCGATGGCCGGGTGCCGAAAGAACCGTTGCTGGACGACATCGGCAGCCACCACCGCAAGACCGCCGCACAGGTGGTGCTGCGCTGGCTGGTCCAGCAGGACGGCGTGATCACGCTGTCGAAGACCTCGACGGAAGCGCGGCTGGCGGAAAATTTCGGCATCTTCGATTTCGTGCTGTCGGCGCCGGAGATGCAGGCCATCCACGCGCTCGCCCGCCCCGACGGCCGTATCGTCAATCCGGGGCATCTCGCGCCGACGTGGGATGTGGCGGCGTAAGGCGTCCGCTCGTTCGCGTTACGGTCAAACGAAAAACGCCGCGGGTCTCATGGCCCGCGGCGTTTTCTCGATCGTTGATCAAAACCTAGAAACGGCTTAGACGAACTGGCGCAGACCCGGGACCGAGTTGATCACCGCATCCACCGTTTCGTCACCGGCATGTTCGCGGGCGTAGGCCAGCGTTTCCTTGGCGAGGCCGGTGATTTCGCCCATGGAGAGGCCTTGGCCCATCAGCTGCTGGCCAAGCGCCATGACGCCGCCGCCGACAGCGCCGATCACCTTGCCGAGAAGGCCGGGCTTGGAGCCTTCGCCGTTGAAACGGGCGACCAGCTCGGGCGCGCCGGGTACCGCTTCGATCATGCGCGCGACAGGGCCGGCATCGGCTTCGCGCTGCAGGAAGCCCAGCATCATGCCGATGGCCTTTTCCGCCTTGTCCGGCTCGATACCGACATTATCAGATACGCGGGTGACCAGTTCGCTCATGCTTTTCTCCTCGGCATGCGAATTAACGTTCACGTCAACGTAAAGGGATGGCTGGAGAAATCAAGTCGTCCCGGAGGGTTTTCATCGGCGTCTCGCGAAACTCTGCCGCATGGTAAATCGGTCGTCCGCCAACCGCAATGTCGGCACGTCCGCAAAGCGCGCGACAGGTGCCGGACGACCGAAAAACGGCAGCGTTTCGACCAACGGCAATTTTTGGCGGATGATCGGCCTGTAGACGATCGAACCGCGCATGAGCTTGTCTGCCTGCGGGCAACGTATAGTATCACCCGCAAACAAGCGAATGGATACCCACATGGCAATGCTGCAGCCCGGAATGCTCTACCTCGGCACGAGCCGCAAGCCGGACGACACGCTCGACAAGGGCGAGTACCTGACCCTGAAATACGGCAACCGCCACGGGCTGGTGACGGGCGCCACGGGCACGGGCAAGACCGTGACGCTGCAGGTGCTGGCCGAGGGCTTTGCCAGCGCCGGCGTGCCGGTGTTCTGCGCCGATATCAAGGGCGATCTCTCCGGCATCGCCGCCCGGGGCGAGCCCAGGGATTTCCTGCTCAAGCGCGCTGCCGAGATCGGGCTCGATCCTTATGAGTTCACCCAGTTTCCGGTGATCTTCTGGGATCTCTACGGCGAAAAGGGCCACCGTGTGCGCACCACCATGTCGGAGATGGGGCCTCTCCTCCTCTCGCGGCTGATGAATGCGACGGATGCGCAGGAAGGCGTGCTGAACATTGCCTTTAAGATCGCCGACGAAGGCGGGCTGCCCCTGCTCGATCTCAAGGATCTTCGCGCGCTTCTGACCTATATGAGCGAAAATGCGAGCGCACTGTCCGCCACTGTCGGCCTGATTTCCAAGGCGTCCGTCGGGTCGATCCAGCGGGAGTTGCTGATCCTCGAGCAGCAGGGCGCCGAGCACTTCTTCGGCGAGCCCGCGCTGAAGGTAACGGACATCATGCGCGTGACACCGGACGGGCGTGGCACGATCTCGGTGCTCGCCGCCGACAAACTGATGATGAACCCGCGGCTCTATGGCACTTTCCTTCTCTGGCTGCTGTCGGAGCTGTTCGAGGAGCTGCCGGAGGTGGGAGACCCGGAAAAGCCCCGGCTCGTCTTCTTCTTCGACGAGGCGCATCTTCTCTTCAAGGACGCGCCGAAGGTGCTGCTGGAACGCATCGAGCAGGTGGTGCGGCTGATCCGCTCCAAGGGCGTCGGCGTCTATTTCGTCACGCAGAATCCGCTGGACGTGCCGGAAACCGTGCTGGCGCAGCTGGGCAACCGGGTGCAGCACGCGCTGCGCGCCTATACGCCGCGCGAGCAGAAGGCGGTGAAAACCGCCGCCGAAACCTTCCGTCCGAACCCGGATTTCGACTGCGCCGAGGTGATCACCACGCTCTCGACCGGCGAAGCGCTGGTCTCGACGCTCGAGGGCAAGGGCGCGCCCTCCATGGTGGAGCGCACGCTGATCCGCCCGCCATCCGCCCGTGTCGGCCCTCTGACGGACGCAGAACGGGCGCAGGTGATGGCGCTGAGCCCGGTCGCCGGGCTTTACGATACCGATGTGGATCGCGAATCGGCCTACGAGATCCTCGCCGCCCGCGCCGCGAGAGCAAGCCAGCAGGCGGAGGCCGCACGGGAAGTGGAAGCGTCGGACAAGCCGGTCACCGGCGGCAGCCGATGGACGCTGCCGGGCTTCGGCGACGATGCCGAACCTATGCAGACCGGGCCGGTGCAAAAGCCCACGCGCGCCGGCACGGCCGCCAGACCCCGCAGCGCAGGCTATCAGCGGGAAACGGTGGTGGAAGCCGCCATGAAGACCGTGGCGCGCACCGTCGCCTCTTCGCTCGGCCGGGCTCTGGTGCGCGGCATTCTCGGCAGCCTCAAGCGCTAGGCAGAGGATCCCGTTTCGTCACCGAAACGTCAACGGCCGGCATTTTCCAGCCTTTCCAAGGTCTTGCCGGCCAGATACCGCCAGAAGTTCGTGCAAACCGACGGAGACGACTTGCAATTCTCGGGGGGATCGTCTATCTAGCGCTTATCGATCTTGCATTTTGAGCTTTGCTCCCGCGCAACGCGCCGTTCAATCTTCTCTTTCAACGTCGATCTATCACCGCCCGCACACTGCGAGCGAAACATCATCACGATTGAAAAGGAATCACGTCGTGGCAACAGGTACCGTAAAGTTCTTCAACGCAACCAAGGGCTTCGGCTTTATCGCTCCGGACAACGGCGCTGCTGACGTTTTCGTCCACATCTCGGCCGTTGAGCGCGCCGGCATGCGTTCGCTGAACGAAGGCCAGAAGGTCAACTTCGAAATCGTTCAGGACCGTCGCAGCGGCAAGAGCGCTGCCGACAACCTGTCCGCAGCCTAATACACAGAATTTCGTTTCCGGCGCCTGACCACGGATGTACTGGCAGAAACCGTCGAGACGATATCGAGAAGGTCGGGAATTTCCCGGCCTTTTTTTGTGCCTGTGTATGGGCGCGCGGGAGGCCGTTCCGTTTGCTGCCCCTTGCGACATTGGGCTGCCGCAGGACAGGATCGAGCCGAATTCGACTGCTCGGAAAAGCGTGTCGGACAGTCCCGACGGCGCACTTTGACGGTTCAGCCTGCCCTTCTCGACAAATTGCAGCAGCCGCCCGGCCGGCAAGCTTCGTCCGCCTGTTTCGCCCTGTATTTCCTGTCCCCGGCGCTTTCGATTTTCGGCGCAATGCAGTAAGCTCTTCATAACATTGCAGATGCCGGCCCCTTGCATCCGGAACCGGCCTTTGAGCGACGACGGAACAGGCATCGGAGAGCGGACGGGACGACAGACACCAGACTGCGCGATCGTGGCCGACCGGCCTACGACGCCTCACCGATACTCCCGAAGGAGAACGCCTTGGTTCCCGCCGACCGCCTGTTCAAGACCGAAACCCGCCCTGCGAACGCCAAAGCCACGCAGACCGATTCGGCCTCCAGATCCATCATCGAGGTAGAAGCCGCCCAGCGCCGCGCCAAGACCGAGCGCCTGAAGCAGGCCCGCATCGCCCAGGAAGCCAGCCAGCCCGTGCCCGAAGCGCCGGTGAAGAAGGTCGCCAAGTCCCGCAAGAAGGACTGAGGCGGGAGCGCGTCGCGCCAGTCCGCTTGTCAGGTCCGCGCATCGGGCGATCTCCCGCTATGAATGGCCATGCCTGCGGTATCGACCTTCTCACGATCGCGTGGGTAGAGATGTGGGCATTGGGATTGCCGTTGGCGCGTCACGCGTGACGCAGGGCGCCGTCATCCGGCACAGCGCTATTTTTCGTAATGGAAGCGGCACTGGATGATCTCCAGTTGCCGGGCGTCTCCCTTGCCCGACACGCGATATACAAATCGATGCTCGCCCAGGATCCGCCGCGACCAAAATCCCGAGAGGTCACCCTTCAGCGGCTCAGGTTTTCCGAGACCCTTAAACGGCGATCTCTTCGTATCCCTGATCAGGGTATTGATCTTTTCCACCATCGCCGGATCGAGACGTTGCCAATCCTCGTACTCTTCCCACGCATATGCCGCCCAGAGGAGGTTCATGTTACAAGGTCGGGTCTTTCTCGATGACCTCTCCCTTGCGAAGTTGCGCCAGACTTGCTCGCAGTCGATCGGCGTTCGCTGGCGTAGAAAGAAGATGCAGCGTTTCCTGCATGCTCTCGTACTCGCCCTCGGCAATGAGAACCAATGCCTCCGATCCCTGACGGGTCACAAGCAGAGGCGCACGTGATTCGATCACGGCGTCGAAGTGTGTCGCTATGTTCTGTCGGAACTCGGTCAAGCGCACATGGGCCATTTAGACCTCCCTTGCTAAAGCGTACATATATCTGTACGGATTTTCCGAAATTGTCAATGTCTAACGATGGAGAACGGTCGCAATCGGCAAGAGGACAGGACCCCGCAGGAAATCGGCTCACGGCTCACGGCTCACGGCGCACGGCGCACGCGACCTCCCCGCCTCTCCTTGTATCCGCAATATGCGTAACCATCTATGGACTCTCGACAGGAGACCAGATTGTCCGACTTCATCAGCTACCTCTTCGCCATCTTCGTCGTCACGCCGCTCCAGGCCGAGCTGACCGACCGCCTGCAGGGCATGCCCTCCGCCGAGCTGATCCAGGCCGGGCGCGCCTGCATCTCGGCCGAAGGCCCTCGCCTGCTGCAGATGGCGCATGAAAACTGGGGCTGGGCCGCAGCCAACGCCCTTGGCGTCAGCGCCGGCCTGGTCGATCCCGTCACCCTGCTCTCGACCCAGAACGGCCATTGCGGCCTCGTGCGCAACGCCTTGATGAACGAGGCCGGCGAGGACGCGTGAGCGGCCGGCGCGCCGCCTTCGCCTGATCATCCGCGATCCGGCATCAGATAGCGGCAGCCTCACACTCGTCTCAGGCTGGCAGTCGGGACGGTCTTCCGGATGATGATCGATGACGTCCGGACGCGACCGGTGCCGGGCGTGCTCGCCCGGTCTGGCCGTCGCGAACCGTGAAGGACGTCCCCTTCCAGCTTCGTACAAGTTCCGCCTCATAAACTCTCGCGTGTACAGCATCGACACGAAACCCTTCTTGCTGCCGACGAGAACCCTATGAAGATCCTAGCGCATCGCGGCTGGTGGCATGTTCCGGCCGAGAAGAATACGGAAGCAGCCTTTCGCCGTGCCTTCGAGCATGGCTTCGGCGTCGAGACCGACGTTCGCGACCAGAATGGTCTCCTCAAGATCTCGCACGACATGCCGATCGGCGATAGCGCCATGGATCTGGACGGGTTTCTGGACCTGCACAAGGCCCACGCGCATGCCGGCACGATCGCGCTCAACATCAAGGCCGACGGGCTTCAGGCGACGATCCGCTCAGCCCTCGACCGCTCCGGGGTTTCCGATCTCTTCTGCTTCGACATGGCCGTTCCCGACGCTCTCGGTTATCTGCGCGCAGGCTTTTCGAGCTACACGCGGCATTCCGAGATCGAACCGGTTCCGGCCTTCTACGACCGGGCGGACGGTGTCTGGCTGGACGCGTTCTTCGACGACTGGATCACGCCCGACATCATCGAGCAGCACCTTGCCGCCGGCAAGAATGTCGCGCTCGTCTCGCCGGAACTGCACGGACGCGACCCGGCTGCGGCCTGGGCGATGTGGCGCGGGCTGCGGGGAAATGGCCTTTCGATCTGTACGGATCTGCCCGACAGGGCTGCGGAATTTTGGACATAGCGCCCGGGGGGCCTTAACGGTGGGAAGTCATGATCAAGGCGGTTCTTTTCGACATGGACGGCGTTCTCATCGATGCCAAGGAGTGGCATTACGAGACGCTGAACGACGCACTGGCCGTCTTCGGCCTGAACATCAGTCGCACGGAGCACTTGGCAGTCTATGACGGCCTGCCGACGCGCAAGAAGCTCGAAATGCTTTCGCGCACGCGGGGCCTCTCGCCCAAACTGCACGACTTTCTCAACACGCTGAAGCAGCAGATGACCTACCGCGTCATCGTGGAAAAGTGCCGGCCCGTCTTCCACCACGAATATGCGCTCGGTCGCCTGCAGCGGGAGGGCAAGCGCCTCGTCGTCTGCTCGAACTCCGTGCGCTCCACGGTCGAAGCCATGATGCAGCAGTCCAACCTTCTCAAATATCTCGATTTCCTGCTCTCCAACCAGGACGTGGCCAAGGCGAAGCCGCATCCGGAAATCTACCTGACGGCCATCGAGCGGCTGAAGCTGCAACCCCATGAGTGCCTGATCCTCGAGGATAACGAGCACGGCATTCAGGCGGCGCGCGCGTCCGGCGCGCATGTCATGGTCGTCGGCTCCGTCAACGACGTCAATTACGACCGCATCGGCAAAGAAATCGCAGCAATAGAGGCCGTCCACTGATGAGATATCTCATTCCGATCGCGTCGAAGGACGATCTGTTCCCCAAGGAAGATTTTCATTTTCCCAAGCCGCTGATCGAGGTGGACGGGCTTCCGATGATCGCGCTGGTCGTGGGAAGCATTCGCAAACGCGATCCCTCGGCCCGCTTCATCTTCATCGTTCTGCGGCAGGACGTGCTCGAATACAGCCTCGACTCGATCCTGAAGCTGATCGCCGGGGACGGCTGCACCGTCATCGAGCTCGGCAACCCGACGATGGGCGCCATCTGCTCGGCGCTGATGGCCATCGACCATATCGACGACGACGAGCCTCTCGTCATCTGCAACGGCGACCAGATCATCAATGCCGATCTCGGCGCCATCGCCGATTCCTTCTACCATTCGGACGCCGATGCCGGCGTGGTGACGTTTCCCTCCGTCCATCCACGCTGGTCCTATGTGCGAGAAGATGCCGACGGCCGCGTGGTGGAAACGGCGGAAAAACGCGTGCTCAGCCGCAAGGCGATTGCCGGCTATTACTATTTCCGCAAGGCACGTCAGTTCGTGGCCCTCGCGCAGGATTGCCTGCTGAAATCGGACCCGATCGGCGGCAAATACTATCTGTCTCCCGTCCTCAACGAGGTCGTCCTCTCCGGCGGACGCATCGTCCAGTTCGAGATTTCGGCGGAAAGCTACGTCTCGTTCTACTCCCCGAAGCGCGTCGAACTTTACCAGGCCGAGAACCAAGGCCGCATCGCGCCGCTTTCGCAGCCGCGCCCGGCCGTTCAGGTCGTCATTCCCATGGCGGGCCTCGGCAGCCGGTTTTCGCAGGCGGGCTACACCAAGCCGAAGCCCTTCATCGATGTCGATGGCGCGACCATGATCGAGCGGGTCATGGACAATCTGCGCGTCGACAACGGACGCTTCGTGCTGATTGCCCGTCGCGACCATCTGGTGGCCGAACCGCTGGTGGTCGAGGGTCTCCTGCGCCGCGGCGATCTGGTGTTTTCGCCCATCGATTTTACCACCGAAGGCGCCGCCTGCACGGTGCTGACGGCCCGGACGCATCTCGATCCCGACGCCCCGCTGATGATCGCCAATTGCGACCAGATCGTCGATTTCGACTGCGGCGCCTTCCTGGAAGACGCCATGAGACGCGATCTCGATGGTTCCATCCTCTGCTTCCGCGACGTCCATCGGGATCCGAAATGGTCTTTCGCACGCACCAACGACCAGGGATATGTCGAGGAGGTTCGCGAGAAGGTGGCGATCTCCGATCTGGCGACCGTCGGCATCTATTACTTCCGGCGCGCCCAGGCCTTCATCGATGCGTCGATCGATATGATCACCGCCAACGACCGGTCGAACAACGAGTTCTACGTTTGCCCGGTCTACAACTATCTCCAGCGCCGCGGGGGCAAGATCGGCGTCTATGAAATCGCGGCGACGGCGATGCACGGGATCGGGACTCCAAACGATCTGGACGCCTATCTCGGGCTCCGCAAGATCGCATGAAGTGCATCGTGCCGCTTGCCGGCCCGGATCTATGGACGGAAAAACACGGCCTGCGGCCGCTTGTGAACCATGAGGGAACGCCCCTGATCGAAGCCGCCTTGCGGCCTCGCGCCTGGGCTTCCAGGCTGTTGCCGAGCGACTACGTCTTCGTCGTCCGCGAGACGACGGGGCACCTCGATCTCGTCGCCTTCCTGAAAGACGCCTGGCCCGGCTGCCGGATCGTCACGCTGTCGCATCTCAGCGCGGGCGCCCTGTTTTCCTGTCTCGCCGCAACGGCCCTCGTGCCGGCGGACGAACCCCTGATCATCGACCTTGCCGACGTTCTTTTCCACGAAGGCCCCGACGATCCCGCAGCCCTGTTCGCGCAAGGCCCGTACGGCGCCATCGTTCCCGTCTTTGCCTCGAGCGAGCCGTGCTACAGCTATCTGACGATCACCGACGGGCTGGTGACCGGGGCGCGCGAAAAACAGGTGATCTCGCGCCATGCCTCCGCCGGCGTCTATATGTTCGGCAATATCGAAGTCTTCCTCGGCGCCAGTGTCCACAGCATCGCGCATCGCGACGAACTCGCCCACAAAGGCAGCCTGTTCATCTGCCCGATGATCAACGGCGTCATCGCGGACGGACACGCGGTCATCGCGCCGCAGATTCTGGACTGCCAGCCCGCGGGCAAGATCTTTCACGACGCATGAAAGCGTTGTGGCAAGAGCCATCCGAATGTTTGCAGGCCGGACGGCGGCGTGGCCGTTACACCATGAGACCGTTGATATAGTCGCGGAGTTCGCACGCTTCCCGGGGAACGCGCTTGACGCTGAAGACGGCGTCGAGGACCGATGCGCCGATATGCGGCGACCGCAGCGCCCGCGGAATGCGGCGCGCAAAGACGGCACCTTTGCCCGCCCGCACGAGATCGATGACATCCGCGTTCATGTCGAGATTGTTGCAATAATTGCACAGCGTGATCGGCTGGCCCACGGTCACGCCGGTCATGGCGAGGCGTGCGGCGAAGGTCGGAAGAATGACCTCTTCGACCGGGAAGCCGACCGAGGCCATCGGAAAATGTTCGACGAATGCGCGTGAAAGCTGGGAAAAGATATGCCGGCTGGCAAACTGCCCTTCCGCCTGCCCCCCGAAAAACAGCGGCAGGCTCAAGGCCGAGAGAAACCCCTGCATGGAGGGGCTGTGGAGAAAGCTGTCGCGAAAGACGCCCCAGTCGTTGGACGAGTCATAAACCTCCATCTGGGACCCGATGTCGTATTTTCCGACATAGTCCGCGAGCCCCGGCTTCACGAGCATCTCGTTGGAGGAGATCAGGACGATCTTGTCGAACGCGACATTCATCTCCGTCGCATGGAGAAAGTTGCTGACATGGGTGTGCATGATCCCGGCCGACCACTGCGTTTCGTAGGAATTCGGATTGACCAGAACGTTCTCCGCCGCGCACAGCGCCCGAAACGCCTCCTTCTCCGCCAAGGCACCCGCGGAGACATGCAGGCAGATGACCGAGCCGGGGCAGAAGTAATCGATGTTCCTGATCTGCTCGAGAACGATGTCGGGCCGCTCGTGAACCGGAAGAGAGAAAAGAAGCCTGCTCATAACGCACCATTCCCATCGATCATCATCACACCGGCCACACAGGAAAAGATGTCGCGCCGTGTGGACTCCCTACGTATCGTGGCAATCTGTCGTCAGACTGGAAGCGCCGGAGACCATGACGGGCCGCGAGACTGCACCGTGAACGGCCTTGTGAACGGCCTTGTGAACGGTCTCGCCTGGGCCTCAAGCATTTTCGATCATGTAGATGTCGATCGGCGTCACGAGGGATACGGGGGGATGATCGTTCCTGCCGAAATAGGACGCCAGTGCCTGAACGGCGGTTTGCACTTCGAGTTCGGGTCGTTGATCGATAATGACATCGATCAGGCCTTGGCGAATGAGCTGGCGGCGGTCGTCGGTCAGTTCATGCGTAATGAAAACGACCTCGTCGGCGCAATCGAGTGTCTTGAGCGCCGTCACGACCGTCTGGGCGCCGGCGGAGGCATTGTAGATGCCACGGATCTGAGGATTTCTGCGCAAGGCGTCGAAGACGAGATCGCCCGCCGTTTCCGCGCGCTCCAGGCTCTCCAGAACGTCCGTCACCCGGCAATGCGGATAGCGTTCGCGCAACACCGCGCGGAAGCCCATCTCGCGCTCCTCATGGCCGATCATGCTCAGCATGCCGGATATGATGACGATTTCGCCGCCTTCCCTGCCCATCAGGCGCGCCATCAAGTCTCCGGCGACCCGTCCTGCTTTCCGGTTGTCGGGTCCGATATAGGCGATGCGATCCGCGTCGCGAATATCGGTGGCAAGCGTCATGACGGGTTTCCCCTGCCCGCTCCAGCCTCGAAGGGCCGTCGCGACATCCCTGTTCTGTGAACTCACGATGATCAGCGCATCGCAATGCCCACCCAAAGATTGAATGAGCGCAACGGTGGCAGCGGGTCGAACCGGGTCGATGTGATGAACCTGAAACTGCAGGTTATACTGCGGGTAGAGGCGCGTCGCGGTCTCGAAACCATCCTGCACGACCGCATGGAACGGATTTGCGCGCGACTGAAGGAGAACGGCGACACGCAGGGTCCGCGCGGCGCGCGGGTCGATCACGCGGTTGATCTTCAGCCGTCTCGCCTGTTCGAGAACACGCCGCTCCTTGTCCGGGCTCACGCCGCCGCGGCCGTTGAGGACACGATCGACCGTAGCCAGCGATACGCCGGCCGCGATGGCGAGATCTCGCGATGTCGGCTTGCCCACGGCATACTCCGTTTGAGGAGATCTCATCAAGATCGACGTATCCCCTCATTAGCACCGCGCTAGACTGCCGACAACAAACGGGGCCGAAGCGGCTCGGGTGGATCGGGAGGATCTTCATGCTACATCTCGCCGTCTTCGGTGCCGGGCGCATCGGACATGTGCATGCGACGAACGCCGCAAGCCAACCTTCCGTGCGGGTGCGCTATCTTGTCGATCCCATCGAGAGCGAGGCGCGCTCGGAGCTTGCGGCGAACGTCGGCGCCGACATCGTCGAGGCTGCGCAGGTCTTCGCCGATCCGTCGATTGACGGTGTCGTGATCGCAAGTTCGACCGACACGCATGCCGCTCTGCTGATCGAAGCCGCGCGTGCCGGCAAGGCCATCTTCTGCGAGAAGCCCGTGAGCCTCGATTTCGCGACGGTCGAGACGGTCACGGAGGCGGTGGAGCGTTCGGGTGTGCCGTGCCTGCTTGCCTTCCAGCGCCGCTACGATCCGGATTTCCGCTTCGTGAGAGACCGGATTTCGGATGGCACTGCGGGACCGCTGGAACACATCGTCATGCACACGCGCGATCCCGCACCACCGCCCCGCGCCTATGTCGAGCGGTCCGGCGGCATGTTCCGGGATCAGGCGATCCATGACTTCGACATGGCGCGCTACCTGCTGGGTGAGGAGATCGTGACGGTCTACGCCGTCGGCAATTGCCTCATCGACCCCGAGATCGGCGCAGCCGGCGATATCGATACGGCCATGGTCACGCTGACCTCCGCCTCCGGGCGCTTCGTCCAGATGATCAACTGCCGCCGTGCACCCTTTGGTTACGACCAGCGTCTCGAAGTGCTCTGCGCCCGTGAAGTGCTCTATGTCGAGAACCGTCCGCAGCGCGGGGTCGTGATCGCCGCTGCCGACGGCTTCAGGGCCTCCCCGCCGATGAACTCTTTCATCGAACGCTTCTCGACAGCCTATCGCGCCGAGATGTCCGCGTTCGTCGAGATGATCCGGACCGGCACAAAACCGCTGGCGACGATCCGCGACGGTCTGGAAGCGCAACGGATCGCGGAAGCAGCGGTGACGTCCGTCGCCACCGGCCTGCCCGTCCGGATTGGCCCCGACTGGAGGCCCTGAAGGGCGACACCGCGTGGCAACCCTGGCACAATCCTTCATACCGGAGATCATGATGAGATCTGAAAACCTTTCGGCGCTTCCGTCCGGAGTCCGCCTCGCCGTGAGCCCTTTGTCCTGGGCAAATGATGTCCTGGAGGACCTTGGCGCGGATATCCCGGTCGAGACCTGTCTCGATGACGCCGCCCGTGCCGGCTACGAGGGGGTCGAGCTTGGCCGCAAGTTGCCGCGCACAAAAGAATTGCTGGCGCCCCTGCTCGACAGCCGGAAACTGTCGCTTGCCTCCGGCTGGCATTCCGGTCAACTCGCTGAAGGCAGCGTAGACGACGAACTAACCGCCGTGGCTTCCCATGCGGATCTGCTGCGCGCCATGGGATCGACCGTCATGGTCTATGGCGAAACGGCCATGATGACGCCCGGTGCGCCTCTCGATGCGCCGATGTCCCGCAGGCGGCATCTTGCGGGAGGGGATGTCGCGGCCTATTCTGCCCGATTGACCGATTTCGGCACCACGCTCGCCGGCGCGTATGGTCTGACGCTCGCCTATCATCATCATCTGATGATGGTCGCCGAGACGTTCGACGAGATCTCGTCGATCTTCGACGCGGCAGGGCCGTCGGTCGGGCTTCTTCTCGACACGGGCCATGCGGCGGCGGCAGGCTTTGCCTACCCTCAGCTGATCGAGCGCTTCGGCGACCGCATCGTCCATATTCACCTGAAGGATGTCCGCGCGCCGGCTCTTGCCGCGGTTCGCACCCGTGACCTGAGCTTCAACGAAGGGGTGCGAAGCGGCATGTTCACCGTCCCCGGAGACGGCGCGCTCGATTTCGCGCCAATGGCGCGCTTCGTCCGGGAGAGCGGCTATCGCGGATGGCTTGTGGTCGAGGCAGAGCAGGATCCGTCGATCGTGCCGCCTTTGCCGGCCGTCACTGCGGCTTTCCACCATATCCTTGCGCAATTCTCGGCCTGATGGCCCCCTTGAGGACAACGACGATGCCAAAAAAGACGCTGAACATCGGTCTGATCGGCTCCGGCTTCATGGGGCAGGCCCATGCCGATGCCTACCGTCGCGCGGCCACGCTCTACCGGGATTTGCCGGCGATCCCGCATCTGAGCATGCTCGCCGATGTCACGAGCGAGCTTGCGGCCGATGCCGCCAACCGTTTCGGGTTTGAGCGGAGCACCGGCGACTGGCGGACGCTTGTGACCGATCCCGGCATCGACGTGGTCGACATCACGTCGCCCAACGCGATGCACCATGAGATGGCGCTTGCTGCCATCGCCGCCGGCAAGCACGTCTATTGCGAGAAACCGCTATCGGTGACGCTGGCCGAGGCCGAGGAGATGGCCGAGGCGGCACGACGGCAGGGCGTGAAGACCATGGTCGCCTTCAACAACATCAAGACCCCTGCCGCCATGCTCGCCAAGATCATGATCGACCGCGGCGATATCGGCACGCCGATGCGGTTTCGCGGATGGTTCGATCAGGGTTTCTTCAACGATCCGGACCTGCCGTTTTCCTGGCGGTGCACACGCAAGGATGCGGGATCGGGCGCGCTCGGGGATCTGGGAAGCCATGTGATCTCGGTGGCGCAATATCTGGTCGGCGATATCGATCAGGTCATCGCGCAGACGCAGACCTTCTTTCCGACGCGGCCCGTGCCGCAAAGCGGTTCCGGCTATGGGGCGACGTCGGACACGGATGCGCCGCGCGCGACAGTGGAGAACGAGGACCAGATCCAGACGCTGATCCGCTTCAGCAATGGGGCGGGCGGTACGATCGAGGCATCGCGTGTCGCTGCCGGCAAAGTCTTCGGCATCTACTGGGAGGTTTCCGGCACAGAGGGCACCATCATCATGGATGGGGAGCGCTTCAACGAGTTGAAGATCTCGCGCTTCAACGATCCGAAGCCGGACCGCGGTTTCAAGACCATCCTCGCGGGAAGCCAGGTACCGCAGTTCGGCGCTTTCTTCGGGTTCGATTTTGCAGGCGGCGGTCTCGGTTATTTCGACGTCAAGGTCATTGAGGTCCGCGATCTCATCGAGGGCATCTGCAACGGCGCGGACTGTTTTCCGAACTTCGACTTCGGGCTTGCCAACGAACGCATCATCGACGCGATGGAACGCTCCGTCGAGACCGGGTCCTGGCAGAAGATCTCCGGCTGACACGCGACGAACGAGAAGGAGAAGCACGCATGTCTTTCCCCGAAACACTGCCCCTGCCCCGGACCCGGCCACCGATGGAGGCACCCCCGCTTCGGTGGGGTATTCTCGGCTCGGGATGGATCGCCGCGAAGTTCGTGGAGTCGGTTCAGGCGCATACGCGCCAGACGATCGCGGCGGTCGGCTCCCGATCGCCCGAGGCCGCCGAGAGGTTTGCAGCCGCCTGGCAGCTTCCCCGTGCTTACGGCAGTTACGAAGCGCTCGTTGCTGCCGACGATATCGACATCATCTATGTCGCGACACCCCACAACCTGCACCATGAGCACGCGATGTTGGCGATTGCGGCAGGAAAGCATGTTCTCGTCGAGAAGCCGGTGGCTCTCAATCACGCACAGGCAGCGGACATGGTGGCCGCCGCGCGGTCGAAGGGTGTGTTCTTCGCCGAGGCGCTCTGGACCTACTTCCTCCCGAAATTCGACGTGATCAGCCAGGTCCTCGATGCCGGCGACATCGGCGATATCCTCTCCGTCTATACCGAGTATGGCGAATACCTGCCGCGCGATCACCGGATCTTCGATGCGACGCTTGCCGGCGGGCCTCTTCTCGATCTCGGGACCTATCCCGTCTCGCTCCTCGCCAAGCTTCTTGGCACGCCCGAGCGCATCGTCGGTCTGGCCACGCCCGACCCGGCCGGCGTCAACGGACAGCTCTCCGTCGTCGTCTCCAACAAGAGCGGCGCTCTCGGCACAATGTCGACATCGCCTTACGGTTTCAGCCCGACGAACGCGGCGATCATGGGCAGCCGAGGCACCATACGGTTCGAGACGGAGTTTCACCTGCCCGGCAGCTTCGAGGTCTGGTCCCTCGATGGCACCCGCCGCCTGCGCTACGAAGAGCCGAGAGGCGCGCATTTCCAGGGTCTTTTTTACGAAGCCGCCGAGATCGCCTGGGCGATCTCGGAAGGAAAATGCGAGACCGCGTGCCGACCCGTCGAGGCATCGCTCGCCACCATGCGGCTGCTCGACGGCATACGGCAGGCGCTCGGTATCGACTTCACGCAGGCAGGGCTGGTGGAATAGGCTTCTCTCACCCGTCACGTCGTCTGCAAGGACGCACGAATACCGTTGGCCAGGGCGTCGCCGAGCACGATGCCGGCTGTCACGCGTGACAAGGCGTCTCTGCCGGCACCGGCGAGATTGAAGCGAACGCTGGCGAGTGCTGCCGTGGACGATAGTGGCGTATCGGTCATGCAGACAATCGGCATCTGCAACTCTTTGATGGTCACGACATGAGCAGCGAGCGCGCTGCTGAACGGGGCCGTTTCGAGGATGACGGCCGCATCTCCGCGCCTTGCAAGAGCGAGGATGTCGGTTGCAGAGGCCAGGTCGGTCAGCAGGATGGCCCGGAGGTTCATCGCGACAAGACGCCGGTGGAAGAAGCTTGCGAACGGCAGAGCATCTTTGTCCGCGAGAATGAAGATGCTATCCGCCGTCGATAGCATGCCCGACGCAGCGCTGATGTCGGCAAGGGGGATCGTCTCGCCCATCATGTCGAGCGACATGCGGCAGGCCTCGACCGTCTCCTGAATGGCGTTCCAGTCGTCGCGGGCGGGGCCAGCCGCCGATGCAGCATGAGATGTGGCCTTTGCGACGATTCTCGTGCGTCCCGCCTGCTGGAACACCGACTGAAGATCGCTGAACCCGCTATATCCGAGGAACTGCCCAAAACGGACGAGCGTCGACGGCGAAACCTGCGCAGCGTCTGCAATGGATGCGACGGTGCCGAAGGCAATATCGTCGGGATGGTCGAGGGCGTAATGTGCAAGCGTCGCGATCCGCTTGGGAAAGTCTGCGTGCCGCGCCAGCATCAGGGCTTTCAGCGTATCGAGATCCCGCGGACGGTCGTCCTTGCCACGCTGTAGGGGTCCTCGAAGCGAACGCGCGGAGGCAGACGCCCGACGACCTTGCGGGACGGGGTCCAGCCGACCGCTCATAGATCACCCGTCACGAATTGAGCGACACCCCCGCCGAACGACCAGTCCTCGTCACTGTTCTCAACGAAAGACACCATGAGATCGGACGCCGGAATGCCGCATCTTTCGGACAATTGAACACCAAGCCCCTGATAGAATGCGAGCTTTTCGGATCTTGGCCTTGGCCGCGAGACGACTTCGATCAGGACGAAACGATCCGTCCGCGTGAAGCCGAGACCCGTATCCAGCGCGCGAAAATGCGTGTCCTCGTGTTCGAACACGATCTGGTAGCGATCCCGTTCCGGTACATGAAATGCGTCCAGCATCACCGCGTGCACCGTGTCGAGAAGGCGTGTGATGTCGGCCTCCGACCGGCCCTTGCGGATGTGCAGCTTGATCAGCGGCATGAGATGTCCTTTCGTCAGGCGGTCAGGCCTTCGTGTCGCGATCGATGATCCACTGGACGGCGGGATCGGGAACGAAACGCCAGTTCCGCAAGGGACCTGCCATGACGTTGAGATAGTACATGTCGAAACCATAGGGCGCGCCGCAGGGGTGATGGCCGCGTGGCACGAGGACGACATCGTGCGACTTCACAGCTATGGTCTCGTCGAGCGTGCCATCCTCCGTGTAGACCCGCTGGACGCCGAATCCCGTGTCAGGATCGAGCCTGTGGTAATAGGTCTCCTCCAGATAGGTGATCCGCGGAAAATCGTCCTCGTCGTGCCGATGACTTGGATAGGACGACCAGTTGCCGGCCGGCGTGAACACCTCCGTCACCAGCAGGCTGTCACAGTCGTCATCGGCTTCCATCGCGATGTTGTTGATAAAGCGCTGGTTTGCGCCGGTCCCGCGTGGCGTGAGCGTGATCCGGTCCGGCCCGATACGGTGGGCCTTGTGGCCGCCCTTTCCCGGAGCCAGGCAGACGGCGATGGTGCAGTCCGTGGTCGCCTGCGCCTGCCATGTCTCATTATTCGGCACATAGAGGCAGTGCGGCGGCGTGCGCTCAAAGACGTTCATACGATCGCCGAGTTCGCCCCAATCCGTGCCCGCCGCCTGAACCCGTGCCTTGCCCTCGACCATCACCAGAATGGTTTCCATCGCACCGGTCGCCTCACCGATCCTGTCGCCCGCGCGCAGGCGGTAGAGGCTGAAGCCGACATAGCGCCAGCCGGCCGACTGCGGCGTGATCTCGTGGACCTTGCCGTGCCCGCCAAAGGGCCGGCGTTGAAGCATGCTCATCGCTCTTGCCTTCCTTATTCCGCGGCTGTCGCGGAGGATGTGTCGAGCCCCGCATGGCGAGACATCGCCTTTAGAGCCTTCAGGCCCATGTTCTGGTAGAGGAACGGCTCCCGAACGGCGCTGTCCTGCTCGGCCTCGATGACGAGCCAGCCCGCATAGCCATGCTCTGCGGCGATCTTCAGCACGGGTTCGAAGGCGACGCAGCCTTCCGGATCACCCGGCACGGTGAAGACCCCAAGACGCACGCCATCGAGAAACGACAGGTTTTCGGAGCGGACGCGGGCCATGATCTCGGGCCGGATGTTCTTGGCATGGATGTGCGTGACGCGGTCCATGTATTTCCGGGCGACGTCCTGCGGATCGGCACCGCCGAAGGTGCAGTGGCCCGTGTCGAGGAGAAGCCGCGTCTGAGGCCCGGCCATGCTCATGAAGCGATCGATATCGGCGGCGCTCTCGATGATCGTGCCCATGTGGTGGTGGTAGCCCATCTTGACGCCCTGATCGGCCGCATGCTTCGAAAGTGCCTCATAGCCTTGCGAAAACCGTGTCCACTCGGCATCGGTCATGATGGGTCGGTCGTTGACCGGCGTGCCCTCGCTGCCATGCACGGTGTTGGAGCATTCGCAGGCATTGATGTGGTCGCCGCCGGCGGCCTTGGTCATGTCGATGAAGGTCTGCAGCGCTGCCATTTCGGTCTCCACGTCGTTGACGAGGAGATTGGTGGAGTGCCACCCGCCGACGAAGCGCAGGCCGAACGCGCCGAGCGCGTCCTTCAGTGCCCCGCCCTCGCTCGGCATCTTGTGGCCCTTCTCGATACCGTCGAAGCCGATCTTGCGGCAATCCGACAGGCAATCCTCAAGCGTCAGATGCGCGCCGATCGTCTGATCGTCGTCATTCGACCAGGCAATGGGGTTGGTTCCGTAGAGTATCATGGTCGTTCCTTCCGGCCTGTCGACATGTCAGTTGATGCGCTGGCGCGCGGTGTTGGCCTCGTAATGGGCGCGGGCGCGGGCGAGCTTGTCGGTATCGCCGACCGCGGGAACGGCGACATCCCACCAGGCGCCGCCGATACCCGGACCGGTTTCCGCTTCCGTATCGATGACGATCACGGTGGGGATCTGGCGATCCCGCGCGGCCACAATCTCGCGTTCGAGGTCCGCGATGCTGTCGACTTTCAGCGCATGCGCGCCCATCGAGGCGGCATGCGCCACGAAGTCGATCTCGGGCTGCACCTCGATGTTGCTGTCCTTGTACATATTGTTGAATTCGGCACCGCCGCACTCCTGCTGGAGCCGGTTGATGCAGCCGTAACCACGGTTGTCGGTGAGAACGATGGTGAAGGGCACCCGCATCATCACGGCGGTTGCCAGTTCGGAGTTCGCCATCATGTAGGAGCCGTCGCCGACGAAGCAGACGACCTCCTTGTCCGGCGCTGCCAGCTTGATGCCGAACGCGCCCGCGACCTCGTAACCCATGCAGGAGAAGCCGTATTCCATGTGGTAGCCGCCCGCTGCGGACCGCCAGAGGATCTGCAACGCTCCCGGCATGGTGCCGGCCGCGCACATGGCAACCGTCTGTGGCCCGGCCACCCGCTGCACCGCCCCGATGATCTGAGCATCCGAAGGCAGGACATTGGCGCTCGCAGGCTCCGGTGCCGCCGTCACCTGCTCTGTCGCCTTGAACCAGGCATCCCGAGCCGCAAAGTCCGGATCGGCGAAGCGGTGCTCGCCGAGCCCCTTCGAAATCCGCTCCAGCGCCACTTTCGCGTCGGACACCAGCGGGATCGCGCCATGCTTGGCCGCGTCGTAGCCGGTGAGGTTGATGGAGACGAGCTTGCGGTTCGCCTTGCCGAAGATGGCCCAGCTTCCCGTCGTGAAATCCTGAAAGCGCGTTCCGACACCCAGAATGAGGTCGGCCTTTGCCGCGATCGCGTTGCCGCAATCCGTGCCTGTTACCCCCGGCGAACCGAAGTTCAGCGTCTCCTCCCAGTCGATCGCCCCCTTGCCCGCCTGCGTTTCGACGACGGGGATGTTGTGCTTTCGGGCAAAGGCCAAAAGGTCTGCGTCGGCACCCGAATAGAGCACGCCGCCGCCGGCGACGATGACGGGGGTCTGCGCAGCCTTCAGCGCCGCAACGACATCCTCAACCTCCCGCATGTCGGGCTCCGGGCGCCGGATGCGCCATGTCTTCGTGTCGAAGAAGGACAGGGGATAGTCGTAGGCCTCCGCCTGAACATCCTGGCAGAAGGCCAGCGTGACGGGACCGCAGGTGGCGGGGTCCGTCATCACCTGAAGGGCGCGCGGCAGTGCGGTCAGAAGATGCTCGGGCCGGGTAATCCGGTCAAAATAGCGGCTGACCGGGCGGAAGCAATCCGTGACGCTCATCGTGCCGTCGTCGAAATCCTCGATCTGCTGGAGGACCGGATCCGGCCGGCGATTTGCGAAGACGTCGCCTGGAATGAAGAGGACCGGCAGGCGGTTCACATGGGCGAGCGCTGCGGCCGTGACGAGATTGGTCGAGCCGGGACCGATGGAGGACGTTACCGCCATGGCTTTCCGGCGGCGCTTCGTCTTGGCATAGGCGATGGCCGCATGCGCCATCGTCTGCTCGTTCTGTCCGCGCCATGTCGGCAGCTTCGCACCGATGCCATGCAAGGCCTCGCCAATGCCGGCGACGTTGCCATGGCCGAAGATCGCCCAGACGCCTTCGATGAAGCGGTCTCCCTCTTCGGTCATCTGCACGGAAAGCCAGCGGAACATGGCTTGCGCCGCGGTCAGTCGAACGGTGTCGGTCATGTCAAAGTCCTCCCTGCGACGAAACCGCCGCATCATTGTCCTGCGCCGCCGCCCGCGCCGTGTCCCAGAGGACGCAAAGGCGGCGGTAGCGGGCCTGCATATCTGCAACGGCATCCGCATCCGTGGTCGCACCGACAAGCCAGTCTCGGGCCGCCTGGGCGAAGATCGTTCGTCCCACCGCAAAGCCCTTCACCAGCGGGAAGCTGGCGGCGACATTGAAGCTGGCCGCCAATTCGTCCTCCGGCGCATCAAGCCCAAGGACCACGATGCCGCGTGTGTTCGGATCGTTGTCGGTGATGGCGGTGCAGGCCTTCTCCCAGGCAACGCGGCTCGCCATCGGCTCCAGCTTCCACCAGTCGGGATAGACGCCGATCTCGTAGAAGCGGCGGATCAGCGTGGCGTTGGTGTCATCATTCACAGGGCTGACTTTCGACGGAATGATCTCCAGCAAAAACTCCAGCCGGTTGCGCCGCGCGGCCGCAAAAAGTCGCCTGACCGTTTCCTCCTGCGCATCCCTCAGGTCGGTCGCATCATCGGGATGGCAGAAGCACAGGACCTTCACGACATTGTCGAGCGGCCATTCATCCAGGCCGCCGAAGTCGGGACCGATCTCCGGCTCGAGCGTCAGCGGACGCGATCCCGGCCACTCCACCGGACGGCCGATCCAGAGGCCGGTGCCGGAAGCCGCGTGCAGAGCGCGCTTGCCGAGGCGATTGTCGCAGAGAATGCCGTATCCCGGCTGACCGTTCTGCACGCCGAGCGCGGCTTGGAGGCAGAGCGCCTTGAAGTGGCCGATCTTCTCGGGCGTGGCTCCCGGCATGGCTTCCAGCTGCATGCGGTGATCGAAGGCGAAGACACGCATGATCGACCAGTCCTGGTGCCGGTTCGTCGCCCAGTGGATCTGCTCGAGCTCAGGATCCTGACGCAGCGCCTTGGTCTTCACCCCTCGATCGAGGAAGAACGTAAGCTCCGCCAGCGAGGGATAGGCCGGCGTGCAGCCGTGGCGGCTGACGGCAAAGGCGCCGCAGGCATTGGCATATTGAAGGGCACGCGGCCAAGCGGCATCCTCGAGCCAGCCCTTGATGAGGCCGGACATGAACCCGTCGCCCGCACCCAGCACGTTGAAGACCTCGATGGGATAGCCGGGCCCGGTTTCTCCGTCGTTAAGATCGTCGGGAATATTGCCCGTGAAGGCGACGGCTCCTGCCGCACCGCGTTTGCAGACGAGCGTCGCGCGCGAGACGGCGCGCACCGCACGCAACGCCGCGATGGTGTCCGTGGAGCCGCCCGCGATGTGGAATTCCTCTTCCGTCCCCACGATGAGGTCGAAGAGATGAAGCGTCGATTGCAGCTTGGATGTGACGGCCGCACTTTCGACGAACCGGCTTTCGCCGTCGCCATGGCCGGCAAGGCCCCAGAGATTGGGACGGTAGTCGATATCGAGCGCGGTCCGGGCTCCGTGCTTGCGGGCAAGCTCCAGCGCCTTCAGAACGGCCTTTTCGGTGTCGGGGTGGCTCAGATGCGTGCCGGTGGCAACGACGGAGCGTGAACGGGCAATGAGCTCTTCGTCAATGTCGTCCTCGCTCAAGGCCATGTCGGCGCAGTTCTCGCGATAGAAGATCAGCGGGAATGTCTCCTCGTCACGGATGCCGAGAAGCACGAGCGCCGTCAGCCGCTCGGGATCGGTTTTCACGCCGGTGACATCGACGCCTTCGCGCGCCAGTTCCTCGCGGATGAAGCGCCCCATATGCTCGTTGCCCACCCGCGTGATCAGGGCGGACCGGAGGCCGAGTCGGGCTGTTCCCGCAGCCATATTGGTCGGCGAGCCGCCGATATATTTGCGGAAGGAGCCCATATCCTCCAGACGTCCGCCGATCTGAGCACCGTAGAGATCGACGGATGATCGACCGATCGTGATGACATCCAGTGACTTGTTCATTTCATCCTCCGGCATGGGCCGCGGTTCCAGGGATCGACCGTGCCTGCACCTGCGCGCAGACACGGCCGCTCGTTGCGTCAGAGATGGGCCGAGACGTAGGCGATGCTCTCGCGGACGGCCGCTTCCGGATCGGTCAACGCGTGGACCTCTTCGGCAAAGGGCTCGAAGCTGAAGGGGCCATCGAAGCCGGCGGCGATCAGCGCCTTGATCTGCGCCACGTTCTCCAGACGGTCTGCATCATCCACCAGCACGCGGTGCGCATCGAGCATGTCGTCCACCGCAACCGCCGGATCGACCACGCCCGAGATGTGGACAAGGCCCGTGCGGCTCGGGAAAAACTCGGTTTCCCCCGCAAGGTGATGATGGAAGGTGTCGTGGACCAGTCTGTAGACATCGCTGCCGTCAGCCGCATCGATGGCGCTGAGGGCTTCCGCCTTCGTTCTCAAGGAGGAGATCGGGAATCCCAGGGGCTCGACGAGGCCTGTCAGACCGCGCTCCTGAAGGATCGGCTTCATGGCTGAGAGAGCTGCCACGAGATCATCGAAAGATACCTTTGTCCCGTCATTCAGCGGGCACATGACCAGCGCCTTGGCGCCGCTCGCCGCAGCGTAATCCGCCAGAGCCACAGCCTTTGCCGGGAGATCTCCCGACCAGACGTTGAAGGGATAAAGCGCGTTGATCGAAACGATCTCGACGCCGGCCTTCTCCGCCGCCGCCTTGACGTCTGCGGGGTCCATCGTGTGGACGACATCCGGGGTGTCGTTGCGGATTTCGACCTCCGTCAGCCCGAGACGGCGGGCGGTTGAAAAGAAATCCTCGAGAGACAGGTTCGGGGCCGTGATGTGGTTGATGGCAAAACGCATGGGAGACCTCAGTTATACAGCGCCGGACGGGCGGGAAGGTTGATGGCGATCGCGGCACCTTCGGCATCCTGCGCGCTGACGCAGGCATCCGATGTGATTGCGGCGACATAGCCGTCCCATGAACTGGGGCCGGAGGCGGTGCCCCTGGCCGCGGCATGGATGAAATCCTGCAGTTCGACGTCGTAGCTGGCGATGAAACGGTCCTTCCAGTCGGTCAGGATCTCGCTCTGCTGGCGCGCACCGAGACGCATGGGAATGGCCATGGGGTCGGGCAAGTTGGCGATACCGTCCTCGCCGACGACCTGGCACTGGATGTCGTAGCCGTAGTGGCAGTTCACGAAGATCTCGACGTCGATGATCGTGCCCTTGGCGGTTTCCAGAATGACGATCTGGGGATCGCGCAGCTTGGCATGGCTGCGGGCGGAGGCCCGCGGAAAGAGAACGCGGGCGGAGACGTAGTCGTCGTCGAGCAGCCAGCGCAGCACGTCGATCTCGTGGATCATCGTGTCGTGGATCGCCATCGGGGTGACGTATTGCTCGGGCACGGCGGGGTTGCGGTGCGCGGCATGCACCATGATCGGCGCGCCGATCTGGCTGTCGACCACCTTCTTCAGGGCGACGTAGCCCGCATCGTAGCGGCGCATGAAGCCGACCTGCACGAGGCGTTTCCCATGAGCGACCTCCGCATCGACGATGCGCTTGCCGCCATCCGCCGTCGTGGCCAACGGCTTCTCGCAGAAACACGGCTTGCCGGCAGCGATTGCTGCGAGGACATATTGTTCGTGCGTCGCGCCCCAGGAGGTCACGAGAACGGCATCGACATCCGGCGAGGCGATCAGCGCCTCGCCCGTGTCGAAAATGGCGGCATCCGGTGCGATGTCTGCCTTGACCGCTTCGGCCGAGGCCCGGTTGACGTCGCTCAGAGCGACGATCCTTGCGCCGCCAAGGACGTGGTTGATGCGGCGCGCATGATCGCGCCCGATGGCACCCGTGCCGATAACACCAATTCTAACAGTCATTTCAGGCCTCATTCCAGTATTTGGCGACGTAGCGCCGGGTTTCGTTGAGCATGAAGCGCGCGCTCTCATCGACACGGTCTTCCCAGGCGAACACGCAGTTCGAGAGAACACCGTCGAATTTCATGTCTGCGAGCGTTGCGAAGAACGTGTCGAAATCGATCTCGCCCTGGCCGAAGTTGGTGTGCTGATGGACGCGCACCTTGGAACCCGGAGGGTTGACGATGTAGCGAAGCTCCGACGACTTGTTGTGGTCGTAGGTGTCGGCCAGCCGGACATGCACCAGATGCCCCTCCGTCGCACGAAGATTGGCAACCATGTCGGGACCGTAGAAGAACGTGTGCGGCGCGATGAACGACGCTTTGACGGACGGCGAGTTGATCGTCTTGATGATATCGACGGCCGGTGCGATCTGTTCGATCCAGTCTTCCGGGTGCGCTTCCAGAGACAGGACAAGGCCTTCCTTCTCGAGGAGAGGCACGAGAATATCCATGGCGCGGAAGAACTGGGCCTCGCAGGTCTCGGGACGATGAAGGCCCGAGCGATCGTTTAGGCTGCGGTCCGGCGATCCGCCACGCCCGAACTCCGAGACGAGCATCGGACCATCCATCTCGACCGCAATCTCGATGACGCGCTTCCAGTTGTCGATCGCGTTGTCCCACTCGTCCTGGTAAGGGCTCGCCCAGCGATACATCGGCTGGAGTGTCGCAAGGCCGACACCGTGATCCTTGAGCGCCTTCTTGAAGCTGGCGACGCGCTCCGGATAGACCTTGGGCCTCGTCCACCAGGAGAGAAAATCCGGACGCGGCGACAGTTCCACGTAGTCGTAGCCGAGATCGGCAACTTTCCGGCAGGTGTCCTCCAACGACAGGTGCCGGAACATGTGTGGGTCGAGGGTGTGTTTCATGAGGGATTATCTCCTTCTCGCTGGTCTTTTCTGCGCATGCGTCAAGGCTCTCGGACCTCGTGTCGATTCTGCATCGATGACGCCGTTCTGCGGATGGAATGGACGTTCAGGGCTGGATGGTCATCTCGCGTCCAGATGGTCAGGCCTTTTTCACGCGCTTTCGCTGGCGATAGACGTCGGCCACGACGGCGGCGACGATGATGATGCCCTTGAGCATTTCCTGATAATAGGCATCGAGCCGCAGGAACGTGAACCCGGAGATGATGACCCCGAAGATGACCATGCCGATCATGGTGCCGAGGATGGAGCCGCGACCGCCCGAAAGGGAGACACCGCCGATGACGGCCATGGCAATCGCATCGAGCTCATAGCTCGTGCCCATGCCGGCCTGGGCGGTCAGGCCGCGCGAGGCGACGACGATGCCGGCGAGTGCCGAGAGGAGACCCGCGACCGCATAGACCTTGACCGTGTGGCGCTCGACATCGATGCCCGAGACGCGCGCCGCCTGCTTGTTCGCGCCGATGGCATAGGTGAACTTGCCATAACGGGTGTAGCGCAGGACCACATGCATGATGGCGGCGACGATGAGGAAAATCAGGACCGGTGCGAGTCCCTTGCCGATCGCCGCAAAGCTGTCTGTGGGAAAGCTGATCGGCTGACCTTTGGTGTACCACTTCGCAAAGCCGCGTGCGGTGACCATCATACCGAGCGTCGCGATGAACGGCGGGATGCGCGAGTAAGCGATGAGAAGCCCGTTGATCGCGCCGCAGACGACGCCGACCAGAAGCCCGGCAATAACGGGCACGATGACCGGAAGATCCGTCAGGCCGGGATAGAGCGCACGCTCGAAGGTGCCGACCTGGGCCAGACTCATGGAGATCATCGCCGTTGCCCCGACGATCGAACCGGAGCTGAGGTCGATGCCGTCCGAGATGATGACCTGCGTGACACCGATCGCGATGATGCCGATGACCGAGACCTGCAGGATCATGATCGAGAGCCGCTGCGTATTGCCGAGGAAGCTCTGCCCCTGCAGCATCCAGCCGAGAATTTCGAACGTCAGCGAGATCCCGACGAGCACGAGAAGGATCGTCAGTTCCGGGGGAACGCGACGCCGCGTCTGCTGCAATTTGGGAACCGGTTGCGTGATGGTGTTCATGTTCGCTGTCTCCTCCCGCGATGCGCGACTAGCGCGCAGCGAGGTCCATGATCTTGACTTGAGTGGCGTCGGCGCGGTCGAGGACGCCGGACACGCGACCTTCATGCATGACGACGATGCGGTCGCTCATCCCCAGCACCTCCGGCAGTTCCGACGAGATCATCAGCACCGCGACGCCCTCCGCCGCGAGACCGGTGATGAGCCGATGGATTTCCGACTTGGCGCCGACGTCGATGCCACGGGTGGGTTCGTCGAGGATAAGAATGCGCGGCTTGGTCAGGAGCCAGCGGGCGATCAGCAGCTTCTGCTGGTTGCCGCCCGAGAGGTTCTCGACGGTCTCGTAAAGGTTCGGGGTCTTCACCCTCAATTGCCGCGCCATGTCCTCGGAAAGCTTGGTCACGGTGGACTGATCGACAAAACCGCCCTTGACGTGCGACCGCGTGATCAGCGCCGACTGGATATTTTCCAGGCAATTGAGGCTCAGGAAGCAGCCCGTCTCCTTGCGATCCTCGGTGAGGAAGGCAAAGCCCTGCGCCATGGCAGCGCTCGGGCTTCCGATGGTCACCGCCGTGCCGTTGACCAGGATCTCGCCGGATGTGGCAGGCGTGACCCCGAAGATCGCTTCGGCGACGTTCGACCGTTTCGACCCCACAAGCCCCGCAAGCCCCAGGATCTCCCCGCGCCGGAGCGAGAACGATATGTCGTGGAAGACGCCGGGAATCGTAAGATTGCGGACCTCGAGGATGACCTCGCCGATCGGGCACTCGATCTTCGGGAACATGTCGGTGATATCGCGCCCGACCATCATGCGGATGATGTCGTCGCGGTTGACGTCCTTCGACAGATGAGAGCCGACATATTTGCCGTCGCGGAATACGGTGAACTCGTCGGCGATCTCGAACAGCTCGTTCATCTTGTGCGTGATGTAGACGATGCCGATCCCGCGTTCGCGCAGGTCGCGGATGATCGAGAACAGGCCTTCGACCTCGCGATCCGTCAAAGCCGATGTCGGCTCGTCCATGATGAGGATGGAGCTGTCATAGCTCACGGCACGGGCGATCTCGACCATCTGCTTCTGGGCGACGGTCAGCTCCGACACCTGCGCGCGCGGATCGAGCTTGATGCGCAGACGGTCGAAAAGATCGGCCGTCATCTCCGCCATCCGACCATGATCGATGAGACCGAACCGGTTTTTCGGCTCACGCCGGATCCAGATGTTTTCGGCGACCGTCATCCAGTTCATCAGGGCCAGCTCCTGATGGATCATCGCGATGCCCTGCTCAAGCGCATCGAGCGGCGACTTTAACGTGACGAGCTCCCCCCGAAGGCGGATTTCGCCGGCATCCGGCTGATAGATTCCGGCGATGATTTTCATCAATGTCGATTTGCCGGCCCCGTTTTCCCCCATCAGGGCGTGAACGGTGCCGCGGCGAACGCGCAGCTGGACGTTATCGAGCGCGACGACACCCGGAAACTCCTTGCGGATACCCTCGATAGAGAGAAGTCCGTGGCGTTCGGTCTCTTCGATGACGTGCTTGATCGCTTCGGCAGTGCGGGGACTGACCATAAGGAAACCCTCCAGGATAGGATCGGGGAAGGCGTCGCCGCCTCCCCCTCTGTCGCAAAGAGGATCAGTTCTTCGCCTGATAGTCCTTGAGGTTTGCAGGCGTCACGAGCTCGAAGGGGACGTAGCCCTTCTTCTCCACGGTCTCGCCGCGTGCGATCTTCAGCGCGGCATCCACGGCACCACGGCCCTGACCGGCCGCGTTCTGGAAGACCGAGACATCGAGCTCGCCGGCCGCGATGGAGGCCAAAGCATCCTGGGTCGCATCGATCCCGGCGACGATGACATCGTCCATGGCGCGCCCGGACGACTTCAGGGCCTGGATCGCACCGATGGCCATCTCGTCGTTGTTGGCGATCACGGCATCAAACTGGACGCCGGCCGAAAGCCAGTTGGTCATGAGGTCGGAGCCCTGCGTGCGCGACCAGTTGGCGGTCTGCTCCTCGACGATCTTGATGAAGCTGCAATCCGGTGTCGCAAGCACGTCCTTGATGTCCTGCGTGCGCATGCGCGCCGCCTGGTTCGACAGTTCGCCCATCATCACGACGGCTTTCGCCTCGGTCTTGCCGGCAGCCTTCAACATGCGGCAGACTTCCTTCGTCTGCAGCGTGCCGGATTCCTTTTCGTCGGAGGCGACGAAGGCCTGCTTTTCGGGAAGGTCATCGACGTTGACGGGCTGGCGGTTGACATAGACGAGCGGGATGCCGGCGGCAGCCGCAGCCTGCGACAGTGCGACGGTCGCATCGGTGTCGACCGGGTTGACGATGATCGCATCGACGCCGGAGGCCACAAAGTTCTGCACCTGGCTCAGCTGCTTGCCGACATCGTTCTGCGCGTCCTCGATCTGCAGCGTGACGTCCTTCAGATCCTTCGAGTAGTCCGTCATGCCGTTGCGAAGAACGGTCAGGAAGTTGTCGTCGAAAAGCGCCATCGAGACGCCGATGGTCTCGGCCGAGGCCGTTGTCGCGAGCATCGATGCCAGCGCTGTCGCCAAGAGATATTTCTTCATTGGGTTCTCCTCCACTTTATCCGTGTTGCCGCCGTTGCGCGGCTGTTTATGGGCATGCGTGTCCGACGCCGCTGGCGAAGCAGTGGCGGGAAACAAGGATCTTGTTGCGTAAGCGGTGAGCTCCTACCTCGTCACCGCAGGGGGACAATTCCGCAGTCGGCCCGGCGGGTCAACACGTCATGAGAGGGTCAAGCCGTCATTCCTGATAGAAACGTTCCCTGCAACCTGACATTTTTCTATCATTCGCTCATAGACTTTCAGGAACCCAGAGAAGTGCTGGAAAGAAGCGCTGCCCGGGGCTTTCGGCCATGCCGTGCTCGATCGTATGCACCATCGTTGCAATCAGGTCGGCACACAGTTCGACCAGTGGCGTCTGAAAAACGCCCGAGATCCGGCGCTCGAGCAGCGCCTGGCGGGACTCCGGGGTGAGTTCGTTGACGAGGCAGGCGATCTCCTCCGAGCGCTTGCTCTCCTTCAGCGCCTCGATGGCGCCCTCCATGCCGCCGCCCATGCAGTAGACGCCGACGAGATCGGGATGGTGCGACAGCGTATCCATCAGAAGTTCATAGGTCAGCCGCCGGGTTTCGAGATTGATATGCGCATCGAGAACCTGAAACTGCGGCGCGAACTCGCGCATGTAAGCGCGAAAGCCCATCTCACGGAGCGAATGTCCGTGAAACCGGTGGCCGCCGAGAAACAGGACCACCTTTCCCGGTGCGGGCGAGAGTTTGGAGATCATCCAGGCCGCACTTCGTCCGACCTTCATATTGTTGGTGCCGAGATAGGCCTCGCGCACGCCTTGAGCCAGATCGGTCAAGAGGGCAAACGTCGGGATGCCCTTGGCCTTCAGTGTCGAGACTGCCGCCGTCACGTCATAGTGATCAGGCCCCGTCACCGCGATGGCCGAAACCTTGCCGGCCATGCCGTGCATCAGTTCCGACAGTTCGCTCGGCTCGCCCGAAACAGCATAAGTGATCGTCAGGCTGACATGACGATCCTTCACGGCCGCCGCAGCCGCATTCAACTGTTCGGCAAAAGCCTGATAGAATGCCTGTCGCTCCTTCCGCAGAATAATACCGAACCTGTAGGACGGAAGATCGGCCATCATGCGCTGACGGATGATCTTGGCGCCGTGAAAACCCAGCTTCTCTGCCGCTTCATACACCTTTCGCGAGGTCTCCTCGCGAACGGGAAGACGACCGTTCAAAACCCGATCGACAGTGGCAACACTCAATCCCGCCGCCTGTGCGACATCGGCGATGGTAGGACGCTTCATGGAGATACCCGTATCTATAGATATCACCAGAATGACAGCTTTACGGCAGCAATCCAATCATTGTTGATAGGCCATCGCGAGTGCAGTGAGCTTTTCCTTGCCCGGGCGGCCAAAGCCATTGGTCTTGTAGAAGTTCAACGTGTTCCTGACGTGCTGAACTGCTGCCATGCTAAACCCTTTGTGAAGGGTGATCAGGATTTCGAATCCATCTCTGTCAGACAGTCCTGTGAGACAATGCGTCCCATTCGATTCCCAGCTAAGCATAAGCGCTTGAAAACGTGGATTTCCGGTCTGAAAAAGAGTTGCTGGCTGGGGCGCCAGGATTCGAACCTGGGAATGCCGGTACCAAAAACCGGTGCCTTACCGCTTGGCGACGCCCCATTGCCGGCCCGGGTGCGGTGATGTCCGGGTGCTGGGCTGATAGCAAAGCGTGAGGGCGGGGACAACGGGTAAGTTTGGCTGGGCGTAAGTTTGTCGGAAGAGCCGGTTTGTGTGGGTACGTTTGCCTGAAGCGGGGCGCGGGCTTTCGGATTTGGGAAAGACGCTTTAGGCTCCCGTCATACGCGGTCGCAAGGAGAGACGTATGGCGGGATATCGGGCTCGGATGCCGGCGCGGCCGACGGGAATCGGCGACGATGCGGGGGTGGAGCACACTGTCGTCAATGCCGGCATCGAGCCCATGCGCTTCATCGAGATCGAACTCAAGTGAGCGGCGCACCCCTCGAGAGCGAGGAAGAGCCGCATTTCGAGCGCGCTTTCGAGCCTGCGCACGGGCAGGCCATAACCGTTGCCGATGGCGTACGGCGGATCACGGTGAACAACCCCGGGCCGTTCACCTTTCACGGCACGAACAGCTATATCGTGGGCGAGCGCACGCTGGCGGTGATCGATCCCGGTCCGCTGGACGATGCGCATCTGGCCGCCCTCCTGCGGGCGATCGACGGGCGGCCGGTCAGCCATATCCTCGTCAGCCATACCCATCGCGATCATGCGCCGCTCGCCCGGGTTCTGCAGGCAAAGGTGGGCGGGGTGATCGCGGCGGAAGGCCCGCATCGGCCATCCCGGACACTTCACGACGGCGAGGTCAATCCGTTTTCGGAAAGCGCCGACATGGATTTCGTGCCGGATCTGGCCCTTGCCGACGGCGCGGCCGTCGAGGGCGACGGCTGGGCACTGACGGCGCTCGCCACACCGGGCCATACGGCGAACCATCTCTCCTTTGCGCTGAATGGCACCGGCATCGTCTTTTCCGCCGATCATGTGATGGCCTGGGCGACGAGCATCGTCGCGCCGCCGGATGGCGCGATGCGCGACTACATGGCCTCGCTCGACAAGATGCTGGCGCGCGACGACCGGCTCTATCTGCCCGGCCACGGCGGTCCGGTGAGCGAGCCCGCGAAATTCCTGCGCGGCCTGCGCGCGCACAGGCGCATGCGCGAGCGCGGCGTGCTGGAGCGCATCCGCCGCGGCGACTCCGGGATTTCCGAGATCGTGCAGGCGCTCTATGCTTCCACCGATCCCCGGCTGCATGGGGCGGCGGCGCTGTCCGTGCTGGCGCATCTGGAGGATCTGGTAGAGCGCGGCCTCGTGGTCACCGACGGCCCGCCCGCGCTGACGGGGCACTATCGGCTGGCGGGGGATGCGCTGTAGCGCGCCGTTTCGCCAGCCATGCGGCGTCCATAACCGTGCCTGATACCGGGTATCAGTCCCCCGCGATCCCCAGCAGCTCCGCGTCGAGCGCGTGGAGGAAGCGTTCGGCCGTGGCGGCGTCGAGGCCGAGGTCGTGGCGGCCGAGGCGGGAGGCGACGCGGATATCGACGAAGGTGGTTTCGGATTCCTCGCGAAGACGGATGACGAGATCGAAGCGGAAGCCGGCGATGCGGCTGCGGCTTTCGCCCTGCAGGAGGATGTCGCCGGCTTTTCGGCCGGGCGGGAGGGGGCCTGCATCCTGCTTCGGTCGCGAGAGCGGAATGGGAACCGGTCCCGGATCCCGCGCGGCGGGGGTATCGCGGCCGCCTTTTCCCGTCGGCGTTTTGCCCGCGACCTTGCCATTGGCCTTACTTGTGGCCTTATCGGGCGCATCGCGCAGGGCGTTTGCCGGGGGCTCCGCCCGGAGAGCGAGATCCTCGAAGTCCGGCTCGGCATTTTCCAGGCCCTCTTCCGCGACGATGGCGATGCCCGACTGGTCGGCCACTATGCGCACGCCGGTCAGCACCCGGTCGAGCGCCCCGTCGTAACGACGCCCCGTGAGGGCGGGATAGGCGCGCGCCTGGGCCTGCCGGTCGGCAACGACGGGGGCTGCCGGGGTTAGCCAGCCCGTCTCGATCGGACGGTCGCGGATGAAGGGCGGCGGCGTTGCGAGGTCGGTGGAGACATCGGTGATCGCTGGCTTGCCCACGACCTGCGAGAGAACGAGCCCTGCGGCGGCCAGCGGAAGAGATGCATAGAGCAAGGCCATGGTGGAGGCGATGCCGCCAACCGCCGCCACCTGCCACAGGCGGACAAAGCCGATGACGGAGAGGAGGACGGCCACCAGCGCCAGCCCGGCGCTGACGAGGGCGAGCGTCACGAAGAGCGTGCTGGAGAGCGAGCCGAAGCGATGGGCCGCGAGCGACAGCACAAAGAGGACGAAGGCCAGCCGCGCGGCGTGGCGCGCCCAGCGGGCGGCGTAGGATATCGGGCGCTCATAGGTGATCATTGTCGGCCGAACCTCTGTCTCTGCCTTTGTTCGGCCGATGCGCCGTCACCCCGTCCCTTGAGCCTGTCAGGAAACCCGGCGGCGGAGAGGCGGCTTTTCAAACAGTCTCTTACACCAAGTCTCGCCGATAAAAACCTGCTGGAAACCGTCGCATGGGCACCATGCCATCGCCGGAAACCCGATGGCAACTGTACAGCGCGGCTGCTCTCATCGAGACCCGTCATCCCCCATCCAAGGCTAATTCCACCCGTGACGCAACAGAGGACGCTATGGTTGGGCAAGCCACTGACATTTCCCGCTCGCGACATCCGGAACCTTTCCGGGCATGCGGCGTTGGTCAGCGCTTCACGATCTTCCGCAACCGGGAGACGCGGTGCCACGGAATTGCCATTCTTATTAACAAGATGATCGATGAACTCGGGCCTGCAAGACAACGGCTGGGCCATATTCCACCGGATCTGGCCGGTTGCGAAGGGATGACGACGATGCGTTCTCACGATATCGAAACCCACGCCGCTCCGGCCACGCTGGAGGGCAGCGAGTTCGAATTCACCATGGAAATGCTGGAACTGGAACTGTCACTCGACGGTACGGCACCGGATGGCGACGACTTTTCCGACAGGGTGCGCGCCGCCGCGACCGACCTCAGGGGGGCATTCCTGTTCGATCTCCCCGCCTCCGGGCTCATCGAGAACTGCGAGCGGATCGCGGTGCTGCGGATCCCGCGTGACAGCGGCCCGGGCAGCGAGACAATCTTTGCCTGTCTGGAAAACGATGGCTCCTCGATCCGGATCGAGAAGCCGAACGAGCGCACCATGGGGCTTGCCAACTTCGCGCAGGCCTTCGTGGATGTGTTCCAGCGAATGTAGGCAGCAGCCCTAGCCCGCCAGCGCCCGGCGTTCGGGCATGGGTTTTTCCACTGCGCCGCCGAAGATGCGGTAGGTATTCCGGCTGCTTCGCTTTGCATCATAAAGCGCGATGTCCGCATTGCAGCAGAGCTGCGAGAAAGACAAAACGCGGGCCTCCGTCCCGTCTCCGTCCGTCATCAGGGCGAGCCCGATGCTCGCGCCGACCCGGATGGGTATGCCGTTGATATCGATCGGCCTGTTGAACTGCAGCAGGATGTGGCGTGCGAAGGCTTCGAGCCCGGCTGCATCCGGCACGGGCGTGCAGATGGCAAATTCGTCGCCGCCCAGACGCGCGAGCAGGCTTTCCGGGCCGACGGCATTCGAAAGGCGGACGGCGATGTCGCGCAGTAGGTGGTCGCCCGCGAAGTGCCCGAGCGTATCGTTGACGCCTTTGAAGCCGTCGAGATCGATATAGAGCACGCCAATGCGGCTACCGGCCTCCAGCGTGTCCGCCTCCGCCCTTTCGGACTGGGCAGTGTCGGGCGGGGCAGAGTCGGGCGGGGCAGTGCGGGCTTCGGTCGTGCGGGCCATCGCCGCGTCGCCCATGGCGGCGGCGAACCGCGTATCGCCGAGGCCGAAAAACCGGGCACGATTGAGAAGGCCCGTCAACGGATCGGTTTCCGCCCGGACGCGCAGCCGCTCGGTCAGCTCGCGCCGTTCGGCAAGCTGGCCTTCCAGCCGGGCAATGGCGTCGAAGAGATCGTTGAGTTCGCGCGTATCCGCCTCGAAGCCCGGCCGCCCGACCGGTCTCTCCTCGGCGAGGCCGACGATCATCTCATGGGCCGTCAGCAGCGGGCGAAGCACGGAGAGGAACAGGCGGCGCATGACGACGACCAGCAGAACGAGGAGCAGAACGGTTGCCGCCGCCATGCCGATGAGCCGGATGAAGGCGATATCGCGGCTGCGGACGATATCGGTCACCATCTGGTGGATGGTCGCCTTGCGCAGGCCTTCAAGCGGAACGAGCGTCGGAACGTAAAGGCCGGTCAGCCCCGCCGGGGCAATGCTGTAGTGCCCGCCGGCGCGTCCCTCCAGCGTCAGCTTTTCGATAAGGCGGACGCCGCGCCCGATGAAGAGCCGGCGCACCTCGCCCATCAGCGCACGCAGGCCCGCATCCGACACGTCGAGACGCACGCCGAGCATCTGCATCAGCTGGTCGATACGGCCCTGCGTGCGGTCGACCCTGCCGGCAGCAGTGGGCGAAAGCGGAAGCGCGCGGGATATGCTGGGCACGATATGGCTTGCCAGCCGGCCCGCCTGATCACGCAGATTGGTCACGACGAGAGCTGTGAACACGCTGCCAGCCAAAGCAGGGTTCTTCTTTTCCAGCGTTTCCGCCGCCAGCTCGACGGTCGGCTGGATCTCGTCCGCGATCCCGAACATGGCAGAGATCGCCTCGGTCATCATATCGAGCGTGCGCTCCGCGTACGGCATCTGCGCAATGCCGTCGATGCGGTCGCGGGCAAGACCCAGTGCTTCGCGCAGGCTGCGGACGATGCCCGGCGCAAGCGGCAGGTTCCGCGTCCGGTCCACCACCGATAACGCTGTGTCGGTTGCACGTCGGGCTTCCTTCAAGCGGATTACCGCCGAGGGATCGGCGCCGACCTCGACCGACATGAGAACATTGGACGGCCCACGCTCGGCCGACAGCGCGCGCGACGCGATCAGCAGTGCTTCATATTCCTGGACGGAAACCAAACTTCTTTCCGCATCGACATAGGCCGTGACCGATGGCGCGACGATCCAGACCGCCATGCCGATGAGGGCTGCGCCGACGACGAGGGAGGTGTTGCGCCACTTGCAGTAAAGCGATCGAGCGCCGCGCTTTCCCTGGTTCATCCGTTCCGTCCTTGAGCTCTGCCTCCTCAACTCCTTACTGATGAACCTTTAAGCGGTCATGAATGGCGCGCGTGCGCACGCCAAAAATGGGGTTGCACTCCAGAGATCAGTCCCCCGAAATCTTGCCGTTGATGGCGGCCTGCGCGGCGGCGAGACGGGCGATGGGAACGCGAAACGGTGAGCAGGAAACGTAGTCCAGGCCCGTTTCCTCGCAAAAACGGATGGAGGCCGGGTCGCCGCCATGCTCGCCGCAGATTCCGAGCTTCAGACCGTTCTTCGTGCGCCGGCCGCGCTCGGCCGCGATCTGGATGAGTTCGCCGACACCGTCATAATCGATCGACACGAAGGGGTCGCGGTCGATGATGCCCTTCATGCGGTAGGTGTTGAGGAACTGCGCGGCATCGTCACGCGATATACCGAAGGTTGTTTGCGTCAGGTCGTTGGTGCCGAAGGAAAAGAAGTCGGCGGACTCGGCGATGACATGGGCGCGAAGGGCCGCGCGCGGCAGCTCGATCATGGTTCCCACGAGATAATCGATGCCGACACCGGCCTCATCGAGGATATCGGCGGCGACCGCATCGATGCGGGCCTTGACGTAGTCGAGTTCGGCCTTCAGCCCCACCAGCGGTACCATGATTTCCGGCACCACGGGCGCCCCCGTTTCCCGCGCCGCCAGCACCGCCGCCTCGAAGATCGCCCGGGCCTGCATTTCCACGATTTCGGGATAGGAAATGGCCAGCCGGCAGCCGCGATGGCCGAGCATGGGGTTGAACTCGTGCAGCGCATCCACCCGCTGGCGCAGTTCGAGCGGTTTCATGCCGAGCGCCACCGCGACATCGGCGATTTCCTCGTCGGTCTTCGGCAGGAACTCGTGCAGCGGCGGATCGAGCAGGCGGATCGTCACGGGCAGGCCGTGCATGATGGAGAACAGCTCGGTGAAATCGGCCCGCTGCATCGGCAGGAGTTTTGCCAGCGATGCGCGCCGCCCGGCCTCGTCGGCGGCCAGAATCATCTCGCGCATGACATTGATGCGCTCGCCCTCGAAGAACATATGCTCGGTGCGGCAGAGGCCGATGCCCTCCGCACCGAAGGAGCGCGCGGCGCGGGCGTCGGCCGGCGTATCGGCATTGGTGCGCACGGTCATGCGCCGGCTGGCATCCGCCCATTCCATGATGCGGCCGAAATCGCCGGAGAGTTCCGGCTGGACCATAGAGACGCGGCCTTTGAGCACCTGGCCCGAGGAGCCGTCGATGGTGATGACGTCGCCGCGCGCAAAGGTGGCGCCGGCGGCGACGAGCTTTTCATTGCGCAGATCGACGCGAATGCTGCCGGCACCGGAGACGCAAGGGATGCCCATGCCGCGCGCGACCACGGCGGCGTGGCTGGTCATCCCGCCGCGCGTCGTCAGGATGCCTTCGGCCGCATGCATGCCGTGAATGTCCTCCGGGCTGGTCTCGACCCTGACCAGAATGACGGCGCGGCCCTCTTTCTTTGCCTGCACGGCCTCTTCCGAGGTGAAGACGATCTCGCCGGTTGCAGCCCCCGGCGAAGCGGGCAGGCCGGCGCCGATGATGTCGCGGCGGGCGGACGGATCGATGGTCGGGTGCAGCAGCTGGTCGAGCGCGGCGGGATCGATGCGGGTCACCGCCTCCTCGCGCGAGATCAGCCGTTCGTCGGCCATGTCGACCGCGACCTTCATCGCCGCGCGCGCCGTGCGCTTGCCGGAGCGGGTCTGCAGCATCCACAGCTTGCCCTGCTCGATGGTGAACTCGATGTCCTGCATGTCGCGGTAATGCGCTTCCAGCCGGTCGCAGATGGCACAGAGATCCGCAAACGCGTCCGGCATCACCTTTTCGAGCGAGGGCCGGTCGGAGCCGGAGGCGATGCGGGCGATTTCGGTGATGTTCTGCGGCGTGCGGATGCCGGCGACGACGTCTTCGCCCTGCGCATTGACCAGGAATTCGCCATAGAGGGCCTTTTCGCCGGTCGAGGGATTGCGCGTGAAGGCGACGCCGGTGGCGGAATCATTGCCGAGATTGCCGAACACCATGGTCTGGACGTTGACCGCCGTGCCCCAGTCGGCGGGAATATTGTGCAGCAGGCGATAGGTCACGGCGCGCGGGTTCATCCAGCTTGCGAAAACCGCGCCGATGGCACCCCAGAGTTGCACCGCGGGATCCTGCGGGAAGCCCTCGCCCGTCTCCTCCTCGATGACATCCTTGTAGCGGCCCACGAGGCGGCGCCATTCATCGACCGTGAAATCAGTCTCCTGCTCCTTGCCGATCCGGCCCTTTTCGTCCTCCAGCAGCTCGGCGAAGACCTCGTGGTCGAGGCCCATGACGACGTCGCCATACATCTGGATGAAGCGACGATAGCTGTCCCAGGCAAAACGCGCATCGCCGCTGTCGCGCGCCAACGCCTCCACCGTGTCGTCGTTCAGGCCGAGATTGAGCACCGTATCCATCATGCCGGGCATAGAGGCGCGCGCGCCGGAGCGAACGGACAGCAGCAGGGGCCGTTCCGCATCGCCGAAGCGGCGACCGGCCATGTCCTCGACGATGGAAATGCCGGCGAGCACCTCGGCCTTGAGGCTGTCGGGAATGGCGCGGCCGTTTTCGGAATAGAGCGCGCAGGCGCGTGTCACGATGGTAAGACCCGGCGGCACCGGCAGACCCAGGCTGCACATCTCTGCGAGATTGGCGCCCTTGCCACCCAGAAGGTCGTGATCCAGCGCCCGCCCCTCGGCCTTTCCTCCGCCAAAGGTGTAAACCCACTTCTTCATGTCCGTCTCCACCCTGAGGCTAAAGCCGTCCTCGTGCCGCATTCCCGCAACTCCAGTCGGTCCGCCTCGTCTCCCTCTTCACGCTACAACATCAGCCCCCGATTAGGAATGCTGCACATGCGGGATTATTGCTGCATTGCAGCAAAATTATTGCGGGGGTACACGTGGGTGGACGCACTGCTAACCGGTCTGTGCATTTTTGATATTTTCGCTGTTTTCTGGTATGGATCCGCTTATGAGACACCGCGTTGCAGACAAGATCGTACCTGCGGATTTCCCCGAGCTTGCAACCCTCGTCTGGAACAGGGATCCTTCGCGTCCGATCGATGCAGACGAAGTCTTTGCCCTTTACGAACGAAACTGGCGGTTCGTCGATCAGGATCGTCTGTCGGAGACGGAAGCTCGGTTGATCCGGGAACTGACCGATACATTCGGTCATGGCCGCATGCTGGTCTGATGCGCTATATCCGAAACGAACGTCAGCTAGCCCCGTGTCATGCCGGCCAGAATATTTATTCGGACCTGTACTCGGCCGGAAGGTGCCGCTCCAGTTCCATTGCATCGTAGAGCACGCGACCGATACCGATGATGCCTGCGCCCTCGGGGCGATAGAGCAGCAAGTGTCTGGGACGGCGAACGATGCCGTTTTCCAGACGTGCCTGATCGCGACAGTGGCGAAGATGATAGCTGCTGACACCATGGCCCAACTCGGGACGCTTGACGCTCCCCGGGCGGTCGGGATCGACGGCCACGTTCCGCAGGGCCGTTAGAATCAGGCGCTCATATCGCAACCGCGCAGGGGTCCCGAAATGATCGTGGGTCCAAGCGAGAATATCGACAATATCGGCTTCTGCTGTCGCTGAGAGGCGGAACACGCCGACAGACCGTCAAGACCGGGTCGTTTCGGCCAAACGTCCAAGACTGCCAATGGCATCGTCGAGAGCCTCGTCCGGAATGTCCGTGAACCGTCCCTCATCGAGATCACCGAACCCTGTTTTTGCTGCTTCGCGCAAGGCGTCGAGCTTGACGACATCCAGACGTTCGTTGCGTTCGACGAGGCGAAGCCCCTCACGCAGCACGTCGCTCTCGTTCTCGTAGCGCCCCGATGTCACGAGGCGATCGATGACGGTCGCGTGGTGTTCGGTCAAGACGACATTGCGCGTGGGCATGGCAATCTCCTGCAGAAAGCGGTGGCCGCAAGAATAGCAAGGACATTCGGGATTGCCAACGTGTTCTCCACCCGACCCTACACCGCCTCCCGCAGCTGTTCCGCCGTCTGCAGATCCACCGACACCAGCTGGCTGACCCCCTGCTCCGCCATGGTGACGCCGAAGAGGCGGTTCATGCGGGCCATGGTGATGGGATTGTGGGTGATGATGACGAAGCGGGTTTCGGTGGAAGCGGCCATTTCGTCCATGAGGTTGCAGTAGCGCTCGACATTGTGGTCGTCCAGCGGCGCGTCCACCTCGTCCAGCACGCAGATGGGTGCGGGATTGGTGAGAAAGACCGCGAAGATCAGGGCCATGGCGGTCAGAGCCTGCTCGCCGCCGGAGAGCAGCGTCATGGTCTGCGGCTTTTTGCCCGGCGGGCGTGCGACGATTTCGAGACCCGCATCCAGCGGGTCGTCGCTTTCGATCAGTTGAAGCTCGGCGGTGCCGCCGCCGAAGAGGTGGGTGAACAGGCGCTGGAACTGGGCGTTGACGATGTCGAACGCCGCCAGAAGGCGCTCGCGGCCCTCGCGGTTGAGGTTCTGGATGGCGCTGCGCAGCTTGCGGATCGCGTCGATCACATCCTCGCGCTCCTTGAGAAGCGCGGCGAGCCGGTCCGCGAGTTCCGTCTGCTCCTCTTCGGCGCGCAGGTTGACGGCGCCCAGCCGCTCGCGCTCGATCTTCAGGCGTTCAAGATCCCGTTCCACGGTGCGCGGGTCGCCCGGCAGGGCATCGACCGCGCGGCCGGTGAGGCGCAGTACATCCTGGGGGCCGACGGACAGAGCCTGGCGGATCGCCCCCTCCACCTCGACGCGCTTTTCACGCGCCGACATCAGCCGCTCCTCGGCACGGCCGCGCTTCTCGCGGGTTTCCGCCAGTTCGGAAAGAGCGGTTGCGGCGAGGCGATCCGCGTCGCGCTGGCGGGTTTCGGCCTCCACCAGCCGGTCGGCCGCCGCACGACGGGCCGCCTCCATCTCCGAAAGGGCGCTCATCAGCGCGCGGCGCTTTTCGTCGAATTCATCGGGCGCGTCCAGAATGGCCTCGATCTCGTCGCGGGCTTCCGCTTCGCGGTCGCGCAGGGTGCCGATATGGTCTTCGGCGCTGGCCGCCCGGCTCGCCCAGGTCTGGCGCTCGGCGTCGATCGTCCGCAGGCGGCGCTCGCGCGTCTCGGACTCGCGGGTGAGACCGTCGGAAAGCGCACGGGCCTCGGCGAGAGCCGCCCGGTCGGCCGTAACGGCCGTGCCCTGGGCGGCGAGGCGCTGGTCGAGATCGGCCATATCGGGGGCATCTTCCAGCGCCGCGACGGCATCCTCCAATGCTGATGCCGCCTCCTCGTGGCTCTCGTCGATGCGGGCGGCGGTCTCAGTCAGCACCGCGCTGCGGCGGGCGAGATCGCCGCGGGCGCGTTCGGCCGAAGCCAGCGCATCGCGGGTCTCCGACAGGCGGCGGACGGCCTGACGCTCGGCCTCGCGCGTCAACCGCACCGCGTCGTCACCGGCGCGGATGGCGTCCGTCGCCGCCTTCAGGCTGCGTTCGCAATGCGCCAGAGCGTCACTAGCCTCCGCGATCTCGGCATCGAGTTCGCGAAGGCGGTTGCGGTTCTCCAGCCGCAGGGTGGCCGCGCTCGGCGCATCGGCACCGGTGACGTGACCATCCCAGCGCCAGAGCGCGCCCGACCGGGTCACGAGCCGCTGTCCGGGGTTCAGCACGGGGAGCAGCCGCGCCGCCTCGGCATCGTCCGCGACGATGCCCACCTGCGACAGGCTGCGCGTCAGCGTCTGCGGCGCCGCGACATGATCGATTAGCGGGGCGACGCCCTCTGGCAGGAGGGGGTCGGCATTCCCCGGGCCGGGGTCGCGCCAGTGCACGGGGGCCGACGGGTCGAGCGGCGATTCGAGGTCGTCGCCAAGGGCAGCGCCCAGCAGCGGCTCGAAGCCGCGCTCGACCGCGATGGCATCGACCACGGGGCTCGCGCCGCCGGCAAGCGTTGCGGCTTCCAGCAGGCGGCGGATGGTGCGCGCCTCGGTTTCCGCCGCGCTCAGCCGCGCGCGCGCGGCCTCCAGCGGTCCGCGCGCCGCCGCCTCGCGCGCCCGCGCCTCGGCCAGCGCGTCCTCGGCATCGGCCACCGCCTGTGCCCGCTCCTCGATGTCGGCTTCCGCCGCCTCCACGGCATCGCGGTGTATCTCGGGGTCTTCGAGCGCCGCAATCTCGCGGTCGAGCCTGTCGATCTCGCCTGCCTGCTCGGACATCTGGCGGGACAGGCGCATGCGGCGGTCGCCGAGATCGCGGATGGTGCGCTCCAGCTGGCTGCGGGACGCCTGCGTCTCGGCGCGCTCGGCCGTCAGCGTCGCCAGTGCGCGCTCGCTTACGGCCAGCACGTCCTGCGCGTCGGCAAGGCGCTCGCGCGCCTCCTCCGCCCGCTCGCCGGCGTCCCCGGCGTCTTCCCGCAGCGCCTCGGCCTCTTCTTCCAGCCGCGCCATGGCGCCGGCATTGTCCAGCGCCAGCCGCTCCTCGCGGGCGATGTCCTCACCGAGCTGCGTCAGGCGGCGCTGCAACTCGTCGCGCCGGCGCAGCGTGCGGCTCATATCCTCGTCGAGCTGGGTGCGGGCGATCTGAAGCCGCTGGAGGCCGGCGGCGGTGCGGGCCTCCTCCTCGCGCAGTTCCGGCAGCTTCAGGCTCGCGATCGCCTGGTTCTTCGCGGCCTCCATCTGGGCCTGCGCCTTTTCGGCCACCAGCGAGGTCGCCTGGTTCAGCAGGCTGTCGGCCTCCGCCTCCGCCTGCTTGGCCTGCACCCAGCGGATGTGGAACAGCATGGCCTCATGGGCGCGGATCTCGGCCGAAAGCATCTTGAAGCGATTGGCCTGCCGCGACTGGCGCTTGAGGCTTTCGATGCGGCTTTCGAGCTCGGCCGTGACCTCGTCCAGCCGTTCGAGGTTGGTTTCGGCCCCGCGCAGGCGCAGCTCGGCCTCGTGGCGGCGGGAATGCAGACCGGAGATACCGGCCGCTTCTTCGAGCAGTTGCCGCCGGGCCTGCGGCTTGGCGGCGATGAGCTCGCCGATGCGGCCCTGCCCCACCATGGAGGGCGAGCGGGCGCCGGTCGAGGCATCCGCAAACAGCAGTTGCACGTCCTTGGCCCGGGCCTCACGCCCGTTGATGTGGTAGACCGAGCCGTTTTCGCGCTCGATGCGGCGCGTGACCTGAATTTCGTCGCTGTCGTTGAAGGCGGCCGGCGCGGTGCGATCGGTATTGTCGAGATAGAGGCCGACCTCGGCCGTGTTGCGCGCCGGGCGCTTGCCGGAGCCCGAAAAGATCACGTCGTCCATGCCGGACGCGCGCATGTTCTTGTAGGAATTCTCGCCCATCACCCAGCGGAGGGCTTCGACAAGGTTCGACTTGCCGCAGCCATTCGGCCCGACGACGCCGGTCAGGCCGCGCTCGATGACGAACTCGGACGGCTCGACGAAGGATTTAAAGCCGACGACGCGCAGCTTGGTGAATTTCATGACGGCGTGCCCGTCTTGAACGGGAAGGAGGGCATGACCGGCGAGAACGGCACGGTTTCCCGTGCCGCAATCCGTCGCGACTTAAAGCAGAGGGTCGATAAGGGCCGACATGGTGTCAACCGACATGTCTCCGGAATAGCGCTTGCCGTTGATGAAGAAGGTCGGCGTCGAAGCCACCTTGTACTCTTTCATACCCTTCTGCATCACGGCGTTCACATCGTCCAGCAGCTTCTGGTTCGTCAGGCAGGCCTCGAAGCTCTCCTGTGAGAAACCGGCGAGCTTGGACATCTGGAGCAGCGCGTCGCGGCCGTTCTGGGCGGCGGCCCACTGTTCCTGCTGCTTGAAGAGCATGGAGACCATGGGGAAATACTGGCCTTCCGGGGCGCAGCGCGCCAGCATGAAGGCGGCAGCGGCACGCGGATCGAACGGGAACTCGCGCAGAACGAAGCGAACCTTGCCCGACTCCACATATTTCGCCTTGATGGCGTCGAACGTGTTGTTGTGGAAATTGGCGCAATGCGGGCACGTCATCGACATGTATTCGACCACGGTGACGGGCGCATCGGCCTTGCCAATGGCCATTTCCGGCAGCGCGCCGGGCTCCATCAGCTTGGAGATTTCGACCTCGCCATCCGCCTGGGGCAGCTCGGGCGCGGCCGGAGACGCTGCGGGCGCGGCCGCCTGTGCCGTCTGTGTCGGGGCCATCTGGGACTGGGCGGGAACCGGCGTCGTCGCGGGCGTGGCGGCGGTGGACGATGTCGTCATCGTATCCGCGGGCTTCATCTCCGTCTTGGTCGCGGTGTCGACCGTTTCGACAGGAGCCGCCGCATTCGCCGTCTCCTTCTTCTCGTCGCTGCAGGCGACGAGCGCGAGCGCCAGCGTGGCGATGGCCACACCGCTCGAAAGGCGTTTCAGCAAAGTCATTTCAGAAAGGGACATGGTTCACCTGTTCAAGCGGAGACGGGACCTTTGCGATATCGCGCCCGCCGGGACCGGACAAGAGGCCCCCACACCCCATCGTTCAAAGAATTGTGAGGCATTTGTGGCATCGGGGAACAGTCACCCGATATTCCGGCCTGCTGTTGATCGCAACGGCTCGCTGCTGGTAGACTGCAACAGGTCCCATATGAGCGTCGAAGACGAGAGGACAGGCACCCATGTCAGCCATCATGATCAGAAATCTCCCGGAGGAGACCCATCAGGCACTGGAAGCGCGCGCGCGTCGAAACGGACGGACCACCGAGGCGGAAATTCGCGCTATTTTGCAAGTAGCCGCCGCGAGCGAGGAGCCGCTGGGTATCGGCGCCTATCTTAAGGCCATCGGGCAATCGATCGGCGGCATCGACATCGACGACGGGCGGGACCGACAAGCCTACGAACCGCCTTCATTCACATGATCATCCTCGATACGAATGTCGTTTCTGAACCTCTTCGCAAGATGCCGAGTGAACGCGTTCTCTCATGGCTTGACGCTCAGCCGGCGGCGAGATTGTACCTGACGACGATCACGGTGGCCGAGATATTTGCCGGCATGGCGATTATGCCTGCCGGTCGGCGGAAGGACACGCTGCGAACGTCGCTGGAACACCTCGTGACGACCATCTTCCGAGACAGAATCCTTTCCTTCGACATGCAGGCAGCACGGGAATTTGCCATTATCTCGCAGAAAGCACGAGAAAGCGGGACGGCCATCGGATTGGCTGATGCACAAATTGCCGCCATCGCCGTCGCGACCGGATTTTCGGTGGCGACACGAGACGTCACACCGTTCGCAGCAAGCGGCCTCAATGTGATCAATCCGTGGACGGTCTGATCACCGTTTCTGCCCCAGCACCGCCGTCCCCAGCCGCGTCAGCGCCGCCTTCAGGCCTTCGTCCTCGATTTCGGCCGTCAGGGCTTCCAGATGCCGGGCCGGCTGGCCGGTCAGGGGGCGTGGGCGGCGGCGGGTGCGGTTTACGGGCGTGACGGGTTTCTGGACGATGCGGACGCGGTCGATGGCGGGGAAGCCGAAGAAGCCGTTGATGCGCTGGACGAGTTCGCCTTCGGCATGGGCGAGGAACAGCGCGCGGGCGCCGTCGCAGGCGATGGTGAGCACGCCCGGCTGGTGGCGGCTCTCGCCGGCCATTTCGGAGACGCGGCGCGGCCAGGCGATCTTTTCCGGGCGGGTGCAATCGGCAAAGGCCTCGCCGGCGATCTCGTCCCAGGAGCCGAGCAGCAGCGTGCTGATGCCGGCGCGTTTGGCCAGAACTGGATCGAGCAGGCCGTTCGCCACCTCGCTGATCTGCCTGACGCCTTTCGGGGTATAAGCGCCCTTCGGTGTATAAGGCCTGGAAGGCGCCATGCGGTTGCTCCCCTGAGTGGTGCGTGGGTGATGAATGGTGTCGCGGCTCTTACCCGCCGCCGCCGTTTCGGCTATGACGCACGAAACGATACCGGCTGTCGCAAGGCTGCTTGCGACGATCTATACGGGAAGTCGGGCTCAAGGACCATGATGCAACGTTCCAAGTCCACGGTCGAGACGCTGGCCTCACCCACCCTAACATCGTCCGCCCTAACATCGCCCATACCGGATTCCTCGCCGGAGCCCGCGTCTCCCGCCGCCTCGCTGCTCGACTGGTACGACCGCAGTCACCGCGTGCTGCCATGGCGCATCACGCCGCCGATGGCGAAAGCCGGCAAGCGGCCAGACCCCTACCATATCTGGCTGTCGGAAGTGATGCTGCAGCAGACGACCGTGCAGGCGGTAAAGGCCTATTTTGCCAAGTTCCTGACCCTGTGGCCGACGGTCGCCGATCTCGCGGCGGCCGATACCGAAGAGGTGATGAAGGCCTGGGCCGGGCTCGGCTATTACGCCCGCGCCCGGAACCTGAAGAAATGCGCCGAAGCGGTGGCGAGCCAGCATGGCGGGCGCTTTCCCGATACGGAAGAGGGACTGAAGGCGCTGCCGGGCATCGGCGACTATACCGCCGCCGCCATCGCCGCCATCGCCTTCAACCGGCAGAGCGCGGTGCTCGACGGCAATGTCGAGCGGGTGATATCACGGCTCTACCGGGTGGAGACGCCCGTGCCGGCGGCGCGGCCCGAGATGCGCCGGCTGGTCGCCGCGATGACGCCTGCCGATCGGCCGGGCGATTTCGCGCAAGCCATGATGGATCTCGGCTCGACCATCTGCACGCCGCGCCGACCGGTCTGCGCGCTCTGTCCGATCAATGCCGATTGCCGTGCCTTCAAGGTCGGCGACCCCGAGCGCTTTCCGGTCAAGCTGGCGAAGAAGGCAAAGCCGGTACGATACGGCACCGCCTATGTCGCGACCGATGCTGCAGGTGCGGTCTATCTCAGCAAACGGGGCGACAAGGGGTTGCTCGGCGGCATGACCGAGGTGCCGGGTACGGACTGGACGACCGATCCTTCGGACACCCACGTGCCGCCTTTCGCGGGCAAGTCCACGACCCTCTGGCACGACTGCGGCGGCATCGTGCATGTGTTCACCCATTTCGAGCTGCGCCTTGCCGTTCGCCATGCCGAGGTCGAACGGGACGCCATTATAGCGAACGGCTGGTGGGAGCCGCGCGAGACCCTCGCCGCTCAGGCGCTGCCCACCGTGATGAGGAAAGCGATCGAAAAGGCGCTACCCGGCTGTTTTGCAAAGACGTCATAAATCTCGTGACGTCATGCGATAGGAACCGTCCGGAGACGCTACGCCTCAGGGACCGATACAACGAGGACACACCATGACCGACGTGACGACACCCATCCGCCATATCGTTTTCGACATCGGCAAGGTGCTGATCCACTACGATCCGCATATCCCGTTCAGCCGGCTCATTCCCGACGAGGCCGAGCGCAATGCGTTCTTCGCGACGGTTTGCACCCATGAATGGAACCTCGAGCAGGACCGCGGCCGCAGCTGGGCGGAGGCGGAAGACCTGCTCATCGCGCAGCATCCCGAGCAGGAGGCGAACATCCGCGCCTTCCGCACCCACTGGGGCGAGATGGTGCCGCATGCCTATGAGGAGAGCGTCGTTCTTCTCGAAGGTCTCGTGGCGAAGGGCTACGACGTGACGATGCTGACCAATTTCGCCGAGGACACCTTTGCCGAGGCGCGGGCGCGCTTTGCCTTCCTCAACCTGCCGCGCGGCGTTACCGTGTCCGGCGAGAAGCGGCAGATCAAGCCGGACCTCGAAATCTACGAGACGCATCAGGCGGCGTTCGACCTTGAACCCGCAGCCACGCTGTTCATCGACGACAGCCTTGCCAATGTCGAGGGCGCGCGTGCGGCCGGCTGGCAGGCAGTACAGTTCATCGACGGCCGGACGCTGAAGGCGGATCTGATAAAGCTCGGGCTGCCTGTCTGAGGGCGGGCTGTCTGAAGCCGCCCTCTTTGCGCCCGATTTTCATATCACTGAAAAGCCACATTCGGTTCAGCCGGCATTCACACCGCTCCTCGCATGATGGGCGTGTCATCTTGAACGATCATTCTGCGAGGACGCATTCATGGCGAATTATTACGGCACCAACAGGAACGACATCCTGACCCAGAACAGTCTGTCCGAGGTGTCGATCTACGGTTACGGCGGCAATGACACGATCAACCTCAACCGCACCGACAGCCTTGGCGGCTTCAATTATGTGGATGCGGGTTCGGGCAACGACCGGGTGGTGAACTATTACGAGGGCGGCAACGACATCTTCCTCGGCACCGGCAACGACCTCTACATCGCCGACATCCGCGCCGAAGACGGCAAGGCCTATGACGTCGTCTCCGGCGGCGACGGCAACGATATCTTTCAGGTCAATTCGGAAGCCAGCATCTACAAGGGCGACAGCGGCAACGATACGTTCCTCTCCGTCGGCTACAACAACAGCTTCAACGGCGGCACGGGCATCGACACGATCAGCTACGAGCTGCAGGACTCTTACGCCTCGCAACGCGGCAAGGGCGTCGATATCGATCTCGGCAAGGGTACGGCGACCATCGACAGCGACCAGGTCGAGGATCTCGCCAGCATCGAGAACGTCACCGGCACGAATTCCGCCGACGATATCACCGGCTCCTTCGGCCGCAACGTGCTGAAGGGTCTCGGCGGCGCGGACGATCTCTACGGCCTCGGCGGCAATGACGGGCTCTATGGCGGCGCCGGCAACGACCTGCTCTATGGTGGCTCTGGTAACGACGACCTCACCGGCGGTATCGGCAGGGACTATCTGAACGGCGGCTCGGGGGCCGACATCTTCTACTTCGATACGCTCAGCGACAGCCGGGTCGGCAGCGGCCGCGACGTGATCGCCGATTTCACGCCGGGGGAAGGCGACCTGATCGACCTCTCCAACATCGACGCCAGCACGCGCGCTAGTGGCAACCAGGCATTCGACTATATCGGCAATGACGGATTCAGCCGCCATGCCGGCGAACTGCGCTTTTCGAACGGAATCCTGTCGGGCGACGTCAATGGCGACGGCCGCGCCGATTTCGAGGTGAGCGTGTCCGGCGTCACCAAGATGTATGCCGACGACTTCATTCTCTGACGGTCTTTTACAGATCCTGCAAAACAGCAACGCCCGGCCGCTTTTTCAAGCGGCCGGGCGTTCCAGATTCCTCCGGGACTGAAGGTACGAAACCGGAGGAAGACGACTGTCGGCGGGCTTTCCCGTCGATAGATCGCAGTCCCGCTTCGTTTTGAGGCACAAGCTCCGGCAACACCCGGAACCCCCGCCCGCATCGCGGTCTGCCGGTGGTTGATCACGCGGCGGTATCGCAGGCTTGAGACTAGCGGTGGAGAGGTTAAATTCTCTTAAACATTGCGGATGGATTTTTGGCGGGTGGGTGACATCTGGACACAACAGGTCACCACCACCCTCGGCGTGGAAGCGCCTCCCCTTTTCACCCCATCGCTGCCCCTCACCCTAACCCTCTCCCCGCGCGCCGGGAGAGGGGACTTGCCCTGCTCGTTGTTTCGAAATCGGGTAGAAGCGGTGCCACACGTCCCTTCGCCCCGCCCGCGGGGAGAAGGTGCCGGCAGGCGGATGAGGGGCCGACGCAGGCGTTAACTCTCTGATTTACAACATTATCCCATCCGCGCCATATCCGCCCGGATAACGGTCCGCAGATCGTCGATCGGCCGCAGCAAGCCACCGTCGTCGTAGTGCCAGAAGGTCCAGCCGTTGCAGGCGTCGAGGCCCTGGACCTTGGCACCGAGGCGGTGGATGGAGCCGGCTTCGCCGCCGGAGGCCAGCGTGCCGTCGGCGCGCACGATGGCGCTGTGGCGGCGGCGGGCGTCGGTGAGGATCGAGCCGGGCTTGATGAGGCCGCTCTCCACCAGCACGTTGAAGGCGACGCGGGGTTCGGCGCGCTTGCCGGTCATGACCGACAATGTGGCGCCGCCCAGCGGCTCGACCGCCTCGATGCGGGCACGGGCCGCGTCGATATAGGTCTGCTCGCGCTCGACGCCGACATAATGCCGGCCGAGGCGCTTGGCGACGGCGCCTGTGGTGCCCGAACCGAAGAACGGATCCAGCACGACATCGCCCGGCCGGGTGGAGGCCATCATGACGCGGGCGAGCAGCGCTTCCGGTTTCTGGGTCGGGTGGACCTTGTCGCCGTTCCCGTCCTTCAGGCGCTCGCCGCCGGAGCAGATCGGGAACACCCAGTCGGAGCGCATCTGCACGTCGTCGTTCGCCGCCTTCAGGGCGTCGTAGTTGAAGGTATAGCCCTTGCCCTTGGCACTCGGGCTCGCCCAGATCAGCGTTTCATGCGCGTTCTGGAACCGGCGCCCCTTGAAGTTCGGCATCGGGTTGGTCTTGCGCCAGACGATGTCGTTGAGGATCCAGAAGTTCAGATCCTGCAGGATCGCGCCGACGCGGAAGATGTTGTGGTAGGAGCCGATGACCCACAGCGTGCCGTTGGGCTTCAGCACACGGCGGCAGGCCAGCAGCCAGGCGCGGGTGAAGGCATCGTAAGCCTCGAAGGAAGCGAACTGGTCCCACGCGTCATCGACGGCATCGACCAGCGACTGATCCGGCCGGTGCAGCGCACCGCCGAGCTGCAGGTTGTAGGGCGGATCGGCGAAGACGACATCCACCGAATTGTCGGGCAGCTTTTCAAGGGCGGAGACGCAATCGCCCTTGATGATGGTGTCGAGCCACCCACCAGCAGCGGCGGGGGAGATTTCAGCAGACAAAACGACGGAAGACTTCAGGGACACCATGACTACTCGCTGATACGCTGACTCTGGGACACAAATTCTGCTGCTATGGTTACCGAGTTTGGTTACCAAAGGCTGAAGAGGCGGAAAACTTGCGCGAAAAACCGACGGATGGAACAGGATCATTTTTTGAGGTAAGCTGAATCTCATGAGAACGCGCCTAGATCGACGACATGTTATCGAGCGCCTCCGCGACGACGCCGAGGCGGTGCGCTCCTGTGGTGCCACGTCGCTATACGTCTACGGCTCCGTTGCCCGGGACGAAGCTGGCGCATTGAGCGATATCGACCTTTTCATCGACTACGATCCTGCCAGCCGCTTCAATGCGTTCGATCTCATCGGCATAAAACTGATGCTGGAGGAGCGTTTGGAATTACCCGTCGATATTACGACGCGGGATGGTCTTCATCCTCGGTTGAAAGCAGATATCGAGGCTTCTGCTTTCAGGGTTTTCTAGTGGTTCGTGACTTCAGACACGCTCTCCATGACATGAATGCTGCCATCCTCGGTATTCAAGCGGCGGCTGCCGGTAAGACACTGGAGGATTACAGTTCGGACTGGATGCTCAGGCATGCGCTGCAAAGGGCCATCGAGATCATATCCGAGGCGAGCCGATCTCTCCCTGAGGATGTGCGGGCAACCCAGCCCGAGATCCCATGGCCGCGCGTGAGGACGATTGGAAACGTTATCCGTCACGAATATCACGGGCTTTCGGACACAATTTTGTGGGGTGTCATCATTGACGAGATTCCACCTCTGAAACGCGCCGTTTCGGCTCTTCTGGAGCAGCACTCGGCAGAATAACGGCCAGCGAAGCGGCTCTTCTTCCCCTCGTTTCCATCGTTAACGCATTGTCCCCCGCCGCCGCCTCGTGTAAAGCGCGGGCATTCCCACGTATCAGAGATTTCCCCCATGTCCGGTATCGACCTCATCATTTTCGATTGCGACGGCGTGCTCGTCGATAGCGAGATCATCGCCTCCGAAGTCGAGGCGGCGCTGCTGACGGAAGCGGGCTATCCGATTTCGACGGAGGAGATGGCGGAGCGCTATGCGGGCATGACCTGGCAGAACACGCTGCTGGCCGTGGAGCGCGAGGCGACGATCCCGCTGTCGGCGAGCCTCATCTCGCGCCACAGCGAAATCCTCGAACAGCGGCTGAAGGACGACGTCGAGATCATCGAGGGGGTCAAGGCGGCGCTGTCGCAGATCCGGCTGAAAAAGTGCGTCTGCTCGAACTCCACCTCCGAGCGGCTGGCGATGATGCTCGGCAAGGTCGGCCTGAAGGACCTGTTCGGCCGCAACATCTTTTCCGCACGCGACCTTGGCGAGGACAGGGTGAAGCCGAAGCCGGACATCTTCCTGCATGGCGCGGCCCAGATGGGCGTCGATCCGTCGCGGGTGATCGTGGTGGAGGATTCGGTGCACGGCGTCCACGGCGCCCGCTCGGCCGGCATGCGCGTCATCGGCTTTACCGGCGCATCGCACAGCTACCCCTCGCATGCCGACGCGCTGACCGAAGCCGGCGCCGAAACCGTCATCTCCCGCATGACCGCCCTGCCCGCCACCATCGAGGCGCTGGCGGAATGGTCGGAGGTGCTGGGGGCCTGATCGGGCGTCTGCCGAAAGCGGCGGCACAGGCGAACGGGCGAATGCAAGGGAGCGCGGCCTTTATGAGGACCGCGCTCTTCTACGTTTGCCTACTTCCGCTTCTTCGGCGCAGCCGGGCCTGTGTCGAAGCCGACATAGACCTTGGCGAAGTCGCCGGCGCCGCCGTTGATGGGGGCGGATTTGGTGAAGATGAACTGCTGGGCGCCCGTGCCGGCCTGGACGGTGACGGGCAGCTGGGTCACCTCAGAGAACAGCGTGTTGTTCTCATCGGTCGCGGTGACGCGAATGGGCAGGTTGATCGTGCCGGGGCCGCCGGCCGGACCGGAGGTGACGCGGCCCTGCACCACGACATTGACCGTCAGGGTCGTATCGCTCTGCACGCACTGGCGCGTCGAGTCGGCGAGCGAGGCCTGGTAGATGATCTGCGTGGGATCGTCCTTCGCGCCCTTGGCATAGGTGCGGTAGACCGACGTCGCATCGCGCATGACGATCTGCGGGCATTTCGCCTGGATGACGGCGGGCGTGGCGGAGGCCGCGCCGGCGCCGGCATCGATCGCGCCGCCCGTGTCCGGCGTATTGCAGCCGGCAAGCGCCATGAGACCCGCAAATGCCGCCATGCGGCTGACTGTATGACCCACCATTCGATCCGACCCCTGTCGCTCTTTTCGCGCTCTCATGGCGCGTGTCCGTCGTTGCCTGCCGTGCCGGTCGCTCTTGCCGAAAGGCAGGCTTTCCAGTGTTGCGGCGATGGTCTATAGCAGCGGCGCGCCGGAAAATCGATTGGACTCGCACGCGTTCCCGTCGATTTTTGTAAGTGCCGCCTGAATACGCGCCGCTTACGCAAGGGCTTGCGTTGTGGCTTCCGGCCGATCGCCGCGCGGCCGTGAAACGTGCACGAAACGAGGATGACGAACGTGAAGTATGTTTCGACCCGGGGCGAGGCCCCTGCGCTCGGTTTCAGCGATGCCCTGATGGCGGGCCTTGCGCGCGATGGCGGGCTCTATGTGCCGGAGACGTGGCCGACGCTGTCGAAGCGCGAGATCCGGGACCTGCGCGGCCTCTCCTATCAGGAGGTCGCGTTTCGGATTCTCCGGCTGTTCATCGATGGCGAGATCGACGATGCGACGCTGCGCGGCATGATCGACGAGGCCTATGCGACGTTTCGGCATCCGGCCGTGGTGCCGATCGTGCAGACGGGGCCGAATGCCTTCGTGATGGAGCTTTTCCACGGCTCCACGCTTGCGTTCAAGGACGTGGCGATGCAGCTGCTGGCGCGGCTGATGGACCATGTGCTGGCCACCCGCGATACCCGCGCCACCATCGTCGGCGCCACCTCGGGCGACACGGGCGGTGCCGCGATCGACGCCTTTGCCGGGCGCGACCGTACCGATATCTTCATCCTGTTTCCGCACGGCAAGGTCTCGCCGGTGCAGCAGCACCAGATGACCACGTCGAAGGCGTCGAACGTGCATGCCATCGCCATTCGCGGCAATTTCGACGATTGCCAGACGCTGGTGAAGGACATGTTCAACGACGGGCCTTTCCGCGACCGCGTTCATCTCTCGGGCGTGAACTCGATCAACTGGGCGCGCATCATGTCCCAGATCGTCTATTATTTCACGACGGCGGTGGCGCTCGGCGGGCCGGACCGGAAGGTGGCCTTCACGGTGCCGACCGGCAATTTCGGCGACATCTTTGCCGGCTACGTCGCGATGAAGATGGGGCTGCCGGTGGCGCGCCTCGTGGTCGCCACCAACGAGAACGACATTCTCGCCCGCACGCTGAAGACCGGGCGCTACGAGATGCGCGACGTACGCGCGACGACCTCGCCCTCAATGGACATCCAGATCTCCTCCAACTTCGAACGCCTGCTGTTCGAGGCCTTCGACCGGGATGCGGGCAAGGTGCGCGCGGCCATGGGCGGGCTGAAGCAGTCGGGCGCTTTCGAGATCGAGAAAAAGGCGCTGAAGATGATCCGCGGCCTCTTCCGCGCCGGACGCGCGACGGAAAAGCAAGTGGCGGAAACCATCCGCACGACGCTGGAGGAAACTGGCTATCTCCTCGATCCGCACAGCGCCATCGGCGCCTTCGTCGCCGCCAAGCATATGAAACCCAACGCACCTATGGTGACGCTGGCCACCGCGCACCCCGCAAAATTTCCCGCCGCAGTAAAATCGGCGAGCGGTATTGACCCGGCGCTTCCGACGTGGCTTGCTGACCTGATGGACAGGGAGGAGCGCTTCGACATTCTGGATCCCGAGCTGAAAGCCGTCGAGGCCTATATCGGCGAGCACGCCCGTATCCGGAACTAGTGCGCAGAAAGACCGATGATGAAAGTTGAGTGCACCCGGCTCGCCTCCGGGCTGACGGTCGTTACCGAAACCATGCCGCATCTGGAAAGTGTCGCGCTTGGCACGTGGATCAAGTCCGGCTCCCGCGACGAGACCACGCAAGAGCATGGCATCGCGCATCTGCTCGAGCACATGGCCTTCAAGGGAACGGCCTCGCGGTCGGCCCGTGACATTGCCGAACAGATCGAGAATGTCGGCGGCGAGGTGAACGCCGCGACATCCACCGAGACCACTTCCTATTACGCCCGCGTGCTGAAGGACGACACGGCGCTGGCCATCGACATCCTCGCCGACATCCTGACCGAGTCGTCCTTCGACGAGGAAGAGCTGGAGCGCGAGAAGAACGTTATCCTTCAGGAAATCGGCGCGGCGAACGATATGCCCGACGACGTGGTCTTCGACCGTTTCGCCGAAACCGCCTTTGCCGACCAGATCGTCGGCCGGCCGATCCTCGGCACGCCGGAAACGGTCATGTCGTTTTCGGCCGACCAGATCCGCACCTATCTCGGGCGCAATTACACCACCGACCGCATGTTCGTCGTGGGCGCCGGCGCTGTCGATCACGATGCTTTCGTGACGCAGGTGCAGGAACGCTTCGCCAGCCTGCCGCAGCAGCCGGCGGAAGCGCCGCTGCTCGAAAAGGCCCGCTATACCGGCGGCGACACCCGTGAGGACCGCGACCTGATGGATGCGCAGGTCCTGCTCGGTTTCGAGGGCAAGGCGTATCACGCCCGCGATTTCTATTGCTCGCAGATCCTCGCCAATATTCTGGGCGGTGGCATGTCCTCGCGGCTCTTTCAGGAAGTGCGCGAGCATCGTGGCCTCTGCTATTCGGTCTACGCGTTCCATTGGGGCTTTTCCGATACCGGCATCTTCGGCGTCCACGCCGCGACCGGTGGCGAGAACCTTGTCGAACTGATGCCCGTCATCATCGAGGAGCTGCGCAAGGCGGCGGATCATATCGACCAACAGGAAATCGACCGCGCCCGCGCGCAGATCCGCGCGCAGCTGTTGATGGGGCAGGAAAGCCCCGCCGCACGCGCCGGCCAGATCGCCCGGCAGATGATGCTTTACGGCCGTCCCATCCCCAACGAAGAGCTGATGGACCGGCTGTCCGGTATCACCGTGGAGCGGCTGACCGATCTTGCCGGACGGCTGTTCTTCGAAACCGTGCCGACGCTGTCGGCTATCGGCCCCGTCGACAAGCTGGCACCCATGGCGGATATTATGGGCGGGCTCACCCGTGCGACGTCCCTGCCGCGGGCGGCAAACGGCTGAACCCCCGGTCCGGCCTGGCGCCGGCGCCGTAACCTATTCGGGATCCCGGCCCTATTCACGACCCGGCGGAGGCTTTCATGACACGATCGGTGTTTCGGTTTCTGTCACGGCAGCCGGACCCGGTCAGGATCGAGAGCGACACGCATCTTTTGCGTTTGCCGCGCGGCGCCGACTATCGTCAATGGTTCGCGCTGCGCCGGGAAAGCCGGCCCTTTCTCGAGCCGTGGGAGCCGACCTGGCGGGCGGAAGAGATGACGGAAAGCGCCTTTCGCGCGCGCGCCATCCGAAGCGAGCAGGAATTCCACTCCGGCCAGGCCATTCCCCTTTTCGTTTTCGCGCGCGACACTGAGACGCTGCTAGGCGGCCTCACCATCGGCTATATCAGGCGGGGGGCCGCGCAATGCTGCATGATCGGCTACTGGATGGGCGAGCGCTTCGCCGGCCAAGGCCACATGTCGGCGGCGGTCAGGCTCTCCATCCCCTACATCTTTTCGACCCTTCAGTTGCACCGTATCGAGGCAGCCTGTATTCCGGAAAACGACAGGAGCATCAGGCTCCTTGAAAAGGTCGGCTTTCATCGTGAAGGCTATCTGCGTGAGTATCTCAAGATCAATGGGCAGTGGCGCGACCACCTGATCTTCTCCCTTCTTTCGCGTGATATCGCGCCCAACAGGACTGCTAGCGAGTGACCCACCCCTTCCGTACGACGCTTTTGCCGTCGATCCGCAGGCTGCCCGGGCTGATGCTGGCACTGGTTCTTGCGATGATGTGGCTCGGCGCGGGTCTTGCCCATGCCATCGAGCCCGTGAAGATCTCGCGCGAGGATACCGCGCTCGACCTGACCGCGACGACCGAGATCTATACCGGCCGGGGCGAGGCCTTTCAGGTTTCCACCGCGCCCGGCACCGACGGCATCGTGCGGCGCATCGAGGTGCGCTCCAGTGCCGACAATCATCAGGGCGATTGGGCCGTCTTCGCGCTTGCCAACGTGTCGGAAGAGCAGCTGGAGCGCGTGATCGTCGCGCCGCATTTCCGGCTGGTCAATTCCAAGATCTTCTGGCCCGACCTCGGCTCGCAGCGCATCCTCTCCATTACGCCGTCCGAAGGCTTCGCGCTCGACCGGCAGCCGAGCGAAGAAGCGGACGTCTTCCGCATTACGCTCAATCCGGGCTCGGTCATCACCTTCGTCGCCGAGCTTGCGACGCCCGACCTGCCGCAGATGTACCTCTGGGAGCCGGACGCCTACAAGGACACGGTCAACGCCTTCACGCTCTATCGCGGCATCGTGCTCGGCATTGCCGGCCTGCTGGCGGTGTTCCTGACCATCCTTTTCGTCGTCAAGGGCACCTCCATGCTGCCGGCGACGGCCGCGCTCGCCTGGGCGGTGCTCGCCTATATCTGCGTCGATTTCGGCTTCCTGTCCAAGCTGATCGCCATCACCGCGGGAGACGAGCGAATATGGCGGGCGGGAACGGAGGTGTTTCTCGCCGCCGGCCTCGTCATCTTCCTCTTCACCTATCTCAACCTCAATCGCTGGCACCAGCACCTGTCCTATGCGACGCTCGCCTGGATCCTCGGCCTCGGCCTGCTCTTCGGCGTGGCGATCTACGACCCGGCGATTGCGGCCGGCATCGCGCGCATTTCCTTTGCGCTGACGGGAACCGTCGGTATCATTCTCATCGCCTATCTCGGGCTCAACCGCTACGACCGCGCGATCCTGCTCGTTCCCGCCTGGCTGCTGACGCTCGTCTGGCTGTTCGGAGCCTGGCTGACGGTGACGGGGCGGCTTTCCAACGATATCGTCCAGCCAGCGCTTGGCGGCGGGCTCGTGCTGATCGTGCTGCTGATCGGCTTCACGGTCATGCAGCATGCCTTTGCCGGCGGTGCCTACAGCCAGGGCCTGTTCTCCGACCTCGAACGCCAGTCGCTGGCGCTGACCGGCTCGGGCGATACCGTGTGGGACTGGGACGTGGCGCGCGACCGGGTGGTGACCATCCCCGACGTGTCGCAGCAGCTGGGCCTGACGCCGGGCGCGATGCACGGGCCTGCGCGCAACTGGCTGCCGCGGCTGCACCCCGACGATCGCGATCGCTTCCGCGCGACGCTCGACATCCTGCTCGAACACCGTCGCGGCCGGCTCAACCATGATTTCCGCATTCGCGCCGAAGACGGGCATTATCACTGGCTGTCGATCCGCGCGCGGCCGGTGCTGGGCTCGAACGGCGAGATCATCCGCTGCGTCGGCACGCTGGTGGATATCACCGAGCAGCGCAATTCGCTCGACCGGCTGCTGCACGACGCGCTCCACGACAACCTGACCGGCCTGCCGAACCGTCAGATCTTCCTCGACCGGCTGCAATCGATCCTGGCGCTGGCGCCGGGTGCGAACGGCGTGCGCCCGACCGTGATCGCCATCGACATCGACCGCTACAAGCAGAACGTCAACGACGTGCTGGGGATCGCGGCCGGCGACAACATCCTGATCGCTCTGACGCGGCGGCTGCGGCGGCTGTTGAAGCCTCAGGATACGCTGGCGCGGCTCAGCGGCGACCAGTTCGGCCTGATCCTGATCTCGGAGCGCGACCCCGCCAAGGTGGCGGATTTCGCCGAGGCCGTCAGCCGCGCGATCATGGTTCCGATCAGCTTCGGCAATCGCGAGATCAGCCTCACCGCCTCCGTCGGCCTCGTCTCCTGGGTGGACCAGAGCCAGAGCGCGGCCGGCTTGCTGGACGACGCGGAGCTTGCCATGTTCCGCGCCAAGAAGGCCGGCGGCAACCGTGTGGAGCCCTATCGCCCGGCCTTCCGCACCTCCGGCACGGACCGCCTTCAACTCGAAACCGACCTTCGCCGCGCCATCGAGCGCAACGAGCTCAGCCTCGTCTACCAGCCGATCGTGCGGCTGAACGATGCGGAAATCGCCGGCTTCGAAGCGCTGATGCGCTGGGACCACCCAAAGCGCGGCAGCATACCGCCCTCCGAGTTCATTCCCATCGCCGAGAGTTCCGAGGTCATCAACCAGCTCGGCCTTTTTGCCTTCGAGCGGGCGACGAGCGATCTCGGCGAGTGGCAGATCCAAACCGGTCAGCTGCCGATTTTCGTATCTGTCAATCTGTCGAGCGGCCAGTTGCTCAACAACGATCTCCACGACGATATCCGCGCCATCCTCCACAAGAATCGCTGCAACCCGTCGCAGGTGATGGTGGAACTGACCGAGTCGCTGATGATGGAGAACCCGGAACAGGCGCGGCTCGTGCTCCAGAAGCTGCGCGACAGCGGGCTGAAGCTGGCGCTGGACGACTTCGGCACCGGCCACTCCTCGCTCGCCTACCTCACGCGCTTCCCCTTCGACACGATCAAGATGGACAAGGCGCTGGTGAAGGACGAAAGCGACAAACGCACCATCCTGCTCCGCTCGGTCATCAACATGGCCCGCGAACTTGAGATGCAGGTGGTGGCGGAAGGTATCGAGTCCGAGGAGGACGCGATGCAGCTCGGGCAGATGGGCTGCCACTACGGCCAGAGCTTCCTGTTCGGACCGCCGATTTCATCGGATCTGATCCAGCGGTTGTTGAAGGAGCGGTTTCCGTTGATGAAGCGGGCTTGAGGCGCGCGGGAAGCCCCTCATCCCGCTGCCGCGACCTTCTCCCCGCGGGCGGGGAGAAGGGGCCACAGGCAATCCCCTGCCCCTGCCACATGATCGCAGCGGCGTCCCCTCTCCCCGCCAGGCGGGGAGAGGGTTAGGGTGAGGGGCTGCCCTACCACAACGCTGCACGATCACCCCGAAACGAAAAACGCCCCTCCTTTTCCAGGGAAGGGCGCTTCAGACTCCGGACCTGAAAGCTTCAGGCCGCAGCGGGCGTCTGCACTGGCTGCGCCGCCATATTGACGTTCCCCTGCCCGGCCTTGTGGATCAGCCGGTTGAGGAACTCCAGCTTCTGGACCACGGGGATCGACAGCACGAAGGGGTAGCTGTCGGTCTGGCCCATGGAACGCTGGATGCTGTTCAGCGCAACGCTGAGCGGCACCCAGGCATCGACCAGGGTCTGCGAATCCTGGGCGTTATAGGGATCGAAATCGACTTCGGCGGCCATCTCCTGGTGGCGGCGGGGATCGGTGGAGAGGCCGAAGGCGCGGGCGGTTTCCAGCGTATCGACGATGTGGAAGAAATGCGCCCAGCATTCGGCGAAATCTTCCGAGGGGTGGCAGCTGGCATAGGTCGAGATGAAGCGGTTCTGCCAGTCGGCCGGCGGGCCTTGCTCGTAGTTGCGCTGCAGGGCTGCCGCATAATCCTCGCGCTCGTCGCCAAAGAGGGCGCGGGCTTCGGCCAGCGTCTCTTCGTCGCGGCAGAGCTGGGCGAAGTAGAAATGGCCGATCTCGTGGCGGAAATGGCCGAGCAGGGTGCGATAGGGCTCGCCCATGGAGACGCGGATGCTTTCGCGGGTCGCATCGTCGGCTTCGGCAGCGCGCAGGCTGATCAGGCCGTCCTCGTGGCCGGTCATCGCCGCCTGAATGACGTTGCCATTGGAATCGACCTCGTCGGCGAGGAAATCGAAGACCAGACCGCCCTGCGGATCTACATCGCGACCCGGGCGCGGGAGATTCCAGCGCAGGATCGAGTAGAACAGATGGCGTTGCGCTTGGCTGATCTTCTGCCAGCGCTGGACGCCTTCCGCATTGTCGGTCACAGGCACAATGTGGTTGTAGCTGCACGCCACACAATAGGTGTTCTGGCTACCTGCGGGGACGAGCCAGTTGCAGATGTCATTCATCGCATTGGCGCAGAAGCGCACGGCCGTATCCGTCTTGCCGATCACGGTCCACTGATCGCCGCCGGCCGGGGCCAGCGCCTTCATGCTCAGGGACTCCGTTTCGAAACCGAGGCGCGATCCGCAATTCACGCAGGTTCGGTTGTCGAAATGTACGGAATTTCCGCAATTGCTGCACGTAAAGAGCTTCATGGTCGTTCGTCCCTGGCCATCCCCGTGGACGGCATCTGTTTGTTGTGGCTCGGCAGCCCCGGCATTCTTCAGAACGCACTGTTTTCGCTACCCTACATACTATGCCGCCGAAAGCGACACGCGCCTTCGACAGGTCGCCATCACGGACGACCAAACGAGGAAATGCCCGCCGGCACGAGGCACAGCGGGCATTCGGCGCACGTCGCCATCCAGTTGAACCCGTCAGGACGGCAACGGTTGCGCACCTGATCGCCACGGACAGAGCCGTAGCAAAACTTTGTTACAGGCGATCGACGGCACCCTTGACGGTGTCCTTGGCTTTGCCGGATGCCTGCTGGACTTCGCCCTTGACTTCCTGCGCCTTGCCTTCGGCCTGCAGACGCTCGTTGTCGGTCATCTTGCCGACGCCCTGCTTGACGTTGCCTGCTGCTTCGTTGGCGAGACCGGATACCTTGTCGGAAATGCTACCCATGTGCGTAACTCCCTGTCACTGAGGCGGCTGCTTTATTGCTGTGCCGCTTGCCTTGAAAACGGGGTGTCAGACAAAATGTTCCGCGATTTGTTCATAAGGAAATGAGAAAACGCAGCGCCTCGCCGAAGGCGCGCGGGGCCTTCTCTCACGCGTGCCGGTTACGCGTGGCCGGCCGTCATCGAGAGCATGGCGGGGGCGACGCCCATTGCGGCCAGGGTCCGGTCGTACTTGTCGCCGAGGTCGCGATCGAAGATCAGGTCCTCGTTGGCCGCGCAGGTCAGCCAGCCATTGTTGGCGATCTCGGCCTCCAGCTGGCCGGCACCCCAGCCGGCATAGCCGAGCATCATCATCGCGCGGGACGGCCCCGCGCCACGGAAGATGGCGCGAACGATGTCGAGCGTGGCGGTCAGGCAGATATCGTCGCTGACAGGGATGCTCGATTCGCTCAGGTAATCGTCGGAGTGGAGCACGAAGCCGCGGCCGGTCTCGACCGGTCCACCGGTCTGGATCTGGAACGCCCGCGTCCGCTCCGGCAGCCGGATCGCCTGAAGGCGATCGACGATTTCGAGGTGGAGAAGAACGTCGGGAAAGGTGAGCTGCTGCGGGCGGTTCAGAATGAAGCCCATCGCACCGTCGTCGGAATGCGCGCAGACGAAGATGACCGTACGGGCGAAATTGCTATCGACCATGCCGGGCATGGCAATCAGGAACTGCCCGTCCAGCATGCCCCGTTCACGGTTTTTCTGGAATGTCGCCATCATGGTGCTTTGCCCTTGTTCCGGTTGAGGTCTGTCCCGCCTTTTCGATGCCTGCCATTTTATGGTTTCCGGATGCGGGTAACCTTGGGGATGACGGTTCGGCCATCACACGTGTCGAAGCCGATGCTCCGCCGATCGTTCCATCGACCCGGGTCGATCGTTGCATCGCGCATTCAAGAAAAATCGCGCATTCAAGAAAAGTTGCACGACATTCCGAGCCGCCGCATCCTGCCGATCTTCTCCGACCCTGCCAAAACCGCTATGGCTTTGCTCATGATCGAACGCCTCACACCGCAGAGTTTGACGTTTTCGGCACGCGTGGCAACCCTGGCCACCGTGTTTTTTTTCGCGTGTGCGGCAGCAGGCAACACGGCCTTTGCCGCCCGCAGCGCCTGGGTGGAGACCGTCGGCGGCGGGATCCGACTGGTCACCGGCGCGCCTCAGGCCGATGGAAGCTTGCCGGCCATGCTGGAAATCCGGCTGGAGCCGGGCTGGCGGACCTACTGGACGGACCCGGGCTCAAGCGGCATTCCGCCGGAGGTGACGGTCACGGCGAAGGGACCGGGCGCCGGGAACCTCGTCTATTCCGGCCTGAGGCTGCCGGTGCCCAAGCGGTTTGCGGAGGGCGATCTCGACTATACCGGCTACGACCGGCCCGTATCCTTCCCGCTCCTGCTCCGGAGCGATGCCAGCAAGGATCTGACGCTGGAAGCCTCCGTCTTCCTCGGCATCTGCAAGAGCATCTGCATCCCCGTGCAGGCGGAACTCGACCTTGAGCTTCCGGTCGGCGCACCCGACAATGCGCTGGATACCGCGCGCGTGCGGGCCGCCTTCGCCGCTTTGCCCGTTGCTCCGACAGCGGATTTCAACGTGACGAAGGCCACCTTCGACGCGGAGACGCATGAGATCACGCTCGCGCTGAAACTGCCGGCCGATGCGACCCTGTCGGATATCTTCCTTGCGGCACCCACAGGCTATGTCTTTCATCCCGCAGGCAGCCGGCACCCCGCAGGCAGCCCGATTGCGGCGGATGGCCTGACGCACGTGCGCATCGTTGCGAAACTCCCGCCGAAAGCCGTCGGCGTGCCGGCCGACGGCGCGATCCGCGCGACGATCGGGGTGAGGATCGGAACGGAGGCCCGAGCTATCGAAACGCCGCTTGTCTTCAAGCCCTGAGAATCTATATCCTTGGTCTGCGCCCGTCCGGCGCACGGATTTTCCACGGAGCGCCACGTGTGCTCCGCGCCGTCATCAGAGCCTGATTTCTGAAGCCCATTCCATAAAGCAAGGACCTTCCCTTTGACCATTTCGATCGGCGACAAGATTCCATCCGCGACCTTCAAGGAAAAGACCGTGGACGGCCCTGTGGAAGTGACCACGGACGCTCTTTTTTCCGGCAAGCGCGTCGTGATCTTCGGCGTCCCCGGCGCCTTCACGCCCACCTGCTCGCTCAACCACCTGCCCGGCTACCTTGAAAACCGCGACGCCATTCTCGCGCGCGGCATCGACGACATCGCCGTGGTCGCCGTCAACGACATCCACGTCATGGGCGCCTGGGCCACGGCCTCGGGCGGCATGGACAAGATCCACTTCCTCTCCGATTGGGACGCGAGCTTCACCAAGGCGCTCGGACTGGATATCGACCTCTCGGCCGGCACGCTCGGCGTGCGCTCCAAGCGTTACTCTATGCTGGTGGACGACGGCGTGGTGAAGACGCTGAATATCGAGGAAAGCCCGGGACAGGCGACGGTGTCGTCGGCAGCGACGATGCTGGAGCAGATCTGAGGGCCGGAGCAGATCTGAGGACTGTGTCCTTCCCTGCGGCAGCCCCTCATCCGGCTGCCGCCACCTTCGCCCCGTCAAAACGGGGAGAAGGTGCCGGCAGCCGGATGAGGGGCTAGCGCCGCCCCGAAATTGGCTACACCTCACCCGAGCTTCACCGCCCGCTTCGTCTTGAACGGCTCCATGCCCTTGCGCGCCAACTCGTCCGCGCGTTCGTTTTCCGGGTGGCCGGCGTGGCCCTTGACCCAGTGCCAGGTGACCTTGTGGGTGCGGTTGGCTGCGTCGAGCGCCTGCCAGAGTTCGCCGTTCTTCACCGGCTTGCGGTCGGCGGTCTTCCAGCCGTTCTTCTTCCAGCCGTGGATCCATTTCATGATGCCGTCCATGACGTATTTGCTGTCGGTGTGCAGATCGACCTCGCATGGCTCCTTCAGAGAGGTGAGCGCGGTGATGGCGGCGAGCAGTTCCATGCGGTTGTTGGTGGTTTCGGCCTCGCCGCCGCAGAGGTCCTTTTCGGTCTCGCCATAGCGCAGCACGGCGCCCCAGCCGCCGGGACCCGGATTTCCCGAGCAGGCGCCGTCGGTGAAGATGTCGATGTGTTTCATGCGTCGGGTTCCGAAATCGTCAGGCCATATTCGAGCGCCGTGTTCACCGAGCGGTGGAACTGCAGCTTGCGGAGATATTCGAGCGGGTCCTTCTTCACCACCAGCGCGCCGGCCGGCGTCGTCAGCCAGTCGTAGAGCCTCGTGAGGAAGAAGCGCAGCGCCGAGCCACGGGCGAGAAGCGGCAGCGCGGCGATTTCGCCCGCTGTCAGCGGGCGCACCGACTGGTAGCCGGACAGCAGCGCCATGCCCTTCGTCATATTGAAGGCGCCGTCCTTCTCGAAGCACCAGGCGTTGAGGCAGATCGAGACGTCGTAGGCGAGCAGATCGTTGCATGCGAAGTAGAAATCGATCAGGCCGGAGAGGTTCTCGCCGAGAAAGAAGACGTTATCGGGGAAGAGATCCGCATGGATGACGCCGGAGGGGAGATCGGTCGGCCATTCGGCTTCGAGATGGTCGAGTTCGGCAGCGATCTCCTCGCCAAGCCCCGGCTGTACCTCGTCGGCGCGGTCCTTTGCTTTTTCCCACAGGGGACGCCAGCCGGAGACGGACAGGGCGTTTTCTCGCGACAGAGCAAACCCCTCGCCCGCGACATGCATGTCGGCCAGCGCCCGGCCGACCTCACGGCAATGTGCGGCTTCCGGCTTGCGTAGCCACATGCCTTCAAGAAAGGTGATCATCGCGGCGGGGCGACCGGACAGCGTGCCGAGCAGCGCGCCATCCTTGCGGGCGAGCGGCAGCGGGCAGTTGAGGCCGCGATCGGCCAGATGCTGCATCAGGCCGAGGAAGAACGGGAGGTCGCCGGGATCGACGCGCTTTTCATAGAGCGTGAGGATGAAGGCGCCCGTGGTGGTGTGGAGCAGGAAGTTGCTGTTCTCCACACCTTCGGCGATGCCCTTGTAGGAGGTGAGATCGCCCACGTCATAGGCTGCCAGGAACGTCTTGAGGTCGTCCTCGGAGATATCGGTATAGACGGCCATGTGAGCCCTGCGGATGGTTGGTTGAAGGAAAGCCCTCTCTGCCCTGCCGGGCATCTCCCCCACAAGGGGGGAGAGGACGTGTGGTGACGTGCACCACCCTGAGACGGCAGATGCAGAGGTCGGGGGCCGCTCTTGGTCAGTCGCCGTTGACGAAGGCCATGTCGGCCTGGGTCAGAGGCACGTGGCGCAGTTCGCGGTTGACGAGGAAGTTTTCGGTTTCCTCCACCGTATCCGCCAGTTCCACCGTTGCATCATAACGCGCGCGAAACGCCTCGATGATCTCGTTGACGATCACCTCCGGTGCCGAGGCCCCGGCCGACAGGCCGACGGTGCGGATCTCGCCGAGCGTGTCCCATTCGATATCGCTGGCGCGCTGGACGAGGATCGACTGGCTGGCGCCGGAGCGGAACGCGACTTCGACCAGACGCTTGGAATTGGAGGAATTGGGCGCACCGACGATGAGGAACAGATCGCAGCCGGGGGCCGCCTGCTTCACGGCTTCCTGCCGGTTGGTGGTGGCGTAGCAGATGCTGTCGGCAGCGGGCGCCGTGAGGTTGGGGAAGCGCTCGTGCAGGCGCTTGATGACGCCGGCGGTATCGTCCACCGACAGCGTCGTCTGGGTGACGAAGCCGAGATTGTCGGGATCGGGCGGCGTGTAGGTATCGACGTCATCGATGGTTTCGACCAGCGACACGCTGCCTTCCGGCAACTGGCCCATGGTGCCGATGACTTCGGGGTGGCCGGCATGGCCGATGAGCACGACGTGGCGGCCCATGCGGTTGTGGCGCATGGCCTGCTTGTGGACCTTGGACACCAGCGGGCAGGTCGCATCGAGATAGAAGAGATTGCGCTGGTCGGCATCGGCCGGCACGGATTTCGGTACGCCATGGGCCGAGAAGACGACCGGCTGCTTGCGATGCTCCGGGGGAATCTCGTCGAGTTCCTCCACGAAGATCGCGCCCTTGGCCTCCAGTCCTTCCACGACGTAGCGATTGTGCACGATCTCGTGGCGGACATAGACAGGGGCACCGAATTCCTTCAGAGCGAGCACCACGATCTGGATCGCGCGATCCACCCCGGCGCAGAAACCGCGCGGGCCGCAGAGCCTAATCGTGAGCGCCGATTTCTGCGAAACGGGTTTTTCAGCGGAACGAAATTCCATGGGATCAGAACGCCAAGACTGTGAACAGGAGTGCGAGCATCGCCGGGCCGCCCTGCACCAGAAGAATGCGCGCACTGACCGACCATGCGCCATATATAGCGGCGATGACAACGCACACAAGAAAGAACAGCTGTAGCTGCACGGCAAATGCGGGCGGAGAGGCCAGAAGCGACCAGCCGAGACCGGCGGCGAGAAAGCCGTTGTAGAGGCCCTGATTGGCGGCGAGCACCCGCGTCGCCTCGGCCTGCGGCGCCGTCATACGGAAGATGCGGCGACCCGCCGGCTTCGTCCAGAGAAACATTTCCAGGACGAGAAAACCGACATGCAGGAGGGCCGTGAGGCCTGTGAAGATCTGGGCGAGCAGCGTCATTCCGGCGTCCGGTGGTGAGGTGCGGCCTGCCCGGCGCGCGCCTCGGCGCGCCTGCGGACGACGAACAGGCCGCTGACGGCAATGAGCGCTGCGGCAAGGCCGTACCAGGTGAGCGCATATTGGAGATGGTTGTTCGGCAGATCGAACTGGGTGACGCCGCCGACCGGCAGCGTATCTGAATTGGGCGTCGCATCGGCATCGATGAAGAAGGGCAGCGTGCGCGCCGGTGACAGGCCGGAGGCCGTTGTCATCGCGGTCCAGTCCTTCCAGTAGAAGATGTTTTTGGTAATGTCGTTCTCCGGCACCACCCAGGAGGGTTTGGCATCGAGCCGGGCGCGGGCGAGGCCCGACAGGGTGACAGGGCCTTCGGGCTGGCTTCCCGGCCGAGTGGCGGGGTCCTTGCGCTCGTAAGGCACGAAGCCGCGATTGATGAGGACTGCGCGGCCGTCGGTCAGCGTCAGCGGGGTATAGACGTAGAAGCCGGTCTGGCCGTTATAGGTCGCGAAGAAATGGCGCTCGCCCCCATTCTCGAAGACGCCGGAGACGCGGACCGTGCGGTACTCGATATCCTCGCCGGCGGCCACCATCGCGGCGATGGCGTCGACATCCACCGGCGGGGCGGTGCGGCGCTCGGCGATGGCCGCGAGCAGGCCCTCCTTCCAGTGCAGCCGCTGCATCTGCCATGTGCCGAGCGACACGAGAGCCGCAAACAGCGCGAGCAGGAGGACGGCCGAAAACAGGCGCGCGACGGGTCCGCCCCGGCGGGGTGTCGTGCCGGCAGCTGAGGCAGGCTCAGCCACGGTCGATTTCGCCGGGCCGGGCATTGTTGCGATATTGCAGGTCGATCAGCACGCCTTTCAGCATGCGCGTGAGCGCGAGCGACAGAACGATGGCGAGCGGAATCCAGAGCAGGAAATGCAGCCACAGCGGCGGACTGTAGTTGACCTCGGCCCAGAGCGCGGCCCCCACGGTGATGAAGCCGATGATGAGGATGACGAAGACCACGGGGCCATCGCCCGCGTCGGCGAAATCGTAATCGAGCCCGCAGGCGGCGCAGCTTGGGCGCAAGGCGAGATAGCCCTGAAACAGCTTGCCCTCGCCGCAGCGGGGGCAGCGGCCGCGCAGGCCCGCCTTGATGGGATCGACCGGCGGATAATGCGCGCTGTCTTCGGTCATGATTGTCCCTCGATCATCCGTGTTCGGCGGCACGCGCAGGGTCGTCCCGTCCGTGACGGACTTTGTATCGGCAATGCGGGGCTTCGTCCAATCGAACATCTGCGACAAAGGCGACAGGCGCGTCGGATGCCGCTCTGCGGTCGATGATGTCCATCGTTCAGGGAGCCTTTACCCCAAGCGCCCTACAGTGACGTCATCCATCCAGCAGGAGTGTCGGCAGGTCGTGAAGCGGTTGATCAAGAGGGGTGCCATTGCCGGCGGGCTGGCGGTTTCGCGCGGCCTGTCGGCGGCGGGGCTGATGCGGCAAGCTCGCGGGCGCGGGGCGATCTTTACGCTGCATCATGTGCGGCCGTTCGTCGCCGCGATGTTTTCGCCGAATGCACATCTGGAGATCACGCCGCAATCCCTTGATGCGGCCATCGTCCGGCTGAAGCGGGATGGTTACAAATTCATCGCGCTGGCCGACCTGCCGGCGCATCTTGCGGGCGACGACCGGACCCCGGTTGCCGTCTTCACGCTCGACGATGCCTATCGCGACAATCTCGACCATGCCGCCCCGGTCTTTGCCCATCACGGCGTGCCGTTCACCGTGTTTGCAGCGGAGGGTTTCGTGACGCGAACGCGGAGCCTCTGGTGGGAGACGCTGGCGGAGCTGCTGCGGGCCAAGCCGCGGCTGACCTTCGATTTCGGCGCCGGGCCGGAGCGCCTGCACCTCCAGACACCGCAGCAGATGCAGGCGGCGTTCGCGCGCTTTGCCGATTTCGTGCATGCGGTGGACGAGGCGACGGCGGTTGCCGACATCGACCGGCTGGCCCGCGCCGAAGGGCTCGATCCGCTGTCGCTCACCGACCGGCTGACGCTGGATGGGGCTGGGCTTGGCGTGCTCTCCCGCCTGCCGGGAGCCGCGATCGGAGCGCACACTTTGACCCACAGGGCGTTGGCGCGGCTGTCGGATGCGGATGCGCAAGACGAGATCGTGCGGTCCGTCGATGCCGTCGCCGCGATCACCGGCGTTCGTCCGACAACGTTTGCCTATCCCTATGGCGATGCGCGGGCCGTATCGCCCCGCGACATGCGGCTTGCCGGCGGCCAGGGCCTCGTCGCGGTAACGACCCGGCCGGGTACGCTTGACGGCGATGCCGACCCGACCGCCCTGCCCCGGATCTCGCTCAACGGGCATTTCCAGAGGCCGGGCCATGTCTCGGCGCTGGCCTCCGGCATACCATTCCGCCTGATGCGGGGCGCGTGATCGTCAGGGATACATGCGCACCTTGGACCAGTCGCCCGCCGTCTCTGGCCGGCGGAACTCGATACGGTCGTGCAGGCGGAAGGCGCCGTCCTTCCAGAACTCGATCGACACCGGGCGGATGCGGAAGCCGGACCAGTATGCCGGGCGCTCGATCTCGCCGATAGGGTGGCGGGCGGTGAACTCGGCGACGGCCTTTTCCAGCGCGAAACGGCTTTCGAGCGGGCGGGACTGCTTGGAGGCCCAGGCGCCGATGCGGCTGCCGCGGGCGCGCGACTGGTAATAGGCGTCGGCCTCCGCATCGCTGACGATCTCGACCGTGCCGCGCAGGCGGACCTGACGGCGCAGGCTCTTCCAGTGGAAGCACATCGCAGCCTTGCGGGTCGCCAGGATCTCGCGGCCCTTCTGGCTTTCGAAATTGGTGTAGAACACGAAACCGTCGGCGTCGAAGTCCTTCAGCAGCACCATGCGGACATTGGGCAGGCCGTCCGGATCGACGGTGGCGAGCGCCACGGCGTTGGGGTCGTTGATCTCGGTTTCCTGCGCCTCCTTCAGCCAGGCGCCGAACAGCGTAAATGGTTCGTTTTCCTCGGTGAAGTCACCAGTTGTTAACCGGGTTTCCGTCATATTCTGTTTCCAATGCAGGCTGCCGATGCTGACCTCACATGTAGGCCGCGGACATGCCGTTTCGAGCGACACCGTAGCCATTTCCAGTCCGACAGGGTGACCGTGAAAGACATAGCAAAACGCGTCTGCGACACCAAGCTCTTCTCGCGCCTTGCGGGCGCGATGACGCTCGGGCTCTGCGTGGCCGGGCTCTCCGGCTGCATGGGCAACGGGATGGGCAACGGGATCGGCCTCGGCGACGCCGCCGGCGTCGACAATGTCCGCACGGGCTCCATCCCCGCTCCACCGAGCCCGGCAATGGTCGATGCGGCCGCCGTGCAAACCGCTGTGTCCACCGCCGATGTGCGCGAGGTCGCCGGCAACCCCATTCCCTGGGCCAATGCGCAATCCGGCAGCGCCGGCGTCATCTCCAGCATCGAGGAGCAGACCGTCGGAGGCGTGGTGTGCCGCCGCTTCACGACGACGCGCCATTCCTATCAGGGCATCGCCAAGTTCGACGGCAATACCTGCCGGACGGGCGACGGCAACTGGACGCTGACCAGCTTTGCCCGGCGCAGCTGACCCTTTCGCAAACGCTTTTTTAACCCTCTGCGCACATATGCGCCCGGGTTCTGCCGCAATAAACCTGTCCTTAAGGCGCTTCTTTTCATCATCCCCGCCGGCAATGGCGACCCGGCCCATGCTGGACGAGCCGGCCCATGCTGGACGAGGATGAACGATGAAGATGTCGATGCAGGACCCCTATGCCGTCCTCGGTGTGCGCCGCAATGCCGGCCCCGACGAGATCAAGGCCGCATGGCGCGCTGTGGCGAAGGCCGTGCATCCCGACCAGAACCGTGAAGATCCGAACGCCACGGCCCGATTTGCCGAGGCCGGCCGCGCCTACGAGGTCCTGAAGGACCCGCAGATGCGCAACCGCTACGACCAGGCCCGCCGCAATGCGGACCTGCGCCGTATGGAGGAGATGAAGCGCCGCGCCAACCCCTCGGCACCCGAACAGGCCGTCGGCCCGGAAACGGCTGAAGAGGCGGTGTCTCGCATCTTCGGAACAGAGAATGGCAAGCCGGAGGCGGCGCAGGCCGCCTCATCGAAGCCTGCGCCACGCCCTGCTCCGTCGCCGAAAAACGATGCGCCGCCGGCAGACGCGAAGGTTGCGGACGAAGCTGCGCCCGAACATGCCGCCGAGGCTGCACCGGCCGGCGCACCCTTCGGCCCCGGCATTCTTGCCCGCGCCGCCGCACCGGCGGCCGAGATCGTCTCCAGCCTGTTCCGCCGGATATTGCCGACGTCGCCCGCGACGGGCGAGAGGGCTGAGGACAGGTTACATGAAAAGCACGGGGAAAGGCACGCGGAAAAACCGGCTGCCGACCGCGTGCCGGATCTCGTCTGCGAGGCCGTCGCGACCGTCGAGGACCTGTTCAAGCGCCGGCGCGTCACGGCGACGCTGCCCGACGGGCAGGTGCTGAAAGTGGCGCTGCCGGCCGGCACGACCGATGGCAGCCTGATTCGCCTGCGGGAACAGGGTTACCGACAGGGTTCCGCGCGTGGCGATGCGCTCGTCAGCATCCGTGTCGCGCGGCACGAGCAGTTTCGCGTCGATGGAACGGACCTGCGCACCACCCTGTCGTTATCGCTGCACGATGCCGTGCTCGGCTGCACCACGACGGTTGGAACCGTCACCGGGCATGTGCCGCTCGTCGTGCCCCCATGGTCTGGCCCGGACAGGCCGCTGCGCATCCCGGACCAGGGCCTGCCGACGGCCGATGGCCAGCGTGGCGCCCTGATCATCGAACTCAGCCTGACCCTTAGCACGCGTCCCGACCAGAAGCTGATGGACCTCATGCGCAGCCAGCGCGACGGGCTGGTGCTCTGATCCGGTTTTCTTCAGGCTTTTTCGTACGCTTCGTGACGAACATGCGACATTCATAGTGGACACTGACCGTTTGTTACCGGTCCTAACAGTTCCTGATCCTCCCCAAGCTTGAACGCCTTGTGAGCCTATGCCATAGCGAGGCCTCGTGAACCGGACCGCCTCTCGCTGACGAGCGGGTGCGGACGCGTTCCGGGTATTATATTTTCGACCAAGATTTCGGCTGGCGCCTGGCCGGTCCGATCCAAAAGGCATTCGGGGACAGACACGATGGCGCAGACATCCGGTTTGATGAGTGGAAAGCGCGGCGTGATCATGGGCGTCGCCAATAACAGGTCGATCGCCTGGGGCATTGCCAAGGCGATCCATGCGCAGGGTGCCGAGATCGCCTTCACCTATCAGGGCGATGCCCTGAAGAAGCGCGTGGAGCCGCTGGCGGCCGAACTGGGCGGCATTCTCGCCGGCCATTGCGACGTGTCCGACGAAGCCAGCATTGATGCCGTCTTCGACCATATCGAAAAGACCTGGGGCAAGATCGACTTCGTCGTCCACGCCATCGGATTCTCCGACAAGGACGAACTGACCGGCCGCTACGTCGATACGTCGCCCGACAACTTCGCCAAGACCATGCAGATTTCGGTCTACTCCTTCACCTCGGTCGCGCGCCGCGCGGAAAAGCTGATGACGGATGGCGGATCGCTGCTGACCATGACCTATTACGGCGCCGAAAAGGTGATGCCGAACTACAACGTCATGGGCGTTGCCAAGGCGGCGCTGGAAGCCAGCGTGAAATATCTCGCGGTCGATCTCGGCCCCAAGAACATCCGCGTCAACGCCATTTCCGCCGGCCCGATCAAGACGCTGGCCGCCTCCGGCATCGGCGACTTCCGCTACATCCTCAAGTGGAACGAATACAACGCGCCGCTGCGCCGCACCGTGACGATCGACGAGGTCGGCGATGTCGGCCTCTACATGCTGTCGGACCTCTCGCGCTCGGTGACCGGTGAAGTGCACCATGCCGACAGCGGCTACCATGTCGTCGGCATGAAGGCCGTCGACGCGCCGGATATCGCCGTCGTCAAGGACTGACGTTGCTTCTTCGATCGCGCATCGCCACGCGGCCGGCCTGATCCGGTCTCTCCGGAGATGCGCGTCGCGCCCTCCCCCACAGTCAGGCAAATTCCCATGTTGATCTACATGATCCGTCACGGCCAGACCGATTGGAATGCGGAAATCCGCCTCCAGGGCCAGAAGGACATTCCGCTCAACGATACGGGCCGCGAACAGGCGCGGGGCAACGGCCGGGCGCTGGCCGGCATCCTCGGCACGCAAGCCACCGCGTTCGACTATGTGGCAAGCCCGCTCGGGCGGACGCGCGAGACGATGGAGTTGCTGCGCGGCGCGATGGGGCTTGCGCCCGAGGCCTACCGGACCGACGACCGTCTGAGAGAGGTTTCCTTCGGCGACTGGGAAGGGTTCACGCTGGAAGAGCTGGAGGCGAGCGTGCCGGAGCGGGTTGCCGAGCGCGAGGCCTCCAAGTGGGACTTCATTCCCCCCGGCGACGACGCGGAAAGCTACGAGATCCTCTCCTGGCGCATCGCATCCTGGATGAAGGACGTCACGGTTCCCACCGTCTGCGTCAGCCATGGCGGCGTCATTCGCAGCGTCTTCAAGCTGCTGGGCGCCATGGCGCCCGAAGAGGCCTCGATGGGGGCCATTCCGCAGGACCGGATATTGAAGATCGAGAACGGAACGGTCGGCTGGGTCTGAAGAGACCCTCCTACTGAACGACTTCGAGGTCGTTGATGACGCGCTTGCCATCCACTTCCGTGTAGAACACGACGACCTTGACGCCGGCCTTCAGGCCTTCAAAATTGAACTCTTCCGGTGCCTGATAACTCTTTCCGTCATCCAGCGAGAGGCTGAGCCGATCGGTGTCGATGCCCGTGATCGTGGCTTCGATATCGGCGCTATCGGCAAAGGCCGCGAGCGGCGAGAAGAAACTGGCGGTCGCCATCAATGTCGCAACGACGAAACGCATCCCAAGTCTCCCTCTTGACCGTTTGATTCACTGTTCGAATATGATGCAGTTTTTGGGCGCCGATTGTGGCAAAAATTCACCAAGCTTGTGACAATCCGGTGAGCATGTGACGGCGAACCCAATTAGCGGAAACATGGTTAGCAAAGTCTTGACGTCGCTCGGGGCCGCTTTGCAACCCGCCTGCGTGCACGGGCCTGACCTTAATGATTATAAGACGTTCTTAATGTTATCACACTACCCTTGAGCGAGTTGATATTTCGGCGCATTCACAGGGATATGTCACATGGCGGGAATTGGGGACGCTGTTCGCGCCAGGACGTCGATCTTCGTGCGCTTCGCCCGTTCCTCCATCATCCCATCGCTCATGGCGACGCTGATCCTGCTCACCGTCGGGCATTTCTATCAGGCACAGAACAGCACGAACTTTCGGGAAGCGCTGCGAAGAGACGTTCAGAGCACGCTGCGCCTTGCCAAGGCGCAGATCCAGGCGAACATCGACAGCCATACCGTCGCCCTTTCCGGCCTTGCGAACGATATCACCCTCGACGGGAACATCTCCTCCTCCCGGTTCGCCGCGCTCGCCACGAAAATCATGGAGCGCAATCCCGGCATCCGCCGGATCAGCCTCGCGCCCCACGGTGTCATTTCCCGGGTCATGCCATCCATGGAGCACGCCCGGATGGCGGGCATGCGCCTCGACAGGTTCTACTCCCAACGCACCGCATCGCAGCGCGCGCAGGCCCATGGCCGCGCCGCCATCGGAAGCCTGCTCGTGCTTCCCGATGGCTCCACCGGTTTCGACGTCTACACGCCGGTTTTCTACAGCACCGGCGGCGTGCCTGCTCTCTGGGGCTTCGTCGAGGCGGTGATCGACGAACGCGCCGTCTACCTGGGCGCCAATCTGACGACCGGAGCCGGACGCGCCGCGGTGGCCGCCGGCAGGAACACGCCGGTCACGCTCGGCATTCGCGACATTTCCGATCCCGCCAATATCGGCGATGCCTTCTTCGGCACGAATGCGACGTTTCAGGCCGGCGCGGTGCTGCAGGATGTGTTCCTGCCCGGAGGCGCATGGCAGCTTGCCGGCGTGCCCGTCGGCGGCTTCGACCAGCGGCCCGACAACCAGCAACAGATCGGGCTGACGATCATGGTCTGCGCCATGATCGTGATCGTGCCGATCGTCCTGACATTCGGGCTGATCGGCGAACGCCGGCGCGCCATCACCGCACTCGACCGCCGCAATCAGGAGTTCCTGGCCATGTCGCAGCGGCTCAATCTGGCGCTCGAATGTTCCAGCTTCGGGGTGTGGGAGATCGACCTGGAGACGCGGCTGCGCACCTGGGACGACCGGATGTACAGCCTTCACGGCCTTGCGCCGCGCAACGGCGCACCGGGACAGATATCCTGGAAGACGAACATCCATCCCGACGACCTGCCGCACGCGGAAGAGGTGCTGAACAATACGGTGATGTTTCTCGAGCCGTACCTGACGGACTACCGCGTCGTCCTGCCGACGGGCACGCGGCATATCCGCCACATCGGCTCGGTCAACATGGGAGCCGACCGCCGCAAGACGGTGACCGGCCTCAGCTGGGACATTACCGAGGACGTGCGCCTGACGAACGCGATGATGGAGGCCAAGGCCTTTGCCGAGGCGCAGACGGCGGAACTGGCCGCAGCCAAGGACCGGATCGAGCACAACGCGCTTCACGACCCGCTGACCGGGCTCGGCAACCGGCGCATGCTCGACGCCGCGCTCGCCGCCCTTCTGGATCGGGATGCCGAGCGTGCCACCGACGTGGCTCTGCTGCATCTCGACCTCGACCGTTTCAAGCAGATCAACGACACGCTCGGCCATGCCGCAGGTGATGCCATGCTGGTGCACGCCTCGCAGGTGCTGAAGACGGAGGCCGGGCCGGACGATCTGGTCGCGCGGATCGGTGGCGACGAATTCGTCGTTCTCGTGCCGAACCCCGTTCCCGGACAGCTGGAAGCGCTCTCCGACAGGATCATCACCCGGATGCGCCAGCCCGTTGATTACCTGGGCTTTTCCTGTCGCTTCGGCGTCAGCGTCGGCATTGCCGTCGGCCGCGGTGCGGACGCCGATCTCGGCCGGCTGCTGGTCAATGCCGATATCGCGCTCTATCGCGCCAAGGAGAAGGGCCGTAATCGCTACGAGTTCTTCAGCGAGGCGCTCCAGTCCGAGATCGTCAACAGCAAGCGCATTGCCGACGAAATCCTCGAAGGCATCGAGCGCGGCGAATTCACGGCCTGGTATCAGCCGCAGTTCGACGCGGAAACGCTGCAGCTCTGCGGGGTCGAGGCGCTGATCCGCTGGAACCACCCGCGCGACGGCGTGCTGACGCCCGACCGGTTCCTGTCGATCGCCGAGGACCTGAACGTCGTGGCCACGCTCGACCAGATCGTGATGGAGCGCGCGCTGATCGACCTCATGCAGTGGACGGCCGCCGGCATCTCCATTCCCAGAATCTCTGTCAACGTTTCGGCGCGGCGGCTGCGGGACGAGACGCTGCTCACCTCGCTCGCAGGCCTCGCCTTCGCGCCGGGGCAGCTCTGCTTCGAACTCGTGGAGGCGATTTTTCTGGATGGCGACGACGAGATCATCACCGGCAACATCGCCGGCATCGTCGCGCTCGGCATCGATATCGAGCTCGACGATTTCGGCACCGGCCATACCTCCATCGTCAGCCTATTGAAGATCAAGCCGAAGCGGCTGAAGATCGACCGGCAGCTGGTCTCCCCCATCACCCACGCGCCCCGCGAACAGGCGCTGGTGCGGGCGATCATCGAGATCGGCCGGTCGCTGGGCATCGGGACGGTGGCCGAAGGCGTGGAGACGCTGGCGCATGCCGAAATGCTCGCCGTCCTCGGCTGCGATATTCTGCAGGGCTATGCCTTCTCCAAGCCGCTGCCGGCCGACCGGCTGGCGGAACTCTCGGCGGGAAAGTGGCAGCTCGCCTCGTAACCCGTCTCTCGCCGGCATCCCCTGTTTTTCTGCGCAAAGCGTTTCCGCCTTGCCACTTATGCAGTAAGAGTGTCCGCCAGAGAACGGGCGCTGCCAGTGGAGGCCGCCCGCAGCAGACAATGGTTGCCGCAGCATGTCGCATAATACGTTCGGTCATCTTTTCCGTGTCACCACATGGGGCGAAAGCCACGGCACGGCGCTCGGTTGCGTTGTGGATGGCTGCCCTCCCGGCATTCGCTTCACCCTGGCCGAACTTCAGGCGTGGATGGACAAGCGCAAGCCCGGCCAGTCGCGCTTCGTCACCCAGCGGCGCGAGGACGATCTGGTGCGGGTGCTCTCGGGCGTGATGCCGGATGCGGACGGCGAGACGCTGATCACCACGGGCACGCCGATCTCCATGCTGATCGAGAACACCGACCAGCGTTCCAAGGACTATGGCGAGATCGCCCGGCGCTACCGCCCGGGCCACGCCGACTACACCTACGACCTGAAATACGGCATTCGCGACTATCGCGGCGGCGGGCGCTCCTCCGCCCGCGAGACGGCCGCAAGGGTGGCCGCCGGCGGACTGGCGCGGCGCGTGGTGCCGGGCCTGACCGTGCGCGCGGCACTCGTGCAGATCGGCCAGCACAGAATCGACCGGGCGAACTGGGACTGGTCGGAAGTGGGCAACAACCCGTTCTTCGCGCCGGACCCGGCCATCGTTCCCGTCTGGGAAGCGTATCTCGACGGCATTCGCAAGGCCGGCTCCTCGGTCGGCGCCATCATTGAAGTGGTGGCGGAAGGTGTGCCGGCCGGCATCGGCGCGCCGATCTATGCCAAGCTCGACCAGGACATCGCCTCGAACCTGATGTCGATCAATGCGGTCAAGGGCGTGGAGATCGGCAACGGCTTTGAGGCCGCCGGCATCACCGGCGAGGAAAATGCCGACGAGATGCGGATCGGGCCGGACGGCAAGCCCGTGTTCCTTTCCAATCACGCCGGCGGCATTCTCGGCGGCATTGCGACCGGACAGCCCGTCGTCGCCCGTTTCGCCATCAAGCCGACCTCGTCCATCCTGACCGAGCGCCGCTCCATCGACGCCGATGGCCAGGAGGTGGACGTGCGCACCAAGGGCCGCCACGACCCCTGCGTCGGCATCCGCGCCGTGCCGATCGGCGAAGCCATGGTGGCCTGCGCGATTGCCGACCACTACCTGCGCGACCGCGGCCAGACGGGCCGACTGGACTAGAAAAGCCGTCGGGCCAGCCGACAAGACCCTGCGGCCCGAGCGGCCGTGCGAAACGAGAGGATCCCATCCATGTCCTTCGACCAGAAGCGCGTCGTCGATGCCATCAGGGCCTTCGAGGCCGGCGAAATCGTCGTCGTCACCGATGATGACGGCCGGGAAAACGAGGGCGACCTGATCGTTGCCGCCGTTCACTGCACAGCCGAAAAGATGGCGTTCATTGTGCGCCATACCTCCGGCATCGTCTGCGCGCCGATGCCCAAGGAGGAGGCCAAACGGCTGAACCTCAACGCCATGGTGGCCGACAACGACAGCGCCCACACCACGGCCTTCACCGTCAGCGTCGATTTCAAGCATGGCACGACGACCGGCATTTCCGCCGACGACCGGACGCTGACCGTGCGCAACCTCGCCAATCCCAATGCGGGCGCCGCCGATTTCGTCCGGCCGGGCCATATCTTCCCGTTGGTGTCGCGCGAAGGCGGCGTGCTGATGCGCTCCGGCCATACGGAGGCGGCCGTCGATCTCTGCAAGCTCGCCAGCCTGCCGCTGATCGGCGTGATTTCCGAACTCGTCAACGACAACGGCACGGTCATGCGCGGGCCGGAGGTCGCGGCTTTCGCCGAAGCCCATGGCCTCAAGCAGCTCTCCGTTGCCGACCTTATCGCCTATCGCCAGCGCAAGGAAACGCTGATCGACCGGGGCGATGTCTTCGACATCGAGACGCCGTTCGGCAGGGCCAAGGGCCACGCCTTCTCCCTGCCCTGGGACCCGATGCAGCATCTCGCCGTCGTCTTCGGCGACATCCGCGACGGCGTCGATATCCCGGTGCGGCTGCATCTGGAAAATGTCGGCGCTGACGTGTTCGGCAAGGAGGGCCAGCTCGACCGCATCCTCCAGCGCATCTCCGATTACGGCCGCGGCGTCGTCGTCTATCTGCGCGAAGGCTCGGTCGGCGTCGGGGCCTCGCAGACCGCGCGCAAGGCCATGCAGGATCGCGAAGGCCACAGCGAGGCCCAGGCCCGCGACAGCGAATGGCTCGAAATCGGCCTCGGTGCCCAGATCCTGAAAGACCTCGGCATCTCCTCGATCAAGCTCCTCTCGACCCGCGAACGGCACTATGTCGGGCTGGAAGGGTTCGGGATCGAGATTTCGGAGACGGTGATTTTGTAGTCCATACAGAGAGGGCTTCAGAGATCGTTTTCGTATCTGATGGCTGCCTCGATCGCAGCAGGGAGAACTGCGATCACATTCGGTAGGAACTGATCGAGCGTTGCCCAGATCGTCTCAAGATCCAGTGTGGAGAAACCATGCGCGATATGGTTTCGCATCCCCTTCATGTTTCGATGGGGAATATGCGGGGACAAGTCGGCGAAGACGGGCTGTTCTTTCAGTATCCGGGCCGAGCATTCTCCCATGATGAGCAGATTGAGAATGCAGGCCTGCTGTGTTTTCCTATCCGCCAGAAATTGCGCCCGATCGAGATTTTCACAAAAGTCCTCAGCATCATGCGCCATTTCCTGCACCAGCAGGAGATGCTCAACCAGACTTGTATCCTTCATACAGGTAGAGCTTCGTTCAAAACCTTTGCGCGTTGCTTTTTCGGTAGTCCTCCCGGCGTCAGCACATGCACTTCCACACCGAAAAGGTCCTCCAGCTCGATCTGAAGGCCACCGAGATCAAGAAGCGTCGTGCCCGGACGATCATCGACCAGAAATTCGATTTCATCGCTTTCTATGTCCGCGCGTCCGGCGGCAGCACCGACAAGTCGAGGATTCGACAGACGAAAACGGCGCACCAGTGCGTGAATGGCTTCGCGGTGTTTCTCAACGGCGGCGGACGGCTTCATCTTCGATCCTCGGGCCATATCCTCGGCCTGTATTCTCGTCTCGAGCCCATCATAGGCGCGCCTCGATATCGTACAACAGATGCCGCTGATGTAAATCTCCTATCCCCTCGCCCCTTCCAGCCACACCACCTGCTCGACACCGGCAAAGCGGGCGATGCGGGCGAGTTCGGCTTCAAGGCGCGCGTCGCGGCCGGCGGAGGGGCGGATGCCGGGTTCCCACCAGAGGCGCTTGACCTCCAGCACGCCCGTCTTGCGGTGGGCCTTCATATCGATGCGGCCGACGAGACGGTCGCCTTCGAGAAGCGGGAAGACGTAGTAGCCATATTGGCGCTTCGGCTCCGGCACGAAGATCTCGATGCGGTAATTGAAGCCGAACAGGCGCTCGGTGCGGGCGCGATCCCGCAGGAGCGGATCGAACGGGCTGAGGACGCGCAGGCGCGCCGGTGGGTCTTCCAGCGCGCCGAGCGTTTCGGGAAAGCCGGCGAGCGCGTGGGCGGCGCGCGGCCGGCTGCCGTCGGCGGGCGCGATCACCACCGATTGCAGCTCGTCCGCATGGGCCAGCACCCACCGGCGTGCGTCCTCCGGCGAGATCAGCGCGAAAAAGGCGGCGAGTTCGCCGTGGGTGGCAAAGCCGAGACGCTCAAGAGCGGCGCGGCAGCACCAGTCGATGAAGGTCTCCCGGTCCACCTCCGCTGCCCGGTACCTCTCCGGTATCACGCGCTCGGTCAGATCGTAGATCTTCTGAAAGCTGTCCCGGCCGGCAATCGCAAGCCTGCCGGTGCGCCAGAGATATTCGAGCGCGGTCTTTGACGGATGCCAGTTCCACCAGCCGCCGGAGGAGCGGTCCTCGTACTTGAAATCGCGTGCCAGCACCCGGCCGGTCTCGGTGATCTGCTTCAGCGTGTCGTCGAAGACATCCTCGAACCCCGCCTCCCGCCATTTCCGCCAGCGCTCCACCAGCGTCTCGCTCTCGCGGGCGAAGCGGTGCTTCCAGTAGACGAAGAACGCGCTGGGGATGATCGACGCATCATGCGTCCAATGTTCGAACAGCGCGCCATCCGTCTCCAGAAGGGCGGTCAGATGCTCCGGCCGGTAGGTCTGGTTGCGGGCGTGGAGGATCATGTGGTGGGCGCGCTCCACCGTGGAGATGCTGTCCACCTGCACGAAGCCGATCTTCGTGACGAGATCGAGCAGACCGGCCCTGGTCAGCGCCCGGTTGGGCGGCGATGCCAGCCCCTGGACGTTGAGGAAGATGCGGCGGGCATCGCGGTTGGATACGAGAATCGTCATGCTTTTGATCATGCTTTGTTCTGGCGAAGAATCAACTCCCGCTTTGCCTTTTGCCCGGCATCGCCTATGAACCGGCGATCCACTGCGACATCCGAGGAGACGGGATTGGAGATCCGCTTTGCCGATTGCAGCATTCGTTATGGCGAGACGGTCGCGCTGCATCCGCTCGACGTGGTTCTGACCGAGCGGCGAATCGGTGTGATCGGGCTCAACGGGTCGGGCAAGACGACCTTTGCGCGCGCCATCAACGGCCTCGTCAAGCCGAGCCAGGGCCGCGTCACGGTAAACGGGCTCGATACGGTCGCGGATGGGCCGGCGGTTCTCGGCACCGTCGGCTTCATCTTCCAGAACCCGCAGAACCAGCTGATCCTGCCGATCGTCGCCGACGATATCGCGCTTGGCCTGAAGAGCCGCGGCGTCGACAAGGCGGAGGTCGCCGCGCGGGTCGAGGCCATCCTCATGCGTTTCGGTATCGATCATCTGGCGCGGCGGCGCGTGCATGCGCTGTCGGGTGGCGAGACGCAGCTGGTCGCCATGGCGAGCGTGCTGGTGACCGAGCCCGACATCCTCATCCTCGACGAGCCGACCAACCAGCTGGACCTCAAGAACCGGAAGCGGGTGATCGACACGCTGGCGGGCTTGGACGAGGCGGCCCTCGTCGTCAGCCATGATCTTTCGCTGATCGAGAGCTTCGAGCGCGTGCTGCTGTTTCACGAGGGCCGCCTGATCGCCGACGGTGCGGCGGAGGATGTCGTGAAGGCCTATGAGGCAGTGGCGCTGTGCTGAAGAGCCTGCATATCGAGGGCACGACGCTGCTGCACCGGCTGTCCGTGCGCACCAAGCTCGCGGTCCTGTTCGCCGCCAGCCTCGTGCTCTTTCTGACGGTCGATCCGCTCGTTCTTGGCGGTGCGGTTCTGCTTTCGGCGCTCGTCTTTGTCACGGTGGGCGTCTCGTTTTCCGATGCCGTGTCGCGGCTTGCGTGGCCACTGGTCTCCATCGGGCTGGTGGCGGGGGCGACGGCTTTCTTCGAGACACCGGTTCACGGCCTCGTCGTCCTCTTCCGGTTCGCCACGCTCATCCTTCTCGCCGCCACGGTGACGGCCACGACGGAGGTCGGCGACTTCATGGAGGAGATCACCCGGCTCATGATGCCGTTCGAGCGGCTCGGCCTCGTGAATGCCGCCGATATCGGGCTGGCGCTGGGGCTGGTGCTGCGCTTCGTGCCGGAGATCGCGACGCGCTACGCGAGCCTGCGGGAAGCCCATGCGGCACGGGGCCTGCCCGTGCGCCCGCTGAAAATGCTGGCGCCGCTGATCATCCTCACGCTGAAAGATGCCGACATGATTGCCATGGCCATTGACGCACGCGGCCTGCGGCGTCACTAATCCGGCTTCATCAGCAACTCGTGAAAGGAGAGGCGAATGTCGACGCGCGACCTGGTTCTGACCGCCCTGTTTACCGCCATCATCATCGTCCTCGGCATCATCCCGCCGATCACGCTTGCCTTCGTGCCGGTGCCGATCACCGCGCAGTCGATGGGCGTCATGCTGGCCGGCTGCATCATCGGTGCCAAGCGCGGCGCGCTCGCCTATCTCCTCCTCATTCTCATGGTGGCCGTCGGCCTGCCGGTCCTGTCGGGCGGCCGCGGCGGGCTCGCCGTCCTTGCCGGCCCGACCGGCGGTTACATCGCGGGCTGGGTTCTGGGCACCTTCGTCACCGGCCTCATCGCCGAACGGATCGTTCGCGAAACCCAAGGCGGCGCACGCCAGATCGCCGGCTTCTTCCTCGCCTCGATCATCGGCGGCATCGGCGTCGTCTATCTCATGGGCACGATCTGGCTTGCCATCAATACGGGCATGGGCTTCGTGGCCGCTCTCTCGGCAAACGTCGCCTTCCTGCCGGGCGACCTGATCAAGGCCGGCATCGCAGCACTTGCGGCGCGTGCCGTGCTCGTCGGCTATCCCCTGCTGCCACAGCGGGCCTGACCGAAACCAAGCGTGAAGGGGGAACGGGCGGGGAAAAGCCGGCAAGGTGCTGGACCCGGCCCGCCTCCCGCTCTAGCTTGGCGCCCATGACAACCATTCTCTACGAAAACCCCATCTTCCTCGAGCATCAGGTGCCCGAGGGGCACCCGGAACGGCCCGACCGACTGCGGGCGCTCAATCTGGCGCTGGAGCACGAGCGGTTTTCCGATCTCGTTCGCCTTCAGGCGCCGCAGGGCAACGAGGATCTGGTGCTGCTCGCCCATCCGGAAGAGCACCTGCGCGCCGTCATGTCGGTGATCCCCGAAGAGGGCATCAACAGCTTCGAGGCGGACACCCATGCAAGCCCCGCCAGCCTGCAAGCGGCGCTGACCGGTATCGGCGGCGCGGTAGCGGCGGTGGACGCGGTTTTCACCGGCAAGGCCGACAATGTCTTCGTCGCCTCCCGTCCGCCCGGGCACCATGCCGAGAAGATGAAGGCCATGGGCTTCTGCTTCTTCAACAATGCCGCCATCGCCGCGCGGCATGCCCAGCGCGTACACGGGGCCGAGCGGGTGGCGATCGTCGATTGGGACGTGCACCACGGCAACGGCACGCAGGACATCTTCTATGACGATGCCTCCGTCCTCTTCTGTTCGACGCACCAGATGCCGCTTTATCCCGGCACCGGCGCCAAGGACGAGACCGGCACCCACAACACCATCGTCAACGCGCCGCTGTCTCCCGATACGGGCAGCGAGCATTTTCGCGAGGCGTTCAAGTCGCGCGTGCTGCCGGCGCTCGAGCGTTTCCAGCCGGATCTCATCATCATCTCGGCCGGGTTCGATGCCCATCACCGCGATCCGCTGGCGCAGATCAACCTCGTCGGCGACGATTTCGACTGGGCGACGGGCCGGCTGCTCGACGTGGCGGGCAAACATGCCAGCAACCGGATCGTCAGCCTGCTCGAAGGCGGCTATGACCTCGTGGGGCTCGCAGAATCGGCAGGCCTTCATATTCAGCGCCTGATGAAGGGATGACCGCCATGGCAAACGAGACACGCACACAATCACCAGCCGCTGGCCCGGCAAACCCCACCGCCCCGGCCGATGTCGCCTCTCTGTCCTTCGAGCGGGCCGTCGAGGAACTGGAATCGATCGTCTCGGCGCTGGAGCGCGGCGATGTCGCCCTTGACCGCTCGATCGAGTTCTACGAGCGTGGCGAGGCGCTGAAGAAGCATTGCGAGGCTCTGCTTAACGCGGCCGAAAACCGCATCGAGAAGATCCGCCTCGACCGCGCCGGCAAGCCGCAGGGCGTGGAACCGCTGGACGGCAACTGAGGCTGGTCAGGCGGCGACGCTTTCCGAGGACGACGGTTCGCGCACCGAGGCCGGCCCTGCCTGCAAGAGTAGATCTATCTTGACTGCGAGCCTGCGGCCGTTCCGGGCAACGATCATGCTGAGGTGATTGCCGGAGGCGGAGATCCAATCTGCCCTCGGGAGGTACGCTTTCCAGATGAGCGTGGCATCGCAATCGATCGGCGAGCCGGATTTCGAGCCGAAGAACACGAGCGGCCCATCATAGACGCGCGGCCGGTAGAGTCCCTTCATCTGCAATAGCTGGCGGGCCCGGGCATCGTAGGCGGGCACGTAACCTCCCGCCCATTGCGGCGCGCACAGCGGGTACCCCGCGAGGCGCGGGTTGCGAAAGCGGAAGAAGAACTGGTGGCCCCGGCGCGGCGGGCTGTGGCGGAAGGCCGATGCCGCACGCCCCTCGCGCAGCGCCTCGACGCCGGCATCGCAGGTCCGCTCTGCCGAAGGCTTTCCGCGGTTTGCCGCGCGGCCCGTCAACTTTCCCAGCACCGACTTCATCTGGCGCGCGACGATCCTGCGCATCAATCCGGCCCAGAGACCGAGCGGCCAGCTGTGATCGTTCTGCGGGGGATCGAGCAGCAACAGCACCTCGATCATGTCGCCTTCCGCCCTTGCCCGGCGCGCAAGCTCCAGCGCCAGCACGCCGCCGAAGGAATAGCCGGCAAGACGATAGGGACCTTGCGGCTGGATGTCCTTCATGGCGCGGTAGGAGAGTTCGACCTCGTCTTCGACCTTGGGCGGATTGTCGGCGGGACGGCCGAAGTCCGTCAGCGTAATGCCGTAGATCACGCCGTCGAACGTCATCGCATCGAGGAGGCCCTGCGTTTCCAGAAAACAGTTGACGCCGCCGGCAAACAGGAAGAGCGGGCGGGTTAGGTTGCCATCGCGCAAGGGCAGGATCTTGTCGGCGGGCAGGATCTGGGAATGAAGTTTTCCCTGCTCGACAGCCTCGACGATCGCACGGGGCGTGCGGTGGATGTAGAAGATGTTGACGTCGAGTTCGATCCCGGTCCTCACCCAGAAGAGCTTGATGAGGGCCAGAGCCCTGTTCGCGTTCAGGCCCTGGGCCACCAGATCGTCATCGGCGGCAATGGGGATGCGCATCGTTTGCTGGCACAGGCCTGTCAGTGTTGCAAGCATCACGTTGGTTCCATGTTCGAATTCCCGAACTCCAGCCAGCCTTCCCGCGCCTGTCGTCTTGGTCCCCGAGCATATATATGAAAAGACTTACCAGAGCCTTGAAGCGCAGGGCGTATCGCCTGTCCGCTTTTGACACGGCGACTGCATGCCCTTTACAACCGCGGGACGCATTCCAATCCTGGCATCGTCTCGCGGAATGCATCTTTCATTCCCCCTGCGCCGAGCTATGTCATCTGGAAGATGATCCATGGGAGAAGGGGGTATTTCGATGACGGCACAGGAAACGCATGGGACGCAACCCGAACTGAAGCGCGTGATGGGGCCGGGGCTGCTGCTGCTCTTCATCATCGGCGATATTCTTGGCACCGGCATCTATGCGCTGACCGGACAGGTCGCGGCCAAGGTCGGCGGCATCGTCTGGCTTCCCTTCCTCATCGCCTTCGCGGTCGCCCTGCTGACCGCCTTCAGCTATCTCGAACTCGTCACGAAATATCCGAAGGCGGCCGGCGCGGCACTTTATACGCACAAGGCCTTCGGCGTGCATTTCCTCACCTTCATCGTCGCCTTCGCGGTGATGTCGTCGGGCATCACCTCGGCCTCCACGGCGGCGCGGGCGTTTTCCGCCAATTTCACGGCAGCACTCGGGCTCGATGTCGGCAATGGCATGGTGGTGCTGATCGCTGTCCTGTTTCTCGCGCTCGTCGCCGCCATCAACTTTCGCGGCGTCGGGGAGAGCGTGAAGCTCAATGTCGGGCTGACGATGATCGAGCTGACGGGCCTTCTCATCATCATCGGCATCGGCTTCTGGGCGATCCTTCACGGTCAGGGCGACGTGTCGCGCGTCACGACGTTTACGCCGGCCGGTGACAGCGGCGTGTTCTGGTCCGTCATCGCGGCCACCACGCTCGCCTTCTTCGCCATGGTCGGCTTCGAGGATTCGGTCAATATGGCGGAGGAGTGCAAGGACCCCAGCCGGATCTTTCCAAAAGTTCTCCTGACCGGCCTGCTCATCACCGGCGTCATCTATGTGCTCGTCTCCATCGCCGCCATCACGCTCGTGCCGGCCGGCGAACTGAGCGAAGGCGAGACCCCGCTCCTGAAGGTCGTGCAAGCCGGCGCGCCCGGTTTCCCGATCAGCATCTTCGGCGTCATCACCATGCTCGCGGTTGCCAACTCCGCGCTGATCAACATGATGATGGCAAGCCGCCTGCTCTACGGCATGGCGCGCGAGGATGTCATTCCCGCCATTCTTGGCCGCGTGCATCACGGGCGGCAGACGCCTTACATCGCCATCGGCTTTACCACGCTGCTGGCCGTCGGCCTGCTGATCTTTGCGGGCGGCGTTCCCCAACTTGGAGGCACGACGGCACTGCTGCTGCTCTGCGTCTTTGCCATCGTCAACATCGCCGTGCTGGTGCTGCGCAAGGACACGGTGGCGCACAGGCATTTCCGCATCCCCACCGTTTTCCCGGTGCTCGGCGCGCTGACCTGCACCTTCCTCGCCGGGCCGTGGACCGGCCGGGAGCCGGTCCAGTATCTGATCGCCGGCGTGCTTCTCGCCATCGGCGTGGTGCTCTGGCTTGCCACCGTCACCCTCATGCGCCGCACGACCGCCGCGCGCGCATGAGGCATCCGGCACCGGACGTGCGGTTCCGAACTTCGGGGGCCTGAACTTTGGGGGCTGAACTTTCGGGGCCGAACATTGTTGTAGGACGAAGACAGGGGTTCCGGTATCCTGATCGTCGCCCTTTGCCGCAGATTCGGGAGCGGAGCGACCTTGCAGGTCCGCTCTGCCCCGGAAGCGTCTTCCAGCCAAAGCGACCTCGTGCGGATGTTGCGGCGACGGGCTTTTGCAATTCCCACGAATTGCGATTATGACGCCATTTTGCGAATGATTTCTATCGCGGCCCATCAACGACCGCGGGTATGAGGACAGCGTGACCCAACCGAACTCCCCGCCGTCGACGCCGCTTCTGGACAAGGTCAACCTGCCCCGGGACTTGAAGGCGATCGACGACAAGGACCTGATGCAGCTTGCCGGAGAACTGCGCGCCGAGATGATCGACGCCGTGTCGCGCACGGGCGGCCACCTTGGGGCGGGTCTCGGCGTGGTCGAGCTGACCATCGCGATCCACAAGGTATTCGACACGCCGCACGACCGGCTGATTTTCGATGTCGGCCACCAGTGCTATCCGCACAAGATCCTGACCGGCCGCCGCGACCGCATCCGCACCCTGCGCCAGGAAAACGGCCTCTCCGGCTTCACCCGCCGGGCGGAAAGCGAATACGACCCGTTCGGCGCCGCCCACTCCTCCACCTCCATCTCGGCCGGCCTCGGCATGGCCGTCGCGTCCGAGTTGCAGGGCGTCAAGCGCAACGTCATTTCCGTCATCGGCGACGGGGCGATGTCGGCCGGCATGGCCTACGAGGCTCTGAACAATGCCGGCGCGCTCGATGCCCGGCTGATCGTGATCCTCAACGACAACGACATGTCCATCGCGCCGCCGACCGGCGCCATGAGCGCCTATCTGGCGCGGCTTGCCTCCGGGCGGACCTATATGGGCTTCCGCGAACTCGGCAAGAAGCTGACAGCCTATCTCGGCAAGTCGATCGACCGCGCCATCACCCGCGCGGTGGAGCATGCGCGCGGCTACGTCACCGGCGGCACGCTGTTCGAGGAGATGGGTTTCTACCATATCGGGCCTATCGACGGGCATTCCTTCGAACACCTGCTGCCGGTGCTGCGCAATGTGCGCGACAATGCACATGGTCCCGTGCTGATCCACGTCGTCACGCAGAAGGGCAAGGGCTACGCGCCCGCGGAAGCCGCCGCCGACAAATATCACGGCGTCAACACCTTCGACGTCATCACCGGGGCGCAGGCCAAGGCCAAGCCGAATGCGCCATCCTACACGGCCGTCTTCGCCGAGGCGCTGGTGCAGGAGGCCAACGAGGACGAGCGGATCGTCGCAGTGACCGCCGCCATGCCGAACGGCACCGGGCTCGACAAATTCGCGCTGGCGCATCCGACCCGCATCTTCGACGTCGGCATCGCCGAGCAGCATGCCGTGACCTTTGCGGCGGGATTGGCGACGGAGGGGCTGAAGCCGTTCGCGGCGCTCTACTCCACCTTCCTGCAGCGCGGCTACGATCAGGTCGTCCATGACGTGGCGATCCAGGGCCTGCCTGTGCGCTTTCCCATCGACCGGGCCGGTTTCGTCGGTGCGGATGGTCCGACGCATGCAGGGTCGTTCGATACGACCTACCTTGCCGCCCTGCCCGGCTTCGTGGTGATGGCCGCGGCCGACGAGGCCGAGCTGAAGCACATGGTGCGCACGGCCGCCGCCTATGACGAGGGTCCGATTTCTTTCCGCTATCCGCGTGGCGAAGGTGTGGGCATCGACATGCCGGTTCGTGGCGAGATCCTCCAGATCGGCCGGGGCCGCATCGTCAAGGAAGGCACCAAGGTCGCCCTCCTTTCCTTCGGCACGCGACTGGCGGATTGTCTGCTGGCCGCCGAGGACCTCGATGCCTCGGGGCTTTCCACGACGGTTGCCGATGCGCGCTTTGCCAAGCCTCTGGATCACGACCTCATCCGCCGGCTTGCCCGCGAGCACGAGGTGCTGATCACCATCGAGGAAGGCGCCATCGGCGGCTTCGGCAGCCATGTGCTGCAATTCCTGGCGCTGGAGGGCCTGATGGATTCGGGGCTGAAGGTGCGCCCGATGGTGCTGCCGGATATCTGGATGGAACAGAGCAAGCAGGACGCCATGTATGCCCAGGCCGGCCTCGACCGCGCCGGCATCGTCTCCACCGTCTTCCGGGCTCTCGGGCAGAAGCGCGTCGGCCGCGACGCTGCGGGTTAACCTCGGGCGCCTGTGATGGGGCGCTGTGGCGCCGAGATCTGCTCGATATGACGCAAAAGGCTTGTCAGCCGCGCCTTGACACGCCATGACATGCGCCATGTCAAACGAACCGAAAACCACTGTCCGCCTCGACCAGCTCGTTCTCAACCTCGGGCTCGTCGCCAGCCGGTCGCGCGCACGCGACGCCGTGCAGCGCGGAACCGTGCGGGTCAACGGCCGTGTCGTCACCAAGCCGAGCTCCACCTTTCCCGAGGATGTCACGATCGAGATCGACGATCCGGTCCAGGCCTATGTCTCGCGCGCCGCGCTGAAGCTGAAAGCCGGTCTCGACCATTTCGGGCTTTCGCCGGAAGGGCTGGACTGCCTCGACATCGGCGCCTCCACCGGCGGCTTCACCGAAGTGCTGCTGCATGCGGGTGCGGCACACGTCATTTCGGTCGATGTCGGACACGGACAGTTCCACTCGCGCCTCGAAGCCGATCCGCGCGTCACCAATATCGAAGGGCTGAATGCGCGCGTGCTCGACGAGGAACATCTGGAAGAGCGCGAGATCGGCATGGTCGTCTCCGACGTGTCCTTCATCTCGCTGAAGCTTGCCCTGCCCCCGGCGCTCGACCTCGCCGTACCCGGCGCGATCTGCATTCTCCTCGTGAAGCCGCAGTTTGAGGCCGGCCGCGATTTCGTCAGCAAGGCGGGTCTGCTCAAGGATCCCTCGACCGCACCCGACGTGGCGGCGGAGCTGGAGCGCTGGCTGGTCGAGGAGATGGGCTGGGAAAGCCTCGGCCTCGTCCCCTCGCCCATTGCCGGCGGAGACGGCAACGAGGAGTTTCTGCTGGCCGGCCGCAAGCCTCTGGACGACGACGCCGGAACGGACGAGGACGACGCATGAGCGCGGAAACCGCGACAGTCGAACGGCTCGGCCTGCAGGGAGACGGCATCGTCTCTTCCGAAGCCGGCCCTGTCTTCGTACCCTTCACGCTTCCCGGCGAACGGGTGACGCTGGCCGTCAACAAGCAGCAGGGCACGGTGATGTCGCTGCTCGCACCCTCGCCCGACCGTGTCGCACCTGTCTGCCGGCATTTCGGACCGGAAGGCGTGAACGGCACCTGCGGCGGCTGCACGCTGCAACATGCCGGCGATGATCTCTATCATCAATTCAAGCGACAGATCGTGATCGACGCCCTGCGCTCACGCGGCATCGAGACAGAGGTGGCGCCGCTCGTCATCGCCCGCCCCGGCGAGCGCCGGCGCACGGTCTTCACCGCGCGGCGCACCGAAAAAGAGTTGCTGCTCGGCTACAATCAGGCCGAAAGCCATCACATCGTTTCGATAACGGAATGTCCCCTCGCGAGCCCCGGCATCGTGTCGCGGCTCGCAGCCATCCGCATCATCGCCGCGGCGCTCGCCGTCAATGCCGAGCCGTTCCGCATCACGGTGCTGGAGACGACGACCGGGCTCGATCTGGCGGCCGAGGGCATCAAGGCCTTGTCGGACCGGCACCGGCAACAGGCGATCGAGGCCGTGCTGAAACTGCGTGGCATCGCGCGGCTGGCCGTCAATGGCGAGACGATCGTGGAGCCGCTGAAGCCTCTCATCACCTTCGACGGCATCGCGGTCTCGCCGCCGCCCGGCGGCTTTGCGCAGGCGAGTGCCGTTGCGGAGGCCGCGATGGCGGAACTCGTCATGGCGCATCTCGGCAAGGCCAAGCGGGTCGCCGATCTTTTCGCCGGCACAGGTACCTTCGCTCTGCGCATGGCCCGCAAGGGCCGCGTCCATGCGGTGGAAAGCGAGGAGAAGGCGCTGAAAGCGCTCGATCTCGCCGCCCGCAACACGCAAGGCCTGAAGCCGGTCAGCATCGAAAAGCGCGACCTGTTCCGCCGGCCGATGATGACGTCTGAACTAAAGGTCTACGACGCCGTCGTCTTCGACCCGCCCCGCGCCGGCGCGGAAGCGCAGTGTCGCGAGCTGGCGCGCTCGACGGTGAAAACCGTGGTCGCCGTATCCTGCAATCCGCAGACGCTCGCACGCGATCTCTCGATCCTGATAGAGGGCGGCTACCGCGTGACGAAAATCACCCCCGTCGATCAGTTTCTCTGGTCGTCCCACGTGGAAGCCGTGGCCACGCTGACGCGGTAACGGTACATCGTATTTTTCTAATATTACGAGAATGTTCGTGCTACGCTTGGCCGTTCGCAGCTGAAGCAGAAAGCGCTGCCCCAGCCAGCGCGTCGGGGACGATAAGCCTCCCCGACCTCGGCATAGGCTTTGCTGTCGAACAGGAGTGAAGCGAATGGGGTATCTACCCGTGAGCATCACGCTTGAGATAAGAAAAACCCGCACGGGCTGGCGAATGCGCGTGCGGGTCCATTTCTTCATCTAAGCGAAACGACAGTCGGAGTTACAGCTCCGGCTGTCACTCCGCTAATATACAGCGTTGTCTATCAGGTGCAAGACGCATCGAAACACCTCGCCGGCGGCTCCGACGATATAAAATAAATATCTTATATACAAAGTTTCGTTCTGCTACGCTTGGCCGTTCGCAGCTGAAGCAGAAAGCGCTGCGCCAGCCAGCGCGTCGGGGACGATGAGCCTCCCCGACCTCGGCATGGGCTTTGCTGTCGAACAGGAGTGAAGCGAATGGGGTACCTACCCGTGAGCATCACGCTTGAGATAAGGAAAACCCGCACCGGCTGGCAAGTCCAGGTGCGAGTCATATTCCTAGTCTGAGCGAAAGGCAGTCGGAGTTCACGCTTCGGCTGCCACTCCGCTAATATACAGCGTTGTCTGTCGCGTGCAAGACACGTCGAACGACCCTGTCGCCCGCTCCGAGGATATAAAAGAAGTATCTTATATAAAGAATTTCGTTCTGCTACGCTTGGCCGTTCGCAGCTGAAGCAGAAAGCGCTGCGCCAGCCAGCGCGTCGGGGACGATAAGCCTCCCCGACCTTGGCATAGGCTTTGCTGTCGAACAGGAGTGAGGCAAATGGGGTATCTACCCGTGAGCATCACGCTTGAGATATGGAAAACCCGCACGGGCTGGCGAATGCGCGTGCGGGTAACATTCCAAGTCTGAGCGAAAGGCAGCCGGAGTTCGAGCTTCGGCTGCCACTCCGCTAATATACATCCGACGGTTTTTCACCGCAAGATGTCGCTGGACATATCGATTTCCGTCAGCGCTTGGAGAGGAAGGCCATAAAGGCGGCTTGAGCTTCGGTGCTTTTGAGGCGGGCGGCGAAATGGTCCGCTTCGAGGTCGATGCGGGCCAGGGTTTCCGTGGTGTCGCCGCGCAGGAGATGCCGGGCGATGCGCAACGCTTGTGGCGGCTTGGCTGCGAGCATGGCGGCAGCGGCGAGCGTTTCCTCCTCCAGCGCCTCGGGTGCGACGACTTTCCAGACGAGCCCGACGGCGACGGCGTCTTCGGCAGCGATCGGCAGACCCGCGGCCAGCAGCGCGAAGGCGCGCTGCTGGCCGATGATGCGGGGGACGATGAGGCTGGAGGCGGCCTCCGGCACCAGCGCGAGATCCACGAACGGGGTTCGCAACTGGGTGCGGGTGGAGATGACGGTGAGATCGCAATGCAGGTTCAGCGTTGTGCCGATGCCGATCGCCAAGCCATCGACGCCGGAGACGAGCGGCTTGGTGGCCGTCGCGAGCGCATGGAGAAAGCCAAGGACCTCCGTTCCCAGGGTTTCGCTCATCGCCATCTGGGCGAAGTCGGCCATGTCGTTGCCGGCGGAAAAGCAGCCGGGCGTACCGAGGAAGACGATGACGCGAACGTCGTCTTCCGTCTCGGCCGCTGCGAGTGCTTCCGTCATCGCCACATACATGGCGCGGGTAATGGCGTTCTTCTTTTCCGGGCGGTTCATCCGGATGACGCGGATGGCAGTGTCCGGCTTTTCGATGAGGATCGTCTCGTCGGTCATATCAGGGCCTCAGTTGAGCGCGATGCGCGCAGCCTCAAGGCTGTCGGCGCCGTGGAGGATGGCGTCGGCAAGGGCTGCCGTTTCGCCGAGCAGGTTCTCGGCGAAGAAGCGCGCAAGAGCGACGCGCTGCGGCTGACGGCCATCGTCCACCACGACCGCCGCACCCTTGGCGAGAAGCACGCCGGAGAGGACGAGGCCGAAGAGACGCTGGTAGGCCGTGGCGCCGGCAAGGGCTGCCGAAAGGCGTCCGCCCGCCAGTTCGGACTGGAGCCAGTCGGTCGCCGTGATCAGTTCGCCGATGGCTTTGTTGAGACGCGCGGCGGTTTCGCCCCAGGCGCCCTTGTCTCCTTCGACTGCGGTCACGGTCTTCGCCATCGCCGAGAGCTCGTCGATCAGTCCGCGCACATGGGCGCCATCGCCGAGCGGCAGCTTGCGGGTCACGAGGTCGATCGCCTGGATGCCGTTCGTGCCTTCATAGATCGGTGCGATGCGCGCATCCCGCAGCAGGCGGGCGGCGCCCGTTTCCTCCACGAAGCCCATGCCGCCTTGGACCTGAATGCCGAGCGAGGCAACCTCGACGCCGACATCCGTCGGGAAGGATTTTGCGATCGGAGTCAGAAGCGCTGCACGATCCTGCCAATGACGCTTCTCGTCGCCTTCAGCCTCGTGGGCGCGATCGACCGCCTCCGCGCAGAGATAGGTGATGGCCCGCGACCCTTGCGTCAGCGCCTTCATGGTCAGAAGCGTGCGGGCGATATCGGGATGATCGATGATCGGGCTGGCCGTGGCGGCACCCAAATCCGCACCGGGGGCCTTGCCCTGACGGCGCTCCCGCGCATAGGCAAGCGCGCCCTGCGTGGCGGCTTCCGCCATGGCGACGCCCTGGGCGCCGACCGCGAGGCGGGCGTTGTTCATCATGGTGAACATGCAGGCAAGCCCGCGATTTTCCTCCCCGATCAGATAACCGACAGCGCCTGCCTCCTCGCCGAAGCGGCCGTCGCCATAGATCATGGTGCAGGTCGGCGAGGCATGAATGCCCAGTTTCTCCTCGATCGAGTGACAGAAGAGATCGTTGCGCGCGCCAAGCGTCTCGTCCTCATTGACGATGAACTTGGGCACGAGGAACAGGGAGATGCCGCGCGTTCCCTCGGGCGCATCGGCCAGGCGGGCGAGAACGAGATGGACGATATTGTCCGTGAAGTCGTGTTCGCCCCAGGTGATGTAGATCTTCTGGCCGAAAATCCGGTAGGTGCCGTCGTCGCGGCGTTCCGCACGGGTGCGCAGCGTCCCCAGATCCGAGCCGGCATGCGGTTCGGTCAGGTTCATCGTGCCGGTCCATTCGCCGGAGACCATCTTCTGCAGGAAGCGGGCCTTGAGCGCGTCGGAACCATGTGCGGCAAGCGCTTCGGCGGCACCGGCCGTCAGCATCGGCGCCAGAGCAAAGGCCATCGAGCCGCCGTTCCAGATTTCCATGGCGGCGATCTGCAGGCGGTGTGGCAGGCCCTGCCCGCCCGCTTCCATTGGCGCGGCGAGCCCATTCCAGCCGGCAGCAGCCCAGGCACGATAGATCTCCGGCCAGCCGGTCGGCGAGCGGACCTCGCCATTGGCGAGCTTCGAGCCCTCCTTGTCCCCCCGCGCGGCGGCCGGCGCGATCGTCGCGTCGCAGAAACGGCCCGCCTCGGAGATCACAGCCTCCACGATATCCGCATCGACGGACACGTCGCCTTCGAGACCTGCGATATGATTGAGCGTGAACAGAATGTCGTCCACAGGGGATGTGTACATAAGGTTCTCCTGCCTTTGCCGGCGCCCACCCGTCTTCTCCTGCGCCGCGGGTCAAATTATTGATTTTTACGTAAACGTCAACTGGGAGATGCGCGATTGATCCCTCATGTTCCCGATCTCCCGGCCGGCTCGCAAGGCTTCGCTTGCCTTGCAACGAAACTGTCATAGAACGTCGATACAGCACGACTCCGACTGCCGGACATTCTGTCATGAACCTCGTTTCGCCCGAAATTCCCGGCCTCGTCTGGGCCTATCGCTTCCGCCCGGGACAGGGCCGCGGCGAACGCATTTCCGCGGATGCGCCATTGGAGACGTTGACCGAGAGCGAAGGCTGGCTCTGGCTGCATCTCGCGCTGAGCGACGCGCGCACGCCGGCGCTGATCCAGAAGATCTGCGACTTGCCGCCGGACGCGCTGGCCACCCTATCGAGCCATGATACGCAAGCCGCCATCACGACCGACGAAGCCATGGTGCACGGCACGCTGGTTGATTTCGAGCGCACCTTCGACCAGATGACGAAGACCATCGGCTGGCTGCATTTCGTCGTGACCGACAAGGTCATCGTGACGACGCGGCTTCATCCGCTGCGCAGCATCGACCGGGTGAAGGCGGCGATCGAGAAGAATCCGCGCTGCCTGCGGCCGATCGACCTTTTCGAGATGATGGTCATCGAGTTTCAGCGAACTCTGATCGGTCTGGTGCTGGAACTGACGGAGGAGCTCAACGTCATCGAGGACGAGGTTTATGGCGAGGCGGGCCACAACGACCAGCCGCGGCTGGCGCCGCTGCGCCGTACCGCCGTCCGTCTACACCGGCATCTGCGCACCTTGCTCGCGCTTCTCAGACGCGCTGCCGCATCGGACGAGGACGAGGTTCCCACAGGCTTCATCGACGTCGCCGAACGCCTGACCGACCGGCTGGAGACGGTGGACCGCGACGTCTTCGCGTTGCAGGAACGAGCCCGGCTGCTGCACGAGGAAATCGACAGCAAGCTCTCCTCCGAGACCAACCGCCATCTCTATATCCTCTCGCTGATGACGGCCTTCCTGCTGCCGCCAACGTTGGTTACCGGCTTCTTCGGCATGAACACCAGCGACCTGCCGCTGGCCGGCGGAATCCACGGCACCCTCATCGCCGGGGTCTTCATCGTGATGTCCATGGCCTTCGCCTGGACGATCCTAAAACGAATCGGGATTCTTTGACGCAGAGGCCGTAACGCAAAGAAGGCATCGGGAAACCGATGCCTTCTTTGTATTCAAGCCTGCAAAACCGACCGATCAATACGGCGAATTGCACTGGCGGCGGGGGCCGTTGTTGGGCTGGTAGGTGTTGTCGTAGGCGCGGTAGGAGCGGTAGCGGTTCTGGCACCAGGCGACATGGCTGCCACCGACGCGAGCCGGGCGGTCGTTGTTGATCGCGCCGCCGATGATGGCACCGGTCGCGAACGCTGCGAGCGGGAACCAAACGCCATTATGTTCGCGATAGCCGCGGCGGCGTTCGCGATAGCCGCGATGGCCATTGTAATAATAAGCATTGCCACGGCGATGCATGCCGCGACGGCGCCAATCGTCGCGGTCGCGATCGCGATACTGAACAGGCTCGGCTGCGTTTGCCGTCTGGACGGGCTTCTGGACCGGGATCGGAACCATGGCCTGGACGGGCACGAACGATGTGACGAAAAGCGCTGCGGAAAGACCTGCGGCCGAAAGGAGCTTGGCGTTGAAGAGACCCATTGTTTCCTCCGTGGATTTTTATTGAATGGCCGCGAGGGGCACGGCATTCACTGGTCTGACAACGGGCAGAATCGTCATTGGTTCCCTCTGTGACGAACACATGACGCGTGCCGGCGGCCAAAATTAACGTTGCGTTAACCCTGTGAGCGCAGCATTGTGCGCATGCGACACATCGCCCGAACCATTGCCGGCGCGCTTACTCCCTCCCCTTTCGGGCGAGGTTCGGTCGTGGCGCTAGGCCTTCTACTGGCGCTGGGCGCCGTGTTCTCACCGCAGTCCGGCCTTGCCGTCGATCTGGAGCCCTGGAAGACGCCGGAGCCGGCGCTGGTCATCGATGCCTATGAGTTGAATATCGTCGACTGGCAGGAGATGCTGAAGGACAAGCGGATCGCGGGTTTCGTCTCGAAAGCCTCCGACGGTCTGCCGGAGAGCTTCTCCTGCACCGGCGACCACAAGGGTGATACGTTCGCGCACTGCAAGACGATGTGGCGGAAATATGCGGTCAGCCGCGAGCTTTACCAGACCCGGCGCATGGTGGCGCGGGCAAGCGGGCTGTTGTGGGGTGCCTATCACCTGGCGCGGCCCGGCAACCCGATCGAGCAGGCCAACCACTTCCTCGACTATGCCGAACCCGCAGCCGACGAATTGATGGTGCTCGACATCGAGGGTATCGACCCCGACAATTTCATGTCGCTCGAAGATGGCGAGATCTTCGCGCAACACATTAAGACGCGCACGGGTCGGTATCCGATGCTCTACACCAACCACTCCACCGCTCGCCACATCGCCGACAACCGCGCGCTTTACCCGATCCTCTCGCGCCTGCCGCTCTGGTACGCCCGCTACAAGCCGGGCATTCGCAACGTCTTCCCGATGGGCAACTGGGACAGCTACGCGCTCTGGCAGTTTTCCTCCGGCGCCAACTGCAACAAGCGCCGCTGTCCCTACCGCATCAGTGGAACCCTGCCCGATATCGACGTCAACGTGGCGCCGATGGATGCCGCGCGGCTGAAGGTGGAATGGGCCAAGGGCGAACTGCTGCCGGAAAAGCCGCTGCCGCCGGAGCCCGCACCAACCCTCGGCCCGCCGGTCATTATGCTCGTCTCAGCCGATGGCACCCGCCCGGCCTGCATCGGAACGCAAGCGACCGGCGTGGACGCGATGACGACCTCCTCCATTAGCGTTCGGGGCGCGCGGATCGCCTTGCGCTAGACTGCTGTCAAGCTGCGGCACGTTATCTGGAGGCGCGGTTTCCCCACAACCGGGAAGGCATCAGGGCGTCTCGCCGCTCACGCCTCGATTTGCACATCCGTGAGCGGACGCGAGCAGCAGGCGAGGATGTAGCCTTCCTCGATGTCCTCGTCGAGGATGCCGCCATTGTGGCTCATGTCGACCTCGCCGGAGATCTTCATGACGCGGCAGGTGCCGCAGAGACCGCTTTCGCAGGCGGCGCCGATGCGCACGCCGGCGGCGCGGGCGGTCTGGAGCACGGTCTGGCCGGGGATGCATTTCGCTTCCTTGCCGGCCATGGTGAAGATGACGGTGGGGGCGACGATCGGCTGGTCGCTATCGGCCTCGCCGGCAGCGTCGCCCGCACCGGCGCGAACGGCGAGTTCATCGACATTCGGCGCTGCGGCGGGCTGGAAGCTTTCCTCGTGGTAGCGGGCCATGTCGAACCCGGATGCCTGCAGCAGTTCGCGCACGCCGCGCATGAACGGTTCAGGACCGCAGCAGAACACCGTGCGGCTCATGAAGTCGGGCGCGAGCAGCGCCACCTTGGTAGCGTCGATGCGACCGCGCAGGCCGTGCCAGCCATGGCGGGGTTCGTGACCCTCAACGACGAAGCCAAGCGACAGGTTGGGCATGCCGGCAGCCAGTGTTTCCAGTTCGGCGCGGAACAGCAGATCGTCCGGACGGCGGGCGCAGGAGACGAAGGCGACATCGGTCTGCGGCGCGCAATCGGAAAACCAGCGCGTCATCGACATCATCGGCGTGATGCCGGAACCCGCTGAGACGAAAAGGTACTTCTCGCCGGGATAGCGCACGAAGGAGAAGTCACCGAGCGGGCCGAACGCCTTCAGCGTCATGCCCGGGCGCAGGTTCTCGAACATCCAGCGTGTGCCGATCGAGGTCGCCTGCGCCTTCACCGTGACGGCGATGGAGAAGGGGCGCGAAGGCGTCGAGGACAGCGTATAGGTCCGCATGACCGGATCGTCGGCCGTCACCGGGATTTCGAGCGTGACGAACTGGCCCGGCAGGTAGCGGAACCAGCCGTCGCGATCCGACTTGAACACGAAGGTCATGACGTCGGGCGCCTCGAGCGTCACCGCGATGCATTCGAGCAGGTGCTGGCGATCGTTCCAGGGCTGGAGTTCGTCGAAGTGACGGAACGGCGATACGACTGTCATGCGACCTTGGCTCATGTCAGGCCACGCGCACGAGCGGCGCGCGGACGCCGGTCAGGCGCTCCTGCATGAATTTCGTGTACCATTCGACGAACTGCATGACGCCGCCTTCGTGCTCGGGGGAATAGGGACCAGGCTCATAGGCCGGCGAGCGGATGCCGAAGGCGTTTTCCTCTACGATCTGGCGGTCTTGATCGTTGGTCTCGGTCCAGACATGCGTCAGTTCCTCGAGATTGTAATCGACACCCTCGACGGCATCCTTGTGGACCAGCCATTTGGTGGTGACCTGCGTCAGTTCGGGGCCGAGCGGCAGCACGCGGAACGTGATGGCGTGGTCGGCGAGCACATGGTTCCAGGTGCTCGGGTAATGGAACATCAGCAGCGTGCCGATATGGCTCTGGGGCACGGCGTCGGACAGGCGGCGCTTGACGGCGCGGGCGCCGGACATGGTGTAGCTCTCGGCATCCTGAATGAGCGGCATGCGCGCGACGCGGAACTGGCCCGTCGGATCGATGCGGAATTCGCTCGGCAGGCCGGCGGCTTCGCAGCGACTCCAGTGCTCGAAAATGACCGGATCATCCTTGGCACCCTGAACGCCGGTGGCCGAAGGGGCTTCGGGATAGGTGCGGCAAAGCTCCGGGTGGTTGCTGGCGCAGTGATAGCACTCGCGGTTGTTTTCCCAGACGAGCTTCCAGTTGCCCTTCTCCACGATGGTGCTCTCATAGGCGACCTTCGTGTCCTTGAGATTGTGCGGCGCGAGGTAGGACGTGACCATGTCGCGCACGGGCGCAAAATCCAGCGGCTCGGCCGCTAGGCTGACGAAGATATAGCCGGCAATCGTCTCGCAGGCGACGGGCTTCAGGCCGTGTGCGGATTTGTCGAAGTCCTCGCCCATCTGACGGGCGAACATCAGCTTGCCGTCCAGTTCGTAGGTCCAGTTGTGATAGGGACAGACGAGCCGCGCCGAGGCACCCTTGGCCTGCGTGCAGACGCGCGAACCGCGGTGGCGGCAGGCATTGTGCAGGGCATGGATGGCGCCCTGGCGGTCGCGGGTGACGACGACGGGATAGTCGCCGATCTGGACCGTGAAGTAATTTCCGGCCTTGGGGATCTCGCAGTCATGGCCGATGAACAGCCAGTCCTTGTACCAGATCTCCTCCATGTCGAGCTTGTAGAGATCTGGATCCGTGTAGAATGCCTGCTCGAGGCTGTGGGTCTCGCGCCGGTTCCGGAGCGTGCGGAGTACTTCGCTGCGAAAATCCATGTTCCCGTTCCTTATTTAAACCCGGCAACCCGCCGCACCACGACATTCACATCAAAGTCCGTCACATCGTCGCCAAGACAGGTGTCCGGGCTCAGGGGCTGGGCCAGGCCGATCCGTGACAAGGATCGCCGGCTTCATGCTCCACCACCGTTGCGGGCGCAGCGCCCGGTTCCGACCGGCTTCCCAATAATGTGTCCGGATCCCTTTGAAACCAGCGCCTTGAGCCTCTCACTCTAACGCCGCGCCGGCCGATTTCAGAGGCCAAGAAGCGACACGCGATTTGAGAAAGACGACACGCGCATTTGCGGGCCATTTTTGCGACTTCGTGCGTCGATCCTTCAAGATAAACAAGACGATGCGAGACATTTCGGCAGATGTCGCTTTCCCGGTCAGGCCGATGCGTCGTTGCCGGGTGCGCATTTGCGACATCGAGGCGTGCGCCCCTGCTGCCTGCCCCAAGGCGAATGGCCGGATGACGCAAGCCTCGCGCCATGGCCGGCCCGTAAGACCATGCAAAAGGAAGATCATCCATGCTGGACCAGACCATGGCCAACCTGCGCTACTTCGATGATGCCAAGGCTCCCCAGGAACCACGCGGGGGCGTGTACACGGATTACCTGCGCACCGGCCGGATCAACCGCGCGACATCCGAGGCGCGCGCCGCAAAGCGCTACCTGACGCACAAGGAAGTGGCCGAACGGACGGGCCGCAAGCTTGAGGCCGCCGGCACGCTCGCCTACGACCGTATCAGCGGCTTCCACGCGTCTATCCGCTTTCCCAAGATGATCTTCCACCGCACGCTCGATGGCAGCCCGCATCTCGGCTACTGTCATGTGACGGCGGCGCGCACCAAATTCGCGGACTATGACGATGTCCGCTGGTCGTTCTACATGGCCAACTTCTTCTGCGAAATCGGCAAGGACGAACATTTCTTCGACGATGTCCGCCGCGGATATTCGCGCATGTATTTCGCCGTCGCGATGGACCTCGACCGCGAGCAGGGCAAGCTCGTGATCAACCGGACCGTTCGCGACGGCGGCCTCCTCTTCCGCACGCAGGACCCGAAGACGGCCTTGAAGAACGTGCTGATGCTGGGCGCCCGCAACGACGCCCTGCGCACGATCATCCGCGCGCTCTGAGACGCTTTGCAGCCGTTATCGTTTTGCACTAAGACTGCCGCCTCAATGGGCGGAAGCGCGAGACGCATGGCAGAGATCATCGAGACGACCCTCGACCGGGTGCGGGCGCTGGAGCGCGCCGTGGATGTGCTCACGCGGGGCCGGCCGATCGCGCTGCCGACGGAGACCGTTTACGGGCTTGCGGCCGATGCGACGCGGGCCGATGCGATTGCCTCGATCTATGAGGTCAAGGGCCGGCCGCGTTTCAACCCCCTGATTTCGCATGTGTCCGATATGGAGATGGCCGCGCGCCACGGCCTGTTCGATCCCGTATCGCGCCGTCTGGCGGAAGCCTTCTGGCCGGGGCCGCTGACGCTGGTGGTGACGCGTGCGCCCGGAGCCACCGTGCATGCGCTGGCCACGGCCGGGCTCGACACGCTCGGCCTGCGGATGCCGGCCGGCTTCGCGCGCGAGGTCATCGCCGCCTTTGGCAAACCGCTGGCGGCACCCAGCGCCAACACCTCGGGGCGCATCAGCCCGACGATGGCCGCGCATGTGGCCGACGATCTCGGTTCCGCCATCGACCTCATTCTTGACGCCGGACCGGCGGGCATCGGGCTCGAATCGACCATCGTCAAGGTGGAGAACGGGCGGCTTCGCCTGCTGCGTCCCGGCGGGCTGGACGCGGCCGACATCGAGACTGTGGCCGGTCAGCGGCTTTTGCGGCAGGATTCAGCGGGTGCCACTTTGGAGGCGCCGGGCATGCTCGCCTCGCATTATGCGCCGGGTGCCGCCGTGCGTCTGGATGCGACGGATGTGCGGCCGGGGGAGGCCCTGATCCGCTTCGGGGGGACGGCCCTTTCCGGCGAGGCGGCGGCGGTGATCGTGCTCGATCTCAGCCCGTCCGGCAATCTGCGGGAAGCCGCCGCCAATCTCTTTTCCTATATGAAGCAGGCGGACGCCACGGGCGCCCGGACGATCGCCTTTTCCGCCATTCCGAGCCAAGGCCTCGGCGAGGCCATCCGCGACCGGCTGGAGCGCGCGGCGGCACCCCGCTGACACTGCCATCCTGAGAGCATCGACATGACCAACACCGTCCCCTCGCCCGATCTTGTCCAGCGCTTCGTCGATCTCGTCGGCGGCCATGCGGAGGTGGGGTCTGCCGTCCAGGATCGCTATCTGGTGGAGACCCGCGGGCTCTATCGCGGCACGACGCCGGCGGTCTTGAAGCCCGGCAGCGTGGCGGAGGTCTCCGCGACCCTTAAGCTTGCCAGCGAAACCGGCGTCGCCATCGTGCCGCAGGCGGGCAATACCGGCCATGTCGCCGGGCAGATCCCCCGCACGGGTGCTGCCGACATTCTCCTGTCGCTGGAGCGGATGAACCGCATTCGCGACGTCGATCCGGTCGGCAATGTCATCGTGGCGGATGCCGGCTGCATTCTCGCCGATATCCAGATGGCAGCCGACCGGGTGGACCGGCTGTTTCCGCTGTCGCTCGGCTCGGAAGGCTCCTGCCGGATCGGCGGCAACCTCTCCACCAATGCGGGGGGAACGGCCGTGCTCGCCTATGGCAACATGCGCCAGCTGTGCCTCGGCCTCGAAGTGGTGCTGCCGACCGGCGAGATCTGGGACGGGCTGCGCCGCCTCAAGAAGGACAATACCGGCTATGATCTGCGCGATCTCTTCATCGGCGCGGAGGGAACGCTCGGCGTCATCACCGGTGCCGTGCTGCGGCTGTTTCCCAAGCCGCTCGGCCACGAGGTGGCGCTTGCAGGCCTTCGCACAGTCGAGGATGCGCTGGCGCTGTTCGAACGGGCGTCCACGCTCTGCGGGCAGACGCTGACCGGGTTCGAGCTGATGCCGCGCATCGGCATCGATTTCTCGGTGCGCAACATTCCCGGCGTCACGGACCCGATGGCGACGGTGCATCCCTGGTACGTGCTGATCGATATTTCCAGCGCCGACAGCGCGGAAAGTGCGGGGCGCACGATGGAGGCGCTGCTCTCCGGCGCTATCGAGAACGGGCTCGTGGACGATGCCATCGTCGCCTCCAGCGAGGCGCAGCGAAAGGCGCTCTGGCACATGCGCGAGAGCCTGTCGCTGGCGCAGCGGCCGGAAGGCGGGTCGATCAAGCATGATGTTTCGGTGCCGATCGCCAGCATTCCCGCCTTCATGGCAGAGGCCGATGCGGCCGTGATGGCGGCGATCCCCGGCGCGCGGATCTGCTCCTTCGGCCATATGGGCGACGGCAACATCCACTACAATATTTCCCAGCCCGTCGGTGCCGACAAGCAGGCATTCCTCGAACGCTGGCGGGAGATGAACGCGATCGTGCACGGCATTGTGCTGGCCCATGGCGGCTCGATCTCCGCCGAGCATGGCATCGGCCAGTTGAAGCGCGACGAGCTGGCGGAGGTGCGCCACGGCATCGAGATCGACCTGATGCAGCGGATCAAGCATGCCTTCGACCCGGCCGGAATCATGAACCCGGACAAAGTGTTGCAGATCAAGCGATAGAGCCCGCGGCGGCCGTCGTCCTCAGCCACCCATACGCAATTGCGAGATGGCGAGCAGCGATTCGCTGCTGATGCCGCCGCTTCCGGCCGTCGAGTTAAAGATCGCCAGCGCCGGAGACGTGTCCGTGTTGTTCTCGACATCATAGAGTGCGGTAAAACGCTTCATCAGCTTTTCGAGCTTTTCCGGATCGCGCAGATCCTTCACGTCCAGGACGCGCTTGATGTATTCCGACTGGACATCGACGTTGGCACTGCTCATCTCTTCGGGGATGCTGTAGGCCGTCCGCACCACCTGCATCAGGGCATTGTCGGCGAGGATGTCGAAGGTGGAGCCGATACCGGGCGCCATGCGGCGGAAGTAGAGCGCGAGACGGACGCCGGCATTGTCCTCGCCCTTCTGCTCCTCGAGCGTCTGGTTAAAGTAGAGATCCTGCGTTTCCAGAAGACCGCGGCGTGTCTGGATCTGGTTTTCCGGCGGGCGCACCGTCTTGCCGGTCGCATCGAAGTTGAAGGAGGCGACGAGCGCTTGGTAGCGCGGATCGGCCTCCGTGTTGATGAAGCTCTTCGGGTCGGACACATCCGATGTGAAGACCTTCTTCAGCTCGTCCTTCTTCACCGTCGTCGGATCGATGCCGGTTGCGATCAGGATGAAATTCGTCATGCGCGGATCTTTCAGGAGATCGTCGAGCGTTTTGACCTTCTCCATCTGCGCGGCGTAGTATTTGGCCTCGGTCGTCGCGTCGGTCTTGTCCTTCTCCGTGCCGAACTGGCTCTTGGCCACCACATAGGCCTTGGAGATCTGCAGGATTTCGGACTCCGACTGCGCAAGCTTCGGCGCACCGACCTTGCCGTCGGCCTTGAAGTTGAAGGCGTTGGTCAGTTGGACGTAACGGTCGTCCTTCAGCGTGTTGACGTAGCTCTTCGGGTCGTTCACGTCGCTGGTCAGGATCCTGCGCAGCTCGCGCGCGGTCTTGCCTTCGTTCTCCAGTCCGAAAGCCGAGAGCGCGACCTGCACGCCCTTCGGGTTGCTCAGCAGCGCATCGACGGTGGTGATCGTGCCGATCAGCGTCTTGTAGGCGGAGATCAGGGATTCGTCCGTCGCATCCGCCGCATCGTTGTAGCGGTTCATGTAGTTTGCCGAGGCCGCACTTTTCTGCGCCGCCGTCTGGGGTGCGTCGCCGGCCGCCAGCGTTCCATCCGGCTTGAAGTTGAAGCCGGCAGCCAGCGCCTTGTAGGCGGCGTTGTTTTCCGCCCCTGTCGTATTGGCATAGCTCGCGGGATCGTTGAGGTCGCTGGTGATGATGGCGTTGAGCACGCTCGAACCCGTTCCGCGCGGAATGCCGTAGGCGGTGATGATGAAGGAACGCATGCGGCTGTCGGCAAGCAGGTCCGTCGCGGTCGTGAAATCGTTGACGTGCGCCTCGAAATAATCCGTGTTGATCAGCGCCCCGGTGCCCGTGAGGCGCGGTGCGGAAGCGAAGTAAAGCTCACGCATCGAGGCCTTGTCGGCATCACCCACAAGGGGGGTCGCGGACGGTGCGGTGCCGTCGGCGTTGAATTTGAAGGCCGTTGCCATGGCCTTCAGATTGATGGCTAGGGTGCCCGCATAGTCCAGCTGCGCATATTCCGACGAGAGCGCCGAGACGTTGGCCGCCGTCTGGGAAAAGGGCGGCAGTTCAGCGTTGCGGGCATCGTAGATCGCCTGCTGTTCATTGATCTTCGCCTGGATGGCCGGCTGGTCGGCGCCGGGCTGCGACAGGCTCGCGGTCAGCGACGCGATCTGCGCGGACGCGCTGGAGCGCTCGTCGTATTTCACGAGCGTCGCCCGGATCTCGGCTCCGCGAACGGACAGCGCGTCGGCGGCGGTCTGTTGCAGCGTATTGACGTAGCTCGCGGGGTCGCTGATGTCGCTCGTCAGGGCCTGGCGCACCTGCGTGAAATCGAAACTGTCGGGCTTCAGCCCGAAAAGCGGGAAGGCATAGTCGCGCAAACGCTCGTTCTGCAGGAACTGATCGACGGTCTGGATATTGCCGCCCGCGGTCATTGCGTTGAAATAGTTCACCTCCGTGTTCATCGCGCTGTCGGCATTGGCGATATTGGCGTTGTAGAGACCGATCAGCGCATCTTCCTGCGCCCCGGTCTGTGCCACGGTGGTCGACTTGTCGAAGCTGAAGGCCATCGCGAAATTGCGATAGCGATCGTCGCTCAGCTTGTTGGCATAGCTGGCATCGTCGTTGAGGTCGCTTTCCAGCACCTTGCGCATGAACGCCTTGGCGTAGGTCATGTCCTCGAGGCCGTGGGCCTTCATGGCGTAGGAATAGAGCCGGTAGTCGTCGAGGAAGGCATCGACGGTCGTGACCTTGCCGATGTTCTCCTTGTAATACTGGGTATCGCGCTCGACCATCTTCTGCTGGGAGATGCGATTGATGCTCTCCTTCATGTCTCGAACGACGAGATTATAGTCGAGATAGGTCGATGCCATTTGCCGCCCCGTTGCCTTGACGTCTGCTGCTTGCCGCCGCCGCGCGCACGCGCCGAAGGGCACGCGCCGGCAAGCTGCGGCCATGTCGCTTCACCATGACCGCTGCTGCTTGCGCGAGGCTTTTTGCGGAGAATGCGAGGCTGCGCGTTGACGTGTTCTAAACCGTAATGCGTCGGCTTTTGCTAACCATCGGGGAATGCAAAGTTTTTTAACCGCGAATTTTAAGCGGTCTCAAACAGCCGCCGCCTATGTTGACCTCCATAGAAGACGAAAACGTCTCGATGAGAAAAGACCGGAAACCGGCTCTCAAGGGTAAAACAAGGGCGAAATGACATGCTGAAAACCGTTTCTCAACCTGCATGGGTCGATACCGAACTGCGGCTCGATCCGAAGCGTTTCCCGCAACATGCCAGCTTTGCGCTGCCGGGCGCCCGGAGCAATGTGACGATCAGCCTCGACGAGCGCGGCGCCGTGATGCGTAAGGTTTTGCCGTCAAGCGGCCTGCCGCTGTCCATCGCGCTGCCGGCGCGGGCCTTCAAGGGCGTTGCCGCCCGTGCCATCGACCATGGCGATGGCGAGGTGACGGTGACGCTGGAACTGCACCATGACGATCCGGACCTGTGCGTGCCCCTTCTCGTCGCACACGACCTCTCCGACATCGCCGCCGACTGGCGCGCCTGGTCGGAAGCCTATCGCATTCCGATGCTGATGGTGGAAGCCGACGGGGTCGCCCGGCCGCTCGACAACCATCTCGGCGATGTGAAGACCCACGCGATCGTTCCCCGCCGCCGCCATTCGCTACACGCCAAGCGCCGCCCGCGCTTCCTGATGCGCCGCACAACCGGCAGCCTCGGCGTGATGATGAAGATCGACGGTTCCGAGATCATCGCCCGTCGCTGATCTCTCCTATCTCTCCTCCAGTGCAAAAAGTCGGTCGTCCCTGCGGCCGGCTTTTTGTTTGTGGAGATAGCTTGGTTCGTGGGGTTTGCAGAGGAACAATCATGGCGCCGTTCCTGTTGTTTTCGCGAAACCATCAAGGAGAATGCCATGACAGCGGACGAGCCGACGACGAAAGACGATGCCGCCTCGACAACCCCGAAGACGGAGGCCGAGCGCGATCGGTTGCTGAAAGACGCGGACCAGAACCGGGTCGATAGCGATGATGGTGAGGACGAGGTCGTGCCCGATCCGACCAACGACTGGCCGGCTGCCTGAACGGGTATTTTTTGCGGGTGTGGGTGCGGGTCCGGCGGTAGTTTGGGCTAGGAAAAAGGCCCTCTCTGCCCTGCCGGGCATCTCCCCCACAAGGGGGGAGAGGACTCGTGGGACGCCCTGAGCTCTAATCTTGAACGTTTCTTATGAAGCGAGCGGTTGCCCCGAGTCTTCTCCCCCCTTGTGGGGGAGATGCCCGGCAGGGCAGAGAGGGTCTTCCTTTTAGACCAAGCAAACCCACACCACTTCTGCGAAAAATGCCCCCTAAACCAGCCGAACGAGAAACGCCGCCGCCAGTCCTGCAAACACGATCAACCCGACCATGCCGTTGAAACGGAAGAGGGTCAGGCATTGCTGAGCATCGTGGATGTCGAGGACGAGGATCTGGTAGAAGAGCATGATGGCGGCGGCGGCAAGTGCCAGGTAGGCGAGTGCACCCGCGCCGGCGAGCGCGAAAGCGAGGCCGAGTAGGACAATGGTGAGGCCGTAGAGTGCGACCAGCCAGGGTTTGGGGCGCTCTCCAAAGCGGCGCGCGGTCGAGCGGACGCCGACGAGTTCGTCGTCCTCGCGGTCCTGATAGGCATAGATCGTATCGTAGCCGACCGTCCAGGCGATGGCGGCGAGGTAGAGCACCACGGGTGCAGCCGAGAGGTTGCCGAACTCCGCTGCCCAGCCCATGACCGCACCCCATGAAAAGGCCATGCCGAGAAAGAACTGGGGCCAGTCGGTGAAGCGCTTGGCAAAGGGGTAGATGGCGACGAAGCCGAGCGAGAGGATGCCGAGCACGATCGAGAAGCCGTTGAACTGCAACAGCACCACGAGGCCGACCAGTGCCTGCAAACCCATGAAGAGCTTGGCATTGCGGCGCGACACCCGGCCGGACGGCAGGGGGCGCGAGCGCGTGCGGGCGACGGCCATGTCGATCGTCTCGTCGACGATGTCATTATAGGTGCAGCCGGCACCGCGCATGGCGATCGACCCGATGAGAAACAAAGCGAGATGCAGGACGAGGCGCCCGACCGAGGCCGTGCCATCCAAAGCGGCCGCATTGGCCGCCAGTGCTGCCGACCAGAAGCAGGGCCACATCAAGAGTTGCCAGCCGATCGGCCGGTCCCACCGGGCAAGCTGCGCATAGGGCCAAAGCGGCCGCGGCAGGATGCGGTAGACCCAGTTGGTCGATGGCGCATCGAAGACGCGCCCGCTATCGGAAGGCAGTGTGTTCATGCCGTCCTGTTTGCCGTCTCGTCCCCGGCCGGTCAAGCCGCTTGATCACGCCGGTCAAGCCGCTTGATCGGACCGATCAAACCGGCTTGACCGGGAGGTCAGAAGGGCTTGATGACGACGAGGAGAACGATGACCAGCATGGTCGCGAGGACGATGGTGCCGGCATGTCGGGCAAAGGCCGGCGGCAGGCGGCCGGGATCGGCGGCGGTGCGGCGCAGCGCGCCGGAGAGCATGCCATGCAGCGCCGAGAGAAGGACGACCAGCAGCAGCTTTGCATGCAGCCACGGCGCCGTGAACCATGCACCCTGCCAGGCCGCGATGAGGCCGAACAGCCAGGTCAGGCCCATGGCCGGCGAGGTCACGCGCCCGTCCCATCGACGGACGGCTGTGATGACCGCGGTCTCGCGGTCGGTGCGCGGACACTGCGCCCGCGCCAGCCAGAGATGGATCGCCGACAGGAGAACCATGCCGCCCATCCAGGCAACCATGGTGGCGACGTGGAGGGATTTGATCAGAAGATAACTCAAGACGATGTCTCCTATGCCGCCATCTTCGACCCGGAACGGTTGGACGGCCGTGTGCAATGTGTCAGTATGATGCGTCGGCAACGGCCGCGGGCACCCGGTATCATCCATACCGTGCCCGAGGATGGACGTCTTCCGCAAGGTCTTTTCGTAAGGACGGAGAGACACTTTAAAGGCTTCACATCGGGTAAAGGGCCGTAAAGTTTCAGCAAGTTTTACAGTCTATTCTCCCGCACGACGATGGAAAGGAAGCCGGATGCGACAGGGACTTGCGGCGACGGCGCTTTTGCTGGGGCTTTTCAGCTGCACGACACTGGCGCGGGCGGAAACGCTGAACCTTCTGATCTGGGAAGCCTATATCGATCAGGCCATTCTCGATGACTGGACGGCCTCGACCGGCGTAAACGTGCGACAGATCTACTTCGATAGCGGCGACGCCCGCGACGAGATCCTTGCCGACCCCAACAGCAATATCGACCTGAGCGTGGTCGGCGAGAACGGCAGCGCGCTGTTCGGCAAGCGCGGCATCCTCGCGCCTCTCACCACGGACACCGTGCCGTCGCTGAAGGATTATGCAACCCGGTGGACATCGCGCTGCGCCGGATACGGCGCGCCCTACCTCTGGGGAACCATGGGGATCGTTTATCGTTCCGACAAGGTAACAACCACACCGACCTCCTGGAAGGATCTCATGCAACCGGCATCTGCGCTGAAAAAGCACATCGCCATGTATGACGACCACAACGAGGCGTTCATCGCGCCGCTGATCCTGCTCGGCAAATCGATCAATGCCAATGACAGCGACACGCTGAAGCAGGCCTTCGAACTGATGAAGGGACAGGCGCCGTTCGTACTGACCTACACCTACGTCATCACCTCCATCGACAATCCGGACTACGGGCGCGACATCTACATGGCGCTGGCCTATAGCGGCGATCAGAAGGTGCTGAACGAGAAGGCGGGCACGCCCGGTCTCTGGCGCTATGCCGTACCGCAGGAGGGCACGCTGTCCTGGCTCGACTGCCTGGCCGTCACCGCGGCCTCGCCGCGCAAGGCGCAGGCGATGAAGCTGGTCGACCACATCCTCTCCGCCCAGAGCGCCGCCAGAAACGCGCAGACGCTCGGCATGCCCACGGCCAGCACCGCGGCGCTTGCGCTCATTCCCGAGGCGATGAAGAACGATCCCGCCATCTATACGCCCGCCGACATTATGGAAAAGAGCCAGTACCAGACCGAGCTTTCGGTTTCCTCGATCCAGACGCGACGACGGATTATCAGCGCGATGGCGAATTTCCAGTGACCCTCGGCAAGCGCGCAGTCTTCCTGATCTTTCCCATCGTGCTTGCCGGGTATCTTCTGGCGGCCTGCCTCGTCTACGTCGTGGAAAGCAAGGCCCTGCTGTCGCTCGAACGGGCGCGGATCTTCCAGCAACTCGACCATGCCGAGGCGCTGTTCCGCGCCGATGCCAACCAGAGCCGCAGCTTTCTCTACTCTCTTCTGGAAGGCAATGCCCTCCGGCTGTTCATGTCCGAGCCGGATGCCAGCTATCGCAACAATGCGCTGTCGCTGCGCATTCAGGAATCCATCCGCATGCTGTCGGACGATATGCGAGCCTATGTCTCGTTCTCGATCCTTCAGCCGGATTCCTCGATCGGCTATTACTTCGAGAACAGCGACGATCCGTTCGCCGAGATCAGCCCGGCGCAGATGACGCTGGCGCGGACGCTGTTCAAAGGCGAGCGCCTGCGAAACTGGACCTACCTGAACGAGGGCACCAGCCGACCGCTCATCGTCTATTCCGAGTTCATCGACCCGACCACCTTCAGCCGCGCGCTGCCGAGCAACAAGGACCGGGCGCTCCTCGTCCAGGTCGCCGTCCAGCCGGACCAGTTTCTGGCGATGGTCCAGTCGCTGCAACGCGAGTATGCCACCGCACCTCAGTTCACGAGCGAAGCGCCGAAGACGGCGGCACCGGGCGAACTCTCGGCCTCCGTCGAACTGATCCCGGCGCTGCATCTGACGCTGCGCGTTCCCCAGGCCTATGCGTCGGCGGCGCTCTGGCAGCTGACACTGGTGCTGGGCGTCGGCACCATCGGCATGAGCCTGATTTCCATCGGCCTGATGATCACCCTCATCCGCCGCTTCATCACCGATCCCATCGCCGCCCTCGACCACCAGGTCACCGCCGTCATGGACGAGCGGAGCGAGCATATCGTCGAGGCCGGCGGCGATGGCGAGATCGGGCGGCTGACCGGCAATATCAAGAAACTGCATGACCAGTCGTCGAGCGCGCTCCGCCGCGTGCAGGAAGCGTCCTGGACCGACGCGCTGACCGGCATGCAGAACCGCAGCCGGTTCAACGTGCTGGCCGGGCGGATCGTGCAGGAGGCCGTCGCCGGCCGTGGCAGCGCCGCCCTGCTGTTCATCGACATCGACCACTTCAAGTTCGTCAACGACAAGCATGGGCACGAGGTCGGCGACGAGCTGCTGCGCGTCTTTGCAACGCGGGTGCGCGATGCCGTGGCACCCATCATGCAGCAGCGCGGTCTGCCGGAGCCCATGCTCGCGCGCCTGTCGGGCGACGAGTTCGCCGTGCTCATCCAGGCGGAACCGGGCGCCGGCGCAATCCGGGAAGCGTGCGACGCGATCCTTGCGCTGTTCACGCATGGCTTCGAGGTTCAGGGCAAGATCTACCCCGTGACGGCCAGCATCGGCGTCGCCCTCTGCCCGCGCGATGCGGACAGCGTCGCGGCCCTGATTTCCAATGCCGACGCGGCGATGTACCAGGCCAAGACCAGCGGCAAGAACCAGTCCTCGCGCTTCTCGCGCAACCTGCAGGACAAGCGCGACCGGGTTCGCCAGATTCAGGAAGAGCTGCGCGTGCTCGACCCGGACGAGCAGTTCCACCTTGTCTACATGCCGATTGTCGATCAGGCAGGCGCCGTCACCGGCTGCGAGGCGCTTCTGCGCTGGACGTCCCCGACGCTCGGCCGGGTGACGCCGGACGAGTTCGTGCCGATTGCGGAAAGCTCCGGCCAGTTCACCAAGATCGACTGGTGGGTCGTCTCCCGCGCCATGGCCGACTACGGCAAGATCCGCGACATGTTCGGGCCACAGGCGGTGCTGGCTATCAACATCTCTTCTGCCGAGTTGCACTCCCGCAGCATCGGCGATCATTTCTCGCGGGAAGCCGCCCGTTACGGCATTGCGCCGGATCGGATCGAGATCGAGCTGACCGAAACCTATGCCGTGAAGCTCGGCGACCAGCTGCATCGCAATATCGAAGCCCTGCGCAGTCGAGGTTTTCGCATTTCCATCGACGACTTCGGGGCGGGCTATACCTCCGTGCAGCAGATCATCGAATATACCGCCGACACGATCAAGCTCGACCGGGCCATCGTAGAGACCATGGCGACGCCGGATCTCTCGCCCGCCCTGACGGCGCTGATCGCGCTCTGCCACGCGCGCGGCATGGCGGTTATCGGCGAAGGCGTCGATAATGAGCGGAAAGTCGCATGCCTCACCCATGCGGGCTGCGACTTCTTCCAGGGCTACCTCATCTCCAAGCCGCTGGCGCTGGACGAACTTGGCATCTGGGCGCTGCACCGGCTGGGCGAGACGGCACTGATGCCGCATGACGAGCATGCGACGATGATCGGCCCGCGCAAGCAGGGGACGCGGCGGCTGCTGTAAAGACGCCGACATCCGGGGCGTGACATCCCGGGGCCGCCGTGGCGGTACGGGATAGCGGGCATTTTTCCTTGACCCGGGAGGAGCGCCGCCTTAACCGCAACAGCACGGTTGCTTCCGCCCATTGTTTCAAGGACGAGGGTTGCTTCCCCCATTGTTTCAAGGACGAGACACGATGAAGGTATTGCTGATCGGTTCGGGCGGGCGTGAACATGCCCTGGCTTGGAAACTGGCCCAGTCACCTCGCCTCACCCAACTTTTCGCCGCGCCCGGCAATCCCGGCATCGCGGACGTTGCGACGCTGATCGAGATCGACGTCGAAAACCACGAGGCGGTCCTGTCCTTCTGCCTCAGCGCCGGCATCGACTTCGTCGTCGTCGGCCCCGAGGCGCCGCTGGTCGCGGGCCTTGCCGACATGCTGCGGGCTGAAAACATCCTCGTCTTCGGCCCCTCCCAGGCGGCAGCCCAGCTTGAGGGCTCAAAAGGCTTCACCAAGGATATCTGCGCCCGCTACGGCATTCCGACCGGTGCCTATCGCCGGTTCACGGACGCGGCCGCGGCAATCGCCTATATCCATGCGCAGGGCGCGCCGATCGTCATCAAGGCCGACGGGCTTGCAGCCGGCAAGGGCGTGACCGTCGCCATGACCGTCGAAGAGGCCGTTGCCGCCGTCGAGGACTGCTTCTCCGGCGCGTTCGGCACGGCCGGTGCCGAAGTCGTGGTCGAGGCGTTTCTCGATGGCGAGGAAGCGAGCTTCTTCTGCCTCTGCGACGGAACCAACGCGCTGCCGCTCGGCTCGGCGCAGGACCACAAGCGCGTCGGCGAAGGCGATACCGGCCCGAACACGGGCGGCATGGGCGCCTACTCCCCCGCCCCCGTGATGAGCGCCGAAATGGTCGAGCGCACGATGCGCGAGATCATCGCGCCGACGCTTGCCGGCATGGCCGAGAGCGGCCATCCCTTCGAAGGTGTGCTCTTCGCCGGGCTGATGATCACCGAAAAAGGCCCGGAGCTGATCGAATACAATGTGCGCTTCGGCGATCCCGAATGCCAGGTGCTGATGATGCGGCTGAAGAGCGACCTACTGCCGCTGCTGCTGGCTTCGGCCACCGGCGGGCTGGCGGGCCTCGAGGCCGAATGGCGCGACGAGACGGCGCTGAGCGTGGTGATGGCCTCCAAGGGATATCCCGCGGCCTATGACAAGGGCACGCCCATCATGGCTCTCCCCGCGGAAGACGCCGCGATGAAGGTGTTTCACGCGGGCACCGCGCTGAAGAACGGTGCCTTGGTTGCGACCGGCGGACGCGTCCTCAACGTCACCGCCATCGGCGACACAGTGGAGGCTGCCCGCGACGCGGCTTACGCGGCCGTGGACAAGGTTTCGTGGGAGAACGGCTTCTGCCGGCGCGACATCGGCTGGCGCGCGATCGGTCGCAACGTCTGACATGCGCTTTCGCGCGGTTCATTCAAACTTTACCAATTCTCCTGACGGGTCCGTAACGGCCGGCCGGTAGTGTGCTCCCAAACCTGTGGGAGAAGACTATGCGCGGATTTCTGCTGGCGGGCCTCGCCTTTGCCTCGGCCATCCCGGCCCTGACGCCGTCGTCGGCGCTCGCCTCTTCGATCGAGTATGTGCGCACACCGCCGGTTTCGGCGCCGAGCGTGACGGTGCTGCATTGCAAGGATTGCCCGGCCCTCAAACCCGATGTCCGCGCAGTGACCTATGTCGTGCCCGATCTCGCGCCCGGCACGGACCGCACCGAGGTCAAGGATATCAACGGCGAAATGAAGCTCGTCCGGGCGGAAGCCTGGCTCGGCGGCTCGCCGGTGACGTTCATCAGCAAGGCGTCTGACGAGCAGATCCGGATCGCGCGCGGGGAGCCGGCCATACCGCCCCTCACCATTCTCGCAACCGCGGAGGGCGATGCCGGCGGCGGCGCAGCCGCGGCAACCAGCATGAACGTGGCAGTGGATGCGACGGCGACAACGGCCTCTCTGAGCCCGGCGACGGCCGTCTCGATCGCCTCGGCCTCGGTGGCCTCTTCGCCGCTGGCCGATCACGCTGCGGCCACGGCCGAATCAACTTCACACGATTTTGATGGGCAAAGCCTTCAGCTTCGGCTAAACTGAACCCGACTTCCAGTCCCTGCCCTCTCCGGCCTCCAGGCCTGATGGGCAAGTGCCTTACATCAAGGCGGAAAATTGCGTCCCTGAGAGAAGCAGGGGCGCAATTTTTTTGAGGGCTTCTCTTCCCTGAAATCACGCACCGTCGATCTCTGCGGCCAGCGCCTCGATCTCGTGATCGGCGAAGACGCGGATGCCGTTGCGGCGCAGGAGTGCGGCGGCTACGCCCTCGCCTTCGTGTTTGCGCGCTGAAAACCCGCCATCATAGATCCTGCGCGAACCGCAGGACGGGCTGCCGTCGATCAAGAGGGCATGGGTGCATCCGGTTTCGAGCGCGAGCTTCAGCGCGTTTTCCGCCGCCTGCCGGAAACCCTCGGTGATATCGCCGCCGGTTGCCTCGATGACTCGGGCCGCGCCTGAGAGGACGTCTCCGCCGCTTCGGCCACCTTCGATTTCGGCGGGCGGACGCGGCACCGGCATGCCGGCCGACATTTCCGGACAGATCGTCACCAGCCGCCCTTCCGCCTGCCAGCGGTCGAGGCTGGCATGATGCAGGGGCTTGGCCTTGCCGTCATAGCGAACGGCATGGCCCATGAGGCAGGCGCTGACGAGAATGTTGCCCCGCGCAGCCACCGCCCGCTCAGCCGGCGATGCGCGAGAAATCGGCGACCGTGCCGGTGGCGGCGCGGATGCGGCCGAGCAGCGCCAGACGGTTTGCCCGGATGGCCGGATTTTCGTCATTGACGAGGACGTCGGCGAAGAACCGGTCGATGGGCGCGCGGAGCGTCGAGAGCGCTTCCATGGCGGAGCGGAAATCCTCGCGCGCGACGGCTTCCGCCGCGTCCGACGTTGCGGTGCTAACGGCCGCGTAAAGCTCGCCTTCCGCCGGCAGGGCGAACAGAGCGGGATCGACAGCGTCGGTGATAACAGCGCCCTTCTTCTCTTCCGCCGCCAGAAGCTGCGTCGCGCGCTTGGTGCCAGCGAGCAGGTTCAGCCCCTCCTGCGACGTCACGAACGCGGTCAGCGCCTCGACGCGCCGGGCGACCATCAGGAGGTCGTCGTTGGCAGGGATCAGCACAGCATCAATTAGATCGTGTCGCGCACCAAGATCACGGAGATAGACCTTCAAGCGTTCGTGGAAAAAGAACAAAAGGTCGGCTGTTGCTATGAGGCTAAAGCGACGAAAATTCCACGCCGAATGCTCGGATATCAGCTTCTCTGTCTCTAACGCAAAGGCAAGCAGATCAGGATTAATCTTCGATATCTTTTCCATGCTGTAAGTTGCTTCACTAGGTAAATCCGCAACTTTTACACACGCCTCGAACTGAGCAACATGCTGTCGAAAGACTTGTAGCAAATCTACGCGAACCTTCCGCTCCAGCAGAATCCGCACCACACCCAGAGCCGCCCGCCGCAACGCGAACGGATCCTTCGACCCCGTCGGCTTCTCATCGATGGCCCAGAAACCGACCAGCGTATCCAGCTTGTCGGCGAGTGCCACGGTCAGCGAGACCGGGTCGGTCGGCACGACATCGGTCGGCCCTTGCGGCTTGCGGTGTTCGGCAATGGCGGTGGCAACAGCATCGTCCTCGCCCTGCAAAAGCGCATATTTGCGGCCCATGATGCCCTGAAGCTCGGGGAACTCGCCGACGGCTTCGGTGCGCAGGTCGGCTTTGGCGAGCACGACGGCGCGGTCCACCAGCTTGAGGTCGGCACCGGTGACGGCGCAGAGATCGGCAGCGAGGGTGCGGATGCGGCTCACGCGCTCGCCCTCGGTGCCGAGCTTGGCATGGAAGGTCACGTTCAGCGCGTCGAGCTTCGCCATGCGCTGGTCGAGCGGCTTTGCGAGATCGAGGTCGAATTTTTCGGCGGAGGCGCGCAGCGTTTCGAGATCCGGCAGGTCGCGCTGGTCGCGGGTCCAGAAATGGCGGGCGTCGGACAGGCGGGCGCGGACGACCTTGCCGTTGCCGTGCACGATCTCCTTGCCGCCGTCCTTCGCCTCGATGTTCGAGACGAGGATGAAGTGGTTGGAGAGCGTCTCCTCGCCCGGGCGGCGGGTGACGAAGCACTTCTGGTTGGTCTTGATGGTCAGGCGGATGATTTCGGAGGGAATCGAGAGATCACCCTCGTCGAAGGTCCCCATGAGCACGACCGGCCATTCGACGAGGCCTGCGACCTCCTCCAGCAGGCCCGCGTCCTCGACCAGTTCCAGCCCGCTGGCAAAGGCGAGATTGCCGGCGTCGGCGGCGATGATCTCCTTGCGCCGCTCGGCGTCCAGCACGACCTTCGCCTTTTCGAGCTTCTCGATATAGTCGGCAAAGCGGCGCACCGTGATCGGCTCCGGCGCGTGGAAACGATGGCCATAGGTGACGTTGCCGGCAACCAGACCATCGACCTCGAAGGCGATGACCTGGGTTTCCTCGTTTTCAGGGCCGAAGGTGCAGACGATGGATTGCAGCGGGCGCACCCAGCGCAGCGCGCCGGGACGGGTGGAGGCGACGCCCGAACGCATGGAGCGGGGCCAGGGGAAATTGCGGATGATGCCGGGCATCACGTCGGCGACGATCTCCTCGGCGGCGCGGCCGGGCTTCACCAGATGCGCGACGTAGAAATCGCCCTTCTTCGGGTCGGAATGGACATGCGCCTCGCTGATGGAGGCAAGGCCCGCCGCACGCAAAAAGCCTTCGATGGCCTTTTCGTTCGCGTCGGTGCGCGGGCCTTTCTTTTCCTCGCGCACATCGGCGGAGCGGGCGGTGACGCCGCGAATGTCGAGCGTCAGGCGGCGCGGCGTCCAGTATTCGCGGGCGCCCTCATAGGTCAGGCCCGCCTCGACCATCGCGTCCGTCAACAGCTTCCTGAGGTCGCCGGCAGCCTTGCGCTGCATGCCGGCAGGGATTTCCTCGGAGCGGAGTTCAAGCAGAAGATCGGGCATGGCACTCAGACTTTTCGGTGAAGCGAACGGATGCCCGTCGCCTTAGCAATCCCGGCCGGAAAAGTCACCATGGCTGGCGCGCTTTGACAGCCTTGTTTGGCCGCTACCAGCCGCCGCCACCGCCGCCGCCGCCGCCACCACCCGAAAAGCCGCCGCCGGAGGAAAAGCCCGAACTGGAACTCTTGGGTGGCGGCGGAAGAGACGACTGCATGGCGCCGGCCATGGAGCCGGCAAAGCCGCCCATGCGGTCGCCGAACCCGCCATATCCGCCGGCACCGGAATACCATGCGGGGGTATAGGCCGCCGCGCCCGCCGCGGCTGTGGCCAGCCAGGTGTCGAACGTCTTCGACCAGGGTTTTTCCACACCCAGCGCCACCGCATAGGGCAGCAGGGTTTCATAATGTCGAGGCGACATGGTGGGCGCGCCCGCCATGTTCATCCGCTCCTGCTCGGCAAGCGTCAGATACTGGCGCAGGCCCGCAATATGCGCCGACATCTTCGCGCCGACGGGGGTGGGTGCGCCCATGAGAAACAGGAAGACGAGGTTGACGAGCACGATGCCGCCAATGCCGGCGAGCAGCGGCAACTGGTGCGTTTCCACCGCCTCGAAAGCAATGGAGGCGATGAGGCCGCCGAAAACAGTGACGCCGACGAAGCCGAAAACGGCCAGAACGACGATCCCCGCGATGCGGCCGGCAAGGCTCGACCTGCGGCGGATGGACCGGCCGAAAACGGCAATGAAGATGGCGACGAACACGGCGATGACGACGGGTACGATGACGATGGCCGCACCGGCATCGTCGAGCGTTCCCAGCACGAGGATCGCCAGGATGAAGGCGATGGACAGCGCGATGCCGGCGATGATGGAGCCGATATTCGCCTTGTAGTATTTACCGCGGTGCTCGCTTTCCATCGCCTTGCGAAAGGCTTCGCCCGCCTTCTGGACGGCGGGGCCGTTGTCGCGGTCGATGACGAGCCGGCCATCGGCATCCTCGACAGCGCGCATCAGCGCGGCTTCACCGGTGGGCAGCTTGACGGTCGCCGGTTTCTTGCCGGTTGCGGCGATGACGAGCGCGTTTTGCAGATCTTCCAGCACGACGCGGCCGGTGACGGCGAGGTTCAGCGCTGCGGCCGATATCGCGGTCCAGCCGCCATCGGCAAAGCCGCGATTGTCAATATAGTTGACGAGCGCGGGCGAGGCGTTTTCCGGCGGGTCCCATCGCGGCACGACGACGCCCCCATCCGGATCGCGCCCGGCGCGCCGCCAGATCCAGCCGTGATAGACCGCGACGACGAGGAGCCCGACGCCGGCGAGGATGGCGGCCATATTCTCCTGCCACCAGACCGCCCGCATCTGCGCCTCGCTCGGCGGCGCGATCACGCCCTTCTTGAGGCTCATGACGATGGTCAGGCCTTCCTGTGGGCCGAGCGGTCGCGTGGTGCGGAACGTAGCGCCGTTGCCGGCGGGGGAGCCACGCGCAAATCTCTCCTTGGAGCCATAGGCGCCGGTGAAGACATTCAGCGCCTGCGGCCGCGCGCCGCCCGGCAGGAGCACGGTGGCGCTCGCCTCGTCGATGGGGAAGGCCCAGCCGGTTCCCGTGACGTTCCAGTACAGCTCGTCATGATCCTCGAAGAAACGGATCTGGCGATCGGTCGTGTAGGTAAAGGCGAAGGTGTGGACGCCTTCCGAAAGAAACACATCCTTGTCGCCTGTGTACATGCGAATGCCGCCATCGATGGTTTCGGTGCGCGACGGCTCCGCTTCGCCATCGCGCTCGACAGAGACCAGGTTGAAGCCGACGCGATGCGTCCGCCCATCGTCATCGGTAAAGGTCAGCGGAAAATCGCGGTAGATGCCGCGCTTGATCAGGTCGCCCTCGGCCAACGCGCGGATCGTCTCGGTGACGGTCAGGGTGCCGTCCTCGGCGACCTCGATCTGCGAATCGTAGGAGAGAATGCGCTCTTCGGCTTTCGCGAGACCGGCTGTAAGGCCGGCAAGAAGAAAGAGGGCGGTGAGAACCGCGATCAGCCGCGATGCTCTTTCCATCTGCGTCCGTGCCAGTGAGCCCTGCCAGATCGTGATTCCCGCGCGCGTCATCGGATCACGCTGACCGCAGGGTCATGTCGACGCCGAGCGAGGCGAGCGCGTCCCAGTAATCCGGATAGGTCTTGCCGACGCAATCCGGATCGAGAATGGCGATGCCGCCGATCTTCAGGCCCGCGAGCGCGAAGCTCATGGCAATCCGGTGGTCGGCGAATGTGTCGATCTCGGCCGGGAGGGTCTGCCCGGCAAGGCCCGGATCCGAGGCGACCAGCAGATCGTCGCCCTCTTCCGTGGCAAGCCCGGCGCGGATGTTCGTCAGGCCAAGCGAGAGCGCGCGAATGCGGTCGCATTCCTTGACGCGCAGGTTGGCGATGCCGGTGAAGCGCACAGGCGTTTCGTTGAAGGCGGCGAGCACCGCGAGCGTCGGCACCGCATCCTGCATCTGCGACCCGTCAATGACGGCGGGGAGATGCGGAAACTGCGCGATGACGTCATGGGCGCGGGCATCCGGCTGGGAGAATTCCGCCGTGGGGACGCCGAGATCGATACGGCCGCCCGTCAGCTTTTCCATCGCCCAGAGATAGGTGGCGGCAGAGGCGTCGGGCTCGATGCGGAAGTCGGTCGCGGTGTAGCCGGTCGGCCAGACGTGCCAGACCGAGGACGAGGCCTGCTCGACGCGGGCGCCGAAGGCGCGCATGGCGGACAGCGTCAGATCGATATAGCCGCGTGCGCCGATCTCGTCGCCGGCCAGCGCGATTTCGAGCGGTTCGCCGGTTTCATCGGCGGGCGCAGCGCCGGCCGCGGCCATCAGCAGCGCGGAGACATACTGGCTGGAGAGGCCGGCATCGATCTCGACGCGGCGTCCCGGAATGCGGCCCGTGCCGGTGACGGTGACGGGCGGGCAGCCGGTGTCGGCGGACAGCGCGACGCCGAGGGCGCGCAGCGCCTCGACCAGCGGCGCAATCGGTCGCTTGCGCATATGCTGGTCGCCATCGACGACCACGGTGCCATCGACCAGCGCCGCGGCGGCTGTGAGGAAACGGGTGGCGGTGCCAGCATTGCCGAGGAAGAGCGGCGCTGCCGGCGCCATCAGGCTGCCCGTGCCGGTGACGACGAAGGTGGTCGGATCGGGCTCGCGCACCTCGACGCCCATCGCCCGCAGCGCTTCGGCCATGTAGCGCGTATCGTCGCTGCGCAGCGCGCCGGTCAACCGGCTGGTTCCCCGGGCAAGCCCTGCAAGCAGCAGCGCGCGATTGGTGATCGACTTCGAACCGGGCGGGCTGACGGCACCGTTGAGCGCATGCGCCGGCGGCGTGATCGTCACGGATTTCTGTGTGGGGCTTTTATGGGCATTGCTCATGCGAATGTCTCTTGTGATCGTTTGCGCGCGGCTCAGAATTTGATCGCGGGAACCGCGCGGTCGGCCTCGCTGGTGATCTCGAAATAGGGTGCCTTGGAAAAGCCGAGCGGACCGGCGACGAGATTGGACGGGAAGCTCTCGACCTTGACATTGAGGTCGCGCGCGGCGCCGTTGTAGTAGCGGCGCGACATCTGGATTTCGTCTTCCGTACCCTCGATCGACGCCTGCAACTCGGAGAAATTCTGGTTGGCCTTGAGGTCGGGATAGGCTTCCGCCAGAGCGAACAGCTTGCCGAGCGCCTGGCCGAGCATGCCTTCCGCCTGCGCGCGCCCCGCGACATCGCCAGCCGGCACGGCTTGCGCGCGGTTGCGCAGGTTGACGATCTCCTCCAGCGTGCCGCGCTCGTGCGCCGCATAACCCTTCACGGTTTCGAGCAGGTTGGGGATCAGGTCGGCGCGACGCTTGAGCTGCACGTCGATGCCCGACCATGCCTCCTCCTTGACGTTGCGCGCCTTGACCAGCCCGTTATAGACCAGGATGAGATAGCCGGCGACGACGGCCAGAATGACGAGACCTGCAATCATTTTCATCTCTCCCCAGATGCCGCGCATCGAATGCACGCGACGAAATACACGGAACATGCGGGTCTATGCCCGGCAGACAGGCCGAACCGCACACGCGCCCTGCCAGCCATCGCCAGCCCCGCAGGCTGCCCGCATCTCCATAGCGTGCTTTTACCCCGCTGCCCACTGCCTTACCGGCCGGGACAAGGCTCATGAACGGTCCTTTCACCGGAAATGACTCATGATTTGTCGGGATTGGCGTCAGCCTCGATCCGGCTTAACCTGCCATGATGGATTTCACGATGACGACGCGCCTGCCCTTCGGTGGCGGCCGTCAGCTTCTATCCCACGGACGACGCGGAACACCCTGATCGAGGGGGCCGCTCGTCCGGCAAAAGACCGACGTTGCAGCGTGCTTGCGCTGCCGGGTGTCATGGATGCGGCGCTGTGGCGATGCATCGACACCGTCCTGTCGGCAATGACGGCGTGACGAACCTCATTCGGAAGCCGATGCTTCCTCAAGACAAGGAGACCGTGATCATGACGCTTCTCGCTATCATCGCCCTGTCCGCCGTGATGCTCACCGGCATCAGCCATCTCATCGCGCTGCGCGGCGAGCGCAATCGCTTCACGCCGCGCATGCTCGACAGCGCGCCGCTCAACATCCACCGCCCGATCCGTTCCTGGCAGGACTGAACGTTCAGGCAGCAGCTGACGCTGCCGCAAGGTTGACGCCGCCGGCATCGGTCATCAGGAAGGCTTCGCCGCAGGCCTTGGCGAGCGTGCGCACTCGCAGAATGTAGCTCTGCCGCTCGGTCACCGAAATGACGCCGCGGGCGTCGAGCAGGTTGAACACGTGGCTCGCCTTGATGCACTGGTCGTAGGCGGGAAACACGCATTTGTGCAAAGCGACATTCGCCCCGTCGCCCGGTGCGCCCGCCTTCAGCAGAGCCAGGCACTCGGCTTCCGCATCGATGAAATGCTGGTGCAGCATCGCGGTATTGGCATATTCGAAATTGTGCCGGGAATATTCCTGCTCGGCCTGCAGGAAGACGTCGCCGTAGCTGATCTTTTCCGCGCCATCGCGGCCGTTGAAGTTGAGGTCGTAGACATTGTCGACGCCCTGAACATACATGGCCAGCCGCTCCAGCCCATAGGTCAGCTCGCCGGAAACGGGCGAGCACTCGATGCCGCAGACCTGCTGGAAGTACGTGAACTGAGAAACCTCCATGCCGTCGCACCAGCACTCCCAGCCGAGACCCCAGGCGCCGAGCGTCGGGCTTTCCCAGTCGTCCTCGACAAAGCGGATATCGTGCAGCAGCGGATCGAGACCGATGGCAGCGAGCGAGCCCAGATACAGTTCCTGCAGGTTCGACGGGTTCGGCTTCAGGATGACCTGATACTGGTAGTAATGCTGCAACCGGTTGGGGTTTTCGCCGTAGCGCCCGTCGGTCGGGCGGCGCGAGGGTTGCACATAGGCGGCCCGCCAGGGTTTCGGCCCCAGCGCCCGCAGCGTGGTCGCGGGGTGGAACGTGCCCGCACCCACTTCCATGTCGTAGGGTTGCAGCACGGCGCAGCCCTTGTCGGCCCAGTAGGCGTGCAGGGTCAGGATCAAAGCCTGAAACGAGCGCTTCGGGTTCATCTGGTCGGGCAGGTCGGGCAAATCGGTCATGGCAGACATCGCAGTTCAATCACCGGTGACGTATTATGGAGACCGGACGAGTGCCACGGGCGGCGACAGGGGTCAATCTTTAAGCTATCATGGCCGCGGGATTTGCGATGGAGACACCGATGAATGTCAAGACGACCGTCAGCCTGCCGGACCACGTTCTGCACTATGCCGAGCGGCTGGTGGAGGAAGGCCGTTACCCCTCGCTCGACAGCGTGGTGGCAGCAGGCATCGAGGACATGATGCGCAGTCACGAGAGCACAACGGATGACCCGCTGGCCGGAATGGCCGACGAACTGCACCGGCGGATGGCGCTGCCGCGGGACCAGTGGATCGCAATGGATGAAGACGACCTCTTCGATCGCGTGCGCGAACGCATTGCTGCCCGTTCGCGAGGATGACGGGCCGGTATAGCATCCTCTACCTGCCGGAAGCCGTGCGGGAACTCATCGATATCCATGACATGATTGCAGCTTATGCCGGAATCCATATCGCGGGACAAAAGCTCGCCGATATCGAGGCGGTCACGAAGAGGCTTGCGGAGATGCCTTACAAGGCTCCGATCCGCGACGGTTTTCCCTCAGGGTTACGCACCATTCCCGCCGGACAGAAAGCCGTCATCTGCTTTACCGTGGACGACGAAGAGCAGACAGTCCGGATCGTCGCCATTAGCTATGCGGGGTCGGACTGGATGTCGAAGGCCAGAGATCGCCTAGAGAGTTTCCGGTGAACACGGGTTCATCGGAAAGGCTCTACTGCATCATCCCTTAAATCGGAATCGATTTCCAGATAAATGATGCAGCAAATATAAAGCGTTACAGCGAATCGAAGTGCGGCGTATACTATGCGGGGCGATGTAGGCTAATGTTTTGCGTCATTGTCAGATTCCGAAGCGATTCCGCTCCGGCTGGAAATGCTCTATAGCTGGTGAGCGAAGGCTACATGCCTGCGGACAGCCTTTACAACACCATCACGCTTGACTGCATCAATCCTGCTTGAGCCGATATTCCCCGGTGGCCGGGTCCTTCACCAGCGTGCCTTGCGACCCTGTCTCCTGCTGCTTGCGGACGCGTTCGCGCTGGCGGGCGAGGCGTTCGGCGTCGAGCACGAACTTGCGGTAGCCGAACCAGGCGATGGCGGCGACGATCAGGAGGAGGATGAGTTGCGGCATCTTGGGTTCCAGAGGGAGACGAGGTCCGAACGTGACGAGAGACAGAAGCCGCAACCCCGCTTCGACCGATCAGGGTAACAGGTTGGATACGGGGGGATAAGGCCCGTCCTACAGGCCGAACCGGCCCCATAATGCCTTTTCCTCTGCCGCTTCGGCAAGACCGGCGACGGCAGAAAGAGCGAGACCGCTTCCGATGCCCGATGCAAGGCCGACCCCCGCAATGCCGACCCCCGGCTGGCGCCGCCCGAGCAGGCCGCGCGACGCGCTGACGAGACGCAGTTGCGTCTTTTCGCCATAGCGGCGTTTGAGTTCGCCGCGCATGTCGCCAAGGCCATCGACGAGGCCAAGGATGCGGGCGCGTTCACCGGTCCAGAACAGGCCGGAGAAGATCTCGCCGTCGTCGGTGAGCAGATGCCCGCGCCGGGCCTTGACCATGCCGGTGAAGACGCCGTGGATTTCCTGTTGCAGGCTTTTCAGATAGGCGACGTCCTTTTCCTTTTCGGGCTGGAACGGATCGAGAATCACCTTGTTTTCGCCGGCCGTATAGATGCGGCGTTCGATACCGACCTTTTCCAGAAGTTCGGTGAAGCCGAAACCGCCGGAGACGACGCCGATGGAGCCGACGATGGATGTGGGGTCGGCGATGATTTCGTCACCGGCGAGCGCGATCATATAGCCGCCGGAGGCCGCGACATCTTCCACGAAGACGAGGACGCGCTTGTTCTTCTCGACGGCGAGATCGCGGATGCGCTGATAGATCAGCCGCGACTGGACAGGCGAGCCGCCCGGCGAGTTGATGGCGATGGCGACGGCCGGGGCCTCCTTGTCGGCGAAGGCGCGTTCGAGAAGGGGGGCGACAGCCGCAATATTCAGCATCGGCCGGAACGCGCTGCCGCCTGCCATGATGGCGCCGTGCAGGCGAACGACGGGGATCGTCACACCCTGCCTGCGAAAGCGCTTCGGCAGCAACCTCTTCAAGAAACCGGCCAAGTCCATCTCCTTATCGTGAAAACTCTCCGTCGCATGTAGGCATTGCCTCCGCAGACGCAATGCCGGCGCCGGGGCATCACGGGAAATTCAGCGCCGGGCGTGGAAGGTGCGGCCGTTGTTGAGGTCGTCGATCTCTTTCACAAAGGCGTGGGAGCCCTCTTTGTGCATGACGAGCGGCGCCCGCAGGGTGAGGCGCGCGCGGGACTGCTTGATGCCGGTCACGAGGATGCGCACCGCGTTCTCGCCGGCCCGCGGCAGAAGCGGCGTGATCTCCAGGCCGCCGAACCGGCGCCCGCAGGCGGTCAGGATCTCGCCGATCGATTCCGGCCGCGCGATCAGGGACAGCTGGCCACAGGGCCGCAGGATCGCGCCGGCGGTGCGGATCCACGCGTCGAAGAGCCCGTCGTCCATCGCATGCGCCTGCGCCTTCAGGGCATCCGGCGTCTTCCGGTCGGCGCCGTTGTTGAAGGGTGGGTTCATGACGACGTGGTCGAAGACGTCGCTCGGCAGGCCGGCGGCGATCCGGGCGCGACCGGTCAGCGCGACATCGGCCTCCAGCACGTCGAGGCGATCCGCAAATGCGGCGTTCTGGGCAAGAGCAATGCTGCGGCGGGCGAACGTCGCCATCTCCGGCGCGCGTTCCACGAGCAGGACCTGTGCGGAGGGCACGCGCACCGCCACCGCCATGCCGGCCGCACCCGCGCCGGCGCCAAGGTCGGCGACCTTCACCACCGGCCGGTCCGTATCGGGAACGAGCGCGGCCAGCAGCATGGCATCCATGCCGGCGCGGTGCCCGCGACCGAGCGGCTGGACGAGGTGGAAGCGCCCGCGATGGAAGCTGTCGACGGTTTCGCGGGCTGAATCCCGATCCATGGTCTTCTCAGGCGACATATCCGCGTCTGCCCGTCACTGGTCGCGCAGTTCCGCCGCGAGGCCGGCATCCGACAGGATGCGACGGGCCTCGTCGGCACGCTCGCCCTGCACCATCAGGCGGCGCGGCAGAAGGCCGAGCGAACCATCGAGAATGCTCATGCCCTGATCGGCGATAAAGCAGATGATGCCGGCGTCGCGCATCAGACTTTCGGCGAAAGAGAGCACGACGGCGTCGTTGGTACGGATCAATTCTTTCATCTGTCTCGCTTTTTCCCCATTCGTCAGTGGCTTGGGACAAATCGCCCCTTGCCGCGAAAGCCACCCCTTTCTATTCTCACAGGAGTAGCTTGAACAGGAGTGCTTCGCCTTGGGCGTCGTGATACCGCTGGAAGACGGCAAGAACAAACAGGCCTCTGTGCAGCCGCTGGTCGATCTGACCAAAGCCGACATGGAGCGGGTGAACCAGCTGATCCTGGCAAAGGCCGGATCGGATGTCGAGATGATCCCCGAGGTTGCCAACCATCTGATCTCGTCAGGCGGCAAGCGGCTTCGGCCCATGCTGACGCTTGCATCCGCCGCCATGTTCGGCTTCAAGGGCGATGCGCATGTGAAGCTGGCGACCAGCGTCGAGTTCATGCACACGGCGACGCTGCTCCACGACGACGTGGTGGACGAGAGCGACCTCAGGCGCGGAAAATCCACGGCGCGGATGATCTGGGGCAATCAGGCGAGCGTGCTCGTCGGCGACTTCCTGCTCGGCCAGGCCTTCCGGATGATGGTCGAGGTCGGCTCGCTCGATGCGCTCGATGTTCTCTCGACCGCCGCATCGGTCATCGCCGAAGGAGAAGTGCTGCAGCTCTCCGTCGCCAAGAACATGGAAACGACGGAGGACGACTATCTCTCCGTCATCCGCGCAAAGACCGCGGCGCTGTTTGCGGCGGCAGCCGAAGTCGGCCCGATCGTCGCCAAGACGGATCGCTCCGCCCGCAACGCGCTGAAGTCCTACGGCATGAATCTCGGCCTCGCCTTCCAGCTGGTGGACGACGTTCTGGATTATGGCGGCAAATCGGCCGATCTCGGCAAGAATGTCGGCGACGACTTTCGCGAGGGCAAGATCACCCTGCCGGTCATCCTGTCCTATCGCCGGGGAACGGCGGAGGAGCGGGCGTTCTGGAAGGACGCGATCGAGGGCGGCAATGCCACCGACGAGAATCTGGAACACGCCATGGGGCTCATCACGCGCTATGGCGGGCTTACCGATACGATCGCCCGCGCCCGGCACTACGGCATGATTGCGCGCGACGCGCTGGCGCCGCTGCCAGCCTCGCCGTGGAAGGACGCGCTGCTCGAGGTCATCGACTTCTGCATCGACCGGGTGAACTGACGCCGGCGGCAGATTGCCGGATCAGGGCAGAAGGCTCACCTTTTGCGGCGGCTTGCGCCAAAAAAGCCATTCTGTCTTGCCAAGCCTGCCGCAACCAAGGGTGATCCTTTCGATGAAAGGGGAAGCCGGCTGGACGCAATTTCGGTTCTGCGCCGTATGCGTTATCACTACAGAACTGATTCCGGTTAAGCGCTTGCGCGGCGCATCCGAAACGAAAGGCTTGTCATGCGGCAAAAACATATTCTTCGGATGCTCACCAGCGTGGCGTTTCTGACGCTTGCAGGCATGGTTTCCGGCCCTGTCCTCGCGCAGGAGACCGCGGCTCCGGCGGCCAAGGCCGAAGCGGAGACCGCCAAGCCGTTCGACGTGAACTCCGTGAACAGCTTTTCCGGCTCGTTCCTTGCGGCCCGCACCGCGGACGTCGATCACGATCTCGACACCGCAACCAAGCTCTACCGCACGGCGCTGGAATTCGAGCCCGACAATGTCGAGGTCAAGCAGCGGCTGATGATCACCTCGCTGATGAATGGCGACTTCGCCGAAGGTGTGAAGATCGCGACGCAGCTGAAGGACGATGCCTCCGTCGAGCGGATCACCACCGTCGTGCGCGGCGTCGATGCAATCCGCAAAAAGGAATTCCGCAACGCGGAGAAGATCCTGAAATATTCCGGGCCGAACGATCTGGACCGGATGATGAACGGCCTGCTGCTGGCCTGGGCGAAGGCCGGACAGGGCAAGCCCAAGGACGCCATCGCCATGATCCAGGAGATGAAGGGACCGGAGTGGTTCGCCATCTTCAAGACCTACCAGCAGGGCGCGATCGCGCTTGCTGCCGGCGACAAGCAGACCGCGCGCACCAAGTTCAACGAGGCCGTGACGGACCGTAATGGCGGCGGCGCTGCCCCCGACACGTTCATCCGCTCGGTGATCGCGCTGGCGCGGCTGGAGGCGACCGACGGCAACAAGCAGAAGGCGCTCGACACGATTTCGCTCGGGCAGAACTTCGTCAACAATTACGCGCCGCTGGATGCCCTTCGCAAGAGCATCGAGGATGGCAAGCCGCAGGAACAGCAGGTTCGCAATGCGAGCCAGGGTGCGGCCGCCGTGCTGTTTTCCGTGGGTGCCGCCCTCAACCGCGAAGGTGCGGAAGATATCGTTTCGCTTTACCTGCAAACGGCGCGTGCGCTCGATCCCGATAGCGCCGACATTCTCGTTATGCTCGGCGGCATTGCCGAGACGCTGAAGAAGCCTGAACGCGCCATCGCGCTCTACCAACAGGTGCCGCAGGGTTCGCCCATGCGCCGCCTGTCGGAAATGCAGCTGGGGCTGGCGCTTGCCGAAGTCGGCAAGGTGGATGAGGCGAAGAACCACCTGCGCGAGCTGATCGCCCTCGATCCGAAGGATATCCGCAGCTATGTCGCCTATGGCAGCGTGCTTTCGGATGCCAAGGACTACAAGGAAATGGCCGTCATCTACGACAAGGCCATCGAGGTTCTCGGCCCGGTGCCGAAGCGGACCGACTGGTCGATCTACTTCCAGCGCGGCATCGCCTATGAGCGCCTGAAGGAGTGGGAAAAGGCCGAGCCGAGCTTCAAGAAGGCGCTGGAGCTGAACCCCGACCAGCCGCAGGTGCTGAACTATCTCGGCTATTCCTGGGTGGACAAGAACATGAACCTCGACGAGGGGCTGAACATGATCCGCCGCGCCGTCGAGCTGAAGCCGGATGACGGCTACATCGTCGATTCGCTCGGCTGGGCATATTTCCGGCTGGGACAGTTCGACGAGGCCGTGGCCGAACTTGAACGCGCCGCCGAGCTGATGGCCGGCGATCCCACGATCAACGACCATCTGGGCGATGCCTACTGGCGCGTCGGGCGCAAGCTCGAGGCTGTGTTCCAGTGGAACCAGACGCTGGAGCTGAAGCCCGAGGAAGACGAGATCCCGAAGATCAAGGCGAAGATCGAGAACGGCCTGCCGGCTCTGGAAACGAAGGTTCCCGCCGCGGCCGACGCCGAGGGCAAGCCGAAGCCACCGGAAGTGGCTGTGCCTGGCAAGAAGTCCTGATGTCGGCCCGTGCCTGACACGCTCGTCATGCCGGAGGTCTTGAGCGCACCTGCTCCGGTGGATCAGGGTGCCGACGTGCCGCTGGTGATGATGGCACCGGCGAAGATCAATCTGGCGCTGCATGTCGTCGGCCAGCGTGCCGACGGCCATCATCTGCTCGAAAGCCTCGTGACCTTTGCGGATGCCGGCGACAGGTTGTCGCTGGCTTTCTTCGAGACCGACAGCTTCACCGTCTCCGGCCCCTTTGCGGGCGACGTGCCGGTGGGTGCCGATGGCGGGCATGCCAATCTCGTGCTGAAGGCGCGAGACCTGCTGCGCACGCGGCTGACCATGCTCGGCTTGCCCTGCGCGCCGGTCGCCCTGCATCTGACGAAGAACCTGCCCGTCGCCTCCGGCATCGGCGGCGGCTCGGCGGATGCTGCCGCAGCCCTCACCGGGCTCTCGCGCCTCTGGAATCCGACGCGGGATGCCGCTGTAGATCTCGATCTCGCTGCGCTCGGCCTCTCGCTCGGGGCGGACCTGCCGATGTGCCTGACCGGCCGGCCGCTCATAGCGCGTGGCATTGGCGAGGCGATCACACCCGTCATCGGCCTTCCCGCGTTCCCGGCCCTGCTGGTCAATCCCGGTGCCGCGGTCTCCACGCCCGCCGTGTTTCGCGCGCTCAGCGACAAAACCAACCCGCTGCTGCCCCTTCCCGAACGGCTTGCCTCACCGGAAGACTGGATCGCAGCGATCGCCGCGACACGCAACGATCTGGAGCCACCGGCTCTTTCCATCGCGCCCGTCATCGGCACGGCGCGGGCAGCGCTTGTCGAGGCCGGTGCGGCGCTTGCCCGCATGTCCGGCTCCGGCGCCACCTGCTTCGGGCTCTTTCTCGACGTCGAGGGGCGAGACCGGGCGGCGGTGCGCATCCGCAAGGCCTATCCCGACTGGTATCTTCTGCCCTGCAGCACGCTGGGAAGCCATTGCGGGGCTCCCGACACCGAGAGGACGAAGACCTTATGACGATCGACACGACGCGGACCTTCGTGCCCGTTTCCATCGCGGTGCTCACCGTTTCCGACACCCGGACGCCGGAAACGGACACATCCGGCGATACGCTGGTGGCGCGACTGACGCAGGCCGGCCATGTGCTGGCCGCACGCGGCATCGTGGCCGACGACCGCGCCGCCATCGCCGGTCAGGTAACGGCCTGGAGCCTCGACCCCGGAGTGGACGTCATCATCACCACCGGCGGCACCGGCTTTACCGGACGCGACGTGACGCCGGAGGCGCTGGAGCCGCTGTTCGAAAAGACGATGGACGGCTTTTCCGCCATCTTCCATCGCATTTCGTATGAGAAGATCGGCACCTCGACCATCCAGTCGCGCGCGACCGGCGGCGTGCTGAACGCGACCTTCGTCTTCGTGCTGCCCGGCTCGCCCGGAGCCTGCCGCGATGCCTGGGACGGCATCCTCAGCCAACAGCTCGACCTGCGTCACCGGCCCTGCAATTTCGTGGAGATCATGCCACGGCTGGACGAACACCTGAAGCGGTGAGTGTGGGTGGATTTGGAAAGAAAGACCCTCACCGACCCGAAGCCCAGGCAGGCATAAGCTCGCTCGACAGGCGGTGCACGCCGCGACGGGACACGAAATCGGCGAGCATCATGCCCGGTCTCGTCATACCGGCGGCCTGCGTGCGCTTGATCAGAAAGCCCTGTTCCAGAACCGGGCGGCGCGAGGCGAGACGTGCCAGAAGGGACCGGCGGTGCCGGCGGGAGGCGGAGAAGCAGGCAGGACCGCCACCGATGGCCATGTGCTCGGCGATCTCGTCCACCCAGCGGCCGAGCGGCCGGGCGCCCGGCTCGATCAGAAGCAGCCACTCGCCCCGCGCCGACCCGATGACTTCCGCCATCTCCCAGCGCGTGAGGAACCGCGCGCCCGCGGCATCGGCCACGCGGCCGGAGGCATCCTGCGAGCCGTGATCGAGGATGATCACGTCGCTGACGAGACCTTCCACAGCGCCGGCCACCAGCGCGGCCAGCGACTGCGCCAGCCTCGTCTCGCTATCGCGGGTTTCCATCAGGATTGTCAGCATGGCCGGTCGTACCGCATTGCACGCGGGAATGCCATAAAACCTGCGCAGAGCGGAACAATCTCCCGTCATTCATGATGAATCCAGAAGCTTCGGGGACGCTTGGAAGCGGGGCCAGCACATTTGTTCTTGCATTGTTCTCCTTTTAGGGTTACGACGAACGGAAGAGAGAACGACATGACGGTTCGGCGAAAACCACACCGTCCATGTTCCCCGGAGTGTCCCATGAACGATCTGTCCCATGTCAGGCAGGGCGCATTTGCGCCCGGCAATCGGGCCGATGTGGCCGACGCACTGATGGTCGAAAGCGGCCTTCGCATCGAGGTGGACCGCCGTCGCGGCCGTGGTGCCGGGATCAACCCCTCGGGAAGGTTCGAGCCCGTGACGCGCAGCACCGAGGACGATGGCTGGAACGCGCTGGAAAACCTGCCGCCGTTCAAGACCGAGGTGCAGGTGGAAAAGCCGCGCACGATCATCGCCCGTAACGATTCGCCCGACATTCCCTTCGACCGCTCGGTCAATCCCTATCGCGGCTGCGAGCATGGCTGCATCTACTGCTTCGCCCGGCCGACGCATGCCTATATGGGCCTGTCCGCCGGTCTCGATTTCGAGGCGCGGCTGTTTGCCAAACCCGATGCGGCCAAGCTTCTGGAGCGCGAACTGGCCAAGCCCGGCTACAAGGTGAAGCCGATCGCCATCGGCACGAATACGGATCCTTACCAGCCGATCGAGAAGGAATGGCGGATCATGCGTCAGATCCTGGAAGTGCTGAAGGCGGCGGATCACCCCGTCATGATCGTCACGAAATCGGCGATGGTCCTGCGCGATATCGACATTCTCGCGCCCATGGCCGAGAAGGGCCTCGCCCGCGTCGGTCTCTCGGTCACGACGCTCGACCGCAAGCTCGCCCGGCTGATGGAACCCCGCGCCTCGACGCCGGAGAAGCGGCTGGACGCGATCCGCAAGCTGTCGGAGGCCGGCATTCCCACCAGCGTACTGATGGCGCCGGTCATTCCCGCGCTGAACGACCATGAGATCGAGCGCGTGCTGGACTCCGCCAAGGCGGCCGGGGCAACGGAGGCGAGCTACGTCATCCTGCGGCTGCCGCTGGAAGTCAGCCCCCTCTTCCGCGACTGGCTGCTGCAACATTATCCGGATCGCTACCGGCACGTCATGTCGCTCGTGCGCTCGATGCGCGACGGTAAGGACTACGATGCCGACTTCACCAAGCGGATGAAGGGTGCCGGACCCTATGCCTGGCAAATCGGCCGTCGCTTCGACCTTGCCGCCAAACGGCTGGAACTGAACACGAACCGGCGGGCGCTGAACTGCGATATCTTCGTGCCGCCACTCGGGACGGGTGTTCAGCTCTCGCTACTCTGAGGCTCTCATCTTCATCCGGCACGTTCCGGACAGCAAATGGGATCGCATGTCCCTCGTACCATGCGATCGCTCGCGGCAGGTGTCTTCCGCAAAGCCACCTGCCCTCTGCCCCCCGGCGCCGCCGCATCCGCCTGGGGTCTTGCGGGGAATCGGTCTCCCGTGCGAATTTGCCGCCATGGCACGCCGCACAACGACCGATTCCCCGCTCCTCTTCGACATTCGCCTCAGCCCCGATTTCAGTCTGGAAGAGGCGGCACAGCGTGATGGTCTGTGGCCGGTCGCCGGCACGGACGAAGCCGGGCGGGGACCGCTTGCCGGCCCTGTGGTCGCCGCCGCCGTCATCCTCGACCCCAAGCGCATTCCTGATGGCCTGAACGACAGCAAGCAGCTGACGGCGCAGCGGCGGGAGGTCCTGTTTACCGAAATCCTCGCGACCGCCACCGTCTCTATCGCATCCTCCGGCGCGGGGCGCATCGACGGCACGGATATCCGCAAGGCGAGCCTCGACGCGATGCGGCGCGCGGTCTGCGGTCTTCACCGGCGGCCGGCTCTCGTGCTTGCGGACGGACGGGACGTCCCGCCGGGGCTCGCCTGCGAAGGTCGGGCCGTCATCAAGGGCGATGCCCGTTCCCTGTCCATCGCTGCGGCCTCCATCGTCGCCAAGGTCGCGCGCGACCGAATGATGACCCGGGCGGACGGCATCTTTCCCCGCTACGGTTTTGCCATGCATGCCGGCTACGCCACCGCGCATCACCGCAGCGCCATTCTTCTCTACGGCCCCTGCCGGCTGCACCGCATGACGTTTCGCCCCTTGAGGTCCGATGAAGCCGAGCCGGACATCGCTCCGGCCGAGATGCCCGTATCAGGCTGAAACATCCCCGGCACCGGCTGCGAACCCGAATGGGCATCTGTCCGCGCGGGAGATTCGGCGGCCCTGCCGCAGATATCTTCATTTTTAGTAAATTCTTTTATACCACAATTGGTCTCAAGGACGTTGGGTAAGGACGCCTATGACATCGAGGGGACCTGAAAATGCATATTGAGGATTACATCAAGACGTGGCCGAGCCAGGACCAGGCCGCCGGAGAAAGCATTCATGCGCGCGTTTCCAAGCATTTGGACGCGGTTCTCCTTGAGGCTTACAGCGCCATTGACGCCACGCTGACCGCTGTTCCGCTGGACGTGCTCGCCCGTGAGCGGCGGAAGTTCCGCGCGATTACCACGGGCAATTTCTCCCCGGAGTATTTCAGCGAACAGGCTGTCATTGCAAAGAACATTGCCCAGTTCTTGACCTTCCCCGAGTATCTTCTCGGCTATGCGGGCTACGCCTCGGGCCTCGTTGCCGGCTTGCTGAAAGACACTAGCTGGAGCAGAGCAAAGCGCGACCAGGAAGTCCGGCTCCTCCTGCGATCCGTCTTCAGCGATGTTGCTGTTGTCATGTTCCATTTCTTCAACGAAATGAACGAGAAGGCGGAAGGCGAACGCGAAGCCTTCAATCAGGCACGCGAGGCCGAGGCGCGCCACGACGAGGAGATCGTCAACGAGATCGGCAAGGCCTTGCGGGCGCTGGAAGACTGCCAGCTCAGTTATCGGATCGATGCCGAACTGCCGCAGAAGGCGCAGCAGATGAAGAGCAATTTCAACGAGGCGACGGAACGGCTGGCGACCGCCATGTCGATGATCCGTGATCTTTCCAACACGGTCGGCGACACGATGGAGGAAATCTCCTCCGCCACGAACGACCTTTCCCAGCGCACCGAGCAGCAGGCGGCCGCCGTGGAGGAGACCTCCGCCGCGCTCGCCGAGATCAACCAGACCGTCCGACGCACCGCCGAGGGTGCGGTTCACGCAAAGCAGGTCGCATCCGAGGCAAGGGCCGATGCCGCGCGATCCGGCGAGATCATGAGCCAGGCGGAAAGCGCCATGGCCGCGATCGCCCATAGTTCGGGCGAGATCAACCAGATCGTCTCCGTGATCGACGAGATCGCCTTCCAGACCAATCTTCTGGCGCTCAACGCGGGCGTCGAGGCCGCGCGTGCCGGTGACGCCGGCAAGGGTTTTGCAGTCGTCGCATCGGAAGTGCGCACGCTTGCCCAGCGCTCGTCAGACGCCTCCAAGCAGATCCGTAGCCTGATCGGCGCCAGTGCCGAGCAGGTGACGAAGGGTGTCGGCCTGGTCAGCAGCACCGGCGAGGTTCTCAAGGCCATCGTGGCGAAGGTGTCCGATATCGACAGCCTGATCACAGGCATCTCGGCCTCCGCCGGCGAGCAGTCCGCAGCGCTCGGCGAGGTCACCTCCGCCGTCGGGCAGATGGACAAGGTCATCCAGCAGAACGCCGCCATGGTCGAGGAATCGAGCGCCGCGACGAAGGGACTGCGCGATCGTGTCCGCGAACTCGCACAACTCGTCGAGGCCTTCGATCTCGGCGCACCGGCCGCCCAGCACCGGCCGCAACCTCAGCGCCTCCAAGCGGCCTGAGCCTTAACTATAGACGTTCCCTTTGAGCTTGGCGCGCCATGAAGGGTGCGCCAAGCCAACGCCAATAGCCGGCATGCCATGTATGATACCCCGAACGCTGTTCCGGTATCATGCAACCGGTCGCGCATTTCGCGCCGCGGCTCTTCGCCTCCCCGTATCGGTGACCCCAATCGACCGCGAGACCGGTCCGGAACGACGAACCATCCGGCGAGGATGCGCACCGAGATCGAAGCGCGACCTTGCGATGCATGCATGAGAGCGGATGCTTCTTCTGCTGGAACCGCTGCAAAAGACATCATAAGCTCGATTTCAGCGGCGGCCCTCGCGCGCCGGAGGAGGACCAAATGGATGCTGTGACGCTTCTTGCCTTCACCCTGACCTTCTTCGTCTTCGCCGCGAGCCCCGGGCCGGACAATATGACGATCGTGCTGCGCACGATTTCCCACGGCCCCGCCTCTGGCCTCGCTTATGGTGCCGGCACGGTCTTCGGCATTCTCGTCTTCCTCTCGCTCGCCGGCTTCGGTCTCTCGGTGCTGGCCACGGAGATGGGGACTTTGATGATGGTGCTGCGGTTCGCGGGTGCCGCCTATCTCGTCTGGATGGGCATCCGGCTGTGGACGGCCCCGCCCGTGCTTCCGGCGATGCAGGCGATCTCCGAGCGGGGCAGCCTCCTTGGCGTCTTTTGCACCGGCATCGCGCTGAACCTCGGCAATCCCAAAATGCCGCTATTCTACATCGCGCTTCTGCCGAACGTCGTTGGCACAACATTTACGATCACGACACTTCTCGAACTCGCAGCCATCATTCTCGCGGTCGAGGCCATCGTGATCGGCGGTCATGTGCTGCTCGCTGTGCGGGCACGCCGCCTGCTGCGCACCACCAAGGCCATCCGCCGCATCAACCGCGCCGCCGGCGGGTTGATGATCGGCACTGCCGTGGGGATCGTCGCGACACGGTGAGGGTTGCGGATGATGGTGCGGGTTCGGCGTCGATATATGCGGCCTCCCCTCATCCGGCTGCCGCCATTTTCTCCGCGCGTGCGGGGAGAAGGGACTCGTGGCACCGGGCTACCTCCGTCGAAAGCGTCGAGCAGGGCACGTCCCCTCGCCCCGCAAGCGGGGAGAGGGTTAGGGTGAGGGGCAGCCTCGACGCGAGACCTTGCTGGTCGGGCAAAGGAAAAAGGCCGGCACGATGGCCAGCCTTTTGATCGTTTCATACGCATTCCACGATGTCCGCTCGCCTTGCAAGCGTTATCCGACATTCAAGCACCCAGAACCCTCGGTGAAGAGGCACCGGGAACGCCTCAGTTGAGGCGCGTCTTGACCTCGTTGACCGAGCTGGCGAAGAGGGCCTGCTGGGTCGAGGCGTCGGCCTTGGCGGTGATGACGCGTTCGGCGGCCGCGATGGCAATATCGACGGCCGTAGCACGCACGGCGTTGATGGCATCGGTTTCGGCCTGGCGGATCTTCTGCTCCGACAGCGTGGTACGGCGGGCGACGAATTCTTCCGTCTTCAGCTTGGCATCGGCCGTCAGGGCTTCGGCTTCACGCTCCGCGGCAGCCACGATATTGGCGGCTTCCGCTTCGGCTTCCTTGCGCTTCTGCTGGTATTCCACCAGCAAAGCCTGGGCTTCTTCCCGCAGGCGCTTGGCTTCGGCCAGCTCGTTGCGAATGCGCGTCGCGCGCTCGTCGAGTTGCTTGCCCATCATGCCGGGCACTTTGAGGTACACGATGAGAGCGAGGAAAAGCACGAGGCCGACGGTCGCCCAGAATGTTGCCAGAGAGGTCAAATCCATCTGTCTTCTCCCTTACTCTGCCGCAGCCTTGACGGCGGATGCGATTTCGGTGCGCGGCACGTCGCGACCGAGCAACTGCTTGACGACGGCGGACGCGGTTTCCTCGGCGATGGCGCCGACATCGGCAAGCGCGCTGGCCTTGATGTCCGCGATGCGGCTTTCGGCAGCGACAATCTTGTCGTTCAGGGCGGCTTCGATGGCCGCGCGGTCGGCAGCAGCCTTCACCTTGGCGGCCTCACGGGCGCTGGCGGCAATGGCGTTACCCTTGGCGCGGGCAGCAGCCAGTTCCTGCTCGTAGGATGCGATGGCGGCGTCGGCTTCGGCCTTGGAGCGCGAGGCGGCGTCGAGATCGCGGGCGATGGCATCATGGCGCTCGCCGAGGATAGCGGCGATCCGCGGCATGATCACCTTCTGCATCAGCAGATAGAACAGGCCGAACGTGATCGCCAGCCACACGAGCTGCGATGCGAATGTCGATTGATCGAAAGGCGGAAACACGCCGGAGCCGTGGGCGCCTTCCGATGCGACACCGGTCTCGGTGTGCACGTCGCCAGGCGCGGCATGGGGTGTCTCGCCCTCGGGAGGTGTGGTTGACTGGGCATAGGCCGCGGTCACGAACATGCTCATCTCCAGGGGCAACTCAAAAGGCCACGCTCATATCCCCTCGATACGCGAGAAAGAATGGCGGCGCTGTAAAAGGATGACGGGCCGCGAGGGTATCGCGGCACTGTCAAAGCATAATGGGCCGCGACGTCATCGCGACACTGTCCAGAGCAGTGCGGGCCGCAACGTCATCGCGGCGCTGTTCAGAGCAGTCCGGGCTGCGACTTCGTCGCAGCCCGGCAAGCTCGACCGTCTTAGACGGCGAACAGGAGGAGCAGAGCTACGAGCAGCGAGAAGATGCCCAGAGCTTCCGTAACGGCGAAGCCGAATACGAGGCGGCCGAACTGGCTGTCGGCTGCCGACGGGTTGCGAAGTGCGCCCGAGAGGTAGCTGCCGAAGATGTTGCCGAGGCCGAGAGCCGTGCCGGCCATGCCGAGGCATGCCAGACCCGCGCCGATGTACTTTGCTGCTTCCGCTTCCATGTTGATCTCCTTGAGAAGGGTTGTTGCGGCTTTTCTTGGCAGGCGCGACGGTCGATTGCCGGCCTGCGTGACTTATTCCTCAGTGACCGCCCGGATGGACCGCGTCGTTCAGGTACATGCAGGTGAGTACCGCGAAGACGTAGGCCTGAAGGAAGGCGACGAGGAATTCGAGACCCGTGAGCGCCACGGTCATGATGAGAGGCAGAATGGCGCCGCCGATGCCGAGCGCACCCATGGTGCCGAGCGATGCGACGAAGCCTGCAAAGACCTTCAGCGTGATGTGTCCGGCCAGCATGTTGGCGAAGAGACGGACCGACAGGCTGATGGGGCGCGACAGGAACGAGATGATTTCGATGGCGACGACCAGCGGCAGCAGGATGCCGGGAACGCCGGAGGGCACGAACACCTTCAGGAAGCCGAAGCCATGCTTGTAGAAGCCATACACCAGGACCGTGCCGATGACGAACAGCGCCAGCGCGAAGGTGACGATGATCTGGCTGGTGATGGTGAAGAAGTAAGGCACCATGCCGAGCAGGTTTGCCGTCAGGATGAACATGAACAGCGAGAAGACCATCGGGAAGAAGTGCATGCCGTGGCTGCCGGCGCCTTCGCGCAGCATCGAGGCGATAAATTCGTAGGACAGTTCCGACACCGACTGCATGCGGCCGGGAACGACCGAGCGCGGCGTGGTGGTGAGATAGAGGAAGCCGATGGCCACGACCAGCGTTGCGACCATGAACAGGGATGCATTGGTGAAGGAGAGATTCAGGCCGCCGATATGGATCGGGACGATCTCGTTGATCATAAACTGGTGGGTCGGATCTACCTTATCGCCTGCCACTGTCGTTCTCTCTCGCTCTCAGCCGCTTGAAGCGGTTGTTTCCCGTTGCCGCACCTGTCAGGCGCCGCCATCCTTGTTGTCGTCGCCCTGCTCCCGACCGACACGATCGGCCGGATGGGGCGAAGCCACCATGCCTGCAGACCGCATGACGTTCAGCACGCCGGCGCAAAAGCCGAGGAGGAGAAGCACGATCATCCCCCAGGGCGCTGTACCCGCAAAAGTATCCAGAAGATAGCCCAGAAGCGCCCCGACAATGACGGCCGCCACGAATTCGCTCGAAAGCTTGATCGCGACTTGGTAGCCCTTGCGGTTGCTAGCAGCCCTCGCCTCGTCCGCCGCGTCGCGGCTTTCATGGCCGCGCCGTTCCGACAGTTGAGCATCGAGGCGTTTGCGCCGTTCCTCCAGACCTTCGTTCCGGTCGTCCGTCATGTGGCCCCTCCCCCGCATCTCCGACCCCAGGGATAAACCCTGGGAGCGGCCACACAAAGGCCCGATTTGAAGCCACTCTGGCCCGTTTGAAGTCGGCCGCACCATAGTTTTGGCGCCGCGCATAGTCAAGGCGAAGACGCACCTTGATGGGCGACAATATTCGGCTGACAAATCAACGCGTTGTGATCGAAAAATCCGTGTCTGGCGGAATCTGTCCCCAGCTGTTGCCGGTATTGGCATCCGACATGGGCGGTACGGGGAACGCGCGGACGAGCGCAACTTGCCCGGACACCGCTCCGGGTCCTGTGGCGCGGCGGGCGATTCTCCCCTGTGCGCAGTCAGCTCCAGCCGCCGCCATAGGTGCGGTAGAAGATGTGCTTGCCGATCTGGGTCAGCCGCTTCATGGTCGGACCCCAGTCGGGGCGGACATAGGTCGCGTGGTAGTGCGTAGCGGAGCCGACTTCGGGCAGCCAGATCTTGCCGGCGGTGACCGCCAGCGCGATTTCCCTGGCGGTCTGCCAGTGGGCCGGCGACCAGACGATGTCGGGAATGCGGTCGCAAGCAAACGAGAACTGGCAGCGATTGTAAAGCGCCTTGTTCTGGTAGACGACGCCGCAGATGGAGCCGGGATAGGACGGGTTGCGGACGCGGTTCAGGATGACCTGCGCGACGGCGGCCTGACCCTTCACCGATTCTCCCCGCGATTCGAAATAGATGCCGGCCGTCAGGCATTTCTGCTCGGCCTCGCTGAACGCATCGGCCGGCAGCGGATTGGCGGCCCAGGCGTGATCTTCGGGCGAGATATCGGGGATGAAGCGTCCGCTCGCTGTATCGTCCTTCAGGATCGAGTCGAAAGGCGATTCGCGGGCGTAATCGGGTGCGGCAGGAGCGTAGGCGGTCGCGAGAATATCGGCACGCTCGTTGGTGACGAGGCTCGCAATCATCGGCGACATGGTTTCGTCGCGCTTCGGCGGCGCCTTCTTGTAGAAGGCCATGGCGATCTCGATTTCTTGGCCGCGGATCTTCGGCCTTGCGAAGACCATCCGCTCCTGCGTGTCGAACACAGGGTCCGTCAGCGCGCTGGTGCGCTGGAGGATGGATCCGGCCGAAAAATCCTTCGGTGGCGTGACGGGAACGACCGTGACGATTCGGCCTCTCTTGTCCTTGCGGTTGACGCGCTCCTCGTCTGTGCGCGGATCGGACTGCTTGTCGGCGGCGGCGAGCGAGACCTTGCCGCCGTCCGGCAGCGTCATCCCGGCGCCATCGCCGAGCGCCGCGGTGGTGATCGGATCGTTGAAGACCATTTCCGCTTCGTGGATCGATCCCGCCGGCGAGGCCGTCATATGCATCCGCCACCGCTCTCCACCCCGGTTGATGCCGGAAATGAATGTTGCAAGGTCGGCATGGGCCGAGACGCTGGGGAAGCCGATGAAGAGGCCGAAGGCGATGAGGAGCGGTTTGGACCAGCGCCGGGAAGGGCTGGGCGAAGCGGGTGCCAGGAAACGGCCCTTTAAACGAACTTTCTGACGCACAGGCAACTCCACGCACACCCTAGTGACGCATACGCGCAAGACCGCCTGCCCGGCCGAGCGGATCGGCCGGAACGCGTTTTTCCGCGAACATCCAACGAAATTGCAGGTTTGGCGCGATTCATCCGAAGCGTCGCCGGGTGCCTGCTCTGGGGATGACAATGAAGCATTAACCTTAATGGGGGGTAAATGCGGAGTAACGGATGGGGGATAGCGGAGGAGGAGGAGGAGATGATGAAAGAAGGCCCTCTCTGGCTTGCCAGCCATCTCCCCCACAAGGGGGGAGAAGACTTGGGGAACGCCTCAGCTCAAGTCTTCAAGGTTTGCGTACAGAGCGAGCGGGTGTCGCGAGTCCTCTCCCCCCTTGTGGGGGAGATGGCCAGAGAGGGTCTTCTCCTCCCCTCCCCCGCCACCTTCAGATAATCACGTGCGACCCCAGTTCCACCACCCGGTTCGTCGGCAGGCGGAAGTAGTCGGAGGGGTCGATGGCGGCGTTGGCCATGGCGATGAACAGGCGGTCCTGCCATTCGGGCATGCCGGACTGGGCGTCCGGCACCAGCTTGCGGCGGCCGAGGTAGAAGGAGGTCGACATGATGTCGAACTTCAGGCCGCTCTTGCGGAAGAGACCGAGCGTCTGGGAGACGTTCTGGGTTTCCATGAAGCCGAAACGCATTTCAAGCAGGCTGAAGCGATCCGAGAGCTTCGTCGCGCTGACACGGTGCTCCTTGGAGACAACAGGCGTGTTCGTCGTGCGGATGGTCAGGATGAAGTTCTGCGCGTGCAGGACGTGGTTGTGCTTGATGTTGTGCAGCAGGGCGGCGGGGGCGGATTCCGGGTCGCTCGTGAGGAAGATCGCGGTGCCCGGCACCTCCACGGGCGCATGCTCGCTCTTGCGCTCGATCGACTTGATGAAGGCGGCGAGCGGAATGTTGGTGTGGTGCGTCTTGTCCTGCAGGATCCGGGTGCCGCGCCGCCAGGTCCACATGACCAACACGAAGCTGGCGGCGATCAGGACGGGCACATAGCCGCCATCGTGGATCTTCAAAAGGTTCGCGCCGAGGAAGACCGATTCGAGCGCCAGCAGCGGCATCAGCAGACCGATGGCGAGTGAGAGCGGCCAGCGCCAGCGCATCCGGACGAACTGGAAGGCGAGCAGCGTATCCACCACCATCGCGCCCGTGACCGAGATGCCATAGGCGGTGGCGAGCGATTCCGACGAGCCGAAGATGAAGACCAGCGCCATGACGCCGAACATCAGGATGATGTTGACGTTGGGAACGTAGATCTGCCCGGTATTGGTTTCCGACGTGTGGAGGATCGCCATGCGCGGCAGGAAGCCGAGGTTGATGGCCTGCCGGGTGAGCGAGAAGGCGCCGGTGATGACGGCCTGAGCGGCGATGATGGTGGCGGCGGTCGCCAGGATGACAATCGGCAGCAGCGCCCATTCCGGGAACATCAGATAGAAGGGATCGGACATCGCCTCCGGGTGCTTCAGCACCATGGCGCCCTGCCCCAGATAGTTCAGCGCCAGCGCCGGGAAGACGAGGCACATCCACGCGCCCTGTATCGGGCGGCGGCCGAAATGTCCAAGATCGGCGTAGAGCGCCTCTGCCCCGGTGACGGTGAGGAAGACGGCGCCGAGCACGACGATGCCGACGAAGCCCGCATGGATGAGAAAGCGCACCGCGTGGTAGGGATTGAACGCGGCGAGGATGCCGTAATCGTCGTGGATATGGCTGAAGCCGATGACGGCGAGCACGACGAACCAGACGAGCATGATCGGCCCGAAGAATTTCGACACAGCCTCCGTGCCGCGCGACTGGACCGCGAAGAGCGCGAGCAGGATGACCACGGAGATCGGCACGACATAATCGCTGAAGGACGGCGCGACGAGCTTTAGCCCCTCGACAGCCGAGAGAACGGAAAGTGCCGGCGCGATGATCGCATCGCCCATGAACAGGGCGGCTCCGGCAATGCCCATGAAGAAGAGATAGGTGGAGTGCCCGCGCGTGAACTTCATGAGGAGCGCCAGCAGCGACAAGGTGCCGCCCTCCCCGTTATTGTCGGCGCGCAGCAGGAAGATGACGTATTTCAGCGTGACGATGATCGTCAGCGTCCAGATCATCAGCGATACCAGGCCAATGATTTCCCCACGCGTCACGCCATCCACGGCCACCGGGCGCAGCGCCTCGCGGAAGGCATAGAGCGGGCTCGTGCCGATATCGCCATAGACGACGCCGATCGAGCCGACGGCGAGGCCGAGATAGCCTTTCTTGCCGCCATGGCCGTCGGCGTGGTCGTGGTCGTGGCCGAGCCCGTCAGCCGGCCCGCTGCCCGTCGCAGTTCCAGGGCTCTCGGGAGCCTTGATATCCTTGTGCGCCATGAGAGATCATCCGGCTCGTCAGAGCCAGCCTTTCCAGCGGAAGATATAGAACGGGACGATGGCCGAGACCACCATGGCGATGAGCGCCATCGGATAGCCGTAGGTCCAGTGAAGCTCCGGCATGATCTCGAAATTCATGCCGTAGAGCGAGGCGACCAGCGTCGGCGGCAGGAATACCACCGAGGCGATGGAGAAGATCTTGATGATCGCGTTCTGCTCGACGCTGATGAGGCCGAGCGAGGCATCGAGAAGAAAGGTGATGTTGCCGAAGATGAAGGAGGCGTGCTCCGTCAGCGACTGCACGTCGCGGGTGACGGTGCGGCAAAGCTCCTTGGCCTCGCGCGTCTCCTGCAAGGCGGGCACGGTATAGAGGAAGGTCAGCACGCGGGAGAGCGAGGCGAGACTGTCGCGGGTCTTGGCCACCAGCCGGTGATGCGAGGCGACATCGAGCAGCCGGGCTTCCAGATAATGCGGCGGACGACGCTTGTTCTGGGTGCGATCGCCGAACACCTGCTGGGACAGACTGTCGAGGCTGGCGACGGCGTGCTCCAGGATCTCCGCCGTGCGGTCGGAAATGGTCTCGAACAGGCGGGCGAGCATCATCGCGCCGTTGGAGCAGCCGCCGACGATGCGCGGCAGGCCGGCGCGGAAGAGGTCGAAGGCCTTCGGCTCGTCGTAGCGCACGGTGATCAGCTTGCCGCGCGCGAGCACGAAGGCGACGTCGGTGATATCGGGATGGCCGCTATCGGCGCGGCAGACGAGCGAGGCCGTCATGAACACGGCGTCCGGCGTTGTGTACATGCGGCTCGACGGCTCGATGTCCTTGAGGTCGTCGCGGGTGGGAATCTCGATCTGGAGAAAGCGCTCGATCAGGTGATCCTCGGCGCGATCCGGACGCAGCATGTCGATCCAGACGACATCCTCGGGCATGGCGGCCGCCGGAGAGGCGGCGTCGATGACCATCGCCTCGCCCCGGGCGTCATAGACAGTGATCATGGTGTGAACCTCGTGCCGCGGGCCGTGGTGACGCAAGGTCAAAGGAGCTTCGCGGATATATCCCTGGGAGTGAACGGCGAAAGGAACGGCTGAACTGTAAACCCTGACGAGCGGACCTGCGATGGCCGGGCACGAGACCCCGGAATTGCGGCTGAAGCCTGCGCCTCGAGGACGGGCCGACCGCAACGGGGTCGCGACCGACCGGCGTGCGGACAGGCATATGACGCAAGGCCCTTCCAAAATCAACCGTCATCCGGTCCCCGCGCCATCCTTTAGCCACAGGACTTAACAGCCGCGGCGGCGCGAATGTCAATCGGCATCGGAGCGAGACCTATGGCCGGCCTATGCCCAGACGCTGCCGGAGCGCGGCTCTACTCGAAGACGATCGACGGCATCTCGCGCGAGGTGTCCGCCTTGGCGGCCGACACCTGCTCCCAGACTTTGGTGGCGATCTCGCGGTAGACGGCGGCGACGGGGCCATCCGGCTCCAGGACCACCAGCGGCGTTCCCGCGTCCGACGTTTCGCGGATGGCAATGGTCAGCGGCACCTCGCCGAGGAAGGGCACGCCGATGCGCTCGGCCTCGTTCCGGGCGCCGCCATGGCCGAAGATATCGTAGCGGGCGCCGGTATCGGGCGCGATGAAATAGCTCATATTTTCGACGATGCCGAGCACCGGCACCTCGACCTTGCGGAACATGGCCAGACCCTTGCGCGCGTCGATCAGGGCGAGGTCCTGCGGCGTCGAGACGATGACGGCGCCGGCGAGCGGCACCTGCTGTGCCATCGTCAGTTGCGCGTCACCCGTGCCGGGCGGCATATCGACCACGAGAACGTCGAGTTCGCCCCAGGCGACCTCTCGCAGCATTTGCAACAGCGCCGACTGGATCATCGGGCCGCGCCAGATCATCGCGACCTCCTCATCCACCAGAAAGCCCATCGACATGACCTTGAGGCCGTAATTTTCCATCGGCCTGATCATCTTGCCGCCGATCTGCTCCGGCCGGCCGGAAATCTTCAGGAGCCGCGGCATGGAAGGGCCATAGATATCCGCATCGAGGATGCCGACCTTCAGTCCGTTTGCATGGAGCGCGAGCGCGAGGTTCGCCGACGTGGTGGACTTGCCGACGCCACCCTTGCCCGAGGCGACCGCGATGATGGCGCCGACGCCGGGAATGCCGGCCTTGACGGGGCCGCGCGGTGCGGGATGGGCGTGTGCGGCGGCCGCTGGGCCGGGTGCTCGCGAGGGTGTTCGGCCGGCCGGACCACCGGGAACGGGCGGAGCGGCTGGACGCGAGGCGGGTGTCCCGGCCTTGCGGTCGGCGGTCAGGGCAACCATCGCGCCCTTGACGCCGGGGATATCCTTGACGACGCGTTCGGCCGCGGCGCGTAAGGGGTCGAGTTCGCGGGCGCGCTCGGCCGGCACGGTAATCGAGAAATAGACCTTGGCATCCGAGATGAAGACATCGGAGACGAGGCCGAGATCGACGATATTGCCTTCCAGCTCCGGGCCGCGCACAGCCCTCAGGGCCTCAAACACCCTATCCTTGCTTACCTCGGCGTGATCAGCGGCCATACTCATTTTCCCTACGCGACGACACGCGAGCCGCGCATCTCCTGGCAGGTAGATAATCGAGCCGGGCCACTTCGCCAATGGAACGATGGGAAAAGATGTCTGCCCCCAGACCTCAAGCGCGTCGCGATCTCTTTCAGATTCGCTCCCAGCGCTTCAGGTCCTTTGTTTTTACGCATGTCGGTATCATAAAATCGCAGCACACTTTTGCGCGACATGCTTTCGGCGCTCGACAATGACAAAGGCCGCCTTTCGCCTCCGTGTCCGTTCATCCGGGATCACGTGAGCAAAAGACGGCCTTGTTCGCGACCTTCTGGGGCGCAGTTTTTATAGAGTGGTCCCCTCTGGACCTTGCGTAGAGAGATGCAGGAAGCGTGCCAGTTGTAGAATCCCTGTATCTCCGGATCCTTCGGCCAACAGTTGTTGGCACTTGCTCATTTCGCGAGCAGAATTTCACGCGCTGCATCTTATTCAGACGCTTGCAGTCGAGACATCAGCTGATCAGGCCGAGCCGCATGGCTTTGACGACAGCCTGAACGCGATTGGTGGCGTCGAGCTTCTTGGCCACATGGTTAAGGTAGTGATTGACCGTGTGCTCGGAGAGGCCAAGGATATCGGCGATTTCCGAACTCGTCTTACCGGCAGCCGTCCAGTTCAAACACTGGATCTCGCGATCCGATAAATCGACCCTCTCATCTTCCTGGTCCATGCCGCCGATGCCGACCAGACGATTATAGACGTGCAGGCAGATCATGTGCAGATCGGTCATGACCTCGATGGAGAGATCGGCATGGCGGCTGAGAAAGATGAACACAGCCCGCCCACCGGCGGCATCGTGAACGGGGAAAAAATAGGCTTCGCAGAAATCTATCTCCTGCAAGAGCGTCTCCCGCTCGGGCGAGAACAGGCCGCCTGCGCTTTTCCGACACTCGTTCGCGGTCATCCGGAACGGCGTGGTCGTCGTGCGCAGCATGACGAAGGCCTCGTTCTCGTGCACCGAGCCGCTGTCGTCATAGCGCCGGGTGATCTCGTCGGGCACGTTGGAGAGAATGGCAATCTCGGAATATTTCGTCTGATCGACCGTCGGCAGCGTACAGAGGAGAAAGAACGGGAAACCGCGCGCAGCCGTGATGCGAGTCATATGGGCAAGGACGTCGTCTCGACTTTTCAGCCGCTCAAGCGCGGCAAGATCGTTTTCGGATGCATCGCCCGCCCATCCGTCTTTCGGCATGGCGGCATTCGGCGCAACGGGCTTCGTGTCAGGCATGGAGCGTCTCCATCCACCTGCCGCCTCTGCCGCGCGCGCGTGCCGGCATGGGCTCCGCCACCTGCACCCTCGTCCCATCCTCCAACGGCACTCGGTTCACGCGATCAGCCCAGCCCGAAGGGCTTTTGCGATCGTCTGGACGCGGTTGACCGAATCCAGCTTTCGGGTCGCACGGTTGAGATAGTGGTTGACGGTATATTCCGACAGGTTGAGCAGGCGTGCCATTTCGACGGTGGTCTTGCCGCCTGCGGCCAGACGCAGGCATTCGATCTCGCGGCGGGACAGGGAGCCGGGCGCACGCCGGGAGGCCGACCAGATCTCGCTCAGGCGATTGAAGGCATGCCCCGCCACGAAGGTCACCACGTTCAGCTCCTGTCGGCTCAGTTCCGGCCGGTCGCCGCCGAACGCGATGGCGCTGCGACGACCATCGGCATCGTGAACAGGCACGAACACCATGCGCCCGAAGCCCGAACGCGCAAACAGGCCCTTGGCAATCTTGACCGTCCTGACGAAGGCCAGCGGCGAGGTATTGTCGATCGTGAAGGGCACGGTGCTCAGCCGCAACCGCTCGAAAACCGGACTGGTCTTCAACAGGCCCAGCGCGTCATAGTCATTGACGATATCCATCGGCCAGTTCGTCATCATCACCAGCTTGCGAAGCGACGAGACGGAACGGGATGGCAAGGACAGGACGGCGTATCCCTGGAACGCGTAGAGCTCACAAATGCTCTCGAACAAGCTGCGGACATCGCCTTCCTGATCCAGGTGGCCGATCGTCCAGCTGTTGCCGGAAACGACAATCTCGGGCGAGACGCTCCTCGAACCCATGAATATTCCTTTGAGTGATTATGATTGCGACAGTGCACTTCAACATTGTGGCATGCACCAAGTTCCACCATCTGAAACGATTCCGGTGGGCTTTTTTGCCAGATCCGCTGCCGTTCCACTATAAATAAAGTCCGTGTGACGTCTAGCACCCCCTTAGCAATTGGTCTGATAATGACACACGACCGGCGTTCGAACGTCCTCCTCACCGGTCGGGCGCAGACACCGGACAGAGACCGACACCCGCATCGTGAGAGATGGAATTCGCCACGTCTCTGACAAGTCCCGACCATGCCTCCAATTGACGGATCGTCACGCGATATGCCGGTCCCGTCACCGAAATGCCTCCGACAATTCCGTGGCTCTCGCAAGCCTTGTCTCCGGAGGAGACCGGCGCGGCGACACAGTGGATCTCGACTTCATGTTCCTCCGCATCGATCGCATATCCTCGTCCGCGGATCCGTTCGAGGTCGGCCATCAGCGCGCCTCGCGACCGGTGCGTATTGGCCGTGAAGGGGTGATAGGAGATGCGCGCGAGGCTCGCATCCAGCCGCGCAGGTGGCAGAACCGAAAGTGCGGCCTTACCCAACCCCGTGCAATAGGCCGGTGAAACCCGGCCGATCTGGCTCTCCATCCGCACCGTCTGGCGACTTTCCACCTTGTCCAGATAGATGATGTCGGTCGTCCGAAGGACACCCAGATGAACCGTTTCGCCCGTTTCCGCGTGAAGACGATCGAGATGTGGCCGGGCGATTCGCCGGAGATCGTTGCGCGACCATGCCCGGTGCGCAAACGACAACAGCCTCAGGCCCGGCTCGTAGGCGAGGTCCGCACGCTGAAACAGCAGGCCTTCCTCGACCAGATGCGACAGATGCCGATGCAGCGTCCCGCGTGGCTGGCGCGAGAGCGCGTGGATGTCGGTGAAGCGAAGCGGCCTGTCGGCATTGACCACAAGTTCGAGCACAGCCATCGCCTTGCCCAGCGTTCCCGTATCCAGAGCGGACGACGGCTCCACGCGGTCGCCCGCATGGTCTGCCGTCCTGCCGTCGCTGGTCGATGTCCTCACTCTGCCGTCTTTCGCCCGCAAGATCCAACGGGGGTTTTGTCGCCTGTCTCGTGCCCTGCTGCGTCGCCGGCGGCCCGGTGCCCCGCACCTTTCCGCCTTGACACCCGACGGGAATTTGGCCGATATTCCACATACTAAACGATTGTTCCGAATATTGGAACACAAATATGGAATGTATGCCTTGAGGGAGGGCGTCGACAGCATGCCCGGCCCTTCTGCAACGTTTCCGGATCTCGCAGATCGTGGCGTACTCATCACAGGCGGAGCCTCCGGCATCGGTGCGGCATTGGTCGAAGGTTTCGTGCGCCAGGGTGCGCGGGTCGCGTATATCGACATCAACGCAGATATGGCGGCGGAAGTTTCAGCCCACCTCAAAGAAGCCGGACCCCATGCGCCGCTCTTCATCGAGGCGGACCTGCGGGACATCGCCGGTATACCCGCGCTCGTCGATCGCGCTGCGGATGCGGTGGGCGGCCTGAAGGTGCTCGTCAACAACGCGGCCCGCGACGACCGGCAGGTTTTCGGCGCGATCAACGAGGCCGACTGGGATGAAAACCTCGGCATCAATCTGAAGCCGATCTTCTTCATGAGCCAGGCGGCAGCGCCTTACCTCACCGCCGGCGCTGGTGGCGCCATCGTCAATTTCTCCTCGATCGCCTATCTCCTGAACATGGGGGACGTTCCGGCTTATGCGACCGCGAAGGCCGGGATCGTCGGGCTGACGAAATCGCTCGCCGGTGCGCTCGGTCCCTCCGGCGTGCGGGTCAACGCGGTGCTGCCGGGCATGGTGGTGACCGAGCGGCAGAAGGCGCTGTGGCTGACCGAAGACAGCATCGAGGCGATGCGCCGGCGGCAGTGCCTCCCCGAAACGCTTTATGCCGACGACCTTGTCGGCCCCTGCCTCTTCCTCGCCTCCGACTGTTCGGCGCGGATGACGGCCCAGACGATGATCATCGACGGAGGTGTCCTGTGACGAAAACGGCCAGCTATGCGGCGGCGGATTGGGGAACGTCGAGTTTCCGGATCTGGCTGATCGGCGAAACGGGCGAGGCCCTTGCGGAGCGCCGCAGCGCCGAAGGCATGACGACCGCGGCAAAGACCGGGTTCTCGGCCGTTCTGGAAACGCATCTGGAGGCCATGGGCGCCAGCGCCACGCTGCCGGTCGTGATCTGCGGCATGGCCGGGGCGCGGCAGGGCTGGGTGGAGGCGGGTTATCTCGACACGCCGGCCGCCCTCACCGACATCGTCCGCCACGCCGTCGTCGTTCCCCACGATCAACGCGATATCCGCATTCTCCCGGGTCTCGCCCAGCGCGATGCGACCTCGCCCGATGTGATGCGCGGCGAGGAAACGCAGCTGCTCGGCAGCGTCGGCGCGCTCTCCGGCACGCGGCTCGTCTGCATGCCGGGGACCCACAGCAAATGGGTGCGGGTGGCCGACGGCAGGGTGGAGCGGTTCTCGACCTTCATGAGCGGCGAACTGTTCGACGTGGTGTCGCGACAGTCCATTCTCAGCCATGCGGTGGCGGATGCCGGCCCCTTCGACGGCACGCATCCGGCCTTCGTGGCTGCGGTCGCCGAGGCGATGGAGCATCCCGCCATGGCGACCAACCTCCTGTTCACCGTCCGCTCCGGCCAGTTGCTGCACGGATATGGCGCGACGGAGGCGAAGGCCCGGCTGTCGGGGCTGATGATCGGCCTGGAGATCACGGGCGCGACCACCATGACGGCCGACGCCCAAACGCCGGTCAGCCTCGTCGCCTCCGGTCCGCTGGCCGGGCTCTATACGCAGGCGCTTACCGCTGCCGGGCTTCAGAGCGAGCTCATCGATGCCGACGAGGCCGTTCGCGACGGGTTGGCGGCCGCGGCCAAAGCGCTCTGGCCGGCCTGACCCACAACCCCGCATTTCCGCTTTCACGAAAGACGAAATCATGACACGCGTTCCCTTCCCCACCATGAAATATCCCCTGATCGCCATTCTGCGCGGGCTGAAGCCCGAGGAGACGGAAGCCGCGATCACGGCACTGGTCGAGGCCGAATTCACGGCCATCGAAATTCCGCTGAACTCGCCGGATCCGTTCCGCTCCATCGAGATCGCCGTGAAGACGGCACCGACCAACTGCCTGATCGGCGCCGGCACGGTGCTGACGAAGGATCAGGTCGAGCGGCTGGAGCAGACCGGCGGGCGGCTGTTCGTCAGCCCGAATGTCGATGTGGACGTCATTTCGCATGCCGCATCGAAGGGCATGGTGACAATGCCCGGCGTGTTCACGCCGACCGAAGCGCTGGCGGCGGCCGCCGCCGGGGCCACGGGGCTCAAGTTCTTTCCGGCCAGCGTGCTCGGCGCCTCCGGCATTTCGGCCATCCGCGCCGTTCTGCCGACCGATCTGGAGATCGCGGCCGTCGGCGGCGTGTCCGAGGCCAATTTCGAGGAATATGCCAGGATCGGCATCAAGAGCTTCGGTCTCGGGTCCAGCATCTACAAGGTCGGCATGAGCGCCAGCGAGATCGGTGCGCGGGCGCGCATCACCACCAAGGCCTATGACGCCGTTTATGGAACATCGGGTTCTGGAGCATCCGCATGAGCGCGTCCGCAAAGATCGTCAGCGACAATCCCTCGGAACTCGGCGAAGGCCCGGTCTACGATCCCTCCACCGGCACCGTCTGGTGGTTCAACATCGTCGGGCGGGAGCTGCACGGGCTGCATCTCGAAAGCCAGGCCAAGAGCGTCCAGCCGCTGAACTTCCTCGCCAGCGTCATGGCGCTTGTGGATGCAGAGCGCCAGCTGATCGCCAGCGACCAGGGCCTTTTCCTGCGCGATGCCGAGACGGGCGCGTTCAAGAAATATGGAGACATCGAGGACAAGCCCGGCAACCGCACGAATGACGGGCGCGTGCACGCCTCGGGCGCGCTGTGGATCAGCACGATGGGCCGGAGCGCGGAAAAGAATGCCGGCGCGATCTACCACGTCGCCAAGGGCAAGGTGACGCGCATCGTCAGCGACATCACCATCCCGAACGGCATCTGTTTCTCGCCGGACGGCCGCACCGGCTATTACTCCGACACCGGTCTCAATCGGTTCATGCGCGTGGCGCTCGATCCTGCAACGGGCCTGCCGACCGGCGAACCGGTGCTGATGGTGGAGGAGCCGGAAAGCGAAGGCGGGTTCGACGGCGCGGTGTGCGATGCCGAGGGGCTGATCTGGACCGCTCGCTGGGGCGCCTCCGCCATCGACGTCTATTCGCCCGAGGGCGAGCGCCTTGCGCGGCACATTGTGCCGGTGGCGCAGCCGAGCTGCCCGGCTTTCGTCGGACGCAGCGCCGACCGGCTGCTCTTCACCTCCGCATGGCAGGGACTGGACGAGGCGGGCCGCTCGAAAGACCCGGATGCCGGCAAGACCTTCCTGCTCGATCTCGACGTCAAAGGCCGTTTCGAGCCCGTCTACGTGCTTTGATCACTGCTGCCGATCGCGCGCGCCGGGAGGAAAGCGTCATCGGCGATTTACAGTCGAAACGGTAAAAAGTATGATTATTGGTGAACGGCCGAAGCGCTGCGCCAAAGGGAGGTTTCCATGAGCGACGAGAAGAAACGGGAACTGAGAAGCCGACACTGGTACGGCGGCACCGACAAGGACGGGTTCATTCACCGCTCGTGGATGAAGAATCAGGGCTTTCCGGATCATGCCTTCGACGGGCGCCCGATCATCGGCATCTGTAATACATGGTCGGAGCTCACACCCTGCAACAGCCATCTGCGGATTCTCGCCGAAGGCGTGAAGCGCGGCGTGTGGGAGGCGGGTGGTTTTCCGGTCGAGTTCCCGGTGTCCTCTCTCGGCGAAACGCAGATGCGACCGACGGCGATGCTGTTTCGCAATCTGCTCGCCATGGACGTCGAGGAGGCCATCCGCGCCTATGGCATCGACGGCGTCGTATTGCTCGGCGGCTGCGACAAGACCACGCCCGGCCAGCTGATGGGCGCGGCCTCCGTCGATCTGCCGACCATCGTCGTTTCCTCCGGGCCGATGCTGAACGGCAAGTGGCGCGGCAAGGACATCGGCTCCGGTACGGATGTGTGGAAGTTCTCCGAGGATGTGCGCGCCGGCAAGATGAGCCTGGCAGAGTTCATGGCGGCGGAAAGCGGCATGTCACGCTCGCCCGGCGTCTGCATGACCATGGGCACGGCGACGACCATGGCATCCGTTGTGGAGGCCATGGGCCTGTCGCTGCCGCTGAACGCGGCGCTCCCCGCCGTCGATGCGCGCCGCATGGCGCTCAGCCACATGACCGGCAAGCGGATCGTCGATATGGTGCATGAGGACCTGCGCCTGTCGAAGATCCTGACCAAAAAGAACTTCGAGAACGGCATCGTCGCCAATGCCGCCGTCGGCGGATCGACCAATGCCGTCGTGCACCTGCTCGCCATCGCCGGTCGCGCCGGCGTCGATCTGACGCTTGACGATTTCGACCGGGTCGGCGCGCAGGTTCCCTGCATCGTCAACTGTATGCCCTCCGGCCAGTATCTCATCGAGGATCTGGCCTATGCCGGCGGCCTGCCTGCCGTAATGAACCGCATTCAGGACATGCTGCATGCCGACGCGCCCACCGTCTACGGCTGTCCCATCTCGGACTATTACAAGGACGCCGAAGTCTTCAACGACGACGTCATCCGGCCGCTCGACAACCCGCTCCGCAAGGCCGGCGGCATCCGTATCCTGCGCGGCAACCTCTCGCCCAACGGCGCCGTGATCAAGCCCTCGGCCGCCAGCGAGCATCTGCTGGTGCATGAGGGGCCGGCGCATGTGTTCGAGACGATCGAGGACATGAAGGCGCAGATCGACGATCCCGACCTTGATGTGACCGAAGACACGATCCTCGTGCTGAAGGGCTGCGGCCCCAAGGGCTATCCCGGCATGGCGGAGGTCGGCAATATGCCGATCCCGAGGCGCCTGGTGGAAAAGGGCGTGCGCGACATGGTGCGCATTTCCGATGCCCGCATGTCCGGCACCGCCTTCGGCACCGTGGTGCTGCATGTCAGCCCCGAGGCCAACGCCGGCGGGCCGCTCGCTATCGTGAAGACCGGCGACAGGATCCGTCTCGACACGCTGAAGGGCGAACTGAACCTGATGATATCAGAAGCCGAGTTCGCAGCGCGCATGGCGGCCTGGGTGCCGCCGGAGCCGAAGTGGACGCGCGGCTATTACAAGCTCTATCAGGACACCGTTCTCCAAGCCGACAAGGGCGCTGATCTCGATTTTCTCGTCGGGGGCAGCGGCAGCGAGGTGTTTCGCGAGAGCCACTGACCGGACTCCGCCATTTATTTGGTCGATCTTCACTTACCTTATCGCCCGTCGAAAGTTCCGCTTTCGGCGGGCCATTTTTTTTCGGAACCACTTTCCGGGACAGGCCGTTCTCTCAGCATCACCGGTGCGGCGTGTTTGAACCCCGCGCCACGATCCGAGAAGAAACTGAAAAGGAAGGTTACATCATGACCAACAAGCTCGTTACTTCCGTCGCCGCCGGCGCCCTCTTTGCCGGCATTGCCGCCTTTGCACCGTTTGCCTCCGCACAGGATGCCGTACAGCCGGCACCGGCCGCGCCGATGGCAACCGATCAGGCGCCCGCCGCAACTGCCGCGCCGTCGGGCGATCAGGCCGCCGCCGGCGGTTATATCACCGAGCAAGGTGCCGACCAGATCGCTGCCAGCACCTATCTTGGCCAGTCGGTCTACAATTCTTCGGATGAAAGCATCGGCGAAATCAACGATATGATCTTCTCCAAGGATGGCTCAGTCGAGGCAGCTGTGATCGGCGTCGGCGGGTTCCTGGGCATCGGCGAAAAGAACGTTGCCGTGCCGCTCGACAAGGTTACCGTCGCAGAAGTTCCGAACTCCGACGACCTGAAGCTGACGACCACCGAAACGGCCGATACGCTGAAGGCTGCACCGGAGTTCAAGACGAAGGCCGCACAGGTCGCTGAACAGAACTCGGCGACACCGGTCGACGGCTCGACGACCTCGTCGACGACCCCGATGGCACCTGCTGGCAACAATACGATGGCTCCGGCCGGTGGCGCTGCCCCTGCCGGCCAGCCGGCCACGACGACCCCGTAATCCGCTAAACGCGGCTTACCGAACGGCGGTGCGAAAGCATCGCCGTTTTCGTTCATTCAGACAACTTAAGGGATTAGATGGCAATAGGTCGCTTGGTGTCCGTGTCGCCATAGCGTTCGCGGAGATACCGCAGCGTCGCCGTGGCGTCAGCCGGCTTGCCGTAGAAGTACCCCTGCCCCATGCCGCAGCCGAGCCCCTTGAGTATCAGCGCTTCGGCGAAATCCTCGATGCCCTCCGCAACGACCTGGAGACCCAGGCCATCGCACATGGTGACGATCGCCCGGATGATGTGCTCGGAGGCGCGATCGTTGACGATGCGGCAGACAAATGAGCGGTCGATCTTCACCTTGTCGAAGGTGAAGTCCCGAAGGCGGCCGAGGCTCGACTGTCCGGTCCCAAAATCATCGAGCGAAATCCGCACGCCGGCGTCGCGTAGTTCCTGCACGATCTTCTGCGCCATGTCGGCATCGCGCATCATCGCCGTTTCGGTGATCTCGAGTTCCAGGCGCCGCGGATCGAGGCCGACCCGATGGATGATGGCGAGCACCGTGCTGCTGGTCGCAAGGTCCATGAGCTGGGCCGAGGACAGGTTGAACGAGAGAAACAGTTCCTTCGGCCAGAGCAAGGCCGCCTCGGCCGCCTTGCGCAACAAGGTTTCAGACAGGGCGTCAATGAAGCCGCGCTCTTCGGCGAGCGGTACGAAGACGGCCGGCGAGACATAGCCGAGATCGCTGTCGCACCAGCGCGCCAGTGCTTCGAAACCGACCACCATGTCGGTGTCGAGGCTTACGATCGGCTGGAAATGCACGTCGATCTCATCGGCGATGATGGCGTTGCGCAGCGCCTGCTCCAGCAGCGTCGCGCGCCGCATTTCCTGAGCGATTTCCTGGGAATAGACGGTAATCTGCCCGCGGCCGCGACGCTTCGAGCGATAGAGCGCGGTATCCGCGCTCTTCAGAAGGTCGTCATAGGCCTCGCCGGCAAAGGGATAGACCGCGAAGCCGAAAGAGGCGGAGAGACGCACCGTGCGCTCCGCCAGTTCGAACGGTGCCTGCAGCACCTCCTTCAGCATATGGCCGATCTTCTCGGCGCCCTTGCGCTCGAAAACGAGCGGCAGCACGAAGGCGAACTCGTCATTGCCCATGCGGATGACGGTCGCGCCATCGGGCATGCAGGCTTCCAGCCGGCGGGCGACCTGATAGAGGATCTCGTTGCCCGCCGCGTGGCCGAAGAGATCGTTGAGCGGCTTGAAGCCGTCGAGATTGGCAAGACCGATCGTGAACGGTGCCGGATCGGCAGAGCGCTCCATCGCAATTTCGCGCACTTTTTCCCGCAGCCGGTGGGAATTGCCAAGGTCCGTCAGAGGATCGATGAAGGCCAGGGCATGAAGATCGCGGGCATGAAGATCGCGAGAGTGGCGGTCGAGCGCAGGACCGCCGATGTCGTGCGGATCATGTTCCGGGGAGACATCACGACGGCTCTGAGGCATCGCAGCCTGCCGCTCTCGCTGGCTCGTCTCCGTAAGGCGTGACCGACCTTTCTGGCGCGAAGCTGTTTCGTCCTGATCCATTGCGGAGGTCCTGCATATTTTGGTCGCCACGCTGACTGCGTGGACCATGGGACCACACCGTTAAGAAATTGCAACAGTCTATATCCCTAATTCTCGTATCACTTGCAAGAACACGAAGGAAAGAACGTTCTCTATACCTGAAGGTGCAAGAATCCATCCACTATCGTGCAAGACGTGTCAGCGCTGCTGGCGATGATCGCTGCTGTCCTGAAGGTAGCGGTTTCGCACCCGCTCGATCATGTCGGGGCTAATCGGCTTGACGATATGGTCATCCATGCCGGCAGCGCGCGCGTGTTCCAGGTCGATGTCGAGGGCCTGCGTCGTCACCGCGACGATCGGCGTGCGGGACGACAGGTGCGCTTCTGCCGCCCGGATGGCCCGTGTCGCGTCAAAGCCGTTCATGACCGGCATGGAGACGTCCATGAAGATGAGTCGCGGGTGGAACTGCTGCCAGAAGCGGACGGCTTCCTCGCCATTGGCGGCGATCCGGTAGGATAGGCCGAGACCTTCGAGGATCTGGGAGAAGACGAATTGGTTGATATCATTATCTTCGGCAACGAGGACGTCGATATCGGAGGTCGGGCGCTCTGTGACCGGCAGGACGATATCCCAGTCGGCGGGAGATTGCAGGGTGGCGGCGGGCGCGGCAGGTATCGGCAAGTTCCCTGCCGTTTCCCGTATCGTGAACGACGCAAGAACGTGGTCTGCCAACGCCTCTTCCGCCCAGGATGGATCGAAAACGATGCCTGGCGGACCGGCAGCCGTCTCCAATGTCGCCTTGAGGTCGGCAAGGGCCGGATCGATGAGAACGAGGTCGAGGGAGAGGTTCGCCTCGCGGATAGCGTCGAGAAACGCCGTCATCTCCGGCGCGGAGCTGAGCGCGCAGACTTCATGGCCGCGCTTCGACAGGACCGAGAGCAGACGCGTCTCGACGGTCGCATCCGGCGTCATGACGAGGATGCGACCGGCGACGACAAGCTCGGCGGCTTCGGTTGTCCGTTGCGGAGCCGCCATGCCCTGCGGCGTCGGCGCCTCAGCGGTCTGGGCGAGGACGTGCAGGTCCAGCGCCTGATAGGGGTCGTGGCAGTTCTGTGCCGGCTCGAACGCATCATATCGCGCAACAGCGAGGTTTTTCGCCATTTCCGGCGAGACCACGCCATCGTCATAGCCGACGACGATATCCGTGACGTCGTTCATGCAGGTCACGAGAAGGCCGCGATGCGCATTGCCGACGCGGAATTTGTGTGTCACCACCCAGCAATCGTCGCCGTTTGCCCGCACGATCTGTTCCGGCAGGCTGTGTTCGCGTCCGGTTTCCAGCACCATGCGATCGGACGTCTCGAATTTCTCGGCGAGCTCGGGTTCGATGAGATCCCAGACGGAGCGCCCGAGAATCTGGTCGGGCGTCATGCCATGCAGGTCGCAGAAGGCCTTGTTGACACCGATATACTTGAGGCTTCGATCCTTCACACAGATCGGGTTGGGCAGACTGTCGAGAATGCCTTCCGTCATCTCCATGCGCTCGACGTCGAGCTGAATCTGCTCTTCCTTTTTCTTCTGCTCGGAGACTTCGGTCAGGGCGACGACGCAGAGGCCGCTGGCCAGCCGGCGCTTGCGCACATTGATCCAGCGCTGGCGGGCGATGCGCTCGACCACCTCGTAGCGCTCGCGCCAGTGAAGGGAGACGCGCGCGGAAATCCATTCTTCGCGGTTCACGCGCCGGCGGCTGCGTTCCGTCGCCGTTCCCGAACGCACGCCGAGATCGAACACGGCCCCCAAGAAATCGCGCAGCCGCGTGCCGCGTGCGAGAAAGCGATCCTCGACGGGATAGAACTGTTGAATCGGCTTGCTGGCAAAGATCAATTCGTCGTTGCGGTCGCACACGAAAATCGCCAGGCCCAGCGCATCCGAGACCGCCTCCAGCAGAGAGAGCTGGACAGCTGCGCCAGATGACGCGACATCATTCATTCACGGCCTCACATTTCTGGCGAGCATTGACGGGCCTGGCGAGCATTGTCGGGAACATGCCGACGTCATGACCCTTTACCGGGCATGGCGTTTTCTCCGGGAGCGCGCGGTCAGCAGCACGATCGCTCCGGCGCAGCACCCGCCCGGAAACGGGAATGGCTGCGACATCTTTTCGTCCGTCCCGTCGGGTCATGTTCGCCGGCAACGCCAATGCTGCATGTCCCTCCGGCAGTAGCACCCGGTGTCCTGTCGACCGTTCCGGCTGCCTTGGCCCAACGTCAACCATGCCACAGCGGGCTTAATGCTCCCTTAAACCCTCGAGAACCCTTGCGCGTTACTGCCCGTCTTCGTCCCTTTTCGGATCTCACAGGGGATATCCCGGCCGAGCCGCGATCCGGTCCTTGGCGGGGGAGCGGGAATGGCGGAGAATGCAGCATGGCCATTACCCTTCTTTCCGAAACGCTCATCAACCAGATCGCTGCCGGCGAAGTCATCGAGCGGCCGGCGAGCGCTGCCAAGGAGCTGATCGAGAATGCGCTCGATGCCGGCGCCACACGCGTCGAGATCGCCACCGCCGGCGGCGGCAAGACGCTGCTGCGCGTGGTCGACAATGGCTGCGGCATGGGACCGGAAGACCTCGCGCTCGCCGTGCGGCGGCACTGCACCTCCAAGCTCGGCGGCGGCCTGTTCGATATCCGCACGCTCGGCTTTCGCGGCGAGGCGCTGCCGTCGATCGGATCCGTCGCGCGGCTGACGATCGCGAGCCGGCCGCCCGGCAGCGACCATGGCGCCGAGATCGCCGTGCATGGCGGGGTGGTGCAGGCCGTGCGGCCGACGCCGGCGAACCATGGCACGGTTGTGGAGGTGCGCGACCTGTTCTTCGCGACCCCCGCCCGGCTGAAATTCATGAAGACGGAGCGGGCCGAGGCGGCGGCGATTTCCGAGGTGGTGCGGCGCATGGCGATCGCGTTTCCGGGCGTACGCTTCCTGCTGTCGGGGCCAGACCGCACGACGCTCGAATTTCCCGCAACCGGCGACGACCGTCTGGCGCGCATCGCACAGGTGCTCGGCCGCGACTTCCGCGACAATGCGATCGAGATCGATGCCGAGCGCGACGAGGTCCGGCTGACCGGCTTTGCCGGCGTGCCCACCTTCAACCGGGGCAATTCGCTGCACCAGTATGTGTTCGTCAACGGTCGGCCGGTGCAGGACAAGCTGATCTTCTCGGCCCTGCGCGGCGCCTATGCCGAAACCATTCCGCACGGGCGCTATCCTGTCGCCGTGCTGTCGATCACGATCGACCCGGCGCTGGTGGATGTGAACGTGCATCCGGCAAAGTCGGACGTCCGCTTCCGCGATCCGGGCCTCGTGCGCGGCCTCATCGTCGGCGCCATCCGTCAGGCGCTGGCGGCCGACGGCGACCGGTCCTCGACGCTCGGCGCGCGCGGGCTCGTGAACGCCTTCCGGCCGGAAGCTTCAGCCCCTGGGTCCGGTTCAGGTTTCGCCTCTGCCGCCCGTTCCCCCGGCGGTTATGGTGGCCAGACCGGGTATAGCCAGACGACGGGGTATGGACAGGCGCCCTCGGCCCCCTGGGCGGCGGAGCGTTCGCCCTACCGGCCACTGGAGACGGGCGGGCGCGGGTTCGGGGAAGCGGCGCAGGCCGCCTTCGGATCGTTTGCGCCGACCGCAAGGATGACGCCGGAGCCTTCGGCATCGCAGTCGATGGTGCCCGAGACGGCACTGCCGGAGCACCCGCTGGGCGCGGCGCGGGCGCAGTTGCATGAAAACTACATCGTCGCGCAGACGGGCGACGGGCTCGTGATCGTCGACCAGCATGCCGCGCATGAACGGCTCGTCTACGAGAACCTGCGCAAGGGGCTCTCGACGAACGCCCTGCCCGCGCAGGCGCTGCTGATCCCCGATATCGTCGATCTCGCGGAGGACGATTGCGACCGTCTGATGGTGCATGCCGAAGAGCTTTCCAGGCTTGGGCTCACCATCAAGCGCTTCGGCCCGGGCGCGGTCGCCGTGCGCGAAACGCCGGCTATGCTGGGCGAGATCGATGCGGCAGGGCTCATCCGGCAGTTGGCCGACGAGCTGGCGGAATGGGACACGGCCAACGGCCTGTCCGGCCGGCTGGAAGCGCTTGCGGCCACTATGGCCTGCCACGGCTCCGTGCGCTCGGGTCGCCGGCTGCGGCCGGAGGAGATGAACGCGCTCCTGCGCCAGATGGAAGCGACGCCCGGCTCCGGCCAGTGCAATCACGGGCGGCCGACCTATATCGAGATCAAGCTGGCCGATATCGAACGCCTGTTCGGACGCAGTTGACGGCGAAAGGCGACTGACAGACGGCTTTGCGAGACGGCTGGCAAAACGGGCGGCGAAGGTTTACAGCGGCGGGACAGGGTTCGGCCGCTTGGGCGAGACGATCAGTCAGGGGATGAGACACGATGAACCGGTTCGAAGGCAGCGGCAACAGGATTGCGAAAATCCGGTATCTCGACGGCGATTTCAACGTCATCCTGCCGGGATCCTTCGTCATCTGCGCCATCACCGGACGCGAGATCCCGGTGGAGGAGCTGCGCTACTGGAGCGTGGCACGGCAGGAGCCATATGTCGACGCGCAGGCCGCTTTCGATGCGGACAAGCGTGCCGGGATCCTGCCCGGGCAGACGGCAGATGCGGGGTCGTCGGTTACGCCGTAGCGCTTGCGATAGCCCCTCACCCTAGCCCTCTCCCCGCTTGCGGGGAGAGGGGACGTGCCTTGCGTGAGGTTTCGATGTGAGGTGAGGCACCGCCACGAGTCCCTTCGCCCCGCCAAGCGGGGAGAAGGTCCCGGCAGGGGATGAGGGGCCGACGCAGGCGCGACAGAACGCTCTACGCCCCGCTCCGGCGCAGCAGCCGATGGCGGGCGGCGGACAGAGCGGCATCGATCATCTTGTCGGGGGCCGCGGGATCGTCGAAGACGATCTCCACATCGATGACGCGGACTTCGCGCGCGAGTTCGGCCATGCGATTCGCCTTATGACCGGCGTCGAGACGAACGCGGTCCTTGGCGGTCGTCACCAGAAGCAGGCCGGATGCGTCGGCATCGTCGAGCAGGCTGGCAATCTCGTCGGCTTCCAGATGATGGTGATCCGGGAAATTGCGCGTCGTAACGATCTCCGCTCCGGTTTCGCGCACCGTCCGGTAGAACTTTTCAGGGTCCGCGATCCCGGCGAAGGCGAGCACGCGCTGCCCCCTCAGCGAACCGTCATCCTCGTGCACGATATCGGCGACGAAGACCGGCCGTCCGGCCCGCGCCGCGGTGCGGATGACCGGGTCGGCCGCCGTCTCCCGGCCGATCTTCAGGACGGCGGAGGCATGGCGCAACTGGTGCCCGAGCGGCGCGCGCACCGGGCCTGCCGGCACGAGGCGGCCGTTGCCGATGCCGCGGCGGCTGTCGATGACGAGCAGCGCATAATCGAACACAAGGCGCGCGCTCTGGAAACCGTCATCCATGATGATCAGATCGACGCCTTCCGCCACCAGCCGCTGCGCGCCCTCGACGCGCTTTCTCGATATGACCGCCGGTGCGGCGCGGGCCAGCAGCAGCGGCTCGTCGCCGACCTCCAGCGCGCGGTGATGGTGGGGATCGACCAGCGTGGTCACGTCCAGCGACCCGCCATAGCCCCGGCTGAGAAAGCCGGGCTTCAGGCCGCGGCGGCTGGCGGCCCTGGCGATGGCGATCGCGGTCGGCGTCTTGCCGGCGCCACCGACGGTGAAATTGCCCACGCAGATGACCGGAACCGGGGCCGCCCAGCGGCGGGCGCGATCCATGCGGCGGCCGGCGATCCGCCCGTAGATCCAGGCGACGGGGCTGAGCGCGCATGCGGCCCAGCCGGGCTTTTCCCACCAGAAGGGCGGCGCTTCCGATGCCATCAGGAGGCCGTCTCGTTCATCGTGAGGTCGTCGCCCATCTGCGCGTGCTGATCGAGGAGCGCCAGAAGCTCTGTGATATCGGCGAGGCAATGATCGCTGGCGGCGGCCAGCGAATGACGGGAGCCGGTTCCGGTGAGCACGGCGACGGTCAGGCCGGCGCCGGCATGACGCCCCATGTGCATATCGTGATTGTTGTCGCCGACGACGACGACCTGATCCGGGATGAGGCCCGTCGTCGCGCAGAAGCCGTGGACCATGCCCGGCTCCGGCTTCACACCGTAGCCGCTGTCATAGCCAGCGACGTAATCGAGGCAGTCGGCAAAGCCGAAGCGTTCGGCCGTGCGGCGAATCGAGGCCTCGTTGTCGCTGGAGGCGACCCCGAGCTTGTAGCCGCGTGTCCGCAATGTCGTAAACAGTGCGGAGAGATCCGTGACCGGGACGGCATAGGCGGCAGAGCGGGAGAAGAGGTCGTCGAGGACCTCCGTCAATGCCTCGCACGTCCACGGCGCGCCGGCCTCCACCATGCCTTGCGCGATTTCCGCGGTGTTGCCGGCCGCAAGCAGGCTGTCGGCGGCAACGAATCCGGTCTCGGGGTCCATGCCGCCGGCGCGCAGCAGCGTGGCGCCGAGGTTCGCATCATCGCGCGAGGCGATGCGGGCGACCTCATAATTCACGGGCACCCAGCTTTTGGCATAGTCGAGCAGCGTCCCGTCCTTGTCGAAGAGGATGCCGGCGATCGGTATCGGAAGCGGTGTCTTGCTCATCTCGACGGTCTCCCCGGAATTTGAAATGTGCAGTATGACGCCTGCCGGACTGCGCTAGACATCGTCGCGCGGCAACAGGCGGGCCTTCACCGTCAGCGGATTGATGTAGGGCTCGAGCCCGCGGATCGTCGCCGACAGGGCACCGCGCATCTCGTGCACGGCCTCCTGACCCGCCTCGATCATCTTGCGGCGCACCTCGTCATTGGTCAGCAGATAGTGCACGCCCTTGGCCAGCATCTCGGTGTCGCGCACGATCTTGGCGCTGCCGTTCTTGGCGAGCGTCTGGTAGGTCTCGCGGAAGTTCTGGACGTTGCCGCCCGACAGGATGGCGCAGCCGAGCATGGCCGGCTCGATCGGGTTCTGCCCGCCTTCCCCGAACAGCGACCGGCCGACGAAGGCGACATCGGTCAGGCGGAGATAGAGGCCCATTTCGCCGACGGTATCGCCGAGCAGGATGTCGGTTTCCGGCGTGACGGGATCGTTGCGGGTGCGGCGCGCGACGGTCAGCCCCTTGGCGACCAGCATGGCCTCGATCGCGTCGCAGCGCTCGGGGTGCCGGGGCACGATGACGGTCAGAAGCGCGTTGCGCTCTTTCAGGGCCAGATGCACCGAACCGGCCGCGGCCTCCTCCCCCTCGAAGGTGGAGATCGCCGCCCAGGTCTTGCGGGTCTCGATCTGCTGCCGGTACTGACGCAACACGGCATTATCGACCGGCGGCGCGTCCGTATCGACCTTCAGATTGCCCGACACCATGACCGGCAGCGCGCCGAGCGCGCTGAACCGCTCGGCATCGGCCTCCGACTGGGCAATGACGAGCGCGAGGTTTTCGAAGATGGCGTCGGCGAGATTCGGGCGCTTCTTCCAGCGGGCGAAGCTGCGGTCGGACAGGCGTCCGTTGACGAGGATCTGCGGGATATGGCGCTTGCCGAGTTCCATGATGGTCATCGGCCAGATCTCGCTCTCGGCAATGATCGCAAGGTCCGGTTCCCAATAATCGAGGAAGCGGGAGACGGCCGGCTTGAAGTCGAGCGGCACATATTGGTGGATGGCGATATCGCCCAGCCGCTCGGCGACGACCCGGGCCGAGGTGGTGGTGCCGCTGGTGAGCACGACGGCGATGCCGCGACGGTGGATTTCCTTGATCAGCGGGATGACGGACATGGTCTCGCCGACGCTCGCCGCATGAAACCAGACCAGCGGCCCTTGCGGGCGGGCAGCACTCGGAAAGCCGTAGCGTTCCTGGCGGCGCGCGCGATCTTCCTTGCCACGCGCGGCGCGCAAAGCAAGGTAGGACCAGACGAGCGGATAGACCGCGGTTCCGACCCAGCGATAGCCGGACAGCGCCGCGCGCGCGAAGAGGCGCGTCATCTGGCGTTCCCCGCGCGCGCCCTGCCTGGCATGACGCTATGGGCGGGACGCGACGGCCCGGACACGCGCATGCCGCATCCGCCCAGGTTCATCAGAGCTGGCCCGGATCGAGCAGGCGGTGCATGTGGACGATGAAGTAGCGCATATGGGCGTTGTCGACCGTCGCCTGCGCCTTGCCGCGCCAGGCATGCAGCGCGCTTTCGTAGTCCGGGAAGATGCCGACCACGTCCAGCTTCTCGAGATCGCGGAACTCGACGTCCTTGAGGGTCTTCAGTTCACCACCGAAAACCATGTGCAGCAATTGCTTCTTTTCCGTCATTTTCGCCTCTTTTCGTCAGTTTTCGTCGTCTTATCGTGCTGTTTCGACGGGTGATGTGCGGCATCCAGCCGGAAAGGTCAATGCCCGTGCAGGCCGGCCGAGGCGTCCAGCAGCGCCGGCAGAGCGGGCAGCGCCGCCGCGCACAGGACGTCGTGGTGCACACTGGGCCGGTTGTAGGTCAGGGGCTCGCCGTCGAGACCGGTGAGCACGCCGCCTGCCTGCTGCAGGATCAGGTCGGCGGCGGCGAGATCCCAGTCATGGGCGTTCTTCTTCACCACCGTGCCGTCGATCTGGCCATCGGCGATCATCGCGATGCGATAGGCGAGCGAGGGAACATGGGAAACGCGCGCAACATCCTTGCCGTAGCCTGCCTTCAGCTTCGCCACGAGATCCTCGGCGATGGCGAACCGCAGCGGCTGGCCCGTCACAGGCTTGGCCACATGGATGACGACGCCGTTGCGCCGGGCTTCCGCGCTGTGCCTTGCCTGATAGAGTTCGATGAGGGCCGGCGCGTAGAGCACGCCGGCGACCGGGCGGCCCTTGTGGACGACGGCGACGCTGACGCACCAGACGTCCTTGCCGGCGATAAAACCGCGCGTGCCGTCGATCGGATCGACCACAAACACCGTGTCGCAGCCGAGCCGCGCCTCGTCGTCGTCCGTCTCCTCCGACAGCCAGCCGTAATTGGGACGGGCCGAGAGCAGGCGCTCCTTGAGGATGTCGTTTGCCGCGTAATCCGCCTCGCTGACCGGCGACCGGTCCTCGTTCTTGTAGCGGAATTCCGGGTTCTTGCGGAAATAGGTCAGGGCCTTCTCGCCGGCGGCCATCGCTGCCGTGGTGATCAGGTCCAGATCCCTGGTCCACTGATCCGGCGGGTGATGGTCGGCGCTCATGGGCTTCCTTTCCGTATGGTCGTGCGATGCGTTGGGCGATGTCCGCGTCAGACAGGCGAAGTGCGGCCAAAACATGGTGGCCGCTTCGTCATCCCAGCCTTTCGCTCTTCGCCGTGGCGGCCGTCTCGCCGGGCTTATTTTCCGGCGAGCGTCATGCCTTCCACGGCGATCGTCGGCGCGGCGACCGAGTAGGAGCGGTCGATGTCATTTGCGAGCGTCAGGGCCATGAACATCTGCTTCAGGTTGGACGCGATGGTGACCTCGGAGACGGGGAAAGCGATCTCGCCGTTTTCGATCCAGTAGCCGGAGGCCCCACGGGAATATTCGCCCGTCAGCATGTTGACACCGTGGCCGATCAGCTCGGTGACGTAGAAGCCGGTGCCGACGCTGCGGATCAGGTCCTCACGCGAGATATCGCCCGGCTCCAGCGCGAAATTGGTGGAGGACGGATTGACCGCCGTGCCGCTGCGCGCGCCGCGACCGTTGGTTTCCAGCCCGAGTTCCCGCGCCGTGGCCGTGGAGAGGAACCAGTTCCGCAAGATCCCGTCCTCGATCATCGTCATCTTCTGCCCGGTCACGCCTTCGCCATCGAAGGGCCGCGAGCCGGAGCCGCGCACGATCAAAGGATCGTCCGTCAGATTGATTCCGGCTTTGAGGATGCGCTCGCCCATTCTGTCCTTGAGGAACGTGGTCTTGCGGGCAACGGAAGCACCGTTGATGGCACCGGCGATGTGGCCGGCAAAGCCCCGGGAGACGCGCGGATCGAAGACGACGGTGACGTTCTTCTGCGTGTCGACCTGGCGCGGATTGACGCGGGCGGCAGCGCGCTCGCCGGCATGGCGACCGATATCGGCGGCACCGCGCAGGTCGGAGAGGAAGAGCGCGCTGTCGAAGTCGTAGTCGCGCTCCATCTTCGTGCCTTCGCCGGCAATGGCGCTGACGGAAAGGCTGAAGCGGGTGCCCATATAGGCGCCGGAAAAGCCGTTGGACGTGACGAGCACGAGACCGCCCATGCCGGTGGAGCCACCGGCACCGCTGGTCTTGGTGACGCCGGGTACGGCGAGTGCTGCAGCCTCCGCCTCCAGCGCGCGTTCGGTCAGCTCTTCGGTGGAGATTTCGCTCGGGTCGAAGAGGTCGAGATCGGGAACATCGCGGGCGATGCGGGTTTCGTCTGCCAGCGTCGCGTAAGGGTCTTCCGGAGATGCCTTGGCCATGGCGACGGCGCGTTCGGCCAGCACCTTCAGATCGAAGCCCGGATTGGCGGAAACGCTGGCGACGCGGCGGCCGACGAAGACGCGGAGCGAAAAGTCGTCGCTCTCGGAACTGTCGGTCGCCTCCACCTTGCCGAGGCGCACGGACACGGAGCGCGAACGGCCCCGGAGCACGACGGCGTCGGCCTGATCGGCTCCCGCCTTTCTCGCAAGGTCCACGAGCTCTGCGGCACGTGTTTCGAGTGCGGCGGAATCAATCGTCTGGGGCATGAATTGGCCTTTCATTCCCGTCCCATTTATTGTGCACTGGCCCGGGCATCAAGGGCGTGGCGCGATTCTCACCGGACGCGCGCCTTATTTCCGTCCCGCAGCCCGGCAAGAAGGCGGAAGGGCGCGGTGCGCCCGGCATAAACGGCAAAGACCAAGGGAAAAAACGTCACGATGTCGACAACGCCCGTCATGACCTCCCAGGCGCTTCTGCTGCTCGGCGGCGCCGTCGTGGCGGCCCCCATCTTCAAGAAGCTGGGGCTCGGCACCGTTCTCGGCTATCTCGCGGCCGGCGTCATCATCGGCCCGGTGTTCCACCAGATCACGGACGGGGAAGCGATCCTCGGTTTCGCCGAGCTTGGCGTCGTCTTTCTGCTGTTCGTGATCGGGCTGGAGCTGAAGATGTCGCGGCTCTGGGCCATGCGGCGCGATATCTTCGGGCTGGGGTCCGCGCAGGTTCTGGTCACCGGCGGGCTGCTGTCTGCCATCGTCTACGAACTCGGCCTGCTCGACGCGTCCGGCAGTCTCATCACGGGCTTCGGCCTCGCTTTGTCCTCCACGGCCTTCGCGCTGCAGATCCTCGACGAGAAGGGTGACACCAACACGCGCTACGGCCAGCGCGCTTTCTCGATCCTGCTGCTACAGGATCTCGCCATCGTGCCGCTGCTCGCGCTGATCCCGCTGCTCGCTCTACAGGCGCCGGAGGATACGACGCCGCCGATCCAGGACTTCTCGGTCGCCGTCGGCGCGATCCTCGTGATGGTTCTGGCCGGGCGATATCTGATCAACCCGCTCTTCCGGATTCTCGCGCGCACCGGCGCGCGCGAAATCATGATCGCCGCCGCGCTGCTGATCGTGCTCGGCGCTGCAACGCTGATGCAGATGGCGCAGCTGTCCATGGCCATGGGCGCGTTTCTGGCCGGCGTGCTGCTGGCGGAATCGAGCTATCGGCATGAGCTGGAAGCCGATATCGAGCCGTTTCGCGGCCTTCTGCTAGCGCTGTTCTTCATGGCGGTCGGGCTATCGTTGCAGATCGACGTGATCTTTTCCAACTGGCTGGTGGTGATGATCGCGGTCCCCATGCTGGTCGTCATCAAGGCCGTGACGCTCTATACCGTCTGCCGCCTGTTCGGCTCGGCGCATAACGAAGCGGTGCGCATCGCGCTGCTGCTGCCGCAAGGCGGCGAGTTCGGCTTCGTGCTCTTCAGCGCGGCGGCTGCGGCGGGCGTGTTTCCAGACGCCACAGGCTCGCTGCTCGTCGTCATCGTCACGCTGTCCATGGCGCTGACGCCAGCCGCCTCCGCTTTGTCGCGCTTTCTCACGCGGGACGAGGAGGACGAGGCCGAGGACGACATGGAGGAGGATTTCGAGGGGGCGGGCGCAGACGTGCTGATGATCGGCTTCTCGCGTTTCGGGCAGATTGCCGCGCAGATCTTGCTGGCCGGCGGACGCGATGTCACCATCATCGACCATTCCGCCGCGCGCGTCGAACAGGCCGCGACCTTCGGCTTCCGCATCTATTTCGGCGATGGAACGCGGCTCGACGTGCTGCGCGCCGCCGGCATCGAGCGGGCGAAGATCGTGGCGATCTGCACGCACCGGAAGGAGACCACCGACCGGATCGTTGATCTCGTCCAGTCGGAATTCCCCAATGCCCGCATCTTCGCGCGCTCCTATGATCGCCAGCATGCGCTGCAATTGCGGGCGCGGGGCGTCGATTACGAGCTGCGGGAGACGCTGGAATCCGGCCTGCTCTTCGGCCAGCGCACGCTGGAGGAGCTTGGCGTCACCGACGCGCAGGCCATCGCGATCACCACCGATATCCGCCGCCGCGACGAGGCGCGGCTGGAGGTTCAGGCTGTGGACGGGCTGGCGGCCGGCCGCGACATGCTACATTTCCGGCCGGTCAAGCCGGAGCCGCTGATGAAGCCGAAGCGGGAGCCGGTAGCGACGCTCGGACCGGACGAGGAAATCGCCGAAGCCGAGCGGACACAGGTGGTGAAGTAGGGTCAGGCTTACCGCGACAGGAGCGTGTCGAGCGCGGCCTTCACCTCGTCCTTCACGCCGGCGCTCACCGTCAGCACCTCCTGCGCGCGCATGAAATCCATGACGCGGAAGCGGCCGACATCCGGGCGCACCAGAAGATCGGGCGCATGCGCCTTCATCTTCATGGCCGTGATCGTCTGCATCATCAGCTGGCTCGCGCCGAACATCGCGTCCATCCGCGTCGGCAGCGTCGATCCATCCCCCTCCGGCCCGCCGACGACATCGACGGCAAGCACGACATCGGCAAGGCCTTCGAGATGATCGAAGGGAACCGGATTGACGAAGCCACCGTCGATCATGACCCGCGCGCCGAGCCGCACAGGCTGGAACATGCCGGGAATGGCCGCGGAGGCGGCGATGGCCAGGCGCAGATCGCCCGACTCCAGCACCGTCTCGCTTTGCGCGTAATAGTCGGTGGCGACGACTTTCAGAGGAATGGACAGCGCCTCGAACGTCTGCGGTATGGCCTCCGGCAGGAAGGCGGAAAGCACGCGTTCGAGATTGAACGGGCCGAAGCGCAGGCTGCCCCCGATCGCCTGCAGGGTCGAGGGACGCAGCCGCCAGAGGCGGTTGGCAATCTCCTTGCGCCGGCCGACGGTCGAGAGCGCGAAGTCACGGATATCGCTGCCGCGCATGCCGGCCGCCATGCCGGCTCCCATGATGGCGCCGATGGAGGTGCCGGCGATAACGCGCGGGCGGATGCCGAGGTCATCCAACGCTTCGATGACGTGGATATGCGCGAGACCACGGGCGCCGCCACCGCCGAGCGCCAAGGCCACCGATGGGCCGCTCGATGCTGTGTTGGCGGACGGCATCTCCGACATCGCCGCGTCAGCCGCGCTTGCGGAAGCGATAGAAATGCATGCGGGTATCGCCGAACTGGCGGATGTCGAGCGGCTCGAAATCGGGGCCGGCCATCGGCGTCACATCGGCGCGCTCTTCGAGAATGACGAGCGCATCGGGCAGGATCCAGCCGCCGGCCGATGCCGCCGCCAGCGCCCGCTCGCCAAGACCCTTGCCATAGGGCGGATCGGCGAAGACGAGGTGAAAGGGTTCGACGGTGCCGACAGTGCCGAGGTCGGTCGCGTCGCGCCGGAAGATCCTGGCGCGACCGGTGACCCCCAGCGTCTCGATATTGGTGCGCAGCAGACCCCTGCCCTCCGCGCTGTTTTCGACAAACAGCGCTTGCCGGCAACCGCGCGACAGAGCTTCGAGCCCGACCGCGCCTGTTCCGGCGAAAAGGTCGAGGATGCGGGTTTCCTCCAGCCGTTCCGGATAGGCATGGCTGAGGATGTTGAACAGGCTTTCGCGCGTCCTGTCGGATGTCGGCCTGATATCCGATGTCGCCGGGCTCGCAAGAGCCCGGCCACGAAATTCTCCCCCGACGATGCGCACCGGGCGCTACTTCCCGCCGCGCGGCTTGGAACCGCCCGGTTTTCCGCCCGAAGGCTTGCCGCCAAAGGAGGGCTTGCCACCGGATTTGGCGCCAGGCTTGGCAAAGGACTTGCCAGCCGGGCGATCGCCGCCGAAGCTCTTCTTCTCGCCAAAGCTCTTTTTGGGACCGAACGAACGCTCGCCATCGCCGCGCGGGGCGCGGTCGCCACGATCGCCGCCGTCGCGGGACTTGAAGCCGCCGCGTTCCTCGCGGACCGGGGGCTCGCTGGCCTTGATCCAGTCGCGGTCGTCCTTGTCGCGCTCGACGATGACGCGGGGGCCGCTATCGGGCCGGGCAAAGCTCGCGCCGCTCTTGCGGTCCGGGTCGAAACGCTGCTTGCCGGCAATCGCCTGACCATCCTTCGTGCGGCCGTAGCGCTTCACCTTGGGCGCGCCCTCGGGACGCTCACGGCGAACCGGCTTCTCGGCGGCGGCGGCCTCGGAGCCGGTCTTCTTTTCGGCCAGGGGACGGGCGCCGGGCGCCATCCAGACATTGGCCTTGCGCGGACGGCCGAGCTGCTGATCGCGCTTCGGCCCATCGCCACGCGCCGCCGGCGCGCTGTCGCGACCTCCTCGTTTGTTGTCCGCCGGCCGCGTATCGAGACGGCCGCGCAGGCGCTCGTTGCGATCAGCGGTCTTTTCGCGGAAGGCTGGCTTTTCGTAAGCGCCCTGCCCGCGGTCGCCCGAACGGTCGTTTCCACGCTCGGCGCTGCGCTCCGTCGAGACCAGCGGCCCTTCGTCGTCGGCATCCGAATTGTTGAAGAGCGGCGCGTCGAAGTTCGCCTTGGCATCCTCGATCAGGCGCGGACCCAACTGGTCGCGCAGCGTGCGGCCACGAATTTCCTGCGCCGCACCCTCCGGCAGTTCGCCGAGCTGGAACGGGCCGTAGGAAATGCGGATCAGGCGGTTCACGTCGAGGCCGAGCGCGCCGAGCACGTTCTTGATCTCGCGGTTCTTGCCTTCGCGCAGGCCCATGGTGATCCAGACATTGGCGCCCTGAACCTTGTCGAGCGTCGCGTCGATCGCGCCGTAGAGCACGCCATCGACGGCGATGCCGTCCTTGAGCTTGTCGAGGTCGGCCTGTTCGATCTTGCCATGGGCGCGAACGCGGTAGCGACGCAGCCAGCCGGTGGCCGGCAATTCCAGCACCCGGGCGAGACCGCCGTCGTTCGTCAGCAGCAGCAGGCCCTCGGTGTTGATATCGAGACGGCCGATGGACAGCACGCGCGGCAGGTCTTCCGGCAGGCGGTCGAACACCGTCGGACGGCCTTCCGGATCGTTGTTCGTGGTCACGAGACCCGTCGGCTTGTGGTAGAGCCAGAGGCGCGTGCGCTCGATGCCGCGAATCGGCTGGCCATCGACCTCGATCTTGTCGGACAGCGTGACGTTGACGACCGGCGTTTCCAGTTTGGTGCCGTTGACGCTGACGCGGCCTTCCATGATCATCCGCTCGATATCGCGACGCGAGGCGATGCCGGCACGGGCGAGGATCTTGGAGATGCGCTGCGGCGCCTCGTCGGAAACGGCTGTTGCCGCCACGGCGCGGGCGCGGGCAGGACGCTCGTCGGTGGACCGATCGGCGGAGCGCTCGCCTCCCGGCCTCTCGAACTTCGGCTTATCGAATTTCGTTTTGTCAAACCTCGGCTTGTCGGAAGGGGGCCTGTCCGAGCGGGGCTTTTCCGAGCGGGGCTTATCGAAACGGGGCTGCTCGCCCCAGGGCTTGTCGGAGCGGGCCTGTTCGGCACGCGGCCTGTCGAACGCCGGGCGTTCCGTCGGGCGCGTTTCGTTCGGCGTTGCGTCGTCGCGCTTTGCAAAGGCGGGCTTGCCGCGCGGCGGCCCGCTGGTCTTTCCGAAGGCGGGCTTGCCGAACGCAGGCTTGCCGCCCTCTCTCTTTTCGAAGGGCTTCTTCTCGCCTGCGTTTTTGCCGAATGCCGGCTTGCCGAATTTGGCCTTGCCGGCCGGCTTGCCGTCGGCTGCCGCGGCGCGCGGCGCGCGGTCTGTCGTCTTGCCGCCGCTTGCGGGCTTGCCGCGCGGCCGCTGGGGCTTGTCATTGGATGTCATTTGTGTTGCCTGCCTTTTCAGGCTCTCCTATCAGGTCGGAGCCGATGGGTTAAGAGAAATAATGACGCGAATGGCCGCATCACCGGGGTTCATGGATCTGGCGCTGGCGGAAGCACGGGCGGCGCAGGCGCGCGGCGAGGTGCCGATCGGCGCCGTCGTCGTGCTCGACGGCACCGTGATCGGCGCCGGCGGCAACCGGACGCGAGAGCGCCGCGACGTGACGGCCCATGCCGAGATTGAGGCCATCCGGCAAGCTTCACAGGCACTGAATGCGGAACGCCTGACCGGCGCGGACCTCTATGTCACGCTCGAACCCTGCGCCATGTGCGCCGCCGCCATCTCCTTTGCCCGCATCCGCCGCCTCTATTACGGCGCCGGCGACCCGAAGGGCGGCGGGGTGGATCATGGCGGGCGCTTCTACGCCCAGCCGACCTGCCACCATGCGCCGGACGTCTATTCGGGGCTCGGCGAAACGGAAGCGGCGGGATTGTTGCGCGCCTTCTTCGAGGCGCGGCGGTAAAGCCTCAGCCCGCTGCGAAGTCCTGCAAGGCCTGGCCGGTCAGACGGTAGCGGGTCCAGCCATCCATCGGCTCCGCGCCGATGGCACGATAGGCGCGGATGGCCGGTTCGTTCCAGTCGAGCACGCTCCACTCGAAACGGCCGCAATTCTTGTCGACGGCGATCCTTGCCAGATGCCGCAACAGACTGCGCCCGGCGCCCGTGCCGCGCGCTTCCGGCGTCACGTAGAGATCTTCGAGATAGAGCCCGTTGCGGGCCTGCCAGGTGGAGTAGATCAGGAACCAGACGGCAAAGCCGATGGGCGCGCCGTCGCGCTCGCAGATTACGGCCTTGGAGACGCTGTCCGGGCCGAAGAGGGCCTTCGCGGTGGTCTCCACCGTCGCTTCCACCTCGTGCTCCAGCTTCTCATAGGCTGCCAGTTCCCGCACGAAGCGAAGGATGATAGCGGCATCCTCGATGGTTGCCTCGCGGATCGTGACGCTCATGGCCGGATCAGAAAACCTGCCACCACTTCTTGCCGCTGCCCTGCACCTGCGCTTCCTTCTTGCGACGACGTTCCTTGATGCTTTCGTCCTCGCCAAGATCCGTCAGGGCTTCCTCGGGTGCCTTGCGGTAGGCGAGCGGGGGATCGCTGAGGAAACGGCGTTTGTCGGCATAGGCCCCCATCTGCACCTTGCGGGCTTCGCGATAGGCTTCCTGCTGCTCCTTGGCGGTGAGCTTGCGGCCGTTGGCCGAGGCTTTCGCGAGCGGCGAGACATAGCCCGGCCGGTCCGCATTCTCGTCGGCTTCCTCGCGCAGGCGCTGGCGCGTTTCCTCGGGCGATTCGACCCAGGCCGGGTTGTCCTTGTTGGCGAGCGAAGCCTGCGGCTGGACAAGGGCCGTGCGTTCGCCGGATGGCGGCAGGACGAGACCCGGCCGCGGCTGGTACTTCACGTTGGCCGCCTTGTCGCCGCCCATGCTAACCGTGCTGCCGAGATCGTCCATCAGGTGCTCGCCGGCCGTCTTGTCCGTCCCGTAGGTCGGCCCGCCGATACAACCGGTCAGCACCAGGCTTGCGGCCAGGATCGAGAGCACGCCGGCGCCCGCACCATACTGTCGCGTCATTGTCATTCAAACCCTTCCAGCGCGTGCGGCCTGCCCCGCCAGCCTCCAGACGCTCCCGGACCCCCCGGGATACGCCAGGGCCGATCTGCCCGCCAATTCCTGCCCCATGACGGATAAATCCGCCCATTTTCAGGCAGGGTTCTACCGGATGAACGGCGCGAGCGCAATTCACCCGGTTCTCATGACGTCCACCCATTCGAGCCGCGAAGCCTCTTCAGGCGAAGAAGCCGCCTCAGAGCGAAATGCCGAGCTCTCGCAGGGCCGCCGCATCGCGCGCGGTGACGTCGGGATAGGCCGGATCGGAACCGACATCGGTCGTCACCTTCCACGAACGGGCGCATTTGCGGCCTTCGGCCAGACGCGGCTCGACGGAGATCTTGCCCTCGCCTTCCAGACGGAATGCGTTTTCCGGACCCTTGCCGACGACGACCTCGATGGCCGAGGTGATGCAGATCTCGGCGAAATCCTCACCGTCCAACGCTTCCGCCGTCGTGGCATCGGCGATGTAGACGACGGGGGCGGCCTCCAGCGACGCGCCGATGCGCTTTTCGCGTCGCTCGATCTCCAGCGCGCCGGTGACGACGCGGCGGATATCGCGGATCACGCGCCACTTCTCGGCAACCGCCTCGTCGCGCCATTCGGCCGGCAGCTCGGGGAACTGCTCCAGATGGATCGAGACGGCATCGGGTTTCAGCGACAGCCAGGCTTCTTCCGTGGTGAAGGGCAGCATGGGTGCCAGCCAGGTGACGAGGCACTCGAAGATGCGGCGGATGACGCAGAGGCTGGCGCGACGGCGCAGGCTCGACGGCGCGTCGCAATAGAGCGCGTCCTTGCGGATGTCGAAGTAGAAGGCCGACAGTTCGACATTGGAGAAATCGATGAGCGCGCGCGTCACCCGCTTGAAGTCGAACGCGTCGTAGCCGCTGCGCACGACCTCGTCGAGTTCGGCCAGCCGGTGCAGCATCAGCCGCTCGAGCGAGGGCATGTCGGCCAGCGCGACGTCGTCGCCAGTGTCGTGCGCCAGCGTGCCGAGCATCCAGCGGATGGTGTTGCGCAGCTTGCGATAGGCATCGATATTGGTCTGGATGATCGCCTTGCCGACGCGCAGGTCGTCGGCATAGTCCGATGTCATGACCCAGAGACGCAGAATGTCGGCGCCGGCATCCTTCATGACCTCCTGAGGGGCGGTGACGTTGCCCTTCGACTTCGACATCTTCTCCCCCTTCTCATCCATGATGAAGCCGTGGGTGACGACGGTGTCGTAAGGTGCGCGGCCGCGCGTTGCCGCGCTTTCGAGCAGCGACGAGTGGAACCAGCCGCGATGCTGGTCGGAGCCTTCCAGATAGACGTCGGCCGGCCATTTGAGATCCGGCCGGTCCTCCAGCGTGAAGACATGGGTAGAACCCGAGTCGAACCAGACGTCGAGGATGTCCATGACCTGGCGCCATTCGGCGGGATCGTGGTCGTTGCCGAGGAAACGCTCCTTTGCGCCCGCCGCAAACCACGCATCCGCGCCTTCCGCCTCGAAGGCTTCGAGGATGCGGGCGTTGACGGCGTCGTCATTCAGCACCGTGCCGTCCTCGCGGGCGAAGACGCAGATGGGGACGCCCCAGGCGCGCTGGCGGGACAGCACCCAGTCCGGGCGGCCCTCGATCATGGCGCGCAGGCGGTTCTGGCCGGCGGCCGGCACGAAGCGCGTGTCGTCAATGGCGGTGAGCGCGCGGGTGCGCAGGGTCGTGCCGTCGGCAAGGTCCTTGTCCATGTAGACGAACCATTGCGGCGTGTTGCGGAAGATGACCGGCTTCTTGGAGCGCCAGGAATGCGGATAGGAATGCTTCAGCCGGCCGCGGGCAAAGAGCGTGTTGGTGGCGATCAGCGCCTTGATGACGCGCTCGTTGGCATTGCCCTTCTTGCCGTTGTCGTCCATGACGCGCGCGGGACCACCCTCCGCCTCCGGGCCGAAGCCGGGCGCGTCCTTGGTGTAGTAGCCGGCGTCGTCAACCGGGAAGGGGATGGCGGTGTCGATGCCACGGGATTCGAACGCGCGCGCGTTGTCCATCCAGACGTCGAAGTCTTCGCGTCCGTGGCTTGGCGCGGTGTGCACGAAGCCCGTGCCGGCGTCGTCGGTGACGTGATCGCCGGCGATGAGGGGGACAGGGAAGGTGTAACCGAGGTCGGCGAGAGGGTGGGCGCAGGTGACCGTGGCAAGTTCGTCGGACGCGACGTTGCGCAGACGATTTGCCTGCAGCTTGGCTTTGGCGAAGGATTCGGCTGCCAGCTTATCGGCAAAGATCAGCTTTTCACCGGGACGCGGGCCGAAATCGTTGGCGGCTTCGGTGACTTCGTAGAGGCCGTAAGAGACACGGTTAGAGAAAGCGATGGCGCGGTTGCCGGGGATCGTCCATGGGGTTGTGGTCCAGATAACGACGAAGGCGCCATGGAGATCGCGGCCATCAGTAAGCGTTCCATGATTTCCAGATGCACTCGACGAAGAGCGCAACAAGCGCCTTGAATTACCTGCGAGCGAAAGACGCAAGTCGCTTGAACCACTTACAACCGGGAACTTCACCCAAATCGTATCACTCTCGACGTCGTGATACTCCACCTCCGCCTCGGCCAGCGCCGTGCGCTCTACCACCGACCACATGATCGGCTTGGAGCCGCGATAGAGCTGGCCGCTTTTGGCGATCTTCAGCAGCTCCCCGGCGATGCGGGCTTCGGCGTGAAAGTTCATCGTCAGGTAGGGATTGTCGAAATCGCCGGTGATGCCGAGGCGCTTGAACTCGTCGGCCTGCACCTTGATCCACTTTTCGGCATAGGCGCGGCATTCGCGGCGGAACTCGATCATGGCGGCGGGTTCAGAGAGGTCGGGCTTGCCCTTCCCCTTGGCGCGGTAGTTCTCCTCCTCGATCTTCCACTCGATCGGCAGGCCGTGGCAATCCCAGCCGGGGACGTAATTGCTGTCGAAGCCGCGCATCTGGAAGGAACGGGTGATGACGTCCTTCAGGATCTTGTTCAGCGCATGGCCGATATGGATGTTGCCGTTGGCATAGGGCGGGCCGTCATGCAGCACGAACTTTTCACGGCCGGCGGCGGAGGCGCGCAGCTTTTTGTAGAGGTCCATCTGCTGCCAGCGGGCCACCATCTCCGGCTCCTTCTGCGGCAGGCCGGCGCGCATGGGAAATTCGGTTTCGGGCAGATAGAGGGTCTTGGAATAGTCGAAAGTCTGGGCGGTCTCGGTCATGTCGGCCATCATTCTCTGGCGCTGGGGAAGCGCGATGTCGGGGCAGGAAACAGACGCGCGGGGCGTGCAAGCCCTGCGGCGGCGCAAGTGCTTTAAACCCGGACCGTCCGGCCGCTTAGCGCGCGCGGAAGGCCGGGCCGATAATTCGCAGGGAAGACGCAAGCCGCATGTGTGTCATGATGGCCCGTTGTCTAAGGGTTTTTACAGCGGAATGGAAGGGGGCGTCCGCACGCAGCGAATGGACTTTACGGGTCTGCTCCGCTATTCTGACCATCTGACGAGATGGGAGTTATTCCATGGCCAAGGATCTCGCAAAGCCCCCGACCTGGAAACTGGAGGACGCAAAAGCGCGCTTCAGCGAAGTCGTCCGGCGCGCGCGAAGCGAAGGTCCGCAACGCGTTACGGTGCGAGGTCGCGACAGCGTCGTCGTCATCAGCGTCGAGGAGCACGAGCGGCTGACCGGATCTCAACCACGGCAAAGCTTCTTGGAGTTCATGGAAGGACTTGGTCATCACGGGTTCGACCTCGATATCGAGCGGGAAGACGACCGGGGACGGGACGTCGAACTGGGAGGATCATGGGCATGAAACGTACGTTCTTCGTGAGGGCCGTTTGGGATGCTGAAGCCGGGGTTTTCATTTCCGAAAGCGACATCGAGGGCCTGCATATCGAAGCCGACGATCTCGACGCCTTTCAGGCCATCATGGCGGACGCGGCCATCGCGTTGATCGTCAACAATCATATCTCGCTGCCGGAACTGGCAACGACACCTCTGAAGGGCCTGATCCCCGCAATCGTCTGGCAAGCACCCATCCTGCCGGTCGCGGCCTGATGCCGGACGGGTTCTACCTGAAAGATGCCGGCTACGACGGCAAACTCTAGAAACACAGCCCCATATCGATCCCGCTGAGCGGGGTCACGCCGGCGAGAAGCGCGCGGGCCTCCGCGTCGTCCTGCTTCATCTGGACGATCAGCGGGTCGAGGCCGTCGAACTTCAGCTCGTCGCGCAGGTGGCCGAAGAAGGAGACGGAGGCGATTTCGCCGTAAAGGTCGCCGGAAAAGTCGAACAGGAATGTTTCGAGCAGGGCCTCGCCATCGCTGGTCACGGTCGGGCGGCGGCCGAAGCTGGCGACGGCATCGTGCAGGGAGCCGTCGGCGCGACGGAAGCGGACGGCGTAGATGCCGTTTTTCAGGCAGACGCCGGGGTCGAGGCGCATATTGGCCGTGGGATAGCCGAGCGTGCGGCCGAGCCGCTTGCCGCCGATAACCTCCGCCTCCACCGTATAGCGATAGCCGAGCAGGCCGGCCGCCTGCGCCACGTCGCCTTCCACGAGCAGACCGCGGACACGGCTGGACGAGATGACGTCGGCGTTTTCGTCGCGAAAGGCATCGACCAGCGTCACGCCGAAGCCGTTGTCCGTGCCGGCCTTCATCAGGAAGGCGGGGCCGCCTTCCCGGCCCTTGCCGAAATGGAAGTCGAACCCGGTGACGACATGGCCGGCCTTCAGCCAGTCCATCAGCACGTCACGGATGAAATCATGCGCCGACACCTGCGAGAAGCTGCGATCGAACGGATATTCGATGACGGCGGCAAAGCCCATGCCTTCGAGGATGCGGGCTTTCAGCGGCGCTGGCGTCAGGCGGAAGACGGGCTCGTCGGGCCGGAAGACGGCGCGGGGGTGCGGCTCGAAGGTCAGCACGAGCGCGGGGACGCCGAGCGCACGGGCCTCGGCCAGCGCCCGATCGAGCACCGACTGGTGACCGCGATGCACGCCATCGAAATTGCCGATGGCGATGACGCCGCCGTGGAGGGCAGCCGGCAAGGGATTTTTCGTCTCGTTGCGGTGAAAGACTGTCATGTCACGCGAGCCGGGGCATCCACCATTTCGGCGTTGCGCCCTCCTTCTTGAGGAAGGCGGCGAGTTTCGCCTCATCGGTTTTTTCGCCGGTCATGTATTCGGCTCCATGAATACCCGCGCTGATGTAGAGAACGTCGATGCCGCTGTACTGCGCGCCGCGAACGTCGGTCGGCATGCCATCGCCGATGGCGATGACGCGGGCACCTTCCAGCGTGCCGCGGACACCTTTGGCTTCGGCGAGCGCCGCACGATAGATCGGCTTGTGCGGCTTGCCGGCAATGCGGGCCTCGCCGCCCAGCTCCTCATAGAGCTTGGCGATGGCGCCGGCGCAGGGGATCAGCCGGTCGCCCCGCTCGACCACGAGATCCGGGTTGGCGCAGATGAAGGGCAGCTTGCGCTTGGCCAGAACCGAGAGCGTGGCGCGATAATCGTCCGGCGTCTCGGTCTCGTCATCGAAGAACCCGGCGCAGACGACGATCTCGGCATCTTCGGAGGCGACGATATCGACGCCCAGGCCAGCCAGCAGCGGGAAATCGCGATCGGAGCCGATGAAGTAGATTTTCTTCGGGCCGGCGGCGATCAGCGCACGGGTGACATCGCCCGAGGTGACGATGCGGTCGTAGGCGGTATCGGGCACGCCGAGCCCGCGGATCTGGACGATAACGCCGGGATGCGGGCGGGGCGAATTGGTGACGAGAACGACGGTGAGGCCGCGGCTGCGCGCGTCCGTCAGCGCTTCGCAGGCCGAGCGAAAGGCCGCAACGCCATTGTGAAGGACGCCCCAGACGTCACATAGCACCACGTCATAGCGGCTCGCGATGTCACGAAAGCTGTTGATGCGAACGGCCATGCAGGCTTCCCGTTGAGACTTCTCCCGGCTGACATCGCAAGGACGTCGCCAAAAGACAAGCCTAAACGCGGCAATCGCATCGCTTATCCGCCGCATTCCTCTGTAAATTGCGCGCCCCGGCGTCTCAAACCAGCGAGAGCAGGAGCCCGCCAGCGGCGCAGACGCCGAGCGTGCCGACCACGCCAAGCCGCGCGACGAAGAGCAGACTGCCCGCCAGCAGCGCGAGAAGCGCTGCCGCGACATTGAAACTCGCCAGTTCGGGAACGGACAGGACCAACGGCCCGAACCGGCTCTGCTGCACCTTCGCAAACAGCACGTGCAGGGCGAACCAGACGGCGAGGTTGAGGATGACGCCGACCACGGCGGCCGAGATCGCGCTCATGGCCGCCACCGCCAACCGGTTGCCCCGCAGCCGCTCGACCGAGGGCGCACCGAGGAAGATGAGGGCGAAGCACGGCACGAAGGTGACCCAGGTGGCGACGAGGCCGCCGATGAGGCCTGCGACGACGGGATCGAGCCCGGCAGGCGGCAGGCTGAACGCCGCCATGAAGGCGACGAAGGTCAGCACCAGAACCAGCGGCCCGGGCGTGGTTTCCGCCAGCGCCAGCCCGTCCAGCATTTCGCCGGGCCGCAGCCAGTGATGGGTTTCCACCGCCTGCTGGGCGACATAGGCAAGCACGGCATAGGCCCCGCCGAAGGTGACGACCGCCATCTTGGAAAAGAAGATGTGGAGTGCGACGAAGACGTTTCCGGCGCCCCAAAGGGCGACGACCAGGCCGAGCGGCGCGACCCAGAGGCATGACCAGAGGACGATGAGCGCCAGCGTCTGCGACCAGGTTCTCGACCTGTCCTTTGCGCCTGCCACCCATCCGGCTTCCGCCTTCCGCCTGGCTGTGAGCAGGCCGAACAGGCCGGCGGCAAGGATGACCAGCGGAAAGGACACGGAGAAGAAGAACAGGGCCGCGAAGGCCAGCGCGGCGATGGCGCGCGACGAGACCGTCTTCAGCGCGCGCCGGGCGAGACGCAGGAGCGCTTCGACCACGATGGCCAGCACCGCAGCCTTCAGGCCGAAGAACACCGCCGAGAGCATGCCCGTCTGGTGGTAAAGCGCGTACAGCGTGGAGAGGCCCAGGAGGATGCAGAGGCCAGGCAACACGAAGAGAATGCCGGCCACGAGCCCGCCGCGCGCGCCGTGCAGCAGCCAGCCGATATAGATGGCGAGCTGCTGCGCTTCCGGACCCGGCAGCAGCATGCAGTAGTTCAGCGCGTGCAGGAATCGATCCTCCTGCACCCAACGCCGCGTTTCCACCACCTCGCGGTGCATCAGCGCGATCTGCCCGGCCGGCCCGCCGAAGCCGAGAAGACCGATGCGGACCCAGACGCGCGTGGCTTGTGCGAAAGACGGCTTGGGGCCGCGACCCGCCTCTGTGGAAACATCGCGTAGATGGCCGGAAACGGCGCCTGTCTCATTCGTGCCGTGTTGATCGTTCATCGTCCCCCCGCGCCTTATCCCGTCCGATTCGTTCTGACAACGATCGATCGACCCCTTGCGACGCGCGTCTCACCCGTGTCGCAGACCGTCTCTACGATGGTCATGTGACAGACAGCGGACAGAAATGCTGCTCGACATAAATGATGGACGCCAATCTTGACTCCGACAGAAACCGTGCTTATCTCAGCCTTGCTAGCACTCGACCTACCGGAGTGCTAACAGACCGATGGATCCTATGAGATCCCAGCGTCATTTGATCGAGGGAAAAGACAATGACAAGCACTACCTTCCGCCCCCTGCACGACCGCGTCGTCGTACGTCGCGTCGAGTCCGAAGCCAAGACCAAGGGCGGCATCATCATTCCCGACACCGCCAAGGAAAAGCCGCAGGAAGGCGAAATCGTCGCCGTCGGTTCCGGCGCGCGTGACGACAGCGGCAAGATCGTTCCTTTGGACGTCAAGGCCGGCGACCGCATCCTGTTCGGCAAGTGGTCGGGCACCGAAGTCAAGCTCAACGGCGAAGACCTGTTGATCATGAAGGAATCCGACATCATGGGCGTTATCGCCTGATATCGGCTCTGCCTCATTGCATGATATCGGCTCTGCCTCCGGCAGGTCCTTTGCACAATCCGACGACACTTAAAATTTGGGCTTATGCCCGGGAGTTTTCAAAATGGCAGCTAAAGAAGTAAAATTCGGCCGCACCGCGCGCGAAAAGATGCTGCGCGGCGTCGATGTCCTCGCTGATGCCGTCAAGGTCACGCTGGGTCCCAAGGGCCGCAACGTGGTCATCGACAAGTCCTTCGGCGCACCGCGCATCACCAAGGACGGCGTTTCCGTCGCCAAGGAAATCGAACTGGAAGACAAGTTCGAGAACATGGGCGCACAGCTCGTTCGCGAAGTCGCTTCCAAGACCAACGACATCGCCGGTGACGGCACCACGACCGCAACCGTTCTTGCCCAGGCCATTGTTCGCGAAGGCAACAAGGCCGTTGCAGCCGGCATGAACCCGATGGACCTGAAGCGCGGCATCGACCTCGCCGTTCTCGCCGTCGTCAAGGATCTGCAGGCCAAGGCAAAGCCGATCTCCACATCGGAAGAAGTCGCTCAGGTCGGCACGATCTCGGCAAACGGCGACAAGCAGGTTGGCGCTGATATCGCTGAAGCCATGCAGAAGGTCGGCAACGAGGGTGTCATCACCGTCGAGGAAGCCAAGACCGCCGAAACCGAACTCGAAGTCGTCGAAGGCATGCAGTTCGACCGCGGCTACCTCAGCCCCTACTTCGTGACCAACCCGGAAAAGATGCTGGCCGAGCTCGAGGACGTCTACGTTCTCCTGCACGAAAAGAAGCTCTCGAACCTGCAGGCTATGCTTCCGGTTCTCGAAGCTGTCGTCCAGACCGGCAAGCCGCTCCTGATCATCGCTGAAGACGTCGAAGGCGAAGCTCTTGCAACGCTCGTCGTCAACAAGCTGCGTGGCGGCCTCAAGATCGCTGCCGTCAAGGCTCCGGGCTTCGGCGACCGCCGCAAGGCCATGCTGGAAGACATCGCCGTTCTGACGGGTGGTACTGTCATCTCCGAAGACATCGGCATCAAGCTTGAGAACGTCACGCTCGAAATGCTCGGCCGTACCAAGAAGGTCTCGATCTCCAAGGAGAACACGACCATCGTTGACGGTGCCGGCGCCAAGAACGAGATTGAAGGCCGCGTTGCCCAGATCAAGGCGCAGATCGAAGAAACCTCTTCGGACTACGACCGCGAAAAGCTTCAGGAACGTCTGGCCAAGCTCGCTGGTGGCGTTGCCGTCATCCGCGTCGGCGGCTCGACGGAAATCGAAGTCAAGGAACGCAAGGACCGCATCGACGACGCGCTGAACGCAACGCGTGCAGCCGTTCAGGAAGGCATCGTTCCCGGCGGCGGCGTTGCTCTGCTGCGTTGCTCGGCCGTTCTCGACGTCAAGGGCGAGAATGCCGACCAGGACGCCGGCGTCGCTATCGTTCGCAAGGCTCTCCAGTCGCTCGTTCGCCAGATCGCCGACAATGCCGGTGACGAAGCTTCGATCGTCGTTGGCAAGATCCTCGACAAGAACGACGACAACTACGGCTACAACGCGCAGACGAGCGAATATGGCGACATGATCGCCATGGGCATCGTCGACCCGGTCAAGGTCGTTCGCACCGCTCTGCAGAACGCAGCGTCGGTCGCCTCGCTCCTGATCACCACCGAAGCCATGATCGCCGAACTTCCCAAGAAGGACGCCCCGATGGGCGGCGGCATGCCCGACATGGGCGGCATGGGCGGCATGATGTAATCCATCCGATAAGGATTGGATGGAATGGAGGGCGGTCCGAAAGGGCCGCCCTTTTCTAGTCTAGTGGCCAAGGCTGAAGCTGTTTGGAACTGTGAGGTCGAAGAAAGTCTGCTAGGATCTATCGATCGGATAAACGTTCCAACCATCGGCGCAGTTCATGGTGCACCTCTTCGGAAACAACATAGAATTGCGCCCTGCGATCAGGAGGGATGCCAAGGCTCGCCTCGCTTTGGGAAATGACCCCGATATCATGAGAATGTTCGGCGTGAGCCACATTGATGTGAGGTCTTTTCTAAAAAATGATGCCGATCTGTGGCTGCATGATATCGCTAGGCATCAGCATGCGTGGGTCATCGAGATTGAGCATCGCTTCGTCGGTGAAATCAGATTGGACAATTTCAATCTTGCAGACCGCCACGCCTCAATGGCAATCGGAATTTTCGATCGGGACATGTTGGGGAAAGGCTTGGGAAGCAAAGCCATTCGGCTCGTGCTGATGCATGCCTTCACGGATTTGCATTTACATCGGATAGGAATCCGAGTTCTTGAATTCAATACACGGGCAGTCAGAGCTTATGAAAAGTGCGGGTTCGTGATTGAAGGGCGGGAACGCGAGACCGCCTTCGTCGATGGGCGCTGGCATGACGATATTATTATGGGACTTTTGGCGAGAGAGTTTAACGGTCAGCACACTTAGTCGATGCCAGACAGAAATGAAGTACACTCCTGCATAGCTCGCCGAGATAACCATGACGACACGTATATTCACGCGAAAACAGCGCGGCTCACGCGATTCCGAGAAAAACAGCGAGCGAGCGTGTAACCGCGATTATGTTCTCGGTCTCGAGCCGGCCAAAGACCGGGCCAAGTCTACCTCTCCTTACCGACATCGTCTTGTCGATCATGACTTGGGATGGCTTGCGAAGACCGTTCTCCGGTGACGGAAGAACCGTCGTCCGGATGAGCGGGGCATCGACCAGCGTACTGGATATGAGCATGATGGTGACGATGCCCGTTTCCGCGAAACGACCTGGATAACAAGGGCGGGCCTTGGCTTGCCGAAGTCTCGCGGCATTGCGACCGTGACGATGTCACCCCTCGTCACGCATCCGCCTCGTCTCCGAGATCAGCCAGAGCAGCATCGATGAAGGCATCCGTACTGGTATCCAAAGCATCTGCGGCTGCGGCGATCCGTGCCTGACGCCGGCACTCTTTAAGGAAATCAGGGCTACGTGTGTCCGGCAACCATATCTGCACCGGCCGCAGACCTGATGCGCGCATGGCATCGCGGTGCTTCTGAACCCGTTGTGTCAAAGGCGTGCGCATGATCTGCCTCCTTCGTTACATGTAACATGATTGAAGTGACAAAACTGTCAAGTTAGGCAACAGCGTCACTCATGTCGCGGAACCTCCTCGCCGCATGAACGTTTAGCGAACATAACTACCTGAGGAGCACTTCATGTCCGACAAAGCCATCGCCAACGACACGTCTTCCAACACCGAAAAGAACCCCGATAACTGGGTCAGCGGCGACGAGCCCATGACGGGGGCGCAGCGGTCTTATCTGCAGACCTTGTCGGAGCAGGCGCATCAGCCGGAACAGTTTGCCGAGGATATCACCAAGGCGGAGGCGTCGAAGCGGATCGATGCGTTGCGCAGCAAGCTCGATCTCGGCGAGTAGCCTGATCAGGAGGCCAGAAGCGCCTTGAGGTCGGTGGCGGGGTTTTCGATGGCGGCTTTGTCCGGCGTCAGCCCTGTCTCGATCAGCTTTTTCCCGACCACATAGGCCTTGGCGTCGTTGATCGCATCCACCGCGATCAGCGCGCCCTGGCGGTAATACCAGACGGAGGCGCTGCCCTCCCTCTGGCCTGCCCGGGTCACCGTCTCGTCATGTCCGAGACCAAAGCCGGCGATTTGCAGTTTGACGTCGTACTGATCGGACCAGAACCACGGTTTCGGGTGATAGGGTGTCGGAATACCCGCGATGTTGACAGCCACGGTCTCAGCCTGATCGACGGCATTCTGCACAGACTCAAGGCGGATCAGCATGTCGGCGAAGGGCAGCACCGCGCAATCGCCCATGGCGAAAATGGTGGGATCGCTGGAGCGGCCGTTGATATCCACGATAATCCCGTTCGCCGTCTCGATGCCGGCATCGTGGGCGATGCTGTCGTTGGCTGAGACGCCGATGCCGACGATCACCAGGTCGACGCCGATCGTCGTGCCATCCGACAGTTCCGCTCCTGTGACCCGGCCATCGCGCTCCAGCAGATGCGTGACGCCAGTGCCTTCGCGCAGGTCCACACCGCGTGAGAGGTGGAGGTCTCGCAGAATGTCTGAGGTTGCCGATGCAGCAACGCGCTGAACGATGCGGTCGGCCATTTCGATGAGGGTCACCTTGAGCCCCAGCGTTCGGGCGATGGCTGCGGCTTCAAGCCCGATATAGCCGCCGCCGATGATGAGGGCATGTCGGCCCGGGCGCATCTCCTCCGCAAGGCGGTCCGCATCACGGTAGTCGCGCAGGGTGAAGACACCGTCGAGCGTGCCGCCAAGGCTGTCCGGCAGGCGGCGGGGCGTGGCGCCGGTCGCCAGCGCCAGCGTGTCATAGGCGAGCGTGGTGTCGTCAGCGAGCGTCACGGACTTTGCGGCACGATCGATCGCGGTCACACCGCAGTCGAGCCGGACGTCGATGGCGTGCTCCGCGTACCAGCTTTCCGGCCGGTACAGCAGCCGATCGAGCGTCATTTCGCGCAGGAGATATTTCTTCGACAGTGGCGGGCGCTGGTACGGCAAACTTTGTTCGACCGAGATCAAGGTGATCGGACGCGTATCCTTCAGCGCGCGAAGCCTGGCGATCAGTGCGAAGGCGGCCTGCCCGCCGCCAACCACGACCAGCCGGTTGTCCTGGACAATTTCGCGCTCTTCCGCCACGCCGTCTTCCCTTCGCATGATTCCGACCGAGACCTAGCCCGTCACGAGCGGAACCGTCAATGCGGTAGAAAACCGCGTGCGATCAATCCCGCTTGGGGATGTCCATGCCCGCCTTGACGGCCGGACGCTCCAGCGCGCGGGCAACCCAGGCCATGACGTTCGGGAAGCTCGCATAGTCGAGCACCTGATCGCCGCCATAGAATTTTCGCGCGCCTTCGATCCACGGGAAGGTCGCGATATCGGCGATGGTGTAGTCGTCGCCCATCAGCCACTGGCGGCCGTCCAGGCGGGCTTCCAGCACGGAGAGCAGCCGCTTGGATTCGTCGCGGTAGCGCTCCATCGGATAGGCATTGTTGGCGACCTTTTCGGCGGCGAACTTGTAGAAATGGCCGAACTGACCGAACATCGGCCCGACGCCGCCCATCTGGAACATGACCCAGGCAAGCGTCTCGTACCGTCCGGCAGCGGAGGCAGGCAGGAGCTTGCCGGTCTTCTCGGCGAGATAAACGAGGATGGCACCGGACTCGAACAGGCCGATGGGCTTGCCGTCCGGGCCGTTCGGATCGATGATCGCGGGGATGCGGCCGTTCGGATTGAGCGAGACGAATTCCGGGGATTTCTGATCGTTGGTGCCGAAGGAGATGAGGTGCGGCTCATAGTCGAGGCCAAGCTCCTCAAGCGCGATCGAGATCTTCACCCCGTTCGGCGTCGGCAGGGAATAGAGCTGGATGGCATCCGGACGGGTGGCGGGCCAGCGGGTGGTGATGGGGAAGGAAGAGAGATCGGCCATGCGGGACGGGTTCCTTGGAAAGGGTTGCGGTTTCACATAGGTGCGATGGTGCGGGATGTCAGTGGGGCGTACGGCGATTTCGTCGCCGCCACAGATGCAAACCCATGCTAGCCGCGCAACGCCCCCTGCACCCGCTCCACGATCTGCCGCACCCTCACATCACCTTCATGTTCCACCTTGCGGGCGCGCACGAGGCAGGCCTGGCTGCGCAGGATGATGCCGTCGGAGAGGATTTTCAGGTGGTTGGCCTTGAGCGTCGAGCCGGTGGAGGTGATATCGACGATGATATCGGCAGAGCCGGAGGCCGGGGCGCCTTCGGTGGCGCCAAGGCTTTCGACGATGCGGTAGAGCTGGATGCCGTGGCTGCCGGAGAAGTGTTGCTGGGTCAGGCGTCCGTATTTGGTGGCAATGGCAAGCCGGCGGCCGTGGCGGGTGCGGAAATCGGCCGCGACATCGCCGAGATCGGCCATGGTATCGACGTCGAGCCAGATATCCGGCACGGCGACGACGACATCCGCATGGCCGAAGCCAAGGCGGGCGCAGAATTCCACGCGCTCGTCCGCATCGCTCAAGCCTTCGCGCACGAGGTCTTCGCCCGTGACGCCGAAATCGACGGAGCCTGCGCCGATCTCGCGGGAGATTTCGGATGCGGACAGGAAGGCGATCTCGACATCGTCGATGCCCTCGACGCGGCCGCGATAGGAGCGGTCGTTGCCAACGGTCGAGATTTTCAGGCCGGCGCGCTCGAAGATGGTCGAGGCCTCGTCCTTCATGCGGCCCTTGGAGGGAAGCGCGATGGTGATGGTCATGCCGGCTCTCCCGTCTTTTCCTTCGCGGCCTCGCGCAGCGCCTCGATGCGGTCGAGCCACAGCGAGAAGCCGACGGCCGGGATGTGGCTTTGCGCACCGAGCAGGGTCATTAGCCGGTCGAAGCGGCCGCCGCCGGCCAGCACCTCGCCGCCGGATGCGGCGATTTCAAAGACCATGCCGGTGTAATAGTCGAGCGGACGGCCGAAGGCGGCGCGGTAGGTCATGGCGGAGAGATCGGCGCCGGCATTGGCGAGGGCTGCAAGACGCGCATCGAAGGCGGCGATGGCGGGTCCGAGCTTCAGGTCGGCGGCATCGGCGAAACCAGCGAGGGCTGCGGAGGCCTCGGCCAGCGGCAGGCGTAGCGTCAGGAACTCGCGCAGCAACAGCAGCGCCGAGCCATCAAGGCGGGTTTCGGCGAGTTCGCGCTTTTCCCTGAGGCGGCGGGCGATTTCGGCCGGCGAGCGGCTGGCATTGGTGGAGTAGCCGGTCTCTTCCATGCGGCGCTCCAGACGGGCGATCAGCTCGTCCTGCCGGTCTGCCGACAGCAGGGCCTCGATCTCGGGGTCGAGACCGGTCACGGGCTGGGGTCGGGCCAGGCGGTCGAGCAGGGCTTCGAGGTGGGCCGGGTCGCCGAAGGCGTGGATCAACCGCTTCTGCCAGCCGACCGGCAGGCCGAGGGCGGCTACCACGGCCTCGAACACGGCTTGGTCACCCAGCGTCAGCGAGAGGGCGTGGGCCTTGGTCTTGGTTTCAGCCTGGCCGGGCAGCACGACGCGCAGCAGGTCCATCGCATCGACGATGGCGCGGGCATCGGCGCTCGCCACGTCCCGCTCTCCCAGATCCTCGATACCGGCCTGATAGAACTCCTCCGCGCCGCCGCGGCGCTGGCGAAAAACCTCGCCAAGATAGGCATAGCGCTTCGGCGTGCCGGTGGCGGTCTCGATATGGCGCAGGCAGACGGGAATGGTGAACTCCGGCCGCAGGCAGAGGCTCGTCCCCGTCTCGCTTGCGGTGAGGAAGATACGCCGGCGCAGGTCCTCGCCGGCCATGTCCAGAAAGGGATCGGCTGGCTGGATGACCGGCGTGTGCACCCGCTCGGCCCGCCGTGTGGCGAAGGCTGCGAGGAGGTCCGGGGCGAAATCGGGGAGGTCGTAGCGGGTCATGAATGTGCGGTTCCCGGGGGCGTGCGGGCGGGGGTGAGGAGGAGAGCCGATACGGTCGCGGGGAGGCCGCCCCTCATCCGCCTGCCGGCACCTTCTCCCCGCTTGCGGGGCGAAGGGCACTCGGAGTTACCGTGTGCCACGTCCCCTCGCCCCGCAAGCGGGGAGAGGGTTAGGGTGAGGGGCTGCGAGGTTGACGATGAGAAAGACACGCCGGTCAGCCTGCCGCCCGGTCGCGGTCCTGCCTTTGCGCATCCAGCATCTCGCGGACTTTTTCCACCAGTTCGACCTCCGGCACCGAGACCTGCGCGACACGGGCCTCGCGCCATGTGGCGTTGTCCTCGATCTCGCCGGAGAGGCGCTTGCCTTCGATCAGGTCCTTGATCTGGACGAGACCCTCGGCGCGCTCGTCGCCGCCCTGGATAATGGCCAGCGGCGCGCCGCGGCGGTCGGCGTATTTCAGCTGGTCGCCGAAGTTCTTCTTGTTGCCCTGATACATTTCGGCGCGGATGCCGGCGTGGCGCAGCGTCTGGGTGAAGCGCTGGTAGCGGCCGAGGCTTTCGATATCTCGGTCCATGACGCAGACGACGACCGGGGCGAGAACCTCGTCCTCCCCCAGCTTGCCGAGGTTCTTCAGCGCCGTCATGAGGCGGGAGACGCCGATGGAAAAGCCTGTGGCCGGCACGGGCTGGCCCATGAAGCGGGAGACGAGCCCATCGTAACGTCCGCCACCGCCGACGGAACCGAAGACGACGCTTTCGCCTTTTTCGTTTTTCACGGCGAAGGTCAGTTCGGCTTCGAAGACCGGACCTGTGTAATATTCGAGGCCTCGGATGACGGAGGGATCGATCTTGATCCGATCTTCGCCGTAGCCCGCTGCCCGGACGAGTGTCTCGATCTGGTCAAGTTCGTTCATGCCCTGCGTGTAGAGGTCACTTGACGGATAGTAGTCATCGTCAGAGAGATAGGCGAGCACACTGGCGATCTGATCGGGACCGAGGCCGGCGCCCTTCGTGAAGTCGCCGCTCTCGTCCTTGCGTCCCTCGCCGAGCAGCAATTTCACGCCCTCGAGGCCGAACTTGTCGAGCTTGTCAATGGCGCGGAGCACTGTCAGGCGGCGCCCGGCATTGTCGTCGCCGGCAAGGCCGATACCGTCGAGGACGCCGTCGAAGACCTTGCGGTTGTTCACCCGCACGACGAACTGATCCTTCAGGCCCAGCGCCTCCATCGTATCCGCCATCATCATGCACATTTCGGCATCCGCCTGCACGCCGGCGGCGCCCACCGTGTCGGCGTCGAACTGCATGAACTGGCGGAAGCGGCCGGGGCCGGGCTTTTCGTTGCGGAAGACCCAGCCGGCGCGGAAGGTGCGGTAAGGCAGCTGGATCTCGTTGAAATTCTCCGCGACATGGCGGGCGAGCGGCGCGGTCAGGTCGTAGCGCAGCGACATCCACTGATCGTCGTCGTCCTTCAGCGAGAAGACGCCCTCGTTCGGGCGGTCGCTGTCGGGCAGGAACTTGCCGAGCGCGTCGGTATATTCGAACAGCGGCGTTTCCACGGGGTCGAAGCCGTAGAGCTCGTAGACCTCGCGGATTTTCGCCACCATGCCATCCACCGCGCGGATATCGGCGGCGGAGCGATCGACGAAGCCGCGCGGCAGGCGGGCCTTGAGCTTCTGAGGCTTCTTCTTCTTGTCGTTCATGGCGTCTCGACCGTCTCGTTTTCGGCTGGAAGGGCTCGTTCAATGGCGCGTGAGTAGCTTGGCGCCTTCCCTATCCGATCATGGCCAGAGCGGCAAGGCTGGGCGACAAGGCTGGGCGGCAAGAGGGGGTACGGGCGACCGGTTGCGCGAAAGGTGGAGCGGATGGCTTTCTTTCGCCCGGTTCCTGCTTATGTTGAGGGAATGCGCGCCTTCATTCTCGCCCTCGCCATATTCTGCGGCATCCTTTCGGGATGGACGTCGGCCGTGGCGCAGGCTCAGGACCTTGCGCACGGGAAAACCGTTGTCGCCGCACATGGCGCTCATGGCGACGATATCGGCGGGTCTTCCGGATCATCCGATTGCGCGGGCGCCTGCCATGATCCGGTCAAGACGTCGCACCCGATGCTCTGCTCGGCCTGTTTCGCGCTGGAGGTCGAGGCCGGCGATCTCGGCAGGCTTCCGGGTCCGGTGCAGCGCCTGCGGCCGGCGGCGGAGCTTCCGTTGACGGCCTCCACCCCGAAACCCGCAGCGCCGCCGCCCAAGACGGCTCTTTCGACCTGATAGCGTTCATCATCATTTCGAAAGGACAGACCATGTTTCGACACCAGGCCATATGCGCCGCCACGATCGCTCTTCTCTCCCTCTCCAGCACCTTTGCCACCCCGCTTGCCATGGCGCAGGACGCGGCGAAACCCGTGGATCACAGCCAGATGAACCATGACGCCATGTCGGGCGACGCGACGAAGCCCAAGGGCGACCAGGGTCCATCGAGCCAGGCCTTTGTGAAGGCCAATGCCCGGATGCATGCGGGCATGGCCATTACGTACACCGGCAAGGCCGATGTGGACTTCGCCAAGGGCATGATCGCCCATCATCAGGGTGCGATCGACATGGCGAAGGTGGAGCTGGAATTCGGCACCGACCCCAACCTGCGCGCGCTGGCGCAGGAGGTGATCAAGGCGCAGGAAACCGAGATTGCCCGCATGAAGGACTGGCTCGCCAAAAACGGCGGCTAAGGCCTGAGACATACTGCATCATTCCTCAAGCCGGGAATCGGCTTGAGGGCAAAATGATGCAGCGGGTATAAAACGTTACAGCGGCGTGGGGCCGGCCATGGCTTGGCCCCACGCAGCACGGCGAGAAAATTTGGGAGAGAACGGAATGAAGCGCTTCAAGACGATTGCGGGTGTGCTCTGCCTGCTGGTGGGGCTGATCTGGACATTGCAGGGGGCCAATCTGATGGGCGGGAGCTTCATGACCGGGCAGACGCACTGGCTGGTCATCGGCATCATCGTCGCGGTCATCGGCATCGCGCTTCTGGCCAGCGGGCGGCGGGGCCGCACGCTGTAGGATGGGCGGTTACGGCCGCACGAAGGCGGCGCGAAGCGCCTCGACCGGCTGTCGGCAGATGCAGCCTTCGATATGGTCGTTGACGAGGCCCATGGCCTGCATGAAAGCATAGACCGTGGTGGGGCCGACGAAGGTCCAGCCGCGCTTCTTCAGGTCCTTGGAGATCCGCACGGAGACGGGCGTCGTCGGATTGGCGGCGATGGCCGCAAAGGTGACGCTGGCGGGCCGCTCGTGCAGGGCCGGCTCGAAGCTCCAGAAATACCGGGCGAGCGTGCCGAATTCGGCACGAAGGTCCTGCGCCCGCCTTGCATTGTTGATGGTCGAGACGATCTTGCCGCGATGGCGCACGATGCCGGCGTCCGCGACGCAGCGGGCGATGTCGTCCTCGCCGAACGCCGCAACGGCATCGATGTCGAAGCCGTCAAAGGCAGCGCGGAAGGATTCACGCTTTCTGAGGATCGTCAGCCAGGAAAGGCCGGACTGGAAGCCCTCCAGGCAGATCTTTTCAAATAGCCTGCTGTCGTCGGTCACGGGGCGGCCCCATTCCTCGTCGTGGTAGCGCAGGTAATCCGGCAGCTGGCCCGGCCAGAAGCAACGGGTCAGGCCGTCCGCGCCGGTGATCAGGCCTTTGGGTGCCTCGGTCTCGCTCATCCCATTCCCCCCTCATGAACCCGCGCGTTTCGACGCTTCATGCTTCGTTAACCATTTCTCGAAAGCACGCAATAACCCTACCGAAGACTTTCACGGTTCGTCCACCCGTTCCGCGACGCTCGTTTACGCTTCCTATTCCGCTGCGGTGTCAGGCTTCCACGATACGCCGGATGAACCGGTTGAGCCACCGCCGCCGCCAGATCGAGAACGAGCCCGTCATGAAGACATTGTTGATCCTCACCACCCTCCTGTCCGTTGCCCTCACCGATGTCGGGTCCGGATACGCGCAGGCCGCCGAGCGCTACGGCAACCGTCCGCCGGTCATCGTCAGCCCGGATCTGACCGCGCCCTGGCTGATGCAGCTCGGCGCCGGCAATGCGCGCGTCGAGCAGAGGGGCGTACGCCGGCAGCGGGCCGCAGGCGACCAGCCGCGCATCGTCTACCGCGAGCGTCCGGCAGCCTATGCTCCGCGCCAGCAGGTGATCTACCAGCGCCCTGCTCTTCAGCGGCCCGCTCCGCAACGCGCAGCACCCCTCGTCCGCTCCGCCGGCATGGTGGCGCCGCAGCGGCCCGTGCGGCCGATCGATCCGCAGTTCCTGCCGCAGATGGTGGCCTATGAGACCCGCGAGCGGCCCGGCACGATCGTCATCGATACCAACAGCCGTTTTCTCTATCTCGTCACCGGCAATGGCGAGGCCCGTCGCTACGGCGTCGGCGTCGGCAAGCCGGGCTTCGAGTGGGCCGGCGCCCACAAGGTGACGCGCAAGGCGGAATGGCCGACCTGGCGCCCGCCATCCGAAATGATCGCCCGCGAGGCCGCCAAGGGGCATTATCTTCCCGCCAGCATGGAGGGCGGTCCCGCCAACCCGCTCGGCGCCCGCGCCCTCTATCTCGGCTCCACGCTCTACCGCATACACGGCACCAATGCGCCCTGGACCATCGGCTATGCCGTCTCGTCGGGGTGCATCCGCATGCGCAACGAGGACGTCACCGACCTTTACGAACGCGTGAACGTGGGAACGCGCGTCATCGTGATGTGAAGAGAGAGGGCGTCGGCGCGTAAGCCGGTTTCGACGCAGTATCGTGCTTTTTCGGCAACAGCCGTTCCCGAGGTGACATCGGGGACGGTCACATTCGGTCGATGTTGCAACCGATGATCTTGCGGGATACGTGCGATCGAATAGCGTTTCCCCGATGCGTTGCGCAGGGCGCGACCGCACGGCGCGACGGGCGGGCTCGATTGGGAGAGACACAAATGACAATGACAGCGACAAGACTGGCAGGGGCCGCCCTGTCGGTTGCGATCTTGATCGGCGGCGCCGGCGTGGCATCGGCAACGATGATCGAGCGGCCTGCGGCGACCATCGGGCAGAGCGACGTGACGACCGTCGCCGCCTCGCAGCGCAAGCCGGCGCGTGAGTTCTGGCGGACCAAGGTGCGGCTGCGCACCGACGAGGCGCCGGGCACCATCATCGTCGATACCAACCATAAATATCTCTATTATGTCGAGGGCAACAACAAGGCGACCCGCTACGGCATCGGCGTCGGGCGCGAAGGCTTCGGCTGGTCGGGCGTGGTGAAGGTTCAGCGCAAGGCCGAATGGCCAGGCTGGACGCCGCCGCCCGAGATGATCGTGCGCGAGCGCAAGAATGGCCATATCCTGCCGGCCTACATGGAAGGCGGCGTCAACAACCCGCTCGGCGCGCGCGCCCTCTATCTCTACAAGGGCAAGAGCGACAGCGGCTTCCGCATCCACGGCACCAACCAGCCCTGGACCATCGGGCAGAACATGTCGTCCGGCTGCATCCGCATGATGAACCAGGACGTCGAGCACCTCTACGATCGCGCCTCCATCGGCGCCAAGGTCATCGTGGTCGGCCCCGGCAACAGGCAGGGCGAGGTCTCCTACGACGACCGCGGCATCGATCTGCTGCGCACCATCTTCGGCGGCTGATCGTTTCGTTGTACACCTTAAGGACCGGTCGGCCTGCTGCCGGCCGGTCCTTTTTTCGTCTCTTGTTTTGTCGCATGATCCGACGCCCAAGCGATCTCGCTTCGACTGGACATGCTGTGGGGGAAGCGCGTGGCGGACGAGCCTGTCGAACTATTCTCCGCCATCCATCACAGCCGGGCGGCCGACGAGATCGTCCAGCGGATCGAGAGGCTGATTCTTGACGGCGTGCTGCGCGACGGCGACCGGCTGCCGGGAGAGCGCGACCTTGCGGCCCGCTTCAACGTCTCCAGACCGATCCTGCGGGAGGCGCTGAAGGAACTGGAGGCGCGCGGACTGCTCGTCAGCCGGCACGGCGGCGGGACCTTTGTCGCGGATATTATCGGCGAGATCTTTTCGCAGCCCATGCGCGCCCTGATCGTTCGCCACAAAAAGGCGGCGCGGGACTATCTGGACTATCGCCGCGAGATCGAGGGGCTGACGGCCGAGCGCGCCGCGCGCCATGCGACGCCTGCCGATCGCGAAAGCCTGACACGGATCGTGGCGCGGATGCGGACCGCACGGGACGCGGACGACCGCGACAACGGTCTGAGGGCCGATATCGACTTCCACATGGCCGTGGGGGAAAGCGCCCACAACATCATTCTGCTGCACACGCTGCGGTCCTGCTACCGGCTGCTGGAGCAGGACATCTTCTTCAGCCGCACCACGGTGTTTGCGGTCCCGGGAGCGTCCGACAGGCTGCTGGAGCAGCACGAGGCCATCCATGCGGCCATCCTTGGCGCTGATGCGGGCGCTGCACGCAAGGCGGCCGAAAGTCATATCGATTTCGTCATCGGCGCCAGCCTCGATGCGCACCGGGCGGAGGACCGCGCACGGATTGCGCGCCTGCGCCTGCAGGAGCGGCAGCAGGATTGAATTGCGCCATGGACTGTCGCATCCGCGATAGGCGATGGCGGTGCGCGACCATATTTGTTGAAGATTGCAGGCATAGTGAGAATCACGGCCATATCCATATTTCGATGGACTGTGACAGCGTCTCCGTCCATTCGGATCATTCGAACGTGCGGTATGGCGCGAGTCGTATCTTTTTTACAGGATCATGGATCGACCTCCCGTTTTGGGAGTTAGACCGGGAATTTCTCCCAGCGCCGTTTCGGCGACCTCGATCATTCTCCCGGATATTGCGTCCGGTGAAAGGGCCGCACGTCATTGACCATTCTCGACAGCATCGTTTCCGAAGTCCGCCTGATGTTCCGCCGTCCCGAGCGTATGCAGTTCGCTGCCCTGTGCTACCGGTTCCGGAAAAAGAGTGCCGTGCCGGAAATGCTGCTGATCACCAGCCGTGATACCGGGCGCTGGGTTATCCCCAAGGGCTGGCCCATGGAAGGCAAGGCCTCGCACGAGGTTGCCGCACGCGAGGCCTGGGAAGAGGCCGGCGTGAAGGGCGAGCCCTCCTCCGATTCGATCGGCAGCTTCATCTATGAAAAGGGCATGAGCAAAGGCCTGAAGATCACCTGTCGGGTTCATGTCTATCCGGTGGTCGTGTTCGACATGGCCAAGCGCTTTCCCGAGAAGGGCTCGCGCACCTTGGAATGGGTCACCTTCACGGAGGCTGCCGGCCGCGTTGCCGAACCGGGCCTGCGCGCGCTCATCCTCGACTTCCAGACACAGCTTCTCGCGACCATGCAGCCGACCGAAGAGCCGCGCAGCGCCGCGAAATAGGACACCCCATTCTCGCGCCGATGCTGAGGAGCCATTCGTCGGCGGTCTGCTTTTGGCCGCTTTCGAGCGGCAGGCAGGGCGATCATGAGACTGTCAGGCTTGCGGCATCTCCTCAATCTGACAATATCTCGCCAGCGGGAACGTTGCGACGTTGACGCTCCTGGAAAGCGTCGCGCGAGACTTCCGGTATAAAAGGACGACCCGATACGGACGGCGCCTACCCTGCCGCGCGACTCACCTGTCGCGCAAGGGCTCTCACGCCGGTGCGACAAGGAATGACATGGGGAAGACGACACCCGCCCTGGAGAAATCGACACTCGACAAGGACCTCGACAAGCTGACGCTGAACGAGGAGGCGTCGCATTTCGTCCTGAAAGGCTCGGTCGGTCTTGGTCTCGGCTTCATCTTTCTCGTCTTCGTCATGATCATTGCGGCGAGTGCGGTCTCCGAAGCGCCCGGCGCGATCATCGTCGTCGCGGCGGCTGCGATCGCCGGCTACATGGCGATGAATATCGGCGCCAACGATGTGACGAACAATGTCGGTGCGGCCGTCGGCGCACGGGCGATGACGATGACCGGCGCTCTGGTGATCGCCGCGATCTTCGAGATCGCGGGTGCGCTGTTTGCCGGCGGGCGCGTGGTCTCGACCATCGAGGGCGGGCTGGTGGATGCCTCCGCCTTCACCGACAGCGCGACGCTGGTCTGGGTCATGATGTCCTCGCTGATCTCGGCTGCCGTCTGGATCAATGTCGCGACGTGGTGCAGCGCGCCGATCTCCACCACGCATGCCATCGTCGGCAGCATCCTCGGCGCGGGCATCGCGGCCGTCGGATTCTCGTCGGTGCAATGGCTGTCGCTCGGCGGCATCACGCTCAGCTGGATGCTGTCGCCCTTCATCGGCGGCGGGGTGGCGGCCGGCCTGCTGTTCTTCATCAAGACGTTCATCATATACCGGGAGGACAAGATCGCCGGAGCGGTGTTCTGGCTCCCGATCCTGCTCGCCTGCATGGGCGGCGTCTTCGCCGCTTATTTCGCGCTGATCGGGCTGGAACGTGTCTATCATATCCCGCCTGGGAAAGGGCTGGCGGTTGGGCTTTTCGTGGGTATCCTGATCTATCTCGCGTCGCGCCGCTCCGTGGCACGCCGGGCGGTCGGGCTCGAGAACCGCAACCAGTCGCTGCGGCCGCTGTTCCATCTGCCGCTCGTCGTCTCCGCGGCCCTCCTCTCGTTTGCGCATGGGTCCAACGATGTCTCGAATGCGGTCGGGCCGCTGTCGGCCATCGTTGCCAATGTCGGCACGATGGTGCCGGGCGAAACGGCCGACGTCGCGTTCTGGGTTCTCCTGATCGGGGCGCTCGGCATTTCCGCCGGGCTGCTGCTCTACGGTCCGAAGCTCATCCGCGTGGTCGGCGAGGAGATCACCAAGCTCAATCCGGTGCGCGCCTTCTGCGTCGCGCTCGCCACCGCCATCACTGTCATTCTCGCCTCGACCTTCGGTCTGCCGGTGAGCACGACACATATCGCCGTCGGCGCGGTGTTCGGCATCGGCTTCTTCCGCGAATGGTACACGCGCAATTCCAAGCTGCGGCTAGCCTATGTGCGGCGGAAAACGGGACAATCCGAGTTCCAGCTGCGCGCCGAGCACGGCGCAGACGAGACGCGGCGGCGGCAGCTGGTCCGGCGCTCGCATTTCCTGACGATCGTCGGCGCCTGGATCATCACCGTCCCCGCCTCCGCCTTGCTTTCAGGGCTCCTCTACATTCTCTTCTCCGCGATCTTTCTGTAGAACCGCATCATGAGAGCCAATTTTCGCATGCAGCGCCTGTTCGTCGCGCCGGATCTCGTCTCCGACATCGCGGTCGAGACGACGAAGGACCAGTTCAACTATCTCGCCAACGTGCTGCGCATGGAGGAAGGCCGCGATCTCCTGCTGTTCAACGGGCGCGACGGCGAGTGGCGGGCGGAGATTTCCATGCCGACCCGCAAGCGCATGGCGCTGATCCCGAAGGAGCAGACGCGGTCGCAGTCTCCCCTGCCCGATCTCCACTATCTGTTCGCCCCCCTGAAGGTGGGACGGCTTGACTATCTCGTGCAGAAGGCGGTGGAGATGGGCGCGGGCCTTTTACAGCCCGTGATGACGCAGCATGTGCAGGGTCGCATCACCAGCCTGGAGCGCTTGCAGGCCAACGTCATCGAGGCCGCCGAGCAATGCGGCGTGCTGGCGGTGCCGCAGGTGCGCGAGCCGGTGCGGCTGGAGACGCTGCTGGAGACGTGGCCGCGCGACCGCCGCATCCTCTTCTGCGACGAAGGCGATGCCGGCGACAACCCGCTGCCGGTGCTGCGCGGGCTGACGGACGAGCGGTTCGCGCTGCTTGTCGGTCCGGAAGGCGGGTTTTCCGAGGCGGAACGCAATACCTTGCGCGGGCTCGACTTCGTGACGGCGATCCCGCTCGGGCCGCGCATCCTGCGGGCCGACACGGCAGCCGTCGCCGCCATGGCGATCCTTCAGGCGACGCTGGGCGACTGGCGCTGAAACGCCACAGGGTCCGCTAAATTTTGGAACGAAGGTTGAAATATTTTTGCTTGCACCGCATCTGAAAGCGGTTCAATCAGCCCATCATAGCTGCTCTCATACCCTGCTATCCGGCCGGGTTTCTCCGTTACCGAGACGATGCCCATGGCCCGCGATACCACCGACCAGACCCCGGTGACCTCCGTTTCCGAGTTGACCGAATATCTGGCAGGCGGCAACAAGCCGAAAGAGGCCTTCCGCATCGGCACCGAGCACGAAAAATTCGTGTTCTACACCGGCGACAACAGCCCTGTACCCTATGCCGGCGATGCCGGGATCCTGACGCTTCTGGAAGGCATGCAGGAGAAGACCGGCTGGGAGCCGATCATCGATGCCGGGCATCTGATCGGTCTCGTGGAGCCTACAGGCCGCGGCGCGATCTCGCTGGAGCCGGGCGGGCAGTTCGAGCTGTCGGGCGCGCCGGTGGAGACGCTGCACGAGACGTGCAGGGAATCCAACACCCATCTGGCGGTGCTGCGCGATATCGCCGAACCGCTCGGCATCCGCTTTCTCGGCATCGGCGGCAGCCCGAAATGGACGCTGGCGGACACCCCGCGCATGCCGAAGTCGCGCTACGACATCATGACCCGCTACATGCCGAAGGTCGGCAGCCAGGGCCTCGACATGATGTACCGGACCTGCACGATCCAGGTGAACCTCGACTTCTCCTCGGAAGCCGATATGGCCACCAAGATGCAGGTTTCGCTGAAGCTGCAGCCGCTGGCGACCGCGCTGTTTGCCAGCTCGCCCTTCACCGAGGGCAAGCCGAACGGCCTGCAATCGTGGCGCGGCGAGATCTGGCGGGATACGGACAATCAGCGCGCCGGCGTGCTGCCCGCGGCGCTGACCGGTCATTTCCGCTTCGAGCAATATGTCGAATGGGCGCTGGATGCACCAATGTATTTCGTCGTGCGCGACGGCCGCTACCACGACTGTACCCATGTGACCTTCCGCCAGTTCATGGGCGGCGCGCTGAAGGGCGAGCTTGCCGACGGGGAGCCCAATATGGGCGACTGGACCAATCATCTCTCGACGCTGTTTCCCGACGTGCGTCTGAAGCGTTTCCTTGAAATGCGCGGAGCGGACGGCGGTCCGTGGCGGCGCATCTGTGCCCTGCCCGCCTTCTGGGTCGGCTTGCTTTACGACGATGCCGCTCTGGCGAGCGCCGCCGAGCTGGTGAAGGACTGGACCTATGAGGACGTCATCGCACTGCGCGATGCCGTGCCCGCGCAAGGGCTGGATGCGACGGTGCGGGGCCGCAAGCTCGGCGAGATCGCGCGCGACGTGCTCTCGGTGTCGCGTGCCGGCCTGAAGGCGCGCAACCGGCTGAACGGCGAAGGGGTAGACGAGACCCATTTCCTCGCGCCGCTCGATGAGGTCGTCGCCCGCGGTACCACGCTCGCGCAGGAAATGCTGTCGCTCTACAAGGGCCGCTGGAACGGCTCGGTCGAACCTGTGTTCAAGGATTACGCCTACTGAGCGGCGCGCTATCCGTCGGCCCGGTTAGAAAGCAATTTCCTAACGTCTTTTTCCCGTTATAGTGCAGCAGAGAGCGCTGCCTGCAACAAGGATGAGACGATGATCCCCCTATTCGACATGATGATGCAGGCGCAGAACGGGCGTGCCATGGATGTCATGGCGCAGCAGTTCGGGCTGGCGCAGGAGCAGATGGCCAAGGCGACGGCCGCGCTGATGCCGGCCTTTTCCGCCGGACTGAAGACCAATGCCGCCAACCCCTACGATTTCGGCACGTTTCTCGCGTCGATGAGCAGTGGCGGCTATGCCAAATACTTCGAGGACATGACCAAGGCCTTCACCCCGCAGGGGCTGGCCGACGGACAGGCGGCGCTTGGGCAGATCTTCGGCTCGAAGGACATGACGGGCGCCGTGGCGGCGCAAGCCGCGCAACTGACCGGGATCGGGCAGGACATCTACAGGCAGATGCTGCCGGTGGTGGCGAGCGCCATCATGGGCGGGCTGTTCAAGCAGGCGACCGGGCAGATGAGCGCGCCGCCTTCCTTTGGCGACAACCCGTTCGGCCCGGCAATGCAGACCTGGCTGGAGACGATCGGCCTTGCCCGCAAGAAGGAGCCGCCGGCCATGCCGAACCCCTTCGACAACCCGTTCACGCAGGCGATGCAGGCTTTCTTCACACCGCCGAAGGCACCGGAAAAGCCACAGGCCGCAGCGGACATGTTCGCCGGCAACCCGTTCATGAAGGCCTTTCAGGACATGATGAACATGGCCTCGCCGCAAGGTCAGGGCCAGGCGAAACCCGCCGATGCCCCACCCGCGCCGAAGGCCCCTGTCGTCGATATGTTCAACACCATGTTCGACAGCGGCATCGAGGCGCAGAAGGAATATCAGAAGGCAATCGACGGCCTTTTCAAGCCGTTCCAGCCCAAAAGCTGAGGAGCCGGTTCATAAGCATAAAAAAGCCCGGCGCCGAACGGATCGGAACGCCGGGCAAGCGGCAGGGTCGTTGGCTATAACCCTGCGGGGAACGCGGATGATGCGAGCGGCCGCACCATCCGGGCGCCGCATGCCCGGGGAGAGCACGCGGCGCCAAAGAGGCTTGCCTCGCCGTCACCGGCCTCCGATCGGGGCGGGCTCACAGCGGCGGCGTCGTGTATCAGCGGGTGCGGGCATCCCGGTAATAGCGGTTGGCGCGCTCGCGGGCGGCCCGCGTCAGATGCCGGGTCGGGTCCTCAAAGAAGGCCGACATTGTGGCGTCGCGCACGTCATGCCGGCTGAGGCCGATATCGGCGAGTTGCCGGTCGTCGAGATCATGCAGATGGCCTGCGGCGCGGCGGTTCTTCAGGAGGCGCCAAACCGTCACGAGACCCTGCGTCAGCGCGGACAGGCGCAGCACGGCCGGCTTGCCGGCGAGGGTGAGATCAAGGGCGGTATCTGGCGTGCGCATTGGCTTTGCTCCTGAAAAGGCACGGGTCGGACATCCCGCGTCCTTGAATGGGCGCAGGTTGGATGGAGGTTGACCGAAGCATTGGCGCTGCGGGGGTTAAGAAGACGTTGTTTGCAGCCCGACAGTCGCAAATCGATATTGATCAGTCCAACGAATGTTTCTAATGGTATTCATCAAACAAACTTATAGGCACCGCCATGGCCTCTCCCCTCGACCTCGATCAGCTCCAGACTTTCGTCGCCATCGCCGACACGGGAAGCTTTACCCGGGCGGCCGAGCGGGTGTTCAAGACGCAATCGGCCGTGTCGATGCAGATGCGTCGGCTGGAAGAGCGGATCGGCAAGGCGCTGTTTGCCAAGGACGGGCGCGGCAACCGGCTGACGACCGAGGGCGAAAAGCTTCTCAACTATGCCCGCCGCATGATCCGCCTTAACAACGAGGCCGTCGCCGCCTTCGACGACAACCGGCTGGAGGGCACACTGCGCATCGGCACGCCGGACGACTATGCCGACCGCTATATGCCGGAAATCATCGTCCGCTTTGCCAAGACCCATCCGAACGTCGAGCTTTTCATCGTCTGCGAACCCTCGGTGGACCTGGCCGAGAAAATAGCGCGCGGTGAGCTCGATATCGCGCTCGTCACCCACAATCCCCGTATTCGCGCGTCCGACGTGGTGCGTACGGAGCCGCTCTGCTGGGTGAGCTCTGCCAATCACCCCCTGCCGGAAAACGCCTCGGTGCCGCTCGCCGTTGGCAAGCGCGACTGCTGCTGGCGTCAGGCCGCCTGCTCGGCGCTCGATGCAACCGGCAAGGAATACAACATCCTGTTTACGAGCTGGTCCTCGACGGTGGTTGCGGCCGCCGTCCTTGCCGGCATGGCGGTTTCGGTGCTGCCGGAATCGGCGCTGCGCAGCGGCATGAAGGTGCTGAGCCAGGCCGACGGCTTTCCCGCGCTCGCCCCTGTGCAGATCGGCATCATGAAGCGGCCGGGCCTATCCCCTTCGTTGTCCACCGCCATCAGCAACCACATCACCGCCTGCCTCGACAACATCACGCCGCAGGTCGCGGCCGATGATCTGGACGGCGACCTCAAGGGCCTCACGCGCATTCCCCGGACCCGGCAGAACCAGCTTCTCGCCGGCTGGTAGGCGGCCGACCCGTATCTGCTCCCTATGTCTGCGCGGTGCGTCTTCCGGGCATAGAACGAGAAGATATCCATATCCTTCAATCAACCGCTGGACGCACTCTTCAGCCTGCGCCATACTGTCCTTCATCGGGTCCGGAGACGGTTCCCGGCATCATTCCAGGGGGCTGATGCGCGGCGCACGGGCATGCTCCCGAGGGCCGGACACCAAGCCTCCGGCAGACATGGAATCGGGAAGACGGGAGTGACGGCGTCTCCGGGTGCATACGCTTTTTGAGCAGATGCACGTCGGGACCATCGAAAACCGCATGGCCGAAGGCCGGCGCGGGCTTCGTGAGCCGGACAGTCGAACCCCGATCGCACATTCGAGCCTGCCCGCGGCGAGACGCGACCCTGTGAGGATCGTTCCCACCTGCGGACCTTGAAACCGGTGCATGACTCTCTCGCGGGCGTTTGCGAGCGAGCCATGCCGTAGCGGAGCGATCCATGACCGCCTCAGTCCATCCCGTCGACCAGAAGCTTGCCCCCACCCTGCTTGCGCCGCTGGCGCTGCAGCACGTGCTCGTGATGTATGCGGGCGCCGTCGCCGTGCCGCTGATCGTCGGGCGCGCGCTCAATCTCGCGCCGGAGGAGGTCGCCTTTCTCATCAGCGCCGATCTTTTCGCCTGCGGCATCGCCACGCTCATCCAGTGCTTCGGCTTTCCCGGTGTCGGCATCCGTCTGCCGGTGATGATGGGCGTCACCTTCGCTTCGCTCGGGCCGATGCTCTCGATGGCGAACGCGCCGGATGTGGGGTTGCTCGGCATCTTCGGCTCGGTCATCGTTGCCGGGCTCTTCGGCATTCTCGTCGCGCCGTTCATCTCGCGGCTGCTGCCGCTGTTTCCGCCCGTCGTCACCGGCACCATCATTCTCGTCATCGGGCTTTCCCTGATGCGGGTCGGCATCAACTGGGCCGGCGGCGGTCAGCCGACGATGATGAAGATAGTCGATGGCGTACCCGGCGCCTTTCCCAACCCGAATTACGCGCAGCTGCCGGGGCTCGCCGTCGCCCTCTTCGTGCTCGTCGTCATTCTGGCTCTGCTGCGCTTCACAACCGGTTTCGCCCGCAACATCGCGGTTCTTCTCGGCATCGTCGCCGGCTGCGTGCTGGCCGGGGCGCTCGGCATGATGCATTTCGACAAGGTCGGTCAGGCCGCCTGGGTCGGCATCATCCTGCCGTTCCATTTCGGCGTGCCGCAGTTTCACCTCGTCCCCTCGATCACGATGTGCATCGTCATGATCGTGGTGATGATCTAATCGCTGGGCATGTTCCTCGCTTTGGGCGACATCACCGGCCGGACGATCACCCGCGACGCGCTGACGCGCGGCCTGCGCGCCGATGGCCTGGGAACGCTGATCGGCGGCATTTTCAATACCTTTCCCTACACGTCCTTCTCGCAGAATGTCGGCCTCGTCGGCGTCACCGGCGTGCGCAGCCGCTGGGTGACAGTGGCGGGCGGCGGCATCCTCATCGTGCTCGGCCTGCTGCCGAAGATGGCAGCGCTGGTGGAAGCCGTGCCGCAGGTGGTGCTCGGCGGTGCCGGCCTCGTGATGTTCGGCATGGTGGCCGCCACCGGCGCCCGCATCCTCGCAACCGTCGATTTCCGGACCAATGCCAACAACCTCTTCGTCGTCGCGATCTCCGTCGGCTTCGGCATGATCCCGATCGTCGCGCCCACCTTCTTCAAGGCCCTGCCGCACGATCTGCACCCGCTGCTGGAATCCGGCATCCTGCTGGCGGCGATCGTTTCGGTCTCGCTGAATGCGTTTTTCAATGGCGTGAAGAGCGAGGCGGAAGCGACCGCGGAGGCGGCCGTTGCAGCGGCTGCGGTGGAGCATGCCTGAGGCGCGGGTGGCGGGCTTGGGATAGAAAACAAAAAACCGGGAGCGTTTCCGCCCCCGGTCTCTTCAAACCGAAACCCTAACGCCGATTATTCGGCGGCGGCGGGCTGGTCGGCGCTGATCGTGTCGGCCTGATAGCCGTGCGCCTTGTTGAGCGCAGCGCGGACGCCGGCTTCGTAGTCGGGGTGAACCAGCTTGAAGTGGGCGAGCTGGCGCTCGACGATCTCGCCGGGAACGCCACCCATCGCAGCGGCGATGTTGGAGAACAGGCGGGCCTTCTGGTCGGCGTCGAACAGGTTGAACAGCGCCGTCACCTGAACGTAATCATTGTTGCCGTCACGGTGGTTGAAGCGGGCCATGTCGCCATCGATCCGCAGCGGCGGCTCGACAGCTGCGGGCTGCTCGACCGGGCCGTTGAACGAGTTGGGCTCGTAATAGGCATCCGGGTTACCGGTGCGGATACCGCCGAACGTGTTCATCTGACCATCGCGATGGTAGTGATGAACCGGGTTCTTCGGCTGGTTGACCGGAATGTGTTCGTAATGCGTGCCGAGGCGATGACGGTGTGCATCGGCATAGGAGAACACGCGGGCCTGGAGCATCTTGTCCGGCGAAAACGCGATGCCGGGAACGATGTTCGACGGCGAGAAGGCGGCGTTCTCGACTTCGGCAAAGTAGTTTTCCGGGTTGCGGTTCAGCTCCATCGTGCCGATCTCGATCGGCGGATATTCGCTGTGCGGCCAGACCTTGGTGAGGTCGAACGGGTTGTACGAGGTCTTCTCGGCATCCAGTTCCGGCATGATCTGAACCTGAACGGTCCAGCGCGGGTAGTTGCCTTCCTCGATCGAGCCGAACAGCGCTTCCTGGTAGGATTCGCGCGTCTTGCCGATGACCTGCTCGGACTCTTCGTTCGTGTAGAACTTGTGGCCGTGCTGGGTCTTGAAGTGGAACTTTACCCAGTAACGCTCGCCGGCGTCGTTCCAGAACGAGAAGGTGTGCGAGCCGTAGCCGTTCATGTGCAACGGCGAGGTCGGACAGCCGCGGTCGGACATCAGGATGGTGACCTGGTGCAGGCTTTCCGGCGAGAGCGACCAGAAATCCCACATGGCGGTTGCCGAACGCAGGTTCGTCTTCGGGTGGCGCTTCTGGGTGTGGATGAAGTCGGGGAACTTGTAGGGGTCGCGCACGAAGAACACGGGCGTGTTGTTGCCGACGAGGTCCCAGTTGCCTTCCGATGTGTAGAACTTCAGCGCGAAGCCGCGCACGTCGCGCTCGGCGTCCGCAGCACCCTGCTCACCGGCAACGGTGGAGAAGCGGGCCAGCATCGGGGTTTCCGCACCCGGCTGCAACACGGCGGCCTTGGTGTATTTGGAAATATCGCCGGTGATCTTCAGCGTGCCATAGGCACCCCAGCCCTTGGCGTGCACGGCGCGCTCCGGAATCCGCTCGCGGTTCTGGTGGGCCAGCTTTTCGATCAGCTGGTAGTCCTGCAACATGATGCCGCCCTTCGGGCCGGCCGTCAGCGAATTCTGGTTATCCGGCACGGGCGCGCCGGCGGTCGTCGTCATTGTCGGGCGATCAGTCATTTCGTCCTCCTGTCTGGACATGTCAGGGCCGGTCGTCCCGGTCCCGCTCGTTCATCGCCGGAGCACATGGGCGCTCCGGCACGTTCGGCTCGCAAGTCTCTCATCGAGCTTGCTGACCCAATTCCGCTTGCAAGGCCTCTGGAGCCTCTCCGGCCCCTAGGCCTGAGGCTTATCTTGATCGTCCAACATGCCGAAAATGCGACATGCGTCAGATATCAGACGCCAGATCCCCTTCTCGCATTCGGCATCGATAATTTCCAATTGTATTTCTTGTAATGTTCGATAGGAAATTCCGATCATGCTCACCGTTCGACAGATGCGCTATTTCGATGCCCTCGCCACCACGCGCCACTTCGGCCGCGCGGCCGAGATGGTCAATGTCAGCCAGCCCGCCCTCTCGGCGCAGATCGCCGAGATGGAGAAGGACCTCGGCGTCGGGCTGTTCGAGCGCAACCGCGCGGGCGCGCTGCTGACCCGGCAGGGCGAGGCTTTGCTGCCGGAGGTGCAGGCGATCCTGCGGTCGGTCGATGCGCTCTACGACCGGGCGCGGCAGGTCACCGGCATTCTCGAAGGACGGTTGCGTCTCGGCATCATTCCCACGGTTGCGCCCTATCTGGTGCCGGTGCTCATTCCCATGCTGCGGGAGCGGTTTCCCAAGCTCGAGATCGAATTGCGCGAGTTGCTCACCTCGGGATGCGTCGACGATGTAAAGGCCGGGCGGCTCGACTGTGCCATCGTGGCGCTGCCGCAGAACGAGGAGACGCTGGAAACGCTGCTGCTGTTCCAGGACCGGTTCCTCATCGCCACAGCGGACGACGAGAGCACCGTGCTGCTGTCGCCGATGACGGAGGCGCAGATGGATGTCGACCGGCTGCTGCTGCTGGAAGAAGGGCACTGCCTGCGCGATCAGGCGCTCTCCGTCTGCGGCGCATCGGCCGGGCGGCGGGTGGCAAACTACGGCGCGACCTCCATGGCGACGCTTTTGCAGATGGTGAGCCACGGCATGGGCATCACGCTCATTCCGGAGATCGCGGTGAAGGAGGAGCGCGGCCGCAGCCGCATGCGCATCGTACCCTTTGCCGAACCGCAGCCATCGCGACAGATCGGGCTCGTCTGGCGCGGCCGCTCGCGGCGGACCGCCGATCACCGCGCGCTGGCGGAGGTGGTCATCGACGCCTCTGCAAAGCTGCTCGAATGAGCTGAAACCTACCGCATGCCCCAGCCATGGCTGACCATCAACGACTGGCCGGTCAGGGCATTGGTCTCGAAAGCCGCGAGGAACAGCGCGACATTCGCCACGTCCTCGATGGTCGTGAACTCGGTATCGACGGTGCCGCCCAGCATGACGCGCCTGACGACCTCCTCCTCCGAAATGCCAAGGGCGTTCGCCTGTTCCGGGATCTGCTTTTCCACCAGCGGCGTCTTCACGAAGCCGGGGCAGATGACGTTGGAGCGCACCCCATGCGGGCCACCCTCCTTGGCGACCACGCGGGCGAGACCGAGCAGGCCGTGCTTGGCGGTGACATAGGCCGACTTCAGCGGCGAGGCTTCGTGGGAGTGGACGGAGCCCATGTAGATCAGCGCACCGCCGCCCTGCCGCTTCATGTGCGGCATGCAGGCCTTGGTGGTGAGGAAGGCGCCGTCGAGGTGGATGGAGAGCATCTTTTTCCAGTCCTCGAACGGGAAATCCTCGATTTTGTGGACGATCTGGACGCCGGCATTGGAGACGAGCACATCGACACGGCCCCATTTCTCCACGACCGCGGCAACACCGGCATTGACCGCATCCTCCGACGTCACGTCCATCGCAAGGCCGACGGCCTCGCCGGGGCCGGAGGCGGTGAGGTCCGCGGCGGTGGCCTGCGACGCCTCAAGCTTCAGGTCGGCGATGGCGACGCGGGCGCCTTCGGCGACATAGCGCGCCGCGATGGCCCGGCCGATGCCGCTGGCGGAGCCGGTGACGATGCAGACCTTGTCTTTCAGTTTCATGATGCTCTCCCTCGATAGCAGGTCCTGTGGGCCTTGACCGAACGATAGCGGCTTCACGGATGGGGTAAAGCCGGCAGGTCCGGGAAATGTACCGAACGATCAAAGGATGTGAACGGCGAGCAGCAGCCAAAGAAGCGCATTCGTGAAGAAGCCGGCGACGAACAGGCGGTGACGCAGCATCAGCCGATTGGAGGTCATGTGCACGAAGGCATGGCCGTATCGGGAGAGGACGAAGAGCCATGCCGCGGACACCGTCAGGATGGACACGCCGTCGGTGACATAAAGAAGCGTGCAGACGAGGTAGAAAAGGACGGGAAGCTCGAACTGGTTGGTGAGGTTGCGCGCGACGGTGGCGCTCGTTTCCGGCTCGACGGAGGGGATCAGGAAATCGCGGGCGCGGGCCGTTCCCTGCCGCACGGCGCCGAAGCGGCGTTTTCCCATCACGCCATAGACGATGTAGACGAGCAGAACCTGGGCGATCACGGGCCAAATCATGGCGGTATTGGTCATGCGGCTTGTTCCCCTCGCCCGATCATCGATCCGATATATCCGGGAGAAGTAGGTGAGGCTCTTCTAAAGGAAAGGGAGCCGCGCGGCTTGCGTGCGGCTCCCTTTGTAATTCAGAAGATTCTAAAAATCACGCACCGGGATAGTTGGGGCTTTCGCGCGTGATCGTCACATCGTGGGCATGGCTTTCGCGAAGGCCGGCGCCGGAGATGCGCACGAAGGTGGCGCGCTCCTGAAAGTCCTTCAGCGTCTTACCGCCGACATAGCCCATGGAGGCCTTGAGACCGCCGGCCAGTTGGTGGAGGACGCCGGAGACCGGGCCTTTGTACGGCACCTGACCTTCGATGCCTTCCGGCACGAGCTTCAGCGTGTCGCGCACCTCCGCCTGGAAGTAACGATCCGCGGAGCCCCGCGCCATGGCGCCGACGGAGCCCATGCCGCGATAGGCCTTGAAGGAGCGGCCCTGGTGAAGGAAGACCTCGCCCGGGCTTTCATCCGTGCCGGCCAGCAGCGAGCCGATCATGACGGCGGAGGCACCGGCGGCAATCGCCTTGGCCAGGTCGCCCGAGAACTTGATACCGCCATCGGCGATGACGGGAATATCGGCGGACTGCGCGGCCTCGACGGCCGACATGATGGCGGCCAGCTGCGGCACGCCGACACCGGCGACGATACGTGTGGTGCAGATGGAGCCCGGGCCGATGCCGACCTTGACGGCGTCCGCGCCCGCGTCGATCAGCGCCCGGGTGCCGTCGGCGGTCGCGACGTTGCCGGCCATGATGCGAACCGAGTTCGACATCGTCTTGACGCGCGTGACGGCATCGAGAACGCGCTGGGAGTGGCCATGCGCCGTGTCGATGACGATGAGGTCGATGCCGGCGTCGATCAGGCGCTCGGCGCGCTCGATGCCATCGTCGCCGACAGAGATGGCGGCTGCGGCCCGCAGGCGGCCCTGCGCATCCTTCGACGCATTGGGGTTCAGCTGCGACTTCTCGATGTCCTTGACCGTGATCAGGCCGACGCAGCGGCCGTCGCCGTCCACCACCAGCAGCTTTTCAATGCGGTGGGTGTGCAGCAGGCGCTTGGCTTCCTGCTGATCGACGTTTTCCTTCACCGTGATGAGGTTTTCGCGCGTCATCAGCTCATAGATGCGCTGGCCGGGATCGGAGGCGAAACGGACGTCGCGATTGGTGACGATGCCGACGAGACGGCCGGGCTTATTGCCCTTGCCGGCATTCTCGACGACCGGAATGCCGGAAATGCCGTAGGTCTTCATCAGGCCGAGCGCGTCTGCAAGCGTTGCCTCCGGGCCGATCGTCACGGGGTTGACCACCATGCCGCTCTCGAACTTCTTGACCTGGCGGACCTGTTCGGCCTGCTCGACCGGGGAGAGATTGCGGTGGATGACGCCGATGCCGCCAGCCTGGGCCATGGCGATGGCAAGACGGCCTTCCGTCACCGTATCCATGGCGGACGAGAGGATCGGCAGGTTGAGCTCGATATCCTGGGCGATGCGGGTAGCGATGTTGGTCTGGCCCGGCATGACCTCGGAATGACCGGGCTGCAGGAGGACGTCATCGAAGGTCAGAGCCTCCAGACCGGTAGCCGTTTCGATAATGCGCGCCATGGGCCAATTCCTTTAAAAATGTGCAAGGCGCCCGGACGGACGGGTTCCGGCGGGAGCGTCGCCTGCCGGTCATCCTGGGAGGGGAATGACGGCAAGTGTTTCATGGAAGTTGGCGAGGGCACGTAACACGGATGTGACGGGATGGAAACAGAAAAAGCCCTGCGAGCCCGGAGCGGTCCCGCAAGACCGGTGGAGAAGCATTTTCAGTTTTTATTAGCCGTGCCTTTTGGATTGAAATTAAGCTGCGTCCGGTAGACCTCTCCTCACGGCGCCTCGGAAGAAGGGTGACCGGCGAAACAGAGATAACAGGGACCAACACAATGACCGCACTGCGCAAGCGAGCCCACGCTCAGGAAACACGTTTCGTACGTGAAGAAGAACTGACCTTTCGCGCCGAAGCGCGCCGTAACGCGCTGATCGGCCTGTGGGCCGCCGCCATGATCGACCGGCCGGATGCCGAAGCCTATGCGCGTGGCATCGTGGATGCCGGCGTGGAAAACCCGAACGGCGTGATCGACCGGTTGCACAGCGACTTCGAAGCCGCTGGCGTGATCTTCCTGGAAGACGATATTCGCGACCGCATGACAAGCATGCTGCGCTCGCTGCGCGACGAGATGTACGCCGCTTGACGGGCTGCCTGCGTCAAAGGACGCAGGTGATCAACCGTCAGAGATACAGTTGATACGACGCCGGCACGAAGCGGTAGCCGGCGTCCACCTTTTCGGCATAGCCGACGGCCGGGAACGGCATGTGGTAGCCGATGAAGGGCAACCGCTCGGAGGCCACCATGTCGAACACCTTGCGGCGCGATACGGCCGCCTTTTCCTTGTCCATGTCGAACTTAACCTGCCAGTCCGGCTGCTGCAGCGACAGGACATAGTGATTGGCCGTATCGGCCGTCAGCATGAGATCCTTGCCCTGCGACGAGACGCGGAAGACCATGTGGCCGGGCGAGTGGCCGAAGGCGGCCATGGCGGTGATTCCAGGCGCGACATCGGCGCCATCGCCGATCAGCGTCGCCTTTTCCACGAGCGGCACGACGTTCTTGAGCACGGCCTTGTGTCCGCCTTCGGCGGGCGATCCCATGCGAGCGGGGTCCTTCCAGAAAGCGAGTTCCGCCTCACCCATGGCATAGCGCGCATTGGGGAAGGCAGGCTTGCCGCCTTCCATCAGGCCGTTGATATGATCGCCATGCATGTGGGTGAGAACCACGAGCGTGATGCTTTCCGGCGGATAGCCCGCAGCGCGCAGGCCCTCCAGCAACAGGCCGGTGCCGGCGGCGCGTCCTGCTTCGCCATTGCCGGTGTCGAACAGCACGACCTCCGAACCGGTCTCCACGACCACGGGCGAAAAGCCGTTGGCAAAGCGGTCGGTCGGCAGGAAGTTTTTTTCCAGAAGTGCGGCCACGGCCTCCGGCGGCTGGTCGATGCCGAAGGTCTCGCTCGGCTTGTCAGCAAGCCGCAGGCCGTCGCTGACGACGGTGACGGTGAAATCGCCGAGCTTGAAGCTCGAGCTCTTGCCGCCCGGCGTGGCCTTCGGCGTTTCCTTCGCACCCTTCCCCGCCGCATCCTGCGCAAAGGCGGCGCGCTTCATGATGAGGGGCGCAGCCAGCGCGCCGATGGCGGTTGCAGCAAAGAGGGCGCGCCGGCCGAGGGAAAATCCGTGCATCGATCGTTTCCTTTGTCTTTGAGCCTTCAGGCCCGGTCGCGGGGTGTGATCGTCCGCATCCGACCATGGATCGCGGCTATGAGCCATCCTGCATCGTGCGTGATCGCGCTGGTAGAAGCGCCCAAGGTAGCGCAAGACGCACGCCTTGACAGAACGTGTGTTACGCCTTCACAGGAAATTGACTATCGCGTGAGAGGAGACACGGGACTTTCGTGTTTCCGTTTCTATCTCCCTCGCCATACAACCTCGCAAGACCGCATGCCCCCGCGCACCGGCATCTGCTCCCCTACCGTAGCGGCCATCCCCGGCATTCTCCGCCGGGCGCCCCAGAAGCCGTCGAAAAGGCTTGCCTTCGCATGAACCGCATCGTTCCGCTGATCCTCGCCGTCGCTCTCTTCATGGAGCAGATGGACTCCACCGTTATCGCGACCTCCCTGCCCGCCATCGCCCGCGACCTCGGCGTCGGCCCGATCACGCTCAAGCTGGCGCTGACCTCCTACATGGTGTCTCTCGCGATCTTCATTCCTCTGAGCGGCTGGATGGCCGACCGGTTCGGCGCCAAGCGCATTTTCCGCTCGGCCATCCTCGTCTTCATCGTCGGCTCCATTCTCTGCGCCATCTCCGGCGATCTCGTGTCCTTCGTCGGTGCGCGCTTCCTGCAGGGCATGGGCGGCGCGATGATGACACCCGTGGCGCGGCTGGTGCTGGTGCGCAGCACGCAGCGCAGCGAACTGGTGAGCGCGATGGCGCTGCTCAGCATTCCCGCGCTGACGGGGCCGCTCGCAGGCCCGCCGCTCGGCGGCTTCATCACCACCTATTTTTCCTGGCACTGGATCTTCATCATCAATGTTCCCGTCGGCATTCTCGGCTACATCCTGTCGGGCATCTACCTGCCCGAGGTGATCAGCGACCGGCCGCCGCCGATCGACGTCACCGGCTTTTTCCTCAGCGCCATTGCCGCCTCCGGCACCATGTTCGGCCTGTCCGTCATGAGCCTGCCGGCCCTGCCGCCGAGCGTCGGCGCGATGTCAGCCGGCATCGGCATTCTCTGCGGCTTTCTCTATGTGCGCCACGCCCGGCACCACCCAGCGCCGCTGCTCGACCTCGCCCTCTTCAAGGACAGCGCCTTTCGCGCCGCGGCCATCGGCGGCACGCTCTTCCGCATCTCCATCGGCGCCATTCCGTTCCTCATGCCGCTGATGCTACAGGTCGGTTTCGGCCTGTCGCCCTTCCAGTCGGGCATGATCACCTTCGTCGGCGCCATCGGCGCGCTGACTACGAAGTTCTTTGCCAAGCGGGTGCTGATTTTCGCCGGCTTTCGCACGACGCTGATCATCGCGGCGCTGATCGGCACCGTTCTGACCTTCGTCAACGGCCTCTTCACGCCGGCCACGCCCTATCTCGTCATGTGCCTCGTGCTGCTGATCGCCGGCTTTGCCCGCTCGTTCTTCTTCACCAGCATCAACGCCCTCTCCTTCGCCGACATCCCCGACGCGATGGCCAGCAAGGCGACTGCGATGAGCGCCGTGCTGCAACAGATGAGCCTTGCGCTCGGCGTCGCTGTTGCCGGCGCTATTCTGGAAGTGGAAAACCGCTGGACCGGCACCCAGCTGGAACTCGGCGATTTCCAGCTCGCCTTCATGCTGATCTCCGCGATCACCCTCACCTCCGTCATCCCCTTCATCGGCATGGCGAAAACCGCCGGCGCCGAAGTGTCCGGTCATGGCGCTGCAGCGCGGGAAAAGGGCGAGGCGCAACTGGAGTCGCTGGCGGGGAAGTAGCTTAAGGGCTTTACGGGAAGAGCGCGCACCTTCATGAGTGGGTTCACCGGCGTGTGGAAACGTCGCCCGGTCGCCCCGCTTAGTCCTCTTCGTGCTCGGTCACGTCCTCGCGCTCGTCGCGAAAGGTCTGGCCTTCCGCCCGGAGATCGTCGTGATCCGAGATGCCCTCGCGCCGGCCCTTGAAGTCCTTTGCCAGCAGGAACATCTCGACCGATTCGGCACGGGACGAGGCGGGCTTGATGTGCAGGACCTGGCGGAAATTCTGCTTCAGGAGGTTCAGAAGCTCGCGCTCCGTGCCGCCCTGGAAGGTCTTGGCGAGAAAGTGCCCGCCGGGGCCGAGCACATCGATGGCGAAGTGGGCCGCGACCTCGCAGAGGTGCATGGTGCGGATATGGTCGGTCTGGCGGTGGCCGGTGGTGGGGGCCGCCATGTCGGAGAGAACGAGATCCGGCGTGCCGCCCAGCGCATCCATAATGGCGTCGGGAGCGGAGGGATCGAGAAAATCGAGCTTCAGGATGATGACGCCGGGCAGCGGATCGACATCGAGAAAATCGATCGCCACAACGCGCGGGTCCGTATCCGTCGAGCTTGTGACCTTGGCGGCGATCTGCGACCAGCTGCCGGGGGCCGTGCCCAGATCGATGATGCGCTTCGCGCCGTTGAGGATCTTGTGCTTCTCGTCGATCTCCAAGAGCTTGAAGGCCGCGCGGGCGCGATAGCCTTCCAACTGAGCGCGCTGCACATAGGGATCGTTGATGTGGCGCTCGATCCAGCGCCGCGACGACGCCTTCAGCTTGCCCTTCTTCACCCTCTGCCCGAGTTTGCGTCCGGTCCGATTGCCGCCGATGGGGGGCTTGGTCATGAGCTTCGGCCCTCCTCGGAGCCAGTTTGCGGGCCGGGACGCGACAGGCGGCGGCCTCGACCGCGGCGCCAGACGCCGTCATCGGCCATCATATCCGTCAAAAGGCCTTCGCGCAGCCCACGATCAGCTACCCGCATGCGGGTCGACGGCCAGCGGCGGCGAATGGCTTCCAGAATGGCACAGCCGGCGAGAACGAGATCCGCCCGATCCGGCCCGATACAGGGATTGGCCGCACGCGCCGCGAAATCCCAGGAGAGCAGACGCGCCTGCATGGCGGAGACCTCGTCGTCCGACAGCCAGAGCCCGTCCACCCGGCGACGATCGTAGCGCGGCAGGTCGAGATGCACGCCGGCGAGCGTGGTGACCGTGCCGGACGTGCCGATGAGGTGGAAATCATCCGCCGCACGCACGGCCTCGATCTCCGGGCAGTCGAAACGATCGAGCATGCCGGAGACTTCGCGGATCATGCCCTCGAAGCTTTCCGGCGTGACGTCGCGCCCGCCATGGCGCTCCGACAGCGTGACGACGCCGACCGGCAGCGAGGTCCAGTGGGTGATGTGATTGGCAAGCCGGCTCGATCGGTTGTCGCCGATGTGCAGCACCGCGATTTCCGACGAGCCGCCGCCGATATCGAACAACACCACGGAGCGCGCCTCGCGCCCGACCAGCGATGCGCAGCCGGATACGGCCAGCCGCGCCTCGGTTTCCCGGTCGATGATCTCGAGCTCGAGACCGGTTTCCGCCGTGACCCGATCCATGAAGATCACGCCGTTTTCGGCAGCGCGGGCCGCTTCGGTCGCGATCAGCCGGCTACGGCGGATATTGCGATGCCCAAGCTTCGCCGCGCAGATCTTCAGCGCCTCGACCGAGCGGTTCATGGCGTCCTCGGACAGGCGGCCGCTGGCCGCAAGGCCCTCGCCGAGCCGCACGATTCGGGAGAAGCCATCCACAACGCGGAACTGCCCCGGTCGCGTCGGCTGCGCAATGAGGAGGCGGCAATTGTTGGTGCCGAGATCGAGCGCCGCATACAGCGGCGGCGGGCCGGAATCGTCGCCTTCGACCGTATCCGTGCGCCCGTTGGAGGCTGCGGCGCGGTTTCCGGGGTTGAAGCCGGGGCCTGGCCGCGCGGCGTACTCGCCCTCCGCCGCCGATCCATGATGCCCGCCCTGCCCTGCGCCATTGGCGCCGCGCCCGTGCCCCGCATGATCGGACGTCTTGGTGATCGCCCCATGCGCGTGCGGGCCACCACGGGCTCCGCCCTGATTCATGCCCTGTTCGAAACGCTGATGCCCGGAATGGCCGCTTTGCTGCGACACCGGGCGACCGGGCGCGCCAGCCTGCGAAGCGGAATCCGAATGCGCCGCCGTCCCGGCACCACCCTGAACGCCCGGATTGCGGCCCTGCCGCTGGCCCGCCGACGCGCGACCGTCACTACCGGGCGCGCCGACGCGGTCGCGCCCGGACCTGACGACATCCGTGCCCTGCAGCGGACGCGCCTGGGCATTGCGGCGATGACGATGCTTGTGATTGCGGTGGCCCTTGCCGGCCGGTTCCGCCCCCCGTCCCTGCCCGGGCTTCGAACCGTTGCCAGTGGACGCGCCCTGTGCCGCCGATCCTCCATCGGGATGGCTGCGCGAAGCACCGGCCGCGGCGCCCGCATCCTGTGCCGCAGCACCGGCACCCGCGTGATCATGACTGCCCGCTTCGTCGTGCCGCTCGATCGACCGGCGACCGGAAGCGTGACGCGAACCCTCGAACGCGCCGCCGCGATGCGCATCTCCATCGCGTGGATCCCGCGACTGGAGAATACGTGTCGGGCCGTCCTGGGTTCGGGCATCCTGCGTTTGAGCGCCTCGGACATGCGGGTCCGAGCCGGACGCCCTGATGTCGGCGCCGTGAACCGCACCATCGCCATGCCAAGCGCCACGACCCTGCGCAGAGCCTGGAGACGCGGTCTTCGTGCGCCGCCGCCGTTTGCGTTTGCGCACGGGTTCGCCGTCCAGAACAGTGTGTGCGGAATGGCCTGCTCCGGATACGGAGGGGCCTTGGTTATGGGGGGAGCTGGCATGTGCGGAGCCCTTGCGCGCCGCCTTACGACGCCTGCGCTTGGCTTTGCCGGACCCGGGGATGGTTTGCCCCGGGTTTCCGGCCGCTGCCGACGCCCCGCTCTCATACGGCGTATCGCCGTGCTCGGGGTCTTTCACTGATCTTACCACCGCGTCGCGCGAAGCCTAAACCGGTCGCTCAAGACGCTCTCTCGATTTTCGTTGTCCCGACTCTACCAGCGCGCCCGCCTTTCGCCAACTGCTTTTTCCCGAACGACAATCCACCCCGCCAAACCGCTCCGTTTCCCCCCTAAAACCTCCCGGCTCCCCAAACAAAAACCACCCCATTCGACCATCCCGCAAAGTTTTTCAAAAACCCCCTTTGCATCCCGCCTCCTTTTGTCTATAAGCCCGGCACACCGACGGGCACAGCCCGCGCGTTGGGGAATAGGTTAACGGTAGACCCACGGACTCTGACTCCGTTAGTCCTGGTTCGAATCCAGGTTCCCCAGCCAATTCTTGTCAAATCTCATTTTTTGCTCTTAGTTTCTGTCATGCTGGATTCCGTATCTGCGTTTTGACGACCTGATGCCATGCGGCCCTAAGCAGTGTGCGTCTCCCGAAGTCCCGTGCATTGCCGACGACCTGCTGATGGGACGAGGTCGCTATCCCTTCCCGGAACATTGGCTTCCGGCCGGCGTTTCGATCAGGAAACCAAGGAGAAGCGACATGGCCGACAAAGGCAGGGCTGGCGAACAGGGTCATACGGACCGCAATCTTGATATTCATGATGAGGACGTGACGCCGATCGGGAGCGAGGCGGAGTTGAGAGGCAAGGATGGGGATGATACGGAGCCGGATGATGTCATGTCGGCGGCTGCGCGTCGGGAGGCGGTTCGGTTAAAGGGGGACGTTTTTCTGGTACAGTCCGATCTGGAAGATGCCGATCAGCGCGAAGCGACGCCGGGTGTGCGTGAGCAGGACTGACCTTTTTCTCGAGGGTGATTTTGCACGGTGAGAAGCGAGCGGCGGGGGTAGAACTCTGCCGCTCGCTTTTGCGTTTGCCGTCCTTGTCAGACGAGCCCAAGGGGCGTGTCAGGAACATTAGCTTTAACAGTGCGTTTTCTCTGCATGTGCCGATAGTCGGCAAAACGACAAGGAGGAAGCTGTCATGAACCAGCGTTTTGATCCGAATGAAAAGCGCCCCGCAAATCCTACGTCCTGGCCTGCCGACGATGCGGCGAGAGCCGAGCAGGCTGCCCGTACGGACGCGGCGACGATGCGCCCAACTGCCGGGATCGATCCGGTGACGGCGGCACCGCTCGGCGATCCGTTGGTCCAGCGTCCGCTGGATCCGGCAGCACCGACGGCGCGGACCCGTCGCAGCAACTGGCCGGTCCTGATCATTCTGCTCGCCGGTCTCGTGCTGGCACTGCTGGTATGGTTGCCTGCGGAAATGTCGAACGACGCGTCCGACACGGCGATACAGCCTGCACCTGCCAGCCAGACGGCAACGCCACCGGCATCAGAGGTGCCTTCCGCCACCGATACGCAGACTCCCGCAACGGTACCGGCCGCAACCCCGCCTGCGGCAACTGCCCCGGCCGAGACAGCTCCGGTTACCCCGCCGGCCGCAACCGGCACGGCTCCAGCGACGGGTACTGCGCCAAGCACGGCTCCATAAGTTCGGTGTGAAGCATGGTAAGTGATTGTTGAAAAGGGAAAAAGCGAGGCTGGAAGGTCTCGCTTTTTTCGTGGCGCGTTTTTTCCACACGCCGAACATATTGCTCTGGCCGGTAAGAATGCAGACAGTCTCCTTCAGATAGCCGAGGTACTGGACCGCGCCTTTATGATGGGCACCGGCTTCTCTCCCATCTCATGCTGAGAAGCCGCTGTCATCTGGACGTGGCAATCGTGCGGATCATCGGCCGGACATAATCCGCCGTCGGTCGAACCAAAGCCTCGCTCAGCGGTTTACCCAGGCGAAACGACCAGATCGAGGATCCTGACGATGATCGAGAAGACCACACGCCGTGAAGAAGACTATCGTGATTATGAAGACCGCGACCTGAAGGAGGGTTGGCCATATGCCGACGACGTCTCCGGCTCCCCGGTCGATGTCGCCAACCGCTCATATGGCGAGACGCCGGAGAGTTTTGACGAGTCTGGCAATCCAGGCTTCGAGACATCGGACGAGACGGTTCGCATCGGCCATGGAGGTCCGGATATTCTGCGTGACGATCCGGAGGCCGACACCGATGACGACGGCTTGGAAGAGGCACTTTCCAACGCGCTTGAAGAGCATGAGATCGACACCTCCGCCGTCGAGATCAAAGTTTTGCGCGGCGTTGCCGAACTGTCCGGCGAGGTCGAGACGGCAGCCGATCGTCGCGCGGTCGAGGAACTCGCATACCGTATTCCCGGCATTTCCAAGGTGCGGAACGACCTGACGACGATCGCCGTCGATGCGGCATTCCCGAGCGGGTTGAACGATTGAGATCCTGCCGGCGTGTACGGTGCTTATCCGGCGTCGCTGCATAAGCATTTGCCTACGCTCAGTGTCTCGGACTATGGGCATTGGAAAGTCTGTCTGCGCGGTCCTTTTCGGCCGCGCTGTTTTGTGTCTGGCGCGTTGGGGGTGACGATGGACGATGTGGACGAGGCGCGCGGGGCGCCGTTTCAGACGACGGCGTTCGTCACCGGGCTCGGGCGCGGCATTGCGGGCGCGCTCCTCTTTGCACTGCCCATGCAGATGACGATGGAGATGTGGGATCTCGGCTTTGCCATGGATCGCTTCCGGCTTGCGCTGCTTCTCGTTATCACCGTGCCGCTGCTTGTGGGTATCGCGCATCGCATCGGTTTCGAGAAGACGTTTTCCTGGCGCGAAGATATTCGCGATGCCATGATCGCCTATGCGATCGGCATTCTCGCCAGCGCGATGATCCTCACTCTGTTCAAGCTGCTGACGCCGGAAACGGCCGAGCAGGATTTCCTCGGCAAGATTGCTCTGCAGGCCGTTCCCGCCGGCATCGGCGCGCTTCTCGGCCGCAGCCAGCTCGGCACGGATCCCGACGACGCGGAAGATGAGCCGGACAGCGGCTACGGCGCCGAACTCTTCATGATGGCCGTAGGTGCGCTGTTTCTCAGCCTCAACATGGCTCCGACGGAAGAGATGATCCTGATTTCCTACAAGATGACGCCGTGGCATGCGCTTGCGACCATCGCCCTGTCCATCCTCGTCATGCACGCCTTCGTCTATGCCGTTTCGTTCAAGGGCGGGCACGAGCTGAAGGATACGCCGGGATGGCACGCGCTGACCCGGTTCACCCTTCCCGGCTACGTCATCGCGCTGCTGGTCAGCCTTTATTGCCTGTGGAGTTTCGGCAGGCTGGACGGGTCAGGCTCCATGCCGGCCTTGATGTCCACCATCGTGCTCGGCTTTCCCGGCGCGATCGGCGCTGCTGCCGCACGGCTGATCCTATGAGGTTCTGATGGCAGGTTCCCGCCGCAAGATCGTTCGCCGGCACCCGCACTGGATCGAGTGGACCACCGGCCTGCTCTCCACCGCGCTCGTCGCCTCCATGACCGGCATGATTCTTTACCACGGCCTGACCGCCAGAGATGCGGCACCGGAGCTTAGCGTCACCATCACCGCACAAAGGCCGACGGTGCAGGGCTTCGAGATTTCCTTCATCGTCTCTAACGCCGGCAAGAAGACGGCTGCCGGCGTGCCTGTGACGGGACGGCTGCTGGATGGTGAGCAACGGGAGGTGGAGATGCGGGAGGTGACAATCGATTATGTGCCCGCTCAGTCTCAGGTGGAAGGTGCCCTTATGTTTTCTGCGGATCCCGGCACCTATCGGCTGGATATTCATGCGTCCGGTTACCGCGACCCCTGATCTCTTTTTCCGCTGATCTCGTCATCAGTGAACGTGGTCGGCCATGGCCTCGCGGGTCGCGGCGATGTGGGCGGTCACGGCCTGATGCGCCGTGGCGGGATCGGCATAGACCTCGCCATCGAGCGGCCAGACGTGGAACTTGACGGCCATGAAGCGTAAGCCGCGCGCGTGCGGCATCAAGGTACCGACGGCTTCGCCGGCAATCTCAACGATCTGTTTTTGCATGTCTATCTCCCGCCGCCTTGCCCCGGCAGCCCATCTCGTCACAGCCACGGCAGACTGTCGTGGCGCGGACACAACGGCCTTTCGTGTGCAGCGACGTTGAAACGGCAGGAGCGCCCTATCGTTCCGTGCCCGATATCAAACAAACTTGTCCGCACCACGAGGTCACTTGATGGCAGCCGGCTTCGCGAAGGCGCGGGCTCAGGCGACGAAGCGTTCCGGACGATAGGGGCCGAGATCGACGATGGTCGTGCGTTCGCCGGTCATCTTTTCGGCCAGCGCTCGACCGGTGACGGGGCCAAGGGTCATGCCGTGATGAGCATGGCCGAAGGCAAACCACAGGCCTTCGTGCCGCGGCGCCTTGCCGATGATGGGCATCATGTCCGGGGTGCAGGGCCGCGCGCCCATCCACGGCTCCTCGTCGCGGCGTTCGGCGAGCGGGAAGAAGTCGCGGGCGACGCGTTCGGCGCGGGCGAGCTGAACCGGCGTCTTCGGCGCATCGCGGGTCGCAAACTCTGCGCCGGTCGTGAGCCGGATTCCGCGCAGCATGGGTGCGAGGAAGTATCCCTTCTCGGCATCGAGCACCCAGTTGTTCAGCCGTTCGCCCTCCTGCGTGCCGTAATGCATATGGTAGCCACGCTTGACCGCAAGCGGGTAGCGGTAACCCAGCTTGCGGGTGACGGTATCCGCCCACGGACCGAGGGCCACGACGACCTCAGCCGCCTCGATCGGTCCATCCGGCGAAGCGATACGCCAGCCGGGACCTTCCAGAACGTGCTCGAGCGTTGCGGCATCGCCTGCGACCAGGCGCCCGCCGAGGGACTGGAAATAGGTGAGGTAGGCCTTGTTCAGGCTATGGGGATCGCGGATCGACCACGGGTCGGTCCAGCGCAGACCGCCGGCGAGGCCGATGCGGATCGAGGGTTCCAGTGCCTTGACGTCGCTCGGCGAGAGCTTCTGGTGATTGACGCCGAAGCCGGCCGACAGGCGCTCGGCCTCCTTATAGGCAGCATCGCGGGCGGCATCCGTGCGGAAAACCTTCATCCAGCCATCGCGCTGGATGAGGTTGTCGGCACCCGACGCCTTGATAAGGTCGGCATGTTCGGTGATCGAGTTCTCGATCAGCGGCGCATAAAGCCTTGCGATATGCTGGTGCTGGGTGAAGCCTGAATTCCACCAGTAGCGCACCAGAAACGGCACGAGACCCGGCAGGGCCTTCAGGTGGTAATGGGCGTCGATGGTATTATTAAGGGCATAGCGGAACAGAGCGCCGAAATCATGCGGGAAGCCGTAGGGCACGACGCCCTCCCGCTGGATAAGGCCGGCATTGCCGAAGGAGGTTTCCTCCCCCGCCCCGCGGCGGTCGACGAGCAGAACCGATTTTCCGCGCCGCGCAAGATGGATCGCCGTGGACAGGCCGACAATCCCTGCACCCAGAACCGCCACATCCGTCTTCATCGTGCTCAACTCCATGTTCCCAGCGTGTCGCGTCTTTGTGCCTATGTCAGCATTTTCCGGACGTTCCGCAACAGGGCTAATGAGGAATTCGCTGCTCGGCCGCTCTTGCCGCACAACGAAAAAGGGAGTGGCGAACCACTCCCTTTCCGACGATATCCGACCGTCGTTTCCGTCAAGGCTCAGGTGCGGCGGCGCATCAAGCTTGCGACGAGCGAAATGACGAGGAAGGCAAGAAACAGGAAGAATAGGATCTGCGCAATACCGGCAGATGCGCCGGCAATGCCGCCGAAACCGAGAACACCTGCAATGATGGCAACGACGAGAAAAACAAGTGCGTAGTACAGCATGGCTTCTTCCTCCGATGAATTCATGCTCACAAACGCATCACAATATCGTTTGTTCCCTCAGTGCCTGTAATGCGAAGGTTGCCGGCAGGATTGAGGTGATGACTGCGCGGTACGAGGCCATAGGTAAAAACTGGAAAAATCGGGATCTTTTATCTGCGCATTCACCCATCGTCGCAGCCACAAAGCGCCTCCCCGCCAACCCCTGCAGGACAAATACCTTTAAGTATTGATTTACCATAACGAGCGCGCTGGCTCATTTTGACACGACGTTGCCGCAGGATGGGCGGAACTTCACAGTGCACGGGGCGTTGAGTTCACGAATCATTGAGGCGAGACACCAACATGACCGTATCGAACGCACATATCTGGAAGTCCGTTGCGGCCTCGGCGCGGCCTGCATCGCGGTCAAGCGAGAAGAACCTTCACATTGGCCAGACGCTGAAGGATCTTTACTTCAACGGTCAGATGCCGGCGACGGATGGGCGGTTCGAGCAATTGCTGGATGCGCTGGATTCGTCGGAAGGCCGCAGCGAGCGGCACTGATTTCCATCCGGCAGACATGGTGAGGGCGGCCCGGTGGGTCGCCTTTTTTGTTGCCTGTAAATGGGTGATCACGACCGGCGAACATGAAAAAGGCGGCCGAGCGATCAGCCGCCTTGTCCTCACAAGATCAGGGCTTGGGGTTGGCCAGCACGATGCTGCCGGGGTCAGCCTTGTAGGCGGCGGCGTCGTAGGCGGGCTGGGTTTCCAGCTGCTCCTTGGTGAAGGGCGAGTAGATCGTCATCGCGCCCTTTGCATTCGCCATGACCTGAATATTGGCAGCACTCATCGCCACCGGCTTCTGCGCAATGCCGAGAAAGCCGCCGACATCGATGATATAAGCTTCGAGCTTGCCGTCTTTTGCCAGGATGACGTCACCGACTTCACCGATTTTCGTGTCGTCGGCCACTTTCACCGGTGTGCCGATCAGCTTGTCGGCTGACAGCATGGCGGCATCGACCGGCTTCAACTCGTCCGTGGGCTCGACCGTCGCGGTGGCCGCAGCGTCAGGCGCCAGATCCGGATCGGTCATCTCCGGGGTGGTGCCGGTCTGGGGAACGGTCGGTTCGGCACCGGCAGCGTCCAGAGGGACTTCCGTATTCTCCGGCGTTGCGAGCGGCTTGGCCGCGGTATCCGTGGAGGGCGCGGGCGCGGTTGCTGCGGTGTCTTTGGTGACGGCACCGTCCATGACGGCCTTGCGCTGGAAAGCGGGCGCCGCTTCGAGGTCCTGCTTGGTCATGGAGACCACGAGGATCTTGGAACCGTCACGCTCCGACCACGAGGCACGATCGAAATTGACCGCCACATCCTTTTCGCCGATGCCGAGGAAGCCGCCGACGCCGACGACCAGCGCTTCGGTGGCGCCGGCCGCGTTGATCACGACATCCTTGACCTCGCCGATCGCTTCGCCTTCCTCGTCAACGCCGGTATAGACCGTCTTGCCGATAACGTTGGACGCGAGCATGTCGTCGCCTGCTGCCGCAGCAGAGGGTGATGCCGCAGGGGCCGAGGCTGCCGGTGCTGCTGCCGGTGCTGCTGCGGGTGCTGCCGGCGTCTGCTGTGCCAGTGCAGTACCGGTAAGAGCGGCAGCAAGAACTGTGCTTGCCAGAAGGGTTTTCAGCATCGGATTGCTCCTTAAACGTGAGACGATGGGACAGAATGAAATGGCGGTTCGGGTTTGCGAGTCGCGTGCGACGCTGTTTCGGCATGCGCGCTTTCTGGATGCATTCTGGAACGGAAAGAACGTGTGGGGGGCGAAACGCCGCTTGACGCGCGTGCCGGCAGCCATCATGGCCGACTTCGTGTTGCAGAGGCGATCTGCATCACCTCTTTGGTGATGCTGGATACGTCGCTGATTTCGCGCCGGTCACCTGCCACACCGCACTATCCCTACATTCACACAGGACCCATAACGCAAGCGGGGCGGGATTTGTTCCCATGTGTAGGCCGCAGCTCGTAGCCGCATCTCGTAATGGAGGCAGTTCGATGAACGGCGCTCGGCTAAGAGCATCAAACTGGTATGATCAGTGCTTGGAACAAAAGAGAGAAGCGCGCGTTATAGCTCCGCATTCCGAATGAACCCAAAGAGGAACCGCCAATGCTTGGCACCATTCTCGTGATCGTCCTTGTACTCCTACTGATCGGCGCTCTGCCGACGTGGGGCCACAGCCGCAGCTGGGGCTATGGACCTTCCGGTGGCCTGGGCCTGGTGGTCGTTATCCTTCTTGTGTTGGTCCTTATGGGACGCATATAAAACCTCGGCTTTCCCAGAGGGCCATCCACACCAAGTTGAACCGGAGGATATCACCATGAAAAAAGCTCTTCTCGTCGTCGCCCTGATCATGCCGCTCGCAGCCTGCACGCAGACGGAACGCGGCGCTGGCATCGGTGCAGCATCGGGCGCCATCATCGGCGGCGCGGCAACCGGCAACGTGCGTGGCGCGGCAATCGGCGCCGGCGTTGGCGGCCTTGCTGGCGCGCTGATCGGTCAGGCGAACGAACCGGGCCGCTGCATCTACCGCGACCGCAACGGCCGCCGCTATACAGCATCCTGCTGATCGGTTCGATCCATTACCGACTGAAACGGAAAAACGGGCCTAAGGCCCGTTTTTTTGTGTCGCTGATCTGGGGCTCCGCTCTTTCATCGGCCCTTGCGCGCATTCTCGACACCGTCAAGTTGCTGCAGGAGATCGAGAAACGCATCGGGAAGAGGTTCCCGCTCCACGGCACTGTAAAGGGCTCTCAGTTTCGAGACAATCTGGCTGTTCGGGTCCATGGTCTCCGCATGTTGCAGGACCGGGCCTTGTTTGGGGTTTGTCATATCCGCCATGATGTCAGGTCCGTTTCGTCCGAAATCCAATCGCGCCCATCCCGGCGCAGCCCGTCAGCATCCTCAAATTGATCACGTCTCCCTCATGCTTTGTAATTCTTGCCGATCAAACTTTCCACACGACGGGAAACATGGTCAAACGTCCCTGTTTCGACTCGTCGAACGATCAAACTCTGTCCGGTTTCGGCGCCAATATATCGAAGGACGTCTATCATGTCACTTTCCATGCGGATCGCCGCACACCTTCCCTATGTCCGCCGCTTCTCCCGCGCCATCACGGGCTCGCAGACGTCGGGCGATGCCTACGTCGCGGCCGTCCTCGAAGCGTTGATTGCCAATATCGACCTGTTTCCCAAGGCGTCGAGCGACCGGGTCAGCGTCTTCAAACTCTATTGCTCGCTGTTCGATACGATCACCATCAAGATCGACGAAGAGGCGGTAAATTCGCCTTATGCGTGGGAAAAGCGGGCCGCCGCCAATCTGGCGCGGATCTCGCCCGATGCGCGCAAGGCGTTCCTGCTCGTCTCCGTCGAAGGCTTTAGCCCCGATGAGACCGCGGAAATCCTGAGCGTTACGCCGGATGCGGTGGCCGGATTGATTCAGCAGGCTTCGACGGACATTTCCCGTCAGGTCGTGACCGACATCCTCATCATCGAGGACGAGCCGCTGATCGCCATGGATATCGAGGATATGGTGCGCAGCCTCGGCCACGGCGTGGCCGGCATTGCCCGCACGCATAGCGAAGCGGTCGAGCTGTTCAAGCGGACATCGCCGAAAATGGTCCTGGCCGACATTCAGCTTGCGGATGGCAGCTCGGGTATCGATGCGGTAAACGAAATTCTCTCGACGGCGACCGTGCCGGTGATCTTCATCACGGCGTTTCCGGAGCGCCTTCTGACGGGCGAAAAGCCGGAACCGGCCTTCCTCGTCACGAAGCCGTTCAACCCTGACATGGTGAAGGCGCTGATCAGCCAAGCGCTGTTCTTCAACGAGAACGCCCCCGCCGGCGAAGCCTGAGAGCTCCTCAGCCGGGCAGCTGGCGTTCCGGCGGCCGAGTGCGGACCTCGTTGAAGATGGTGAGACCGATCAGCGCGAGCGGCATGGCCAGCATCGCGCCGACGGCACCCCACATCCATGTCCAGAAGATGATGGCGATGAAGATCAGGAACGGGTTGATCTCCAGGCGATGGCCGAGGATCGCTGGCGTTACCAGATTTTCCATGACCAGATGCAGCAGGAAGAAGCAGGCCGCTGGCAGCAGTGCCATGATCATGCTGTCATGCGTCATCAGACCGGCGCAGGTGAGCGCGATCGTCATGGCGGTAACGCCGAGATAGGGAATGAAGCTGGAAACAAAGGCGAAAAGCCCCCAAAGAACCGCGCCCGAGAGCCCGCCAGCGAAGGCGATGAGAGCCGTGATCGTGCCGAGCGAGATATAGATCAGGCTGGCAGTGGAGAAATAGAAGCCAACGGCGTTCTCCGTCGCATTCATGACGCGGATCGCCGTCAGGCGGCGCTCATGCGTGGCAAAGGCAAGGATAATGGTCTTGCGCAGATGCGCGCGGCCGATGAGGAACAGGCCGAGGGCTGCAAGGAAGATCAGCGTCTGAACGAAGGCGGGCGTAAGGCCCGTGGCGACCAGCCCCAGCATGGAGCCGGCATTGGCCAAGACCATGTCCGATATCGCCTTCTCGTTCGCGCCGTTGATAGCCCGCCTGACCCATTCGAAGCGCTCGAAGAAGGGCAGGAAGCGCTGAACCGCGTCTTCCATGATCATCGGGGCTTTTGCGGTCAGCGTGGAGATCGGCTCGATCAAGGCGTTGACGAGGAAAAAGACCAGCACCACGAAAACGACACCGAAAAACAGGCCGCCCAGCACGGGCGGAAGGCCAAAACGCGAGAGCCGGTCAGCCGCAACACCGAGCACCATACCCACGACGATCGCTAACGTCACAGGCATCAGGATGGATTCGAGCGTATAAATGACGCCGGACATCAGGATGACGAATGTCCCGACAATACTCCAGGCGACGACAAGATCGAGGCCGGTCTTGGGATCGGCCAGTGCCGTCGCTTCGGACGGCGGCGGGTTCTCGATTTGCGCCTTCTTCTTCGCCTTGAACAGGGCTCGCTCCGGTATGGCAGAATTCATCTTTGACCTCCACTCGCAGTGAGCGCGGGCCGAAAGCTGCCGCGGTATCTTGCCTGACGCCCCAATTTTGCGGTCTCGCAATGCTCTACGAGCATGACCTGACAGCTAGGACGTTCGTCAATCCGGAGACGGGAGAAAAGTTCCCGTAAAGCTCTGACGGGCCGATACTTTCCACCAAAAATGGTATTTTTCAGCGGTCACTTTTACAGCCAAGCAGATCAATACTTCTCTGGCGGAAAGATCCGCAGGGTCAACGAGAAGAGGCCGAGACCCAGGAGAACGACGAGCAGCGTGTTCGCCACGTCGTCGGATGTTGCGGAGACGACGCCGACGGCAAGTGCGGCGCAGACGAGCAGGATCAGGCCGAGCCTGGGCAGCCAGTAAAGCATGGGAACGTCCTTCGATGTATGGAAACGTTAATTCTGGCCTAACAACGGCCCGATTTGCGAAATTGTTCCCAAGCTTTCGCGAAGGCTGTGATCCGGGACATTTCCGACGGCGTACGTCTCAACGAACAAAGAACCGAGAGCGCGCGCCATGCACAGATTCCTTCTCTCCATCAGCCTCTTGTTAGCCTCCGGCAGCACCGCAGCCTTTGCGGCCGGCATGACCGAGGCCGATATCCGCGATAAGATCATCGGCCGCACGATCTATCTCGAAGCGCCGATGGGCGGAGAGTTTCCGCTGAACTACCGGACGTCGGGCGTGGTGGATGGGGATGGCAAGGCGCTTGGGATCGGCAAGCTGATCCAGCCGAGCGACACCGGCAAATGGTGGATCGCCGACGACAAGCTCTGCCAGCAGTTCAACACCTGGTACAAGGGCGCGAAAATGTGCTTCGACCTGACCGCTACCGGCGCCGACAAGGTGAAGTGGGTGCGCGACAATGGTGAGAGCGGTATGGCGCGGATCGGCAACTAGGATTGCTTTGAATGCCGCAGGCGTGACCGGGCGACCGTGTCGCCGCCCGGTGCTTCCGCCTTAAAGGGCGGCGATGACGATGACTTCAACCAGATATTCCGGGGTCGCGAGCTTGGCTTCGCCCGTGGCGCGCGCCGGCGTGTTGCCTTGCGGTGCCCACTTGTCCCAGACGGCGTTCATCTTCGGGAAGTCGGCCATATCGGCCAGCCAGATGGTGGCGTTGAGGATTCGGGTCTTGTCGGTGCCGGCCTGTTCCAGCAGGCGATCGACCGAAGCCAGCGCCTGGCTCGTCTGGGTTGCGACGTCGTCGCCCGCATTGCCGACCTGACCGGCGAGATAGACGGTGCCGTTGTGAACGACGGCCTGGCTCATGCGCGGGCCGGTCTCGAAGCGTGTGATATCCATCGTGAAATTCCTCTTGCTCGAATGCGTTGACGCCGAAGCGCAGACGCATCGGGGCTTACAGGAGAACGGGCTTGAGGAAAACCTTCGGGCTGAAAAGTTCGGTTTAGGTCAGACTTTCATGGAACGGCTGCTGCGGCACCGGAAACGCGAGCCGCACACGCGTTCCCTGCCCGTCCCCGGATTCCACCGTCAATGCAGCATCGTGCAGTTCGGCGATGCGCTCCACGATCTTCAGGCCGACGCCGAGCGCATCCGAACTCTTGATCCGCCCGCTTTCGAGGATATGGCTGGGCGACCGGCCGAAGCCGGGGCCATCATCGGCCACGTCGAGTACGCCCAGATCCGCCGTTCGCACCGAGATATGCGTGCCCTTCGGCGTGTGCTTGACGGCGTTCTCAACGAGGTTGCTGATCGTATTCTCGATCAGCGCCGGCACCGCCCGGATCTCGCCACCGCCCTCCTCCACGAACTCGAGTGTCCGACCGCTGTTGAAGACGAAGGGGGCGAGTTGGGCGACCACATCGCTCGCCAGACCCGGCAAGGAGACCGGCTTGAAAGAGGCGGCATCCACCACATCGAGTTTCGCGAGGGAGGTCAGCTGCTCCAGCATGTGGGTCAGCGCCTCCAGGTCCTTTTCGGCCTTGCGTGCGCGGGGGTCATCGATCCGCTCCAGCTCCATCCGCACCACGGCGACGGGTGTACGGATTTCGTGGGCGATCGAGGTGGAGAAGATCTTCTGCGCCTGAATGAGATCCGCCACCCGCACCAGAAGCCGGTTGACGGCATTGGCGAAGTTTGCGATCTCGCGCGGCATGCCCTCTGTCGAGAGCGGGCTGAAGGCAGCACGCGGATCGATGACGTCTGCCGCCTTGCCGGCTTCGACCACTGGTTTGAGCGCGCGCCGGACCGAGAGAATGGTGGCGCCGGCGACGAGGCCGAACATCAGCGGCATGGGGATGATCAGGTGATCCCGCAACTCGTGCAGCAACACGCTGGTCACGAACCCGTGGGGATCGCGCAGGACCGCAAGCTCGACGAACACCTCCTGCGTCCCGAACCGGAACGAGCGGCCGCCGGCGACGCTCAACGGCTTGCCGGGCGCGATCTCGCGTTGCCAGAAGGTCGGCGGGTTGATTTCGATCGGCAGGAAGTGGCGCTGGCAGAGCGCCTCGCAGTTGGAAAACAGAACTTCGCCGGCGGAGGTGCGGACCCGGACGAAGATGTCGCCGTCGGTCTCATCCTCGCGCATCGTGTAGCGTTCGGCGAGCGCCGGCGGCATCTGGAAGGAGATGCGGTCCTTGGCGACGACGATGCCTTCGGCCAGCGTTTCCGCCTCCTGCCCGATCAGAAATCCACCGAGATCGGCATCGTTCGACCAGTATTCCGCCAGCACGATGCCGAACTCGAGCATCATGGCGAGCACCGTGAAGGTGACGATGCGCAGCGAGACGATACCGATCAAGGAGCGATCCCGAACGGCACTCATGGCGCGGCCTGCAGCATGTAGCCGACGCCGCGCACGGTGACGAGATCGGCACCGGTATCGACCGGAAGCAGTTTCTTGCGCAGGCGTGAAACGGCAAGCTCCAGCGCGTTGGCGGTCATCTCCTCGCCGAATTCCGACAGCGCCAGCTCCAGCTTGCGCTTCTGCACCACCCGGCCGGCATCGCGCATCAGCAATTCCGCCAGCGCCCGCTCGCGCGGCGGCAGCGCGACGATGGTGCCGCCGCAGGACAGCTCCGCCATGGAAGGATCATATCGAAGGTGGCCGCATTCGAGCACCGGCTGAAGCGATGTCGGGCTGCGCCGCAGCATGGCGCGACAGCGGGCGAGGAATTCGCGGTGGTGAAACGGCTTGACGAGATAATCGTCCGCCCCCGCATCCAGCCCCTCGATCCGCTCCTCGATCGAGCCGCGCGCGGTGATGACGAGAACCGGCAGGTCCTTGTAGATCTTGCGGATCTGGCGCAGCAGCTCGATCCCGTTGCCGTCGGGCAGGCCGAGATCGAGCAGAACGAGGTCGTGCTCGCGCAGCGTCAGCGTCACCGTCGCATCGGCGATCGTCGTCACGACATCTAGCCGCCAGCCGGCCTCGCGGACGGTTTCGCCCAGAAGCTCGGCGAGCCGGGGACTGTCTTCAACCAGCAGCAGCCGCATGCATGTTTCTCACAGTCTGGAAAAGCGGATCGGGAAGCACGCGGAGCGTATCAGCTTTTGCGGCCCGCAACAGCGCCTCCCGCATCATCGTTGCGGGCCGTTGCTCATGGAGGCCGCAACGACGTCGCCTGTCATTGGGTCCATGACGACATCAGCCTGCAGGCGGCGCGCCGTCAGGGCCTCGATCTCGTAGCACGAGCCGATAACTTGGATATGCCGGACATCGGGGTAGCCGGCGGCAACGGCCTTGCGGGAAATCGCTTCCCGGCTCATCCAGTGCGCCTGCGGCTCCCGCGTGCAATCCGCATCGTGCTCGCCGGCCAGCACCGCACCGCCCGGCAGCGCGAGGTGCAGGAAGGGAAGGACGAGACGGAGCAGGCGGCGCATCAGCAATCTCCAGAGCCGGAACTCTGGAGATATGCCGATATCTTGCCGTCATCCGGCTGTCGGCTGTCGATCGAACTGCGCGTGCGCTCAGTCCACCGGGGCCGACGGCGGAGCATCGTCGAGGGGGTGATAGCAGGCGAAGCGATGATCCACAGGGCCATCGAGCACCGGCATCGTCTCGCGGCAGAGATCGGTCGCCCGCCAGCAGCGCGGGTTGAACGGGCAGCCGCTCGGCGGCTTCAGCGGCGACGGCAGTTCGCCTTGCAGCTGAATGCGCTGCCGCTTGCCTTCCGGATTGGCGACCGGCGTGGCCGACAGGAGAGCGGCGGTATAGGGATGCTGCGGGTTCGAAAACACGCTTTCCGCCGTGCCTGTTTCCACCGGCCGGCCGAGATACATGACCATGATGTCATCTGCGATATGGCGCACCACGGACAGGCCATGCGAGATGAAGAGGTAGGCGAGGCCCATCTCTTTCTGCAAATCCATCAACAGGTTCAGCACCTGCGCCTGGATCGACAGGTCGAGTGCGGATACCGGCTCGTCGAGCACCAGCACCTTGGGCCGCAGCATGAGCGCGCGCGCAATGGCGATGCGCTGGCGCTGGCCGCCGGAGAACATATGCGGGTAGCGGTCGTAATGCTCGGGGCGCAGACCGACCTTGCGCATCATCTCCTCCACCTTGGCGCGGCGCGTGGCCGCGTCATCGGTGGTGTTGATCTTCAGCGGTTCCTCTAGCAGGGACCCGACCTTCTGGCGCGGATTGAGCGAGCCATAAGGGTTCTGGAAGACGATCTGAACGAGGCTGCGCAGCGAGGCGTCGCCGACGCGGGCCGGCTTGCCGTCGATCAGCAGTTCGCCGCCGCTCGGGTCCTCGATCATCGTGACGAGGCGGGCGAGCGTGGACTTGCCGCAGCCGCTTTCGCCGACGACCGCCAGCGTGCGGCCGGAATGAAGCGAGAAGGATACGCCATTCAGCGCGCGCACGGTGGCGGCCGGTTTGAACATGCCGCGGGAGACGGAATAGAAGCGCTGGAGATCGTGGCCTTCGAGGACAGGTCTGGATGCGATTGCGGTTTCGCTGAGGTTGGTCTCGCTCATCGCGTGCCCTCTCCTGCAAGCTCGACGGTCATCGTCGGATGGTTCTCGGGAATGCCGTCGATCAAAGGGTAATTGCACAGCGCGCGGCCAAGTTCCGGCCCCTGCCGCACGACGGAGCGCGAACAGAGATCCGTGGCGAAGGCGCAGCGCGGCGAGAACAGACAGCCTTGCGGGCGATCATGCTGACCCGGCACGACGCCGAGAATGGACGGCAGGCGCTCGCCGATCCGCGCGCGTTCCGGCAGGGAGGCGAGAAGGGCCGCCGTATAGGGGTGATGCGGATCGCGGAAGAGCGCCTTGACCGGCTGCTCCTCGACCTTCTGACCGGCATACTGCACCTGCACGCGCTCGGCGGTTTCCGCGACCACGCCCATGTCGTGGGTGATCAGCACCAGCGCCATGCCGTTTTCCTTCTGCAGGCGAACGAGCAGGTCGAGGATCTGGGCCTGGATGGTGACGTCGAGCGCCGTCGTCGGCTCGTCGGCGATGAGGAGCTTCGGATTGCAGGAGAGCGCCATGGCGATCATGACGCGCTGGCTCATGCCGCCCGACATCTGGTGTGGGAAGTTCGACAGGCGGTCTTCCGGCGAGGGAATGCCGACGAGCTGGAGAAGCTCGATGGAGCGGGCGCGACGCGCGGCGCGGTCGAGGCCCATGTGGATGCGCAGGCTCTCGCCGAGTTGGAAGCCGACCGTGAAGCACGGATTGAGGCTCGACATCGGCTCCTGGAAGATCATCGCCATGTCCTTGCCGATGATCTTGCGCCGGTTTCGGGGCGACAGCTTCAGGAGGTCCTGCCCGTTGAACGCCATGCGGTCGGCGGTGATCTTCGCGGTCCAGGGCAGAAGGCCCATGACGGCGAGCATGGAGACGGACTTGCCGGAGCCGCTTTCGCCGACGATCGACAGGATTTCGCCGGTGTCGCAGGTGAGCGAGACGCCGTCCACCGCGCGGAAGGTGCCGGTGGAGGTCTGGAACTCGACGGTGAGGTTCTGGATATCGAGAAGCGGCATCAGGACCTCTTCAGTTTGGGATCGAGCGCATCGCGCAGGCCGTCGCCCATCAGGTTAATGGCGAGCACGGTGATGAGAATGGCAAGGCCGGGGAAGGTGACGACCCACCAGGCGCGCTGGATGAATTCGCGCGCTTCGGCGAGCATCGTACCCCATTCCGGCGTCGGCGGCTGGGCGCCCATGCCGAGGAAGCCCAGCGCCGCGGCATCGAGGATGGCTGCGGAAAAGGCCAGCGTCGCCTGAACGATCAGCGGCGCCAGACAGTTCGGCAGGATGGTGACGAACATGATGCGCAGCGTGCCGGCACCCGCGACCTGACTGCCGATGACGTAGTCCTTGTTGCGCTCGGTCATGACCGAGGCGCGGGTCAGGCGCACGAAATGCGGCAGGTTGACGAGGGCGATGGCAATCATGGCGTTGACAAGGCCCGGGCCGAGAACGGCAACGAGCACGAGCGCCAGCAGCAGCGACGGAAAGGCGAGGATGATATCCATCAGCCGCATGATGATGGTATCGACCTTACCCCGGAAGAAGCCGGCGAGAAGGCCGATGAAGACGCCCGTCACCACCGACAGGGTGACGACGATGAGGCCGACGAACAGCGAGAAGCGCGCGCCGTACATCAGGCGCGTCAGGATATCGCGGCCGACGGGATCGGTGCCGAGAAGATATTCGGCGCGGCCACCTTCGGCAAAAACCGGCGGCAGCAAGAGGACGTCGCGGTTCTGGATGATAGGATCATGGGAGGTGAGCAGCGGCGCAAAGATCGCCATCAGCAGGATGACGACGAAGATGCCGAGACCCAGCACGGCGCCGCGATTGCTGGAAAAGTAGAACCAGAACTCGGCAAAGCCGGATGGCGGCGCCGACGGCGTGGCAATGGCTGCCGCTGCGGGGGATACGGATTTTGTTTCGACAGATGACATATGTCGCGTCTCCTATCGCCGGATACGGGGGTTCGCCCAACCGTAGAGAAGGTCGACGATCAGATTGACGAACATGATCACGAGAGTGATCATCATGAGGCCGCCCTGCACGACGGCATAATCGCGCTTGAACACGCTATCGACCATCCACTTGCCGATGCCCGGCCAGGAGAAGATGCTCTCGGTCAGGATGGCGCCGCCGAGCAGAACCCCGATCTGCAAGCCGATGGTGGTGATGACGGGGATCATGGCATTGCGCAGCGCGTGAACGCCGATGATGCGGAAGGGCGACATGCCCTTGGAGCGGGCGGTTCGGACATAATCTTCCGAGAGCACTTCGAGCATGGCCGAGCGCGTCTGGCGCGCGATGACGGCGAGCGGAATGGTGGCCAGCACGATCGTCGGCAGGATCATGTGGCTGACGGCCGAGGCGAACGCGCCTTTCTGGCCGGAGAGCAGGCTGTCGATCAGCATGAAGCCGGTGACGGGCGGGAAGAAATAGAGGAACGAGATGCGGCCGGAAACGGGTGTCCAGCCGAGCGTTCCCGAGAAGAAGATGATGAGCAGCAGGCCCCACCAGAAGATCGGCATGGAATAGCCGACGAGGGCCGTGCCCATGATGGTCTGGTCGAGCCAGGTGCCGCGCTTGACCGCCGCCACCACGCCGGCCGGGATCCCGAGACAGACCGCGAGGATGATGGCGCAGATCGCCAGCTCCATGGTCGCCGGAAACAGCGTCATGAAGTCATCGATAACCGGCCGCTTGGAGATGATCGAGCGTCCGAAATCGCCTTGCAGCAAACCGGTGAGATAGTCGAAATACTGGACGTACATCGGCCGCTCGAGGCCGAGCTCGGCCATGATCTGCGCATGGCGCTCCGGCGCCATGACGCGTTCTCCGGAGAGCAGCATGACGGGATCGCCCGGAAGCAGGCGAATGAAGGAGAAGGCGATGATGGAGACCCCGACGAACGTCGGGATGAGGACGGCGAGCCGCCCGAAAATGAAGCGCAGCATGAGCGTTCCGTAAGATTGCAAAACCGGCGGCCCGATACGCATCGGACCGCCGGAGACACCGCGGATGCGGCGGAGGTGGCGATTTACTCGGCGATATCAACGCCGTCGAAGCGGTGGATGCCGAGCGGATCCTGAACGTAGCCCGAAACCTTCTTGCTCATCGGCATGAAGACGAGGGAATGGTCGATCGTGTTCCAAGGAGCCTCTTTCTTAAAGACGAGCTGGGCCTGCTGGTAGAGCTTGGTGCGCTCCGCCTGATCCGGTGTCAGCTTGGCCTTCTTGACGAGGTCGTCGAACTCCTTGTTGCACCACTGTGCACGATTGTTACCGCCAACCGCGGTGCAGCCGAGCAGCGTGTCGAGGAAGTTGTCCGGATCGCCATTGTCGCCGGTCCAGCCGAGGATGACCGCGCCGTCGCGGGCCTTGTCGGAGGAAAGCTTCAGGTATTCGGCCCACTCGTAGGAGACGATTTCGACCTCGACCCCGATCTTGGCAAGGTCGGCCTGCATGAGTTCGGCCGCGCGGCGGGCGTTCAGCATGTAGGGACGCGACACGGGCATGGCCCAGATCTTCATCTTGAGGTTGGAGACGCCAGCGGCCTCGAGTGCCTTCTTGGCGGCTTCGGGGTCGTATTTGTCGTCCTCGACGGCGTCGTTATAAGACCACATCGTCGGCGGGATCGGGTTCTTGGCAACGGTCGCCGCGCCCTGAAAGACGGCATCGACGATGGCCTGCTTGTTGACGGCCATGTTGAGCGCCTTGCGCACGTCCGGCTTGTCGAACGGTGCAACCAGCGTGTTGTAGGCGAGGTAGGAGACGTTCAGGCCTTCTTCCTTGAGGACCGTCAGGGTCTCATCCTTCTGCAGCTCGGAAACGTCGGCTGCATTCGGATACGGCATGATGTGGCATTCGCCGGCTTTCACTTTCTGCGCGCGCACGGCGGCATCCGTCGTGATGGCGAAGACGAGGTCGTCGATCTTCTGCTTGCCGCCCCAATAGTCGGGGTTCGCCTTGTAGCGGATGGCAGCGTCGGCCTGGTAGGCGACGAAGGTGTAGGGACCGGTGCCGAGCGGCTGCTGGTTCATCATCTCCATCTTGCCGTCGGCCTGCAGCTTGTCGGCATATTCCTTGGAATAGATGGAGGCGAAATCCATGCCGAGATTGGCGAGGAACGGCGCTTCGGACTTGTTGAGAACGAACTTGACGGTGAGGTCATCGACCTTCTCGATGGACTTGATCAGCTCGGGAAAGCCCATACCGCTAAAGTATTCGTAGGTTGCGCCGGCGACATACTTGTTCCACGGATTGTCGGCCTTGTACTGGCGCTCGAACGAGAAGATGACGTCGTCGGCATTCAGCTCGCGGGTCGGCGTGAAGAAGTCGGTGGTCTGGAACTTGACGCCCGGGCGCAGCTTGAACGTGTACTGAGTGCCGTCAGCCGACATTTCCCAGCTCTCGGCCAGACCCGGCTCGATTTCCGTGCTGCCTTTCTTGAACTCGACGAGACGGTTGTAGACCGTGCGCGAGGAGGCATCGAACGTGGTGCCGGCCGTGTAGAGAGCGGAGTCGAAACCTTCGGGCGAGCCCTCGGAGCAATAGACCAGCGTCTTCGACCAGGCACTGCCGGCCATCAGCGTCACGACAGCCGTCGCCGCGAGAAGAGTAGAGAGCTTTTTCATCACCGTTTTTCCCAGTTTTCTTGTGTTCTCTTGAAACATTCTTTTTTGCAAATGATCCGGATCGCAGCCGCAACCGGTCAGACCGAAATGGAACGACATTTGCCGCGGCAATGCAATAACCCGCTCTATTCTTTTGTCCAGTTGGAAAATTTATCCAAGATATAACGCATCTACGCTATGTCATTCCAGTTTTCCGACCACGGGATGCGCGCGCTCCGCTGTCTGCGCCGTCATGCCGCCGTGGCGCAGGAACGGTCACCTTGTTGGCCGTGGTAAGGGTTTGCGTGCCGAGCGGGCGACAGGCGACGCGTCCGTTTCATGTCCGGAAAGCGCACGGCCTTTCCCATTTCGAGCAGGTTCCACCTTTTTTAGGGGAGTTGCCAAGCGCGAATTGCCCGTTAAGCTAGCATTCCGGGAGCCAGGGGGGCATCATCGCCGTGGGCGCGTTGCTGGAAAGTTGCAGACGCTACGATTTTCAGAAGGATCTTGAGAAAGCGCTCAACCGCGTCGATTTCTTCAGGATTTTCCACATGCTGGCGCTCGGCGCCGGGTTCGATCACTTCGGCGTGTTGCAACTCGGCCAAGAGGCCGAACCTGCAGTTCTGACCACGCGGCTGGTGCTGCACGACCTGCCGCCCGGGCTGACAGAGGCGTATGACCGGCGCTACAAGCTTTCCGATTGCCTGCTTCTCAAGAGCCTCCATGCATCCACCGTGCCCTCCGTATGGTCGGCCTCCAGGGACGACGCGGCGGCTTTGAATGCCGGGACGGATTTCCTGGCGCAGATCGGCTTCGACCTCGTGGCCTGCGTACCTGTCCACAGCATCGTCGGCACGCGCTATGTCGTGGTGTATTTCGGGGATAACGACGACATCGATCGTACCTGCCATGTCGAGCTCTGTTACAACTCGATCACGGCGTTCGACTATTTCTATCGGTTCGTGCTGGCGACGCGGGCGGGAATGGGGCTGACGGCGCGGGAGACGGAAATTCTCCGGTGGATTTCACATGGAAAGACGGCGAGCGAAATTGCCCTCATCGTCTCGGTTTCCGAACATACGATCAACTCGCATACGGCGACGATCCTGAAAAAACTGGATGTCGTCAATCGGACGCAAATGGTTGCCAAGGCCATCAGGGAACAAATTATACAATGACGGTATTTTGGGGCTTTCGAACCCCGAAAGACATTAAACGACAATTATTTTAGATATTTAGAGATAACGGATCATTCATGTCGATGCCCATACCTGTTCAAATTCTTCTGATTGACGACGAACCCGCCGAGCATGTGATCCTGCGGCGACTGATGAGCAAGGTTCAGGCCTTCGCCATCCAGCTGCATTACTGCGAGACGATCGAAGCGGCCTTGCCCCTGCTTGAGCGGGGCACGCCCGTATCCATGGTGCTGGTCGACAACCGGCTTCCGCCACATGGCGACTTTCGCGATACGGTGCCGCAGATCCGCCAGAAGGGCTTCATCGGCCCCGTTGGCGTGATTTCCGGCTCGCTGGACGACGCGTATTTCCAGTCGTTCCAGGAATACGGTGTCGATTTCCGCCTCGACAAGGCAGAGCTCGACCCGACCGCCATCGAATTTCTGCTGCAGGAATATCTCGTGAAGTCCTGAGACGAAAACGACGCGTCTGCTGAAGACGCGTCGTTGCTTACTCGCAGTCTGCCGACATTCCGGACAGGCCGCCGTTAGAGCGCTTCAGCGTCTCTCCGAAGCGCGAAAGCCCTCTCTCTCATTGTTTCAACGCACTTCCGAACACAAAACCGCTGCGCACTTTTGCTGGAATTGCCCTAAGCCGCCGTCTGGGGCTGTGCCGCCGGGGCGACGTAGGGAAGCGGGTCGATGCCGAGCAGGAAGTTGATCTGCGGGCGTGACTTGACCAGATCGTCGATCGAATATTGTGAGAGCACATCGAAGAAGGCGTTCAACGCCTTACGCAAGGCCGTGTTCAGGCCGCAGCTATCGACCAGCGGGCAATCCACTTCGCCGGCATCGAAACATTCCGCCATCGAGAAGCTGTCTTCCGTTACCTTGACGACATCGAACAACGTGATCTGCGAAGCGGGCTTGGGCAGGCGCACGCCGCCATTCCGACCGCGAACCGTTTCCACGAGGCCGGCCTTGTTCAGCGGCTGGAGAATCTTGAACAGAAACAGTTCGGACACACCGTAGGCCTTGGCGATTTCCGGAATGCGGCTCAAATGCCCTTCGTTTGCAGCACAATACATCAGGATGCGAACGGCATAATTGGTCTGCTTGGTCAGGCGCATTCTTCACTCCGATGCTCGGACGCAGGCGAATCCCAGATCGCCACTCCCTGTCTTGGCTCTATATAGAACGCCTGCCAGTTTGGAACAATTCCAAAAAGAAGAAATGTCGAGAAAGATGCTCATGAAAAAGGGTCCCTTGCGGGACCCTTCTTGAAGACGCCGGACAGGCTGCGTCCTACTTCATCGTCGGCATGACGAATTCGGCGCCGTCCTTGATGCCGGAGGGCCAGCGGCTGGTGATGGTCTTGGTGCGCGTCCAGAACTTGATCGAGTCCGTGCCGTGCTGGTTGAGGTCGCCGAAGGACGAGGACTTCCAGCCGCCGAAGGAGTGGTAGGCGAGCGGAACGGGGATCGGAACGTTGACGCCGACCATGCCGATATTGATGCGCGAGGCGAAGTCGCGGGCCGCATCGCCATCGCGGGTATAGATCGCGACGCCATTGCCGTATTCGTGCTTCATCGGCAGATCGAGCGCTTCTTCATAGGTCTTGGCCCGGACGACGGAGAGGACGGGGCCGAAGATCTCGGTCTTGTAGATGTCCATATCCGGCGTGACGTTGTCGAACAGGCAGCCGCCGACGAAATAACCGTCCTCATAACCCTGCAGCTTGAAGCCGCGGCCATCGACCACGAGATCGGCACCGGCCTCCACGCCCTTGTCGATCAGGTCGAGAATGCGGTCGCGCGCTTCCTTGGTGACAACGGGGCCGAGGTCGGCCTTTTCGTCGGTATAGGGGCCGATGCGCAAGCTCTCGACCATGGGCGTCAGCTTCTCAATCAGCTTGTTGGCGGTTTCCTCGCCAACGGGGACGGCCACGGAGATCGCCATGCAGCGCTCGCCGGCCGAGCCGTAGCCGGCGCCCATCAGGGCGTTTGCAGCCTGGTCGAGATCGGCATCCGGCATGATGATCATGTGGTTCTTGGCGCCGCCGAAGCACTGGGCGCGCTTGCCGTTCATGGCCGCGGTGCCATAGACGTAGCGGGCAATCGGCGTGGAACCGACGAAGGAGACGGCGGAAATGTCGGGATGCGTCAGGATCGCATCGACCGCGCCCTTGTCGCCGTTCACGACGTTGAGAATGCCGGCAGGCAGGCCTGCCTCGATCATCAGTTCGGCAAGGCGGATCGGCACGGAGGGGTCGCGCTCGGAGGGCTTCAGGATGAAGGCGTTGCCGCAGGCGATGGCCGGGGCGAACATCCACATGGGGATCATGCCCGGGAAGTTGAACGGCGTGATGCCGGCGCCGATGCCGACGGGCTGGCGGATCGAATACATATCGATATTCGGGCCGGCGCCTTCGGTGAACTCGCTCTTCGACAGATGCGGGATGCCGATCACGAATTCGCAGACTTCCAGGCCGCGGACGATATCGCCCTTGGCGTCGTCGATGGTCTTGCCATGTTCGCGCGAGAGGGTTTCGGCAAGGCTATCCATGTTGTCGTTCAGAAGCTGGACGAACTTCATGAAGACGCGGGCACGGCGCTGCGGATTGGTGGCAGCCCATTTCGGCTGAGCCGCCTTGGCGTTCTCGACGGCTGCCGCCAGCTCAGCGTCGCTGGCCAGCGCCACCGTACCCTGCACTTCGCCCGTTGCCGGGTTGAAAATGTTGCTCGTGCGTCCGCTGGTGCCGGCAACCGTCTTGCCGCCGATGAAATGACCGATCTCGTACATGGCTGTCTCCTCCAGATTGTCGTTGCTGTTGGCGAGACGATCGCACTACAGTCTACACAAATCAACATGCGAAATTCAGGAACGGTTGTGCAGAAATCGACATATGAAAGGCTGACGTCATGAACTGGGACGATGTGCGGATGTTTCTCGCGGTCGCCCGTAGCGGGCAGATCCTCTCGGCGTCGAAACGGGTCGGCGTCAACCACGCCACGCTTTCGCGGCGGGTGACGGCGCTGGAGGAAGCCTTGAAGACGCGGCTGCTCGTGCGGCGGACGAATGGCTGCGAACTCACGGCGGAGGGGGAAGTTTTCTTTCACGCGGCGGAAAGAATGGAAACGGAGATGCTGGCGGCGCAGGCGCATGTCGGCCGGGTCGATACGGCTGTTGCCGGCACCGTGCGCATCGGCGCGCCGGACGGTTTCGGCGTCTCGTTTCTGGCGCCGCGACTGGGGGCGCTGACGGCCCGCTTTCCCGCGTTGCGCATTCAGCTGGTGCCGGTGCCGCGCTCCTTCTCGCTGTCGCAGCGCGAGGCGGATATCGCCATCACCCTTGAACGACCGGAGCAAGGTCGGCTCGTCTCGTCCAAACTCACCGATTATACGCTCGGCATCTATGCGTCGGACGCCTATCTGCGCGAGAACGGCACACCCGACAGTATCGAGGCGCTGAAACGTCATCGGCGGATCGGCTATGTCGAGGATCTTCTCTGGACCGCTTCGCTCGATTTTACCGGCGAGGTGATGCGCAACTGGGATGCGGGCTTCGAGATTTCCAGCGCGACAGGGCAGACGGAGGCGGTGCGGTCGGGTGCCGGCATCGGCATCCTGCACAATTACATCGCGCGGCAGCATGGCGAGCTATGCCGTATCCTGCCCGATGCGACGATCCGGCGGGCATACTGGACGACCTATCACGAGAGTGCGCGGGATCTGCTGCGCGTGCGGACCGTGGTCGATTTCCTGCAGGAACTCGTCGCTGCGGAGCATGCGATCTTCGTCTGAGAATTGGGAGATCAGCTTGTAAGGACGATCGGGAGCATCATGGCAATTCCGACCTTGCCGGCCGGAATTGCCAGATTAACTGCGCACGTCATGCACTTCATCCACCATTGTTTTCGAGTTGCGCGTCATGCGCCTCGGTTCTCCATCGAACATGACAACTTTACGGTTGGAAACGTGAACGGGATCTTAACGAGGGTCCTGTCCGGCATGCGGGGCGGCGATAAAGGTTAATACGCCTTTAACGCGGCGATGCGATCTCTGGGGAGAGCGCCCGCCGTTTCATCCGGGTTCTACGCCGAAAGTTCTCTCATCACCTGCCGGAAGCGAGCCGAAATTCGGTCGCGCGCACGGTGGCGCCCTGATGTCACCTGTCGCTTGCCGGCGACCCAGACACTGTCCGGCCGGGTGCCGTTGGCAAACAGCCAGGCATCGAAAACGGCATCGTGGCGCGCGCCGCTGTCGGGCATCGACAGCGAAATGATATCAGCCGGAGCACCCGCCGCCAGACCGAGCGGCGAAGCCGCATCGGCGCCAAGGGCAACGGCTCCGCCGGCAAGGGCCGCATCGAACAAAGCGCGCCCGGTCGATTGTCCGGCTGAGGCCATGACGTTGCGCGAGCGGTGCAGGAGGCGCTGGGAATATTCGAGCTGGCGCAACTCGTCGGGCAGGCCGATCAGGATGTTGCTGTCCGAGCCGATGCCGAAGCGGCCGCCGGCCGCACCGAAGACGGGGGCATTGAACGTGCCGTCACCGAGATTGGCCTCGGTGATCGGGCAGAGGCCGGCAATGGCGCCGCTCGCCGCCATGCGCACCGTCTCGTCTTCGGTCATGTGCGTCGCATGGATGAGGCACCAGCGTGGATCAAGCCCGACATGATCGAGGAGCCATTCGACCGGGCGGGCGCCGGACCAGGCGATGCAGTCCTCGACTTCCTTCATCTGTTCGGCGACATGGATATGGATCGGCCCCTGCGCGGCCATGCCGGCGACCGCAGATACCTCCGCCGGCGTTGCCGCGCGCAGGCTGTGCGGGGCCACGCCGACGCGCGACGACGGCAGGCCGGCCACGGCCGTGCGGCACCCCTCCAGCAGGCGGGCGAAACTGTCGAGCGTATTGATGAAACGCCGCTGGCCTTCGCTTGGCGCGGCACCGCCGAAGGTGGAATGGGCGTAGAACACCGGCAGGAGCGTCAGGCCGATTCCCGTTTCGGAAGCGGCAGCGGCGATGCGCACCGCCATCTCGGCAATATCGGCATAGGGGCTGCCGTCGATCGCGTGGTGCAGGTAGTGAAACTCGCCGACGCGGGAGAAGCCCTGCTCGATCATTTCCATATAGAGTTGAGCTGCCACGGCCTGCACCTGCTCGGGCGTCATGGACAGCGCGAAGCGATACATGACGGTGCGCCAGCTCCAGAAGCTGTCGGCGCCGGGGCCGCGCACTTCGGCGAGCCCCGCCATGCCGCGCTGGAAGGCATGACTGTGGAGATTGGGCATGCCGGGAACGAGGATCGCGTGACGTTCATCGCCGGCTTTCGGCGCTGCATCGACCTCCACGGATGCGATGCGCCCGCTGGTGAACGAGAGGCGCACATCGTCATGCCAGCCGTCCGGCAGAAGCGCCGATGTGGCGAAGATCGTCTCCGTCTTTCCTGTCATCTGCTCCATTACCGCCTGGCGTTCCATCGTCCTGCTCCCGATCCCGGCCGCGCCGCAGCTTCAGAATGAGGCTTGCGCTCCGTTATCATTTGTATATACATAATGACGAGCGAAGGAAAGGCGGGAAAAGCGATGTCTTCCATGAAGTCCCTATCGGCAGCGCCGGGCGTCCCGGCCTGCTACACGCTCTGGCACAACGCCCAGCTTGCCACGCTCGACCCTGCTCTGCCCGGCCTCGGCCTGATCGAACGGGGTGCCATCGCCGTTTCGGACGGACGCATCGTCTTTGCCGGGCCGGAAGCGGACCTTCCCTTTTCACGCAAGGCTGCCGGCCATGTCGTGGACTGCGGCGGACGGCTGATCACGCCGGGACTGATCGATTGCCATACGCACCTTGTCCATGCCGGCGACCGGGCGAACGAATTCGAGATGCGGCTGGCTGGCGCCACCTATGAAGAGGTCGCACGGGCCGGCGGCGGCATCGTTTCCTCCGTGCGGTCGCTGCGGGCGGCCAGCGAAGAGGATCTCGTCGCGCAGTCCCTGCCCCGCCTCGATGCGCTGATGGCAGAGGGCGTGACGACCGTCGAGATCAAGTCGGGCTATGGGCTGGACCTTGCCCATGAGCAGAAGACGCTGCGCGCCGCGCGCCGGCTCGGCGCGCTTCGCGACGTCACCGTGCGCACCACCTTTCTCGGCGCCCATGCCCTGCCGCCGGAGTTCAAGGGCGACAGCGCGGGCTATATCGCCAAGGTGGCCGACGAGATGCTGCCGGCCCTTGCCGCGGATGGCCTTGCCGATGCGGTGGACGGGTTCTGCGAGGGCATCGCCTTTTCACCGGACGAGATGCGGCGCGTGTTCGATGCGGCAAAGGCCCATGGCCTGCCGGTCAAGCTGCATGCGGATCAGCTCTCCAACCTGCATGGCGCGGCGCTGGCTGCCGAATATGGCGCGCTGTCGGCCGATCATCTGGAATATACCGATGCTGCGGGGGCGCAGGCGATGGCGGCGAGCGGCACCGTGGCAGTCATCCTCCCCGGCGCTTTCTACTTCATCCGCGAGACGAAGAAGCCGCCGATCGATCTCTTCCGGCAGGCCGGCGTCGCCATGGCGATCGCGACCGACAACAATCCCGGCACATCGCCGCTGACCTCCCTGCTTCTCACCATGAACATGGCCGCGACGCTGTTCGGCCTGACGGTGACGGAGTGCGTGGCCGGCGTGACGCGGGAAGCGGCACGGGCGCTGGGGCTCGTCGACGAGGTGGGAACGCTGGAGGTTGGCAAGCGGGCCGATCTCGCCATCTGGTCGGTCGCCCGCCCCGCCGAACTCGTCTACCGCATGGGGTTCAACCCGCTCTATGCTCGCATCTACAACGGACATTGATGGCGCGGGCTCTGCCCCGCCGGACTTTTAGGACCTCGCCATGACGCTTGTTCTACAGCCGGGCTCCGTGCCCCTTTCCACGCTTGAAGCGCTTTACTGGACCGGCGAGCCCGCCCGGCTGGATCCTTCCTTCGATGCCGGCATCGAAAAGGCGGCGGCGCGCATCGCCGAGATCGCCGGTGGCAATGCCCCGGTCTACGGCATCAATACCGGCTTCGGAAAACTGGCCAGCATCCGCATCGACGCTGCCGATGTCGCGACGCTTCAGCGCAACCTCATCCTGTCGCATTGCTGCGGCGTCGGCGAACCGCTGGCCGAGAACATCGTCCGGCTGATCATGGCGCTGAAGCTCGTTTCGCTCGGCCGCGGCGCCTCCGGCGTGCGGCTGGCGCTGGTGCGGCTGATCGAGGCCATGCTGGAGACGGGCGTCATTCCCGTCATTCCCGAAAAAGGCTCCGTCGGCGCATCCGGCGACCTCGCGCCGCTCGCCCATATGGCCGCCGTGATGATGGGCGAAGGCGAGGCCTTCTTCGAGGGCGAACGGCTCGACGGGCGCACAGCTCTGGAACGGGCCGGTCTTACCCCCGTGGTTCTCGCGGCCAAGGAAGGGCTGGCGCTGATCAACGGCACGCAGGTGTCGACAGCGCTCGCGCTCGCAGGCCTCTTCCGCGCTCACCGCGCCGCGCAATCGGCGCTCGTCACCGGCGCGCTTTCGACGGATGCAGCCATGGGCTCCTCGGCACCGTTCCATCCCGATATCCACACCCTGCGCGGCCATCGGGGCCAGATCGATGCGGCAGCGGCGCTGCGCGGCCTGCTTGCGGGCTCGGTGATCCGCGAAAGCCATATCGAAGGCGACGAGCGGGTGCAGGACCCCTACTGCATCCGCTGCCAGCCGCAGGTGGACGGCGCCTGCCTCGACCTGTTGCGCTCCGTCGCGCGCACGCTGGAAATCGAAGCCAACGCCGTCACCGACAATCCGCTGGTGCTTTCCGATAATTCCGTCGTGTCGGGCGGCAACTTCCATGCCGAGCCCGTGGCGTTCGCCGCCGACCAGATCGCGCTCGCAGTCTGCGAGATCGGGGCCATCGCCCAGCGGCGCATCGCGCTTCTGGTCGATCCCGCCCTTTCCTACGGCCTGCCCGCCTTCCTCGCGAAAACGCCGGGGCTGAACTCCGGGCTGATGATCGCCGAGGTGACGTCGGCGGCGCTGATGAGCGAGAACAAGCAGATGTCGCATCCGGCCTCCGTCGATTCGACGCCGACCTCCGCCAATCAGGAAGACCATGTGTCCATGGCCTGCCATGGCGCGCGCCGGCTCTTACAGATGACCGAAAACCTCTTCTCCATCATCGGCATCGAGGCGCTGACGGCGGCGCAGGGCATCGATTTCCGTGCACCGCTGGTCTCCAGCCCGGAGCTGTCCAACGTCATCGCCACGATCCGCACCGTCGTTCCCACGCTCGAAACCGACCGCTACATGGCGACAGACCTCAAGGCCGCGCGCGATATCGTCGCCGACGGCCGGTTGAACGCCGCGGTCTCCCACGGCATCCTGCCGGTTCTGGAGGTCTGACATGCCCGTTTTCGAGATCACACAGGGTACCTCCCCTGTTATCCTCGCCTTCCCGCACACGGGAACGGACGTCCCGGCCGACATCGCGGCCCGGCTGAACGACAATGGCCGCGTTCTCGCCGACACCGACTGGCACATCCATACGCTTTATGACGGGCTGCTAGCCGATGTGACCACCGTGCGCGCCACCTTCCACCGTTACGTGATCGACGCCAATCGCGATCCGGACGGCGGAAGCCTCTATCCCGGTCAGAACACGACGGGACTGGTGCCGGAAACCGATTTCGACGGCGCGCCGATCTGGAAGCAAGGTGCTGCGCCGACGGCCGAGGACATCGCGGCGCGTCTGCACGCTTTTCACCAGCCCTATCATGCGGCCCTTGCCGCCGAGATCGCGCGGGTGAAGGCGCTGCATGGCGTGGCCATCCTGTATGATTGCCATTCGATCCGCTCGCACATCCCTTTTCTGTTTCCAGGCAAGTTGCCGGACTTCAACATCGGCACGGACGGTGGACGGACCTGCGCGCCCGAGATCGAGGCGGCCGCCGTTACGGTCGCAAGACAGGCCGCCGGCTATGACAGCGTGCTCAACGGCCGCTTCAAGGGCGGCTGGACCACGCGGCATTACGGCCGGCCGGATGAGGGCATGCACGCCATCCAGATGGAGCTGGCGCAGTCCACGCATCTCGCCACCGAAGCGCCGCCCTTTGCCTTTGATCCTGAAAAGGCCGAGCCGCTTCGCTGCCACCTCAAGGACATACTGGAGCGCATCGCAAAGATCGCGCCCATGCTCTCACACGCATAGAAGGGGAAACCGATGACCAACCCGCGCCACAATATCCGCGACGTCAGAGCCGCTCGCGGCACCGAGCTGACCGCGAAATCCTGGATGACCGAAGCGCCGCTGCGCATGCTGATGAACAATCTCGACCCCGAGGTCGCCGAGAACCCGCACGAGCTGGTGGTCTATGGCGGCATCGGCCGGGCGGCCCGCACCTGGGCCGATTTCGACAAGATCGTCGCCTCGTTGCGGGATCTGGAAGAAGACGAGACGCTGATGGTGCAGTCCGGCAAGCCGGTCGGCATCTTCCGCACGCACAAGGACGCGCCACGCGTGCTGATCGCCAACTCCAACCTCGTTCCGCATTGGGCGACGTGGGATCACTTCAACGAGCTCGATAAAAAGGGGCTGGCCATGTACGGCCAGATGACCGCGGGCTC